>DLHY01000161.1 GCA_002483445.1 Blastocatellia bacterium UBA7656
TTTTTACTTTGTCGGATCATCTAATGGGCCTCTTCTGGTCTATGGAAATAATTTCAAGAG
Organism: Blastocatellia bacterium UBA7656; assembly: GCA_002483445.1. Taxonomy (GTDB): domain Bacteria; phylum Acidobacteriota; class Blastocatellia; order UBA7656; family UBA7656; genus UBA7656. The sequence goes on from DLHY01000161.1 coordinate 61, forward strand.
GCCAGGTAGCTAATAGTGAAGCCCGCCCGCCACTTGCTCCTGTTGTTATGAGGTTCGAGATTGAAATCGAAGGCAAAACTGTCGCATCGGCAGACCTGTCGCGGCTGTTGGTGGCCGAAGGAGTCAGAGTCACAGGCGTGTTCGACGATGGGCTGGCTGCAAGACTTTACGAACCGGAAAAGGGCGGGCCACATCCGGGATTGATCGTTTTGGGAGGATCAGAAGGCGGCATAAGCAGCGCGGAATCAAATGCTGCATTACTTGCTTCGCATGGCTATGCTGCGCTGGCGGTCGCTTACTTCAACCTTGAGGGCTTGCCCAAAAACCTCGTCGAAGTCCCGCTTGATTACCTTGAAAAAGCTATTCAATGGATGGGAAAAAGAAACACTGTGGATCGAGCCAAGCTCGGAGTTCTAGGCGGTTCAAAGGGCGGAGAGCTTGCGCTGCTCGTCGCATCCCACTTTCCGCAACTGAAAGCTGTGGTGGCTTATGTTCCAAGCAGTGTTGTGTGGGCAGGCATCGGCGGACAGGGATCGTCGTGGACTTTTCGAGGCAAGCCTTTACCTTACGTCCCTTATGGATCAGTTCCTTCAGGCGGCTCTGACAAACCATTCACTATAGGGCAGCTATACATCTCCGGCCTCAATAACAAGGAAGCGGTAGAAAAAGCTGCGATACCGGTTGAAAGAATCAACGGGCCGGTACTTTTGATTTCGGGCAAGGACGATCAGCTATGGCCCTCTCCTGCAATGGCCGATATGGCTATGGCGAGACTGAAGAAACACAAACACAAATACAGATATGAACATCTTTCATACGAATCAGCAGGACACGCCATAGGCAGCCGCTACTGGCCGACGACGCGTTCAATGGGCGGCGGAAGGCTCACTCTGGGAGGGACACCAGCAGCAAATGCCAAAGCGCAGGCTGATTCCTGGCCCCGGGTGCTGCGTTTTTTGAAATCGGCGCTTTAGACATAACTGTTCGGATCGCTGTCCGTATCAAATCACTCTGTTGTACCATCCCCGTATGAGCGCGGAGACAGAAAGCCGACCCGTCATTGACGCCCAAAAAAAAGAGCAGGCAAAAGATCGCTCCGACGAAGATCGCTCCACCTTTGGCCCCATTGCGCGGCAAATTATTTTCGGCGCAGTGATGCTCGCTTCAGGAACTGTGATCGGCTACCTCCTCTCGAATCTTCCAGTCCGCAGGCGCACTCCTGTCGGCGGCCCTCCGCGAGGCGATTTTCTCGGACTCATCGGCATAGGGTCGCTCACCTGGTATGCCTGCGCGCTGTCGAGTCCTCTCTATTTCTGGCTCGCGCGCCGTTATCCCATAGACCGAAAGCGTTGGCCTAAGAGTCTCGCGCTGCACTTCTTCGTCACGGCGTTGATCCTCACGATCACCAGCCTGATTTATTATCGCCTGTTCGCGCCGCCGCCGCAGATCAATCCAGACTTGAAATATTTTATCGCCATTCGATTTCTCACCGAGAGCCTTCCCTTCGCGGCGATGATAGCCCTCATTCACGCCATAGAGTTTTATCGCCGCTACAGAGAACGCGAACTGGAAGCTCTGCGCCTTGAGACAAAACTCGCACAATCGCGACTGGAATCTCTGACTGCTCAACTGCGCCCGCATTTTCTCTTCAACACGCTTCAGGGAATATCGACACTGATGCACAGAGATGTCCGCGCCGCCGACGCGATGCTTTCGGGCCTGAGCGATCTGCTGCGTCAGACTCTCCGACGCGGCGACCGGCAGGAGGTCACACTCCGTGAAGAGATGGAGGTGTTGAAATACTACATAGATATTTCCTGCGAGCGATTCAAAGACCGACTCGCTTTCGACGCGAGCATATCGCCTGAAGTCGAAGATGCGCGGGTTCCTTTCTTCATACTTCAACCGCTTGTCGAAAACGCTTTGGAGCATGGCATCGCCCGCCGCGCCGGGGCCGGTCGCATCGAAGTCGTCGCTCGAAGGAGCGGAGATGAATTGCATCTGTCGGTCAGCGATGACGGGCCGGGGCTGGACGCAAAGCGCGCATTTCCGCGCGAGGGCGTGGGGCTGACGAACACGAGAGAACGTCTCCAGCAGCTTTATGGAGACCGACACCTCCTCACGCTTGAAAGCTCTCCCGAAGGCGGGCTTCTGGTGCTGCTGATCATCCCTTACCGAAAAATGCAGGAGGACGCATGACCTCGGCGATCATCGTCGATGACGAACCGCTGGCGCGCGAGCGCATTCGATCATTGATCGAAGAGCGCGGCGATATCGAAATCATCCGTGAATGCAAAGACGGAAGAGAAGCCGTCGTCGCCCTGCTCGACGAACGCCCCGATCTTGTGTTTCTCGATATCCAGATGCCCGAAATGGATGGCTTCGAAGTGATTGCATCAATCGATGACGAGCATCTGCCCGCGATCATCTTCATCACTGCTTTCGACGAATACGCAATCCGCGCATTCGAGGTCAACGCGATTGATTATCTGCTCAAGCCGATAAACCCGGCGCGATTTGAAAAAGCCGTCAGCCGAGCGATTGATCGACTCAGTTGGAGGGAAAAAAAAGAATCGGACAAAACGCTGAGGGACTTCATCGAAAGATTGCAACTTGAGCGCGGATACACTTCGCGCTTCGTCGTTCGCAATCAGTCGAAACTTTATTTCGTGCGCGCCTCGGATGTCGATTGGATCGATTCGGCTGCCAATTACGCTCGGCTTCATGTGTCGGGAAAAGAGCATCTGGTCAGAGAAACTTTGAAATCGATAGAAGCGCGTCTCAACCCGGAAGTTTTCGTCCGCCTGCATCGCTCGGCCATAATCAACGTCGAGCGCATCGCGTCGGTCGAGCCGCACTTTCACGGCGAGTATGTCGTAACGATGGCCGACGGCGCGAAGCTCACGACGAGCCGCACACACAGCAGCAAACTTCGCGCGATCCTTCATCAATCAGAAGATTGACTTCCCGCCGCGCGTCCTGTTCATCCCTCATCAAATCCATTCCATCCCTTCAACGTGTCCGATTGATAGAATCGACTTTATTCTCTCAATGAGCGATTGCGCGCACTGAAAGTACAACATCTGAAACTGCGCAAGCTCGTCTTGCGCCACCATTTCGAAGGGGATGTATGAAATCACTGGCATGTTTTTTTGCATTGCTGGCGCTTGCAGGCGTTAGCGATTCTCTCGCCCGGTCGGCTCAGGCTCAACAGCCGCCCTCACTGGTCGCCGAAGAGGGCCGCGCGGTTGCGGCCTCGCGCGGCAGCGATGCGCAGTCGTTCCAGATCGCCTCGGCGATCCTCAAGGAAACGCGCCGCCTACTCGTCGTGTTGCCTGCTTCTTATTCGCAAAGCGCGGCTGATCGGCGCTATCCCGTCACGGTTGTCGTTGATGGCGAATACCTCATAGCGACGGTGGCGGCTGTGAGCGACGAGCTTACACGCAATGGGCAAATTCCCGAATCGGTGATAGTCGGCATCGAGAATGTCGGCGCGGCGGATTGGATGGCGTCGAACAAGAAGCGAGTCTACGACCTCACACCGCCCGGACTCTCCGTGAGCGGCAGCGGCATCAACGAAGGCGGCGACCTGTTTCTGGATTTCATCGAGAAAGAATTGCTTCCGGCAATCGACCGCCAGTTTCGCACCGCTGCACCGCGAACGTTCGTCGGCGTCTCGTCCGGCGGCATTCTCGCGACTTATGTTGCAGCCACGCGCTCGACCTATCGCGCAGTCGTTTCTCTCGATGCTCCCATTCATCTCGGCGACAACTGGCTTGCGAAGAAGCTGACGGCGCGGGCGGCTGCGCCTCTGGTGCCTGTGAGGTATGTCTCGCTCGAAGCAAGATTCGGCTGGCCGGACGAGGTGTGGAAAACGCTCATCGCGGCTGCGCCCTCATCGTGGAAACTCTATCGTGAACGGTTCTCGAAGGAATCTCACGAGTCGATACAGATGATTGGCGCGTACATCGGACTGCGAGAAGTGTTCAGCGACTACTCGATGCTTGCCGCCCCGAAAGCGCCAACGACGAGCATCCTGCCTTACTACGCGAAAGTCAGCGCATCACTGGGCGACACGGTGATTCCGCCTAGAAAGTTGCTTCGAATCGTTGTCGAGGATCTTCTGATGGAGGGGCGCGGCAAGGCGGCGAGGGAGGCTTACAACATGCTCGCGTCCGGGTACGGCGCACCGGCAGACAGCGCCAGACTGCTTGCCCAGATTGCCGATGTCGAGCGTCGCCCGCCGCCGACAGAGACGGTTGAAGGATTGCTATCGATGCCGTTTGCGACGCCGGAGGAAGCGCGCGACTACATAGGCGAGTGGGTCGGAGATGAGTGGTCGAATCCTGACCAGCCCCGTTCGAATAGAATCACGTTGCGAATCAAAATCGTCGACGGGCGTGTTGTGGGAGAAACCATATTTGATGGCGGCAAACTGGTGATGCGATGGGAGTGTCTTAAAATCACGCCACAGGGAATGACGTGGGGTTATATGAACGGTATGCGTCCGCGCGGCGTTCTGCTCTTCGAAGGCGCGCTCAAAGGCGACACGCTCACAGGAAAGATGCGATTAGGAGGCGTCGACTTCAGGCGTCCCGACGGCTCGTCGCCATCGGTACACTTCTCGTTCAAGCGCGTTCGCAAGTGAGGTATGCAAAATGAAGTTTCACAAAACGATTCTCGCCACGCTCTTTCTGATGTGCATCAGCGCATCATTTTCTACGGCTTCGGATGTCAGTCGCTTGCAGGAACCGGGCCGCAAGCTCAACCGCGATGAGTGGCAAAGGCCCGTTGAAGTTATGGACGCATTGGGGGTGAAGTCGGGCCATCGCGTGGCCGATATCGGCTGCGGCTTCGGTTATTTCACTTTTCATCTGGCTGCGCGCGTGGGCGCTGAAGGAAAGGTCTACGCGGAAGACATCGATCAAAAGGCGATCAATAAAGTGCGCGAGCGCAAGGAGCGCGAAAAGCTTTCGCAGGTGGAACCAGTTCTTGGAGAGAGCGCCGACCCGCGCCTGCCGCTTGATCTCGACGTGGTTCTGATCGTTGATACTTATCACGAGTTCCGCGATTATGACCGGATTATGCAGGCGGTCTTTCGCGCGCTGAAACAGGGCGGGCGGCTGGCGATCATCGATGCGGAAGCGCCGAGTGACAGACCTCGAACCGAGTATCACAGACTGCACTCGATCCCTGCCGATCTAGTGCGCGAAGAAATCACCCGACACGGGTTCGTCTTCAAAGAGAGCAGACCGGGATTCTATGACGCTGAGTATGGCAAGAAGATGTACTTTCTCATATTCGAGAAGCCGTGATCGAATTGATCGCCGATTATGATATCTCACAAGCTGATTCCAGCCATTATAGCGGCATTCAGATGCGTGAACAGGGAACCCTCTCATTAACACCGCGATTGATCGCGGTGCAAGACATCGCCCTGATGACAAATAACTGTTTTAACAGTTTCCTTCCACCGCTCTTTGATTCTTTGGCTGATCATCAAGCGCGCAGTTGTTATCGAGATTGACATCTGCGCGGGCAGAAAAACTGTTAAAACAGTTTCCGATTCTGTCTCTCGCTTTTCACCGCGATCAATCGCGGTGTTAATGAGAAGGCCGAGCTTATACTCCTTGTATTCATCCTATTCATCCAACTGCAACTCGCTATAATACATTGCGAATCCACTCACAGAAGAATTCCTCGACATAGCCGCGAAATGAGAAACTTGCGATTCTCTTGCGTTTCAATCTTCTGCTTGACCGGCTCGCTCGCCCGTACTTATTATGTCGCTTGTTACTCGCATCGTTTCACAGTTCGGCCACTCAGAGCATCAGGGCATCCGCCTTTTACATCGACTCATCCAAGCGACGGCTTTATGATAAACCGGCGGGCAAATTAAAACAGGAGGAAAGCTTATGACACAGCAGGAGCACGGGGCGTATATCTGGCGCAACGGCGAGTTGGTTCCGTGGGAAAAAGCCACCATTCACGTGATGTCTCACGTGGTCAACTACGGCTCATCGGTCTTCGAGGGAATTCGATGCTATGACACCAAACGCGGGTCTGCCATCTTCCGACTCGACGAGCATATCGAGCGGTTGATGAATTCAGCCCACATCTATCGAATGCCCGTTCCCTACTCCGCAAGCGATATCAAGGAAGCCTGCAAACAACTCGTCACCTCCAACAATTTCAAGGAGTGCTACCTGCGACCTCTGATCTTTCGCGGCTACGGCCATTTCGGAGTCGATCCATTCCCCGCGCCTATCGATGTCTTCATCTGCGCGTGGGTCTGGGGCAAGTACCTCGGAGCTGAAGCTTTGGAACAGGGCGTAGATGTCTGCGTTTCAAGCTGGACTCGCATCGCGCCCAACACCATGCCTTCGATGGCAAAAGCGGGCGCGAATTATATGAACTCGCAACTCATCAAGATGGAAGCCAAAGTCAACGGATTTGTCGAAGGCATAGCCCTCGACGCGCAGGGGTACATCAGCGAAGGGTCGGGCGAAAACGTTTTTCTGGTCAAAGGCGGAACCGTTTACACGCCGCCGTTGTATTCGACCATCCTTCCCGGCATCACCCGCGATTCGGTCATAAGGCTTTGCCAGTCGCTCGACATTCCTGTTTTGGAGCGAGCCATCCCGCGAGAGATGCTCTACATCGCTGACGAAGTGTTCTTCACGGGAACAGCCGCCGAGATCACGCCTATCCGCTCAGTTGACAGGATCACGGTCGGCGAAGGCCGTCGCGGCCCCGTCACTGAACTGATTCAAAAGAAATTCTTCGACATCATCACCGGAGAGAGCGAAGACACCTTCGGCTGGCTCACTGCAGTCGAGGCTCCGAAAGCCGCGATTCAAGTGGAACCTCAATCCTGATTTCCATCCGCCAGTGGCGTAACTCTGATCGAGGGCGTCACTGGCGGAGATGTCGATCCGCCTCCTGTCCTTTCGTGATATAATTTTCCCGTTTCACGAAGTTGAGCCGCCTTCCTCGTAATACTTTCCTCGCAGGTCATGGAGAAAAATCATGACTAAGAAACTTTGCCTCGCGCTCTTTCTCGCCCTCGCAGGCGCGATGCTCTCGGCTGACGCTTCGCTTCAGGAAGATATGTCCGTCTACACAAAGAACAACTGCGTATCGTGTCACGCAGGAATCGAGCCCATCGATTTGAGTAACAGGTATATGGACTGGCGCGCTTCGGTTCATCGCAAAGGCGGTGTTGGGTGCGAGAAGTGCCACGGCGGCGACCCTGCGGCGCAGAAAAAGGAAAAGGCGCACATCGGCGTTTTACCCGCGTCGGATTTGAAGAGCAGGCTGCATCAATGGAATCTTGCGGACACCTGCGGCTCCTGTCATAAAGCGGTGGTTGCGTCTTTCGTTGAAAGCGCGCACTATCAGCGGCTCAAATCCGCAGGGATGGGGCCTGCGTGCAACACCTGCCACACGCATATGGCTTCGGCGGTGATTTATTCTTCCGAAGAACTCTCGCGACTTTGCGATCACTGCCATAACACGATCAACGGCCTGATCCCGCGAAGAGCGGATATATCGCAAAGAGCCAAAACCTCGCTGGAAGCGATAAAGCGCAATGATTACATGGTTGACTGGGTCAGTATGCTTATCGAAGACGGGCGGAAAAGAAACATCGATCTAATGATCGAGGCGGACGAGATGAAAACCATCCTCGCGCTTGTGAAGGAAGTTAGAACCGACTGGCATACGTTCGAACTTGAGCGCGTGAGGGAAAAAGCCGATATGGTTTTCGAGAAGGCAAAGTCACTCAAGAACAAACTGATGAAAAAACTCGGCTATGCGATGTAGCGCTTGACACTTCAACTTCGAGGTCGCTAGAGTCGCGCGTGATGAATGACGCTTCGGCGCTGGCAAGCAATGTTTTAATCAACAAGGAAGGCGAGTGGCGATGCGTGTGGCGCGTACTCGCCTTTTACATTTCATTCTTCCTCATCGCTTCCCTGCTCGTCGCTTTGACTCAAACGCTGCGGGAGATAATCACTCAGTCGGGCGACCTTCCGGTTCCTTCGGAAACCGATTCTTCGAGCAGCAACCTCATAGCGATCACTGTTGAGCGTTCGTTGCTTTTGATCTCGGCAATCATTGCGTCGGTTCTCTGCGCAAGGATGATCGAGCGTCGCACTCTGGCATCGACAGGCTACAAGCTCCACGACGGCTGGTCGCGTGATTTCGCGTTGGGCTGGGCGTTGGGAGCCTTGACGATTGCGCTCGCGGTCGGCCTCGCCGCGGCAGTGGGCGCGATGAATTTCAGTCTTCGTCAGATCGCTGTGGCGACGGCGGCGCGGGATTTTTTTATCCTGTTCGTCGTTTTGCTCATCGCTGCCGCATTCGAAGAAGTCTTCGTGCGGGGATTCGCGTTTCAGGCATTGATACGCGATGCGGGGCCTGTAGCAGCCGTCGCCATAACGTCCGTTGTGTTCGCTGCGCTGCATCTTGCAAACACAGGCTCTTCTATACTGTCGACCGTCAACACCGCGCTTGCAGGCGTATGGCTGGGAGTGGCATACCTGAAGACTCGCAGCCTATGGCTTGCGACCGCGCTTCATCATTCGTGGAATCTCGTGATGGTCATAGTCTTCGGCCTGCCCGTAAGCGGAATCGTAGACTACAAAAACATGGCGTGGCTTGATGGGGAAGGTCTCGCTCCGGTGTGGGTTTCGGGCGGCAGCTACGGCCCTGAAGGCGGAATCGCGGCAACCATAGCCGTCACTCTTTGCACGCTCCTGATAGCTCGAAGTCGATTGTTCAAGGCTTCCGACGAAATGCGGGCGGCGATAATTCCCGGATCAGCCGCAACGCAAACGATGAGCATCTTTCCAAAAAATTCCTCTCACACCTCCTGATAACGAAGGCTGGCATCTAAAAGCGGCTGTGATAATATAGCTTGTCAGCAGGAAGGTTTTGCCTGGTGAGAAACTCCCTCATAGATAATTCTTCTAACGTCATGGGAAAGGGAGTCTGGTGGCGCAATCTTTCGGATTGCGCGCCCTGAAAGCATGAAATTTGGAGCTACGCAAGCTGACGGCTTGCGCCACGATTTCGGGAGAGAAGCTCAATGACAGACGTTTTGATAATGGCAGCCGGACTTGGCACTCGGATGAAATCCCGTCGCGCGAAGGTGCTGCATCATCTCTCAGGTCGTCCCCTCATCGCTCACACACTCAGCGCGGCCCTTGGTCTTAGGCCCGCATCGATAATCACCATAGTCGGGCATCAGGCCGATGAAGTGGAACGAGCCGTGCGCGACGAGGCCGAACGCAGCGGAGTCGGATCGACAGAACTTCTCTTCGCGCTTCAACGAGAGCAGCGAGGCACGGGCCATGCAGTGATGGCAGCGCGCGAAATTCTCGCCTCGCGTCGGGGGGCGATCATCGTGCTTGCGGGCGACGGGCCTATGATAAAAACCGAAACCCTTGTCAGTCTCGCTCAAACTCACTCTTCAGAAAAAAATGATGCGACAGTTATGACGACTCTGCTCGACGACCCGCACGGCTATGGCAGAATAGTTCGCGACCGAGAACAACGCTTCCTTCGCATAGTTGAGCAGAAAGACGCTTCGGCAGAAGAGATGGAGATACGCGAAGTCGGCGTGAGCATTTATTGCTTCGAGACTGCCGCCCTTCTCGATGCGCTCGATCATCTGACTGCTGACAACGCGCAGGGCGAGTATTACCTCACGGACGTTCCGCAGGTGATGTCATCTCGCGGCAGGCGCGTCGGAATTTTCATTCAAAAAGATTCCGAAGAAGTCCGCGGCATAAACGACCGGATCGAGCTTGCCGAGATTGAAAACAAAATAAGGCAGGCGAAGCTGCGCGAACTGATGCTTTCAGGCGTCACCATCATCGATCCTGCGACCACATGGATTCACGAAAGCGTGAAGATAGGACAGGACACTGTAATTCATCCGCAGGTCATCATCGAAGGCGCAACCCGCATAGGGTCGGAGTGCGTTATTGAGTCGTGGACTCGCATAAAAAACTCGGAGGCAGGCGACCGTGTGACGATCAAAAATTCTTCGGTGATCGAAGACAGCCGGATCGGAAGCGGCGCGAGCATAGGCCCGTTTGCGCGCTTGAGAATGCACGCCGAGATTGGGGAAAAAGGCGTCATCGGCAACTTTGTGGAAGTGAAAAAATCACGCATAGGTCGCGGCACGAAAGCCTCGCACCTGACCTATCTCGGCGACGCGACTTTGGGCGACCGTGTGAACATAGGCGCGGGAACCGTCACCTGTAATTATGACGGGGTGAGCAAACATGAAACCGTCATCGAAGATGATGTAAAGATCGGCAGCGATACGATGCTCGTCGCCCCCGTAAGAGTCGGACGCGGATCGGTCACGGGTGCGGGATCAGTCGTGACGAAAGACATACCGGAAGATTCGCTCGCGGCAGGCGTCCCCGCCGTGGTGAAAAAGAAATTGAAGTGAAAGAAGTAGATGTCAGATGTCAGATGTCAGATGTTAGTAGAAGAAATGTTGATGTTGTCCGAGACGCCACCTTGAGGGAATTCAAAAGAAGGAGGGCTACAGAGCCAATCAAGCGCAGCCCTTCTTCACTAACATCTGACATCTGACATCTTCTGCTGAGGAGTTAAGACAATGTGCGGAATAGTCGGTTACGTTGGAGACAAACAGGTAGTCAGTGTGATACTCGACGGGCTGCGCAAGCTCGAATATCGCGGATACGATTCGGCAGGTATAGCCGTCGTCGATGAACAGGGCGCTCTCTCGATTCGTCGCGCGTCGGGTAAGCTTCGCAATCTCGAAGAAGCCATACGCCTCAAGCCGCTCGACGGCAGCTATGGCATAGGCCACACGCGATGGGCCACGCACGGCAGGCCCACGGAAGAAAATGCGCATCCTCATCGCGATTGCACGGGCCGCGTGGTCGTCGTTCATAACGGCATCATCGAGAATTTCCTCACGCTCAAAGGCCGCCTTCAAGCGGAGGGCCACAAATTCATCACTGACACCGACACCGAAGTCATCGCTCACCTGATAGAAAAGTACCTCGACGAGGGCGCGGAAAATCTCGAAGCGGCGGTGGGCCGAACGGTAGGCGAGCTTCGCGGCATCTATGCGCTGGCGATCATGTCTTCCGCCGAGCCTGAAAAAATCGTGGCCGTCCGACAGGGGCCGCCAATAGTGATAGGGCTTGGTCAGAACGAATACTTCGTCGCCTCGGACGTTCCGCCTGTGCTTTATCACACGCGGGATGTTTTCTTCCTCGGCGATGGTGAAATAGCCGTGCTTACGCGCGAGGGAGTCTCTGTTACGGACTTCGAAGCGAACACCGTCACTCCCGATGTGCAGCGAATAACGTGGGATCCGATCATGGCCGAAAAGGGCGGGTTCAAACATTACATGCTCAAGGAAATCTATGAGCAACCGCGCGCCGTCCGCGACACCATCTTGGGCCGCATCTCGCCCACTACGGGGAAAGTTTATCTCGACGAGATGGACATCTCTGAAGCCGACTTCCGCAACTTCACTTCCGTCAAGGCGATAGCCTGCGGCACGAGCCTGCACGCGGCGATGGCCGGTAAGTACATGCTCGAAGAGTTGGCGCGCATCCCCGTAGAAGTCGATTACGCTTCGGAGTTTCGCTATCGCGCTCCGATACTCGACGACCGGACATTGATAGTCGCAATCTCGCAATCGGGCGAAACTGCTGACACAATAGCCGCTGTGCGCGAATCGCTGCGTTCGGGCGCAAAGATACTCTCGATTTGCAATGTCCGGGGGTCGATGCTCACGCGCGAATCGCACGGAACGATCCTCACTCACGCAGGGCCGGAGATAGGCGTGGCATCTACGAAGGCATTCACATCTCAGATGGTCGTCCTCTACCTGCTGGCGTTACACATGGCGCAGCAGCGCGGAAAGATCAATGGAGATGATTCGTTTGCGCACGTTCATGCATTAAACAGCCTGCCCGTGAAGATGGAGACGCTTCTCGCGTGCGATGATCAGATAGAAAAGCTTTCGCGCGAGTTTCATCGCGCACAGGATTTTTTATATCTGGGTCGCGGCATCAATTTTCCGGTCGCGCTCGAAGGCGCTTTGAAGCTCAAGGAAATTTCTTACATTCACGCCGAGGGCTATCCTGCGGGCGAGATGAAGCACGGGCCGAACGCGCTTATCGATGAAGACCTGCCCGTTGTCGTTATCGCCACTCGCGATGAGGGGAGCGAGAGTTCGCGTCTGCGTTATGAAAAGACCCTTTCGAATATGGTCGAGGTGAAATCGCGCGACGGCAAAGTGATCGCAGTAGTGACGGAAGGCGACACCGAAGCGCGACAGATAGCCGACCACATAATCGAGATACCGCAGGCCAGCGATCTGATCTCGCCCATATTGTCGGTTGTGCCTTTGCAACTACTGGCTTATCACATAGGCGTGCGGCGGGGGTGCGATGTCGATCAGCCGCGCAATCTGGCCAAGTCCGTCACGGTGGAGTGATGCTTGCAGCAATTGATCAACAGGCGAGGCAGAATTGGCGCAAAAGGAAGACAAGGCTGGAGACAAGGCGCAAACAGCAAGGAAGCGATTTGCCAGCACAGACAATCTTTGCAAGTATCTGGCTGAAAGATATCCCGATCAGTTTGCGGCCTGGGCGCTCGGTCGCAGGCTCAAATCGGTTGAAGTTCTGAAAACCGAGTTGAGCAGCGAGCCTATCCGAGCCGATTCGGTGATGCTGCTCAGAGGCGAAGGGCTGATACTGCACCTTGAATTCCAGGTCGAAGCCATAAGCGATCCGCCTCTGCCACTGCGGATGTTGGACTACTGGGTGAGGCTGTATCGCCTTTACCGTATGCCTGTTCATCAGGCGCTCATTCTTCTCAAGCCGACGAAGGTGGAGGTGCCGGACGAATTCCGAGCCGAGAGAACGAGTCACCGTTATGACGTGGTGCGGATGTGGGAACAGGAGCCGGAAGAGTTATTGAAACGGGAAGGGCTGATGCCACTGGCGGTGCTGGGGCGGATGAAATCGGCTGAAGGGCTGTTGACGGAGGTGGCTGAAAGAGTGAATCAGGTTAGGGCGAAGGAGCAACGGCGGGAGTTATCAGGCTGCGCGCAGTTGTTGGCCGGACTGAGATTTGAGAAAGTATTGATACGAAGAATTTTCAGGGAGGGCGTTATGAAAGAATCGGTCATCTATCAAGAGATAGTTCAGGAGGGATTACAGGAGGGATTGCGACAAGGGCTGCAACAGGGATTGCAACAGGGA
>DLHY01000065.1 GCA_002483445.1 Blastocatellia bacterium UBA7656
ATACTCAAAATCGGATTCATAGGAGGTATTCATCATGTCACGACCATCCGCGGCGCACGACGCGCCTCGCGCGCTCACTACGCTCACTGACGAAGAGTCGCTCTTTCGTCAGTCCGTCCGCGAATTCGCCGAACAACAAATCCGCCCGCTCGCCTCTGAAATGGACGAAGCCTCGAAGTTCTCTTCAGACCTCATCCATCAATTCTTCGAGTTGGGACTTATGGGCATTGCCATCCCTGAAGAATACGGCGGACAGGGCGGGAGCTTCTTCAATTCGATCATCGCCGTCGAGGAACTCTCGCGCGCTGACGCTTCAGCAGGCGTGATAGTAGATGTGCAAAACACTCTGGTCAACAACGCCTTTTTGATGTGGGCCAGTGAAGAGCAGAAGAAACGATACCTCACGCGACTCGCCGCCGACACCGTAGGAGCTTACGCGCTCTCGGAAGCCTCTTCGGGAAGCGATGCCTTCGCGCTCACCACCCGCGCAGAAGATAAAGGTGATCATTACCTCGTCAACGGTCGCAAGCTTTGGATCACCAACGGTGCCGAAGCCGGAATCTTCATAGTCTTTGCCAACGTCGCGCCCGAAAAAGGTTATCGCGGCATCACCGCTTTCATCGTCGGGCGTGACTTCCCCGGCTTCACCGTCGGCAAGAAGGAACACAAGCTCGGCATACGAGCAAGCTCTACCTGCGAGTTGATACTCGAAGACTGCGCCGTGAAAAAAGAAAACGTGCTGGGCGAAGTGGGCCGTGGGTACAAGATCGCTATCGAGACATTGAACGAAGGGCGCATTGGAATCGGCTCGCAGATGGTCGGCCTTTCGCAGGGCGCGTTGGAGTACGCTATAGGCTACACCAAAGAGCGAAGACAATTCGGCAAGGCCATCGCATCATTTCAGGGCGTGCAGTTCCAGATAGCTCAGATCGCCACTGAACTCGAAGCGGCGCGATTGATGGTCTACAACGCCGCGCGACTCAAAGATGCTGGCGAAGATTTCGTCAAGGAAGCGGCCATGGCCAAGCTGTTCACCTCACAGGTCGCCGAGCATGTCACATCTCAGGCCGTCGAGCTTTACGGCGGCTATGGCTACACGCGAGATTATCCGGTTGAGAAGTATTACCGCGATGCCAAGATCGGCAAAATTTACGAAGGCACTTCGAACATGCAGCTACAGACCATCGCCAAACTGATACTCGGCGATGTGTAAGCAACAGGAACAAAGTCCGTCAGGGAGCGGGTCTCATGATCTGTCCGCGCTGTCAGGTTCACAATCCGCCTCACGCCGCTTTCTGTCTGAGTTGCGGCTTCAAGGTGGAACTGCTCAAAGATACGCCTGCTCCTCAATCATCGATTCGCAAGGGGATTGCGACAGCATCGCTCGCGGTCGGCGCGGTCAGTTTTGTCACGCTCAGTCTTTTTCTGGTCGGAGCGATCACCAGCATGATTTTAGGAGTGATCGCTCTGGTCAAATCCAACAGCCAGCCCGATGAGTATGGCGGAAAAGGAAGGGCGATAGGCGGAATAACCCTCAGCGCGTTTTCCGTGATCGCGGGCTTCTGGTTCATCTTCGATGTGCTTCCGAGCTTTTATCAGGAGCAAATCGCCAGGAATGAATTTGCCGCTTATACCGCTGTCAAACAGGTTGGCTGGTGTCAGGCGAGGTTTTTCGAAAAGAACCTTCGCTTCGCGACTCTCGACGAGCTTGAAGCCGCAGACCTCATCAATAGAAAGAGTGTCGAGCAGAAAGGCAACAACAGCGGCTACCTAATCGATGTCAGACTGCGCGAGGGCCGGTTTGAAATCGTAGCGACTCCCATCGATTATGCCGTCACAGGACGAAAATCTTTTTACATGACTTCAGACTATTACGTTCACGCAGCCGACAAGCGCGGGCGTGAAGCCGACGGCGACGATCCCGCTTATTATTGAGTCTCGCTGCCCGCCGCTTTTGTCAAAATCCAGCCCTTCGGGTTAATATGTAATTTATTTGTTCACCCCATCTTTATATAGAGGTACAACGGATGATCAAAAGCCTGCTCGAACGCAAGATCGAAAAACGCTCTACACAAGTTCAACTCCAGGGACGAATCCTTTTTCTCACCGAAGACGCTGCGCTCTTATGTCAGCAACTCGAAGGCAAAGACCTCGACCCTGCCGCTCACTACGCGCTCAGAAACGATATCTCGACCGATGAAATCACGCCCGCTTACATCTGCTATCACTACGACGAGCAGATAGGCCAGTTCGTCTACGTCGGCCTCAAATGCGGCGAAGAGTTTCCAATCAAACGCAACGACGTAAAAAACGGCGGATTCATCCTCTCAGTTTCGGGCAAACGAAGGGGCAAGGGGTCGAGCCGCGAGCAATCGCCTTACGCTGAAATCTCGGCGGGCATTCGTTGCGTCATCGCTGAAAACATCGAGCGCATATACAAACAGAATTGCCAGAACCTCGGCTTGCTCACTTCGACCGATTTCGATCTCATCCCGCGCATAGCCCGCGGCGAAGAGATACCGCTCGAAGAATTCACCCGCGGCGAGGACGAAATCACCCGCCAGATAATCGAGTACGGCGGACTGTTCACGTTCAACGTCGCCCGTCTTCAGGGCAAGGCCACGGTTCCTGAAATCAAAACCGAAAGGCGACCAATGACGCTTGCGGAAAAAATATTCGCCCGCCACTTCGTCGTCGATTTGTCGAAAGATCGAATCGGAGTCGAAGCCGTCCGTCCCGGCGATGCGGGATTCGTCCGCACAGATATCCGTTTCAGCCATGAATACGTCACGCCGATGGCGGCGATTTTTTATGAGCAGTTGGTAGGCGAGGAGCCGGTCAACGATCCGTCATCGATTTATTTCTTTCAGGATCATCTGACTTTTCTCGATGACGTGATGCCGCCCGAAAGAAAGGCGATGGGATTGCTCGATCTGGCGCACGACCTGATTCGCAAACAGGAAGAATTCGCCCTCAAGCAGGGCATACGGCTTCACGGCGCGTTGAAGGATCGCAAGGGGTCGGAAGCGATCTGTCACAGTTTGATTCTGCAAGACTACGCGCTGCCCGGTCAGATCATCATCGGCTCGGATTCTCACACGCCTCACGCAGGCGCGATTGGCGCGGTCGCTTTCGGAGTCGGCACGACTGACGTTTTTAATTCGTGGATAACGAAAGACGTTCGCGTGCGGGTGCCTGAACAGGTGCGGGTGAGAATCAATGGCCGCAGGCCCGACAACATCACCGCGAAAGATTTCATGCTGGCAATACTGCGCACGGATTTCGTCAGAAACGGCGACGCGATAGGCAAGATAGTCGAATACACGGGCGAGGCTGTGCGTGATCTCAATATCGATGAGCGCGCGACGATGACCAACATGGCCGCCGAGGTCGGAGCTTTCACGGGCATAGTCGCGGCGGATGAAAAAACCATAGAGTTCCTCGTCGAGCGGGGACTCGCGCGCGATGAGGCTGAACGCTTGTGCGAAGGGATGCAAAGCGATGAGGATGCCCAATACGCATTGACCATCGACATCGATGCAAGCGAGCTTCGCCCGATGATCGCCACACCGGGCGATCCCGGCAACGGAATGTTCATCGATGAATTGAAACAGGAAGTTAAAATCGATATCGCTTACGGCGGTTCATGCACTGCGGGCAAGAAGGAAGACATGGATATGTACGCGCGGGTCTTCCGCGATGCGCTCGCTCGCGGCGAGAGGGTTCACCCATCGGTGCATTGCTTCATTCAGTTCGGCTCGCAGGAAGTTAGAAAGTATTGCGAAGAGCAGGGCTACATCGACACATTCAACGAAGTGGGCGCGAACATCATCGAGCCTAGCTGTGGCGCGTGCATAAACGCAGGGCCGGGAGTCAGCACGCTCAAAGAGCAGGTAGTCATCAGCGCGCAGAACCGCAATTTTCCCGGTCGCAGCGGGCCGGGGCAGATGTATCTGGCTTCGCCGCTGACGGTCGCCGCGTCGGCTGTCGCGGGTCACATCGTTGAGTACACAAAATAAAAAGCAGAGGTTAAATGTCAGATGTTAGATGTTAGTTTTGAACCGAGGCATCGGGGTGAATAAAGTTGTGAGCGATAAGAGATCAGAAGCATAGTTTTCACCATCACTAACGTCTAGCCTCTAACATCTAACATCTACCCGGAGGAGACATGGCCGTTCAACCGCAGACGGAAAAATATCACGGGCTGGATCGCGACACGATTCGGAGGATTTATCGATTGATGTACATGTCGCGGCGCGTGGATGACAAAGAGATTCAACTCAAGCGGCAGAATAAAATCTACTTTCAGATTTCAGGCGCGGGACACGAGGCCGTCCTCGTAGCCGCAGGGCTTGCGCTTAAACCTGCCTATGACTGGTTCTATCCTTATTATCGGGATCGCGCTTTGTGCCTCACGCTTGGCGTGACCGCGGCTGAGATGCTGATGCAGGCGACAGGCGCGGCAGCGGATCCTTCATCGGGCGGGCGACAGATGCCGAGCCACTGGGGAAATAAACGTCTTAACATCGTCACGCAATCTTCGCCCACAGGCACGCAGTATCTTCAGGCCGTAGGCTGCGCCGAAGCCAACTATCGCGCTCAACTCATAGGAGATACAAGTCTCGTCGCGGGCTACGAGGCTGACGCGGTGGTTTATGTTTCGTCGGGCGATGGGACGACGAGCGAAGGAGAATTCTTCGAATCGCTCAACACCTCCTGCAATCTCAAGCTGCCCGTGCTTTACATGATCGAAGACAACGGCTACGCGATTTCAGTACCAGTCGAAGTCCAGACCGCAGGCGGAAGCATATCGAAGATGGTCAGCGGTTTTCCGAATCTCTACATAGAAGAAGTAGACGGCTGCGATCCGCTGGCAAGTTACGACTGCCTCCGTCGCGCCGTCGCCTATTGCCGCGAGCGGCAGGGGCCGGCGCTCGTTCACGCGCATGTCATCCGTCCATATTCGCATTCTCTCTCCGATGATGAGATTTTGTATCGCCCGCCAGCGGAGCGCGAATCGGAAGCCCGCCGCGATCCTATCGCGACTTACGCTGCGTTTCTCATCGAAGAAGGAATTGCTACGGAAAAAGAGATCGAACGAATGCGCGAAGAGGTCGATGAGGAAATCAATCGCGCTGCCGAAGAAGCCATCGCAGCAGCCAAGCCCGCGAAAGAATCCGTTTCGTTATACGTTTACTCGCCCGACATCGATCCGACATCGAAAGAATTCGACACTGAATCGAGCGCGCCCGTCGGGGGCGATCAGAAAACGGTTGTCGATTTAATCAATGCCTGTCTTCACGACGAGATGGCGAGAGATGAATCGATAATCGTATTCGGCGAAGACGTGGCCGACGTGAGCCGCGAAGAGAATATCGAAGAGGTCAAAGGCAAAGGCGGCGTGTTCAAAGTCACGCATAACCTGCAAAGGAAATTCGGCAGCGCGCGAGTATTCAACACTCCTCTTGCCGAAGCCAACATCACAGGCCGCGCCATCGGACTTGCCACGCGAGGGCTGAAGCCCGTGTGTGAGATTCAGTTCTTCGATTACATCTGGCCAGCGATGATGCAGCTTCGCGACGAAGCGCCACTCATTCGCTGGCGTTCGAATAATGTTTTCAAATGCCCTATGGTCATTCGCGTAACCATCGGCGGATATCTGACTGGCGGGGCGATCTATCACAGCCAGTGCGGCGAAGTGTTGTTTACACACACGCCGGGTCTGAGAGTGGTGATGCCGTCGAACGCATTGGATGCGAACGGGCTTTTGAGGACGGCTATCAGGTGCGACGATCCAGTGCTGTTTCTCGAACACAAGCATCTTTATCGACAGGTCTACAACAAAGCTCCGTATCCCGGCCCGGATTTTTGTATTCCGTTCGGCAAGGCTAAAGTCGTGCGCGAAGGCGAGGACGTTTCCATAATCACTTATGGGGCGACTGTGCAAAGATCGATAGTTGCGGCGAAGAAAGCCGAAGAAGAGCATGGGTTGAGGGTAGAGGTGATCGATCTGCGCACGCTGAGTCCTTATGACTGGGAGGCGATAAAGCATTCGGTCGAGAAGACCAGCAAAGCGATAGTCGTGCATGAGGACACGCGGTCGTGGGGCTACGGGGCAGAGATAGCAGCGCGCATAGCTGATGAATTATTCGATCATCTCGACGGCCCTGTGCGAAGAGTCGCGGCGATGGACACGTTCGTCGCTTACTCACCTGATCTTGAAGATGAGATTCTCCCGCAGGTCGACGACATCACGGCTGCGATATTGAAGCTGGTCAGGTATTGAAATGAAACGGGACGCCACAACAGATTTTCTCTGGCCTTATGAAATCGCCAGCGAACGGATGTCAGTCTGAAAATCGTAGATCGAAGCGAAAGGCTTTTATGGGAAACGATGTCAAAGCAAGTTTTCTCGCTTCGTTGAAAGAACGATACGGACACATTCACAAATCAGGCCCAAGCCTCTCTTTGTTCGTTATTGGACAGGATGAGGCGCGAATTTACATTCGCTACTCAAGAGTCCACAGAGGCTATAAAACCTTCTACGGCTTGCGCGATGAAGATTTGAGACAGTTGGAAGGACACCCATCGGCAATCTGCTTCTTATGGGATGATCAGAGAGAGCCTTTGTTCATTCGCTTCTCTGACTATGAACAAATATTCAACTCCGTATCGCCTGCGAAGGATGGTCAATACAAGATACAAATCTATTTGCAGGATGGAGCGACTGAACTCTATATCGCGCAGGCGGGAAGGTTCAATGTCGAAGGGAGATTTGGCTGGAGCGAATTGGATAGCCTCATAAGCTCAACCGGCATGACGAGCATACCTGAGTTTTCACATTCCCAGATGCAAACATTGCTTGGGGCTATAGGCCACGCAAAAGGCTACGATATTTGGATTCCGGCTTCCGACCGCAACAAACTTGATTGGTCAGTGTCATCTCCGTTTTCATGCAGAAGCGCGCTGCCGCTTGGTGTTCAGGAAGTGGAAGCGGTAATACAGGAAATAGACGTTATATGGCTGAATCGAGGTTCGAGCGAGCCAAGAGCGATGTTTGAGGTTGAGCATTCAACGCCAATATACTCAGGGCTACTAGGTTTTAACGACGTACACTTGGTGGCTCCACTACTGCGACCGCGTTTCAGTGTAGTCGCCAATGATGCTCGCCGTGATCTTTTTGTAAGACAACTGAATCGACCGACATTTCGTCTGAGCGGCCTGAGAGATCTTTGCACGTTTCTTGATTATAAGGACGTGTTCGGATGGTATACACGCATTAAACTTTAGCTGCACGACCCCACAGAGTATTTGACAGGAGGCACAGGGAGCAAAACCATGAGAGTAGCATCCACATATTCAATCAAAACCAGCAATCAGATTTCCCAGCCATACCCTCGCGCTTTTTCAGAAGTTCGCAGAATCATAAACGAGGTTAAAGCATCTGACTTCAAAATAAAAGCCAACGGGCAAACCTCATACAGCCCGAAGCAAATCCACCGAACTCTTTCCAGCCAGTTCAAAGATCATGGTTGGAAAACATTATCTTTGCGCTGCAAGCTGCCAGTCACATATTTTGTAGAAGGCTTCAAGAATCGCTCTGGCGATTTTGAAGGTCGCCGCGAAATGGATTTTGTAAAAGCAGGGGTGGGAGTGGAAATTGAGTTTGGCAAGCCCGTCCTTGAGATTTGTAGTGCTTGCGCGAAGATGACCATATTTCGCAACCTCGGACATATCGATTGCGGCATCGAGATAGTTCCCATAAAAGCTTTTGCGGATGAGATGTCAACCGGCGTTTCCTACTTCGAACAGTTCGTAGGGGATCTGGAAAACAGAGGGGCTGCCGATATCGATATCCCCGTCCTTATACTCGGCATCGATGCGTGAAGGGACGATCAGACTGGGAGCGCACACTCCAGTGTGCTTGATTGCGGAGTCAAGGCTTTAAGGTTTTCTACAGGCTCCTGATTTGAAGTCTAGCACGCAAGATGCGTGCGCCCCCAAGACCGCATTCGCGCTGCTACACAGAAACAAATTTTCATGATAAAAAGCGACGGGCAATTCGTTGTTCGCCTGCTCTCTGCAAATATCAAACAAAGGAGACGCGATGGGAAGCAGAACCGTCAGAGATTACACGCTCAACTTCGACCCCTGGCCGCACATCGATGCGTGGGCGAATGAAAACGGCTACAAAGTGAAAGGAGCCGATGCAAACGGGCGGCTCTATCAGAAGGGTCACGGGATACTTGTCGCCCCGATGATGTTCGAGATAAGGCAATCCGGCCCTCAGTTTCATTTCGAAGCCTGGATAAGAGTCAATACCTTCACCCGCATCTTCGCCTTCTTCCTCATCCCGGCGGAGATGGGCATAGAGTCGGGCGGATTCAAACTCGTCGTCCCCAGAAAAATAGCGCGCGAAGCCGTCAACAAACTGATGATGAGGCTTCAACTCCCTCCCATTCCATAACGGGCTGGAACGGGTGCTGGCAAGCTGGTAGCATTTCACCATAATGATAAAAAAAGGAAGCATTCTCGTCGTCGATGACGAGGAAGTTATGCGCGATGTGCTTGAAAGCCTGCTCTCTAATGAGGGTTATCAGGCAGAGCTTGCCCGCACAGGCGAAGAGGGACTCGATAAATTTCAGCAGCGCCCCTTCGACCTCGTTCTGCTCGATGTATCGATGCCCGGCATAGGCGGGCTGCGCACGCTCGAAGAAATTCTCAAACTCGATTCGGAAGCCGTCGTCATAATGATAACCGCCTATGCCACCTTCGAAACCGCAATCGCGGCGATGCAGCGCGGAGCTTTCAGCGGAATCAAAAAGCCGTTCGATAACAAGGAAGTCCTATCGCTAGTCGCCGCAGGCATTCGACGCCGACGCAAGGATGAAGAGCGTCGCGCTCTGAAACAGACGCTCAAGCGCAGCACCGAGAGCAAAGAGATCATCGCCCGCAGCGAGAAGATGCTTGAAATCCTCGCCTTCGTCGAACAGGTCGCGCCCGCGCGCTCGACCGTGCTGATAACGGGCGAATCGGGAACGGGCAAGGAACTCATCGCCCGCGCGATTCATAATCAAAGTTCGCGCTCAGACAAGCCTTTCGTCACGGTCAATTCAGCGAATCTTCCCACCGAGTTGCTCGAATCCGAACTCTTCGGCCACCTGCGCGGCGCGTTCACCGGAGCGGTCGCGGCAAGGAAAGGTTACTTCGAGGTGGCTGACGGCGGATCGATTTTTCTCGACGAGATCGGCACGATTTCGATGGAGACTCAGGCCAAGCTCTTGAGGGTGATTCAGGAACGCGATTTCACTCCTCTTGGCGACACCACTCGCCGTCAGGTCGATGTTCGAATCATCGCGGCCACGAACGTCGATCTCAAGCAGGCGGTCGATGAGGGAGCTTTCCGCGAAGACCTCTTCTATCGGCTCAACGTCATTCAGATCAGCCTGCCGCCTTTGAGGGAGCGACGCGAAGACATCCTGCCGCTCGCTCAACATTTCATTCGCAAGTATACGGCTGAAAACGGCAAGCACCTTTCGGATCAACTCAGCCCCGAAGTGCTGTCACTGCTCGAAGGCTATCACTGGCCGGGGAATGTGCGCGAACTGGAAAACGCAATGGAGCGAGCCGTCATCATCACTGGCGGTCCGGCGATCAACCGCGAAGACCTGCGCGAAGAGATACTCAATCCGCAACGAGCGGCTTCTCAGTCAGGAGGCCAGAGAGTGACTTCTCAAATAGATATTTCTCCCGGCATATCTTTTTATGACGAGGTTAATCGTTTTCAGATTGAGTTGATACGCCGCGCTCTTGAGATAACAGGAGGCCATCAATCCCGCGCCGCGAAGCTGTTAGGCATGAACACCACGACCCTCAACAGCAAGATCAGGTATTACAACATCAAGCTGTGAGGGGGAGAGTGTGGGAGTATGGGAGTATGGGAGTGGGGGAGAAAGTACAGCAACCCCTTGATGACTTCATTAACTCAGACAGAGCCGTTTTCAGAGTTGATTAACTCTATCAAGGCTTCGATTCGTTTGACTATGCTATCTCCAAGATTAATAAACTTTTCGTCAGACCTGCCTCCATCTAAATAAAACTGAATGCCTCCCAACTTTGATAGCTTTGTAACTATGTCAATGACAGCATCCCTTACTTCTTTAGAATCTTCGGGAAAGTTAGAGAGAATAATCAAGAGTTGCTGCCCGATAAGCATGCATTTGTTCTCTAATCCAGATGAAAATATATCTCTTCTGTCTTTACTTGCCGAAATCCAAAGCAGCTTGAATTCAGCGAGCTTTGCCAGCAAATGGGATTTGGACAAATCACTTCGCTCAGAGGTCTTAAAGAAAAGCTCAGGATTCCTCAACCAAACACCATTCTCTAGATTCTTCGCCATTTTTTGTGTTTCTTTGCTTGTATCAGATATATGCTTAACAAGGTTTTCCATTTGTTTGACTAGATCGGGTAAGCCCTTGTCATGGGCGAGTATCAATCCTTCGAGAGCATGTAAGTCCAAAACCTGTTCAAGGATTCTTCTTTCATTTCGAAGTCCGCCAAAGTAGGAGATTGTCACGTTATAGGTCAAAGGCAAGCTCTTTTGGCCAAAGTAGGAGATTGCGCTATCTAAAAGGGTTCTTATTTCATATCCAGGCGGGATCGATCCTATCCCCTCTTTTACCAATGGGATTTCTCCGATCTTGATGTCGTTATTGCCGCTTAGCAAAGGAGGATCAAATCTCAGCTTTACGTTGTTGGCAACGGTCTTGCCAATATTTCTGACCACAAGATAGATCAAGTGACTACTGGGAGACGCATCAAAATAGGCGACCACATATGGTGCAGCCTCTTGGTCTCTGCTTTCCTTTATCTCCTCCAGAGTTTTTTCTGCGGCCTCTGCTGACTTTCTTGAAGCCGATGCCATTTCCTCTGCGGTCTCTGCTGATCTTTTTGTGGCCTGGGCCATATCATTTGTAGCCGATGCCATCTGAGACGTTTTCCTCACATATATGATTAACGCAATTAGAGATGCCATCTGAACAAGCAGTGCTACTGCTTGGAGCAAAACCAATGTCAAATCAAGTTTTTCTTTATCCATACTTCCCAGTTTATCGCTTTTGGTATTGCGATTGTGACCTCGCAAGGAGTTTAGCGGTTGGATATAACTGCTTCATTATCGTTCGCGGTTCATCCCTGCGAGGGGCCGCACCAGCTTTCAGGATCGGACATCATCTTCACCAGCCCTCCGCTTATCGTTTCGTATTGCTGATCGAGTTCCTTGTAGTCTTCTTCTGAGATATATCCGCAGCGTAAAGCAAAATCAAGCCAGGATTGAGATTCGGCAGCCTCGCTGTCTGAGTCACTCAGCTTGCTGACGAAATGAGCGACATAACGCCGCTTGCGCCATGCCTCAGCAATGTTGGCGCAAACAGAACGCGAAGCTCGCCGAGCCTGATCAGTCAAAGAATATTTTTCCTCTTCAGGCCATCCTTTCGATAGTTCATAAATCCTCATCGCTGTTTCGAAAGCCAACTGATAAACACGCAATTGACGAAAGCGCGTCACCATCATGGCCATACCTCCCACACTCCCCGTCACAGCCTGAGCGTGAACGGTTCTGAGCGATTGTTGTTGTCGATGACGACTATCTGATTGTCGCCTGATTGGAGTTTGAGTTTTTTTGATTTCTTTTTGATCCTGAGTGAATTCGCCACAGGGTCGAAGGTGAACGATGCAGAGATTCTCTCGCCGTTTATCTCGACGCGCGCCGAGTCGCCGAAATTGCTGCCCGTTATGGTGAGAGTCTTTTTGAAGTAAGTGGCCGAGGTGATGACAGGGACTTTTTCAGGCGGAGGCTCATCGAAAGGATCAGTGATGTTATAGACGACCAGAGCGAAATCCTGATCCAGATCATTGCCGCCTCCCGGCACCCCGTCTCCCGCTATGTTGGCCGCGCGAACGGTGACAGTGAGATTGCCCTGATACCCGGCAGGTATCAAGTCGGCAGGCAGAATTACGGATTCGACATTGTTGACGCGATCCGCTTCGCCGCCTTCAATCGAAACGTCTCCGGCGAAGATATTGCCGCGATAAATGATCGCGCTTCCGACTTTGACTTCCAGATCGAGGTCGTTGACCAGAGCCGCGCCTGCAAGCGATCCCGGCGCATCCGTCCAAGCGAGCGTCACTCTGACGGGCTTCGAGCGATCAGCTATCGAGCCTTTCCATTCGAAGCTCTGACCGCTTTCAACAAACAACTCGGTTTGATCGATCAGGCGGCGAGGGGTGTCGTCAAACGCGCGACTCAGATCGACAAGCCCCCAGCCCTGACGCGGCGCAGGCAGATCGCCGCCCGCATTTTCGCCTGTGAGATATGTAGCCGAGTTTATCAGATATGCTTTGAGCATCGCGGGCGAGGGTGGACGCGCATCGCCGAGAAGTCGACGGGTGGTGAAAAATTTTCTCGCAAGCGAAGCCGCGCCCGCGATGTGCGGAGCAGCGAGGCTCGTTCCCGACGACCAGGTGTAAAAACGCTGGCCCGGAGGTTGATAAATCGGCGTGCCGGGACAAAGCCCTGTGGCATGGAAGAGAGGAGCCTGAGACGCAGCGCCATAGATGTGAGTGCCGGGCGCAGCCAGGTCAGGTTTTGCGCGAGCGTCAAGGGTCGGCCCGCCTGAAGAGTAACGGAGTATGTCGAGCGCGCTGTTTGCGCCATCGGGCCCGATTCCGCCCTCGCCGTCGAGATTGCATGAATCCTGTCCTTCAGGTCTGTAGTTTTCGCTCGCGGCGACCGAAAATACATTTTTGGCCGCGCCCGGAGAACTGACCTTACCGCCCGCCCCGTCATTGCCTGCCGAAAAAACGAACAGCATTTCCTGATTGCCTTCCCATGAAGGACGAGCGTCGCGCGTGAGCGCGTCGAATTCCTGCGCGCTGGCGTCGTAGACGTTGCTGCCATTGCCCCAACTGTTATTCGATATGCGCGCGCCCTCTGCATAAGCGGCAGAAGCGACGGCAGTGAACGTGAGGCGAGAAGGAATTCTGCCGTTAAGCATGAAAATGCACGATGCGCCGATGCGGGCGTAAGGATCGATTCCCAAGCCATAGCGATAGCCTGACGGGTCGACTCTGTCCGATGAGCCAAGTCCGGCGGCAGTCGAGGCGACCAGTGTGCCGTGACCTTTCACATCGCCTTTGAGTTCCTGCGCGTAGTTGATGTTATAGATGATGCGGCTTCGTCCTTCGGCGTCGCGGAAATCTGGATGCACGAGAAAGTCGGCGGTTTCTTCGCGATCAAGCCCTGTGTCCGTAAATTCGATCAGGAAATCCGAAGGCACATCAAGCCCCTTCGAGCGAAGCCAGTCGAGATAGCCGGGACCTGCAGGCTCAAATCCGTTTGGTGCGAGGTTGGCCGCGACTATCTGCGCGCTGCGCTCGTCGTGAAGGCGGAAGTCTGAAGAAGGGGCTATGAAAAGCACGTCATCGAACCGGGCGACTTCATCGAGCCTGTGAGCGGGCAGGGCTAGGGAAAGAACCACGTAGTTGAGAAATCGCCTCGGCTCCCTCGTGATATTTTCGGATACGCTGCGGATGCGCTCGATAGTCGAATCGGCTTGGGCTGAATCGATCAACTCGATCTCGACATCAACGGTCGCATTAGTCGATTTATCGAGCGACGGATCGATTTTATAAATCTCGTGAAAGCGGCCCATCCACTGAACGGGTCGCGCGTCATCGGCCCGTGGGCCTGCGTCCATCGCGGCCACTCGCGCAAGCTGGCGCGCGGAGCCGCGGATTATGTATGCGTTGTTCGGGATGTAGCCGATTATCTCCGCGCCGGTCGCTTTCAGTCGTTCGATCCAACGGCGTCGGATCGCGCCGCGGAACTGAATCACGCGAAGTTGTCTGCTCGAAAGCGACGCGGAAGCCGGATTCGATTGAGCGAGTATGTCAGATTGAGAAGTTTCGAGGTCTGCAAGCAGGCGAGTGTCGAGCGGGCCTCGCTTGAAAAGTATGAGATCGGGGTTGTAAGCGGTTTTTTTTTTCTGAGCGGATATCGCCTGGGCAGCGAAGCGGGTCGTGTCGGAGCAAAGCATCAAAGCGAAGCCGAGCGCGACGAGCGCGAGTTTTATTGAAAGTGAGCGTGCTTGATTCATCTTGATCGTGCGCGATCTGAAATCGCGCAGGCATTCGATTATATCGATGCTTGATGGTGTTTGCCAGATAAAGAATCATTGCGGCGGACGGGCCAGCCCATGGCGATAGAAATAAAGAGCGAGTTCGAAGCGATCCGAAAGCTCAAGCTTGTTGAGAACGGAAGTCAGATGATTGCGCACTGTCGATTCGCTTATCGACAATCGGTCGGCGATTTCCCTGTTCTTCAGCCCTTCACAAACGAGGCTGGTTATTTCGCGCTCCCGCGCAGTGAGCGCGTTTATCTTTTCCGCTTCCGGGTCGCGTTTGCGCTGCACGTCAGCAACCAGTCCAGTCATAATCGAGGGGTCGAGCCATACCTGACCGGCGTCGATCTGACGTATGGCAGAGATGAGATCCTGCACGCACTTTTCCTTGAACACCACGCCCATCGCGCCGAGCCTTACTGCGCGCTGATGCTGCTCCGGCTCGATAACGCCTGTCAGCACCAAAATCCGCGCGCTGCTCACCCGGATCAAATCCTGCATGAAGTTGAGGCTGCTCTCCCCTGCCAAATCGAGATCGAGCAGTATGATATCAGGGCGTTCCTGTTCTGCGAGAGAAAACGCTTCCGCACGATTGCCCGCTTCGCCCACAACCAGCATCCCCGAATGGGTTTCTATCAACATGCGCAGACCTGAGCGAAGGATTGCGTGGTCGTCCACGATTGCGACTCTGATCGTGTCGTCTGTAGATGTAGTAGTCATTATGCACACACTCGAAACTATAGAGGCATATCTGCTGCGCATAAAGTATCATTCAAGCATGTCAGGATTTCAACCGCTCCGCCCCTGAGTTTTCGGCGGCGAAGTTCGTGAATCAAAGATTAGTCATGACACAGCGCGCCTTTCGGCTATAGAATAGAGGTGCCTCCGAGCCGAGTTACAGAAATGCCCCCCTAAGAAGAGTCCTTTTAGGACTAAAAAAAGGAACTTGCCTGTTAGTCGAGTGCGCTTTGTATGAAGATACGCAGGATTGCGCTCACGTTGATTGTGTATATTCTGGTGGTTGCCTTTTCAACGGGCATACCTGCTGGTTTGCTTTCCGCAAATCCCATTCTTGCGCATTCAGATCCGAAGAAATCGAAACTATCTGCTGACCTGCAGGAGAAAATAGACTCTCGCCCGAACGAAATCGTTTCAGTCATCATCGAACCGCGCGCTAATCCCAATGCAGACCTGATGTCAGCAATAGCGCGTTCAGGCGGGGCCGTAAGAAGAACCTACAGGAACATAAACCTGATCGCGGTAGCTATCCCGGCTCGCGCCGTCAGAGGTCTGGCTTCGCGCAGCGACATCGATTATATAGCCAGTGACAGAAACACTCAGGTCATGGGCCATCTGGAAACCACCACGGGCGCGGATCAGGCGAGAGGTTACGGCAATGAATCGACCGGCCAGATAGCGGGCCAGGGCGTAGGCATAGCCGTTCTCGATTCGGGAGTCGCCGCTTCGCATCACGCTTTTCGATCCACGAACTCAACGACGAGAGTCGCAGCCAGCGTCGATTTTACGGGCGAGGGAAGAACCGACGACCCTTATGGACATGGCACTCACGTTGCGGCTATGGCTGCGGGCAACGCGCACATCTCGCGCGGCGCGTACACAGGGATCGCTCCGGCTGCCAATATTATCAATGTTCGCGTACTCAACTCTCAGGGACGCGGCACAGCCTCAAGCGCGATTGCGGGCATCGACTGGTGCATAACGAACAAACAAACCTACAACATCAGAGTGCTGAATCTGAGCTTCGGCATGACGGCTGTCGATTCTTATGTGGACGATCCTGTATGCCGCGCAGTGCGTCAGGCAATCGAGGCAGGGCTTGTGGTCTGCGTGGCAGCCGGAAATCTGGGCAAAGATTCTTACGGCAATAAAATCTACGGATCGATTCACTCGCCTGGCATAGAACCTTCGGCGATCACAGTCGGCGCGGCCAACACCAAGGGAACAGACGCGCGCTCTGACGATGGAGTTGCGACTTATAGCTCTCGCGGGCCGACCCGGGGGTTTTACACCGACACGGATGGAGTGAAGCACTACGACAACTTGATCAAGCCTGATCTGGTCGCTGCGGGCAACAAGCTGATAGAGGCTCAGTCTCACAGCAACTATATTGTCGCTGATGCGCCTGATCTCGACGCCAGCACGAATGCGAATCCCGACCATGCGATGATGTATTTGAGCGGGTCTTCGATGGCCACTCCTGCCGTATCGGGAGCCGCTGCGCTCCTGTTACAGCGCAATCCGGCTTTGACGCCGAACCTGGTCAAGGCCGCGCTCGAATACACCGCGCAGCCGCTCGCCGGGTTTGACAATCTTGAGCAGGGCGCAGGCTGCCTCAACGTTGAAGGAGCAGTGAGGCTCGCCGGTCTTATCAGGCAAGACCTTTCAGGTCTGGTGGTGGGAAATCCTCTCCTCACAGGCGCGCCGCCGCAACACGCGACGACGATAGCGGGTGAAACTTTCGTCTGGAGCGCAACGCTGATTCAGAAATGGAATATCATCGCCGGAAGTGATCTCATAATCTTTTATCAGGGCATCTACGGCACAGACGTGATGCTCTCGGATGGAGTGATAGTTTCAGACAAAGTTCTGCTTTCGGATAAGGTATTGCTCTCAGACAAAGTTCTGCTTTCCGACAAGGTGTTGCTCTCGGACGGAGTGATGCTGTCGGAGGGGACCACTTTTATAAACGGGATACTGATACTGTCGGGGGTGACGCTTTCCGACAAGGTGCTGCTTTCGGATGGGACGACGATTTCGGATAAAGTGCTTCTCTCGGACAGCCTGGCCGTCTCGCTGATGTCCGAGTCCGGGTTGAGCGCGCAGGCGCTATCAGTGCTGCGACAGGGTGACAGCACCTCCGCCATGATCCCCGTGCAGGACGGATCAGACCCTTGACAATCACAGAGATGATCGAAGCGACCCTCCTTTTGATCGATCTGGTTTGCGATCGCGCTCACTGGTCTATTCCTCAACACAGCAGGCGCTCGCAGAGTGAAGCTGGTTGAAAACCGCCCTCAGAGATGGGAAGAATTGGAAACCGCAACAGTCCACGCGAAAGCGCAGGGTAAATCATATTCGGCGCTTGCCATTCTCAGTCTGGTCGTCATAACGGCTGGAGTCTCGGTTTTCGCGATGGCCGCAGTGAAACAAATAGCTGTCTCCGATCTCACATGGATGACTATGGTTGCTCTGGCGCTGTTTGCATCGCCTATGAGAACCATTTACATACCGGGAATCAAAGCAAGGCTGGCGCTGGGCGATACCATCACCTTTGCCTGCGCGGCTATTTTCGGGCCGAGTGCGGCGGTAATAGCCGAAGTCGTAGACGGAACATTCACCTCTTTCAGGCTGACCAACAAGCCTCGCAAGATTCTCTATAACGCGGCTCTCTGCGCAGTTTCGATGGGAGGAGCTGGTCTTGTAACACGCGCGCTGTTTCCATCCTTCGGGGGAATAACGCCCATTCTGCCAATCGGTCAGATGGTGGCGGCGCTGGGGCTTTTCACGCTCTGTTATTTTTTCATCTCGACCTCGCTGGTCGCGGCTTATCTGGCGCTGTCAAACGATGAGCCTTTTCTGAAAGTGTGGCGGGAGAACTTATTGTGGACATCCGTAAGCTATGCGGCAAGCGGGCTGTCCGCCCTGATCGTATATATCCTCGTCGGCACGTTCAGTTACTACACATTTCTCGTCCCGGTCGGGCTTATGGTCTTCGTGTATCTGTTCTATCGGGCTTATTTTCAGAAGGTGGAGCGCGCCAATCAGAGAGCCGATTTCATCGAAGAGCAGCTTCGTCAGTCTCAGAAGATGGAGGCGCTCGGTCGATTGGCGGGCGGAGTGGCTCACGATTTCAACAATCTGCTCACAGTCATTCTCATCTACAGCGAGTTGCTGCTTCAAAGGCTCGACCCCAATGATCCGCTGCGCAACCAGATCGAAGAGATCAGCAAGGCGGGCAATCGCGCTTCTTCGCTCACACGCCAACTGCTCGCTTTCAGTCGCAAACAGGTGCTTCAACCGAAAGTCATCCATCTCAACTCGGTTATAGAAGAGATGCGCGATATGCTCCGCCGACTCATAGGCGAAGACGTCGATCTGGTCACCGCGCTCGATCCCGATTTGGACAAAGTGAAAGCTGATCCCGGCCAGATAGAACAGGTGATAATGAATCTGGCCATCAATTCCCGCGATGCGATGCCGCAGGGAGGCCGCCTCGCCATCGAAACCGCGAACGTGGTTTTGGACGAAGCCAACAGCCCGCGCACGCATCAGGGACATTATGTGATGATCAAGGTCAGCGACACAGGCTGCGGGATGGACAGGGAAACTCTGTCGCGCGTCTTCGAACCTTTCTTCACCACGAAGGGAGAGGGCAAGGGAACGGGCCTCGGACTTTCGACCGTCTACGGAATCATCGATCAAAGCGGCGGTTATATTCAGGTCGAAAGCGAGCCGGGAAAAGGAACGACCTTCAGGCTCTATCTTCCGCAGGTTGAAGAGGAAGTCGTCGAGCCGGAAACCAGGTCGCATTCCGGCAGTTTGCGCCTGTCATCGGGAACCATACTGCTCGTGGAAAACGAAGAGATAGTGCGCGCGCTTATCAAGGGCATTCTCAAGGGCAGCGGCTACACGGTGATTGAAGCCGCAGATGGCGAGGAAGCTCTTAAACTTTCCTGGCAGCACAAAGGCCGGATTCATCTTCTGTTGACTGATGTGGTGATGCCTCATATGAGCGGGCGAGAGCTTGCCCGTAAGCTCGGAGCATTGCGGACGGATATGAAAGTGCTTTACATGTCAGGTCACACCGAAGATGTAATAGTGCGACACGGAGTGCTTGCAGGCGAAGTCAACTTCCTTCAAAAACCTTTCCAGTCGGAAGCACTGATGCGCAAAGTGCGCGAACTGATGGGCGAGTGATGCCCTTACTGTTACGTGCGCCATAACAGCCATCGGGCCGAAACCATATAGGACTTGACTCCTACTCCGATCAGGATTTGAGTCCTAAATCACACATTCTTCAATACGTATGCTTCCGTAACATTCCAGCGACTGCTGACTATTACGCAATCGATGATCGCCGCCATCAACTATGATCGGGATCGTCTCGAATGACGATTGATTTCGACGAACTATCCAGTAGCGATCAGGCGCGTGCGTCGACCGTGTTTCTGACTGATCCGCAGGCGCGTGTCTATTCGCAAAGGTCGGAAATATCGCAGTTTACTTTCCGGCTCACTGCTTAGTTGCAGACAAGAACCTCGCCTGAGCGATTCCTGATTGAGTCAGAGAGCAGCCATTTTCATTCTGAGCTTGAGGTCGTCGGTCAACGAACATGGCTTCAGCGAGCAATTCCCAAAGGGGTGAGTTGAAGTAAGGGAACGCATCTTGCCTTGTTGTTGGCTGAGCATCTTGAGAGAGGGAGGATGGTGAGTATGATTGGGACAAAAGCACTTTTATCGATTGTGGCTTCCGGCCTGCTGATTTTGGCGGCGGCGCATACGAGCGCATCTCAAATTCACGGACAAGGGCAGGGGAAAGACAAGAAGGAAGAGAAGAAGCTCGAAAAGGAAGCGCGCAAGCTTGCAGGCAAAGCTGAAGATGCGGAAAAGCAACTCGGTCGCAACATGGTCTACTGCATACTGGCTGCGCACACTGATGTTGGGACGGCTGAGGAACTCAAGGCCGCTTATGAAAGCCTCACCGATTTTCCGTTCGGTCAGTTCGTCGCCGCAGTTCTGATGGCAGATCGCACGGATATACCGCTCGCAGATATTCTGAGCAAACTTGAGGAAGGCAAATCCATCGGACAGATCGCAAAAGAAGCGCGCGTGAACATGGGAGAGTTGCGGCGCGGGATGGGTGAGTTTCGCAGTGAGCTTGCCCGGTCGATAACCAATCCGCCGACCAGAGATTGCTTCCAAGCGACTTTCTGAAAGAAGGTGAGATATGTCGGGCGTTACTGAAACGAAAAGATTGAAGGAAGCGGGATTGACGATGATCGAGATAACGATAACCGTTCTCATAATGGCCGTCGTGCTTGCGTTCGCGATCCCTATGGCCAGCAATGCGATCCGCGCATACAATCTGCGCAGCGCCGCTGATCACATGGCCGAGCGCATAGCCGCCGTGCGCGCGCTGGCGATGGCGAAAAATCGCAACGTCACTTTTTCGTTCAACAACTCATCCCTTCTCTATGGATTCGATTTCGACGGAGCCGAAGGCGACGGAGTTCCTGACAAAACCGACAGTGAGGATGCGACGATAATATACAACTGGGGTACGCTGTCGAGCGGGGTCACAGCGACTTTTCCGAACAATGTTCCGATAAAGGTGACTTTCAATTCGCGCGGCGAGATGCCCATCGGCAAGACGGAGCAGGCGATAGGGCTTCGATCCAGCGGTCGATCCGTAACTGTGAGAGTCAATCTGCGCGGCAAGATCAGCGTGGAATGACGGAGAGAAAAACCATGAAGGAGAAGAACATAACTTCACACGACGAGAGCGGATTCTCCCTGATCGAAATGATGATCGCTGTCTCAGTGATCCTGATCGGACTTGTTTCTATCGTGGGCATCTCGGTCTATGTCTCTCGCGCCAACTATACGTCGAATGCTTTGAACGTGCTGGCTTCCGCCGCGCAGGATCAGGTCGACCGGCTCCGCACATCGGTCTGGAACACCGGCACGGAAGACCCTACGCTCGCAGTCGGCGGGTCGCTCGATGTTGCGTCCGCAACACCGAGCAGCCCTTCGACGATGAGCGCGGCGACTTCCCAGTCCCCGACGAGGATTTACAGCTATACGCTCGACCCTCAAAATCCTCATCGCGCGACGGTGACCAACACTCCGGCCGGGGACCTCGATATAACCTGGCAGGTCAGGCAGGGAGCGACCCCCGATCTCAGGTACATCACCATCAAGGTCGTGCAGATCAATCCGCCTTCCAATCTGGAGCGAGGATTCACAGTCTCGACGATAATGGTCAGGAACTAACATCATGAACACAGAAAGACAAAAAGGGTTCTCGCTCATGGAGGTGACAGTCGCGCTGCTGGTGCTGACTGTCATCATGGGTATAGCCTTCGGCCTGCTGAACCGATTTCAGCAGACCTATCGCTACGAAGAAGCTTACGCCGACGCTCAACGCAACGCGCGATTCGCCATGGCGCGGCTCAATGAGATAATCCGCTCGTCGGGAACGAATCCGACATCGACGACGACTGTAAACCCGACCAACTTCGCCGTGTTGCTCCCGCCCACTACATCATCGGGCAATCAGGTGACTTCCTCATCCATTCAACTGAGGAGCGATCTCGATGGCGACACGCAGAATACCACGACTGTTTCATCCAATTCCGATGTCATAGTCACTTCGGAAAATGTGACCCTGCGGCTCGAGACAGATAATCGCCGCATAGTGATGGATGACAATACGTCTTCCCCTATCAGGAGCATCCCCATAGCGGATAACATAATCAGCATGAAGTTCACCGACCCGAACGGCGCGACCTTTACGAACAAGGCCATCCAGGTAGAACTCATAGCCGTGCCGAACGGGATCGACAAAGAAGACCCGCGATACCGCGAGGTCAGCTACACCGCAACCATAAGATTGAGAAACCGATGAGTGAAGTTATGCGCACTGAAAAAACGAACGGAAGTAATGAACGGGGAGCGGCGCTCATCATGGCGCTGCTTACTCTCGCCCTGTTGCTCGCCATGTCGATGGGCATAAGCCTGACTGCCATATCCGAGCTTGGGGTGAGCAAGACTTACGAGACACAGACCATCGCGCTTCAGGCCGCTGAAGCGGGACTCAATCATGCCGCCAGCCTCGTGGCGAATTATAAGGGATCGGATTTTTCGACTCTGCTTCAGCTTCGCCCGTCGCCGCTCAGTTCAGATTACTTCACGGGCAATAATCCATTCATCGAAAGCAACGTGAGCGAGTTCGCGGACGGCTCGGTGATGATAACCGACGAGGCTGCGGACGGCTACGGGCTTCGCGACGCGGTCACGGGCGCTGTGGTGCCGGACACCTTTTATCGAGTGAGCCTGATAGATGACGAGCCTTCGTCATCGGCGGCCCAGCCGCGAGTGCCGAATTTCAATCCCGGCGCGAGCTACAAAGAGCTTCAAGCGCCGAACGCCGCAAGCCCCGGCATAGATAAGAACAACCGCCTGGTGATCTATTCGACAGGCGCTTATGCCAACGCCTCGGTCACGCTCGAAGGATGGATAGCCTTTCTGCCCTTTCCGGCATTCATCGCGGAAAAGAATGTTGAAATATCGGGCAACAGCGAAATCAGCGGCGCGTATGGAGCTATTCACTCAAACAACAATCTGATCACCGGCAACGGCGGCGGGAACAACTGGCATGTCGAGCAGACGGCTACCGCTTCGGGGCAACTCGTCGGAACCTTCACTGGACATGTCGGAGGCTTTTACGGCGGCGGACAGGCGCGATTCGATATTCCCAAATTCGTTACCACCGACCCGCTGACTCCGGGCGGGCCTGCGACAAGCCCGCGCCTTCAGGATTTCCTGATCCGCAAAGCGGACGTGGTGCTGATAGACCCGAGCTACGCCGACGGCGCGCACGGCCAGTTCGCCAACGGGAACGGAAACGCAGGAACCCAGCGTCTCACTTCTCTGGCCGAGCGTCTCAACGTGCCTTACAGTCTGCTTGCAGCCGCGCTCGATTCGGACACCGACAATGGCAACAACGTTCAGCAGGCAAGCGCGGTGGGCGTGACCATCACGCGTCTGGCGGACGGCACGGGGGTTCCGGTCAGAGTCAACAACCTGTCGAATGTGGGATGGTCTTACAACAATGCCGCCAATCCCTGGAACATAGCCAACAACTCGGCGAACGGACACACGGTTTATGTCGTGGGAGCCGATAACTACAATCTGGCCAATCCCGGTTCCAGCACTCCAAACGGAGGAAACGTGAAGATCACGGGCAACGTCGGGTCAAATGGGAACCCGCTTCGCGTTACCATGTTTACCACCGGCTCAATCGATATTCAGGGCAATCCGAGCATAGCCGCGAACCTCACCAATTTGCAGACCCCTATGCTTCCGCCCTTCGTTCAGATCGACGCGCTGATGTTTGCCGTCGAAGACATTCGCGTTCGCGGCGATTTCACGGCCAACATCGAGTTCACGGGAGTGAGTTTCGCGGGCGAGCAGATCGACCTCAGCGGCAATGGCAGCATAAACGGACAGGTGATAGCCAAAAGCAACTCGAATGTAGCTGGCTCGCTCGTCGAAGGCCCGAACGGAGATAAGGACAGAAGCATAATAACCGGCAGCTTCGAGCTTACACTCAATGACGGAAACTCCATTGGAAGAATCAAGCTGTTTTCATGGCGACAGATCAAACGATGAACAGGAGAGTCAAACCCGCGGCTTCGAACCGGCCCTGATGGATTCGAATATGCCCCTCGAATCCATCAGGATGGGGCGGGAAAGCAAATTGGAAATCTTCAGCCTGAACCCTCACCGAATCAACAAAGCGCACCTAATCGCCCACCCATTCGTGTCGAACTTCCCGAATGCAATCCGGCCTCTCTTGAACAAACCCCAGCACGCTGTTATCTTTCAATACGCCAGCCCAAAAGAGGAATTTCAGGCAATGTTGAATAAGACAAGCGTGATGCGTTTCATCCAGTCCTTCTTCGTCCCTGCATTTTTTTTGTCAATGGCTGCGGGCGCGCAGATAGAGTTCAGTAAGCCTAAAGCGGAAAAGCCGCTTCCGAATCCTTCCATCCTGTTGGCGGCCCGCGACGAGATGCTCACTTTAGTCCGCCAGCTTCTTGAAACGCGCGAGATGCCGCTCGACAAGGAAGACTGCAACCCTACGAACGGCGAATGCACCTTCATAACCAAGCCGGTCATATTCATCAAAGGCATACATACCCGAAGCCAGCTTGAGCATTACTGCGAGGTGCCTGCGGCTGCGGTGCGCAGTTGGTCGAAAGGACGTTATGTGCTGCGCATTCAAATCACCCCCGCCTCGACAAAGACCTGTCAGGTCGGCGTCTACGCAAAATTCGAGGGGATGACGGAAGGAGCGACCGGCAGTCAGTGGGTGCCGCTCGTGTCCAAGGGCGCCTTCGAAGACAAGATGCTCCGCTGCATACAGGATCGTTTGCAGGGAGGAAACTGCGAAAACATAAAATGAAATGATGTCTCATCGCTTCTGGATCAGGGTTGTAGATGTATACCTAGAGTGTGCAATTTAGTGTCATGGATTTTGAAGAACGATTGCAGGCACAGGTTTCTCACACTACAGAAACCTGATGTTTGAGATTTATCCTTTCCAGTCCTCAAGTACCACACAAAAACGAACTTATCTCTTATTCCCAAAGCAATGCCTTGCGCAAAGGTGAACCTGATTCGGTCAAATTGAAAGCCTACTGTTTTGGGGGATGAGGACGCTCTTTTTTTCGATTATTCCCTTTCAATATAGAACTAATCCTGATAGCAGGGAGTCTTTCTGACAGGGATGGAAATATTCCGGCATAGTTATTGCCTTTCCAACAGGCGCGGGTAACAGAATTATTGAAGGGTAGAGGCAATCGCAAACTACTCTGAAAGCTCTTCGTCAGGATGTTGGAGGAGACAGGTATGAGTGATGGGACAGCGAAGAAAGAACAAGGTTTTACGGTCCTGGAGATAACGCTCGTCGTGGTGATAGCGGGCGTCGCCCTTGCGTTTGCCGTGCCGAGTATAGCGAACGCCATGCGCCAGTACAGACTCAACATGGGCATGAGGCAAACAATCGATATTCTCAACCGCGCGAAGACCGAGGCAGTGGCGCAAAGCAGACAGGTCGGAGTTGTTATTGACCCTGGGGGTCGCAGGCTCGGCGTAGTTTTTTACCAGAATGACGCTGTCACCGTCGACAGAACCGAGTTTGTGCCATTGCCTGATGGAGTCAGCTTCGAGCGACCGGCACAGGAAGGCGCTGCGCCGGAGGGCGTAACAACCTCAGGCTATATCACTCACTACAGTGGGACGCTTGACGGCAATCCATTGCAGACTTTCACTGCGCGCGGCTTCCCAAGAGTGAATGCCGGCCCTGATGTCGTTTCCATATTCCTCGGCAACGGGAGAGATTACAGGGCCGTCACTATGAGCAGCGTCGGAGGCATACGCTCATACCGTTATGCGGAACAGGCATGGGTTAATACGAGAGCAAGAACATACTAAACGGACATATAAAAACCGGGAGCGGGCCTCTATGGAAGCAGGAATCTCCGCTGATGAAGACAAGGGGAAGATGATGAAAGAGATCGAAAGCAATCAAAACGGATTCACGATTCTGGAAGTGGCGATAGCCTCGATCATAACCATGGTCGGGTTGCTCTTTCTCGCCGGTCTGTTCACTCTTGCAATAGGGCAGAACCGCATGGTGAAGCAATTCACTACGACTCTCGCGTTGGCCCAGCAAAAGCTTGAAGAATTGAACGCTCTGGAGAGGGAAGATGAGCGATTTGCGGTAGGCGGCGGGCTGACTGAAGAAACGAAAGTAGATGACTACAGCGACGTTGTATTTGTCAATCCGTCCACAGGAACGATTACAACTGAAATCCCGGAGGGTGAGACCCCGATTTATGCGCGCTATTGGATTATAGAGAATGATCCCACACTGACTAACACCAGGATCATTTCGGTTCGAGTAGTTGCGATTCAGGCCTCGCAAGGTCGTCAGGCAGAAGAGACTACGCTCACGACCGCGCGTTCGTGGTGAGATGAGGAGGAGCAATGATGATAGCAAGCAATGAAAGAGGATTTTCGCTTCTTGAATTGATGATGGCTGTCTTTTTGACTGTCGGGCTGATGGGCGCGATCTTTGCGCTGACGAATCAAAACCAGCAGGTTTTCGTCACCGAATCGAGCGTCACCGAAATGAATCAAAACATGCGCACAGTCGTCGATCTGCTGACGCGCGACGTTCAATCAGCAGGGATGGGAATGCCTCGCGTTAATGGCAGTTTTCCCGCCATATTCTATAAGGACGGCGCAAATGGCAATCCCGATGAAATCCTTATACTCAACGGCGACCCGTTCGCGCCCTTTACGGAAATCAGCGAGCAAACAGAATCCGCAGGCAGCGCCGTATTCCAGTGCGATATACCTGCCGGACTGCAAATAACAGGCAACGGCGATAATCAACAGATGGGCTATCTGGATCAGGATGGAAACCTGAGGCCCATTTACCAGAGCTTTCAGACTGCTCCTCGCTACTACATCTGTTACGACGATGCTAATTCGAACACCAATAATGCTATGCTGCTCGCTCTCACTGATGATGGACAGGTCGTAGGCGGGAACAGGCTTCAGCTGATACATAACCCGACGAACGCCTTGAACGCTCCGGGTATATTTGGCTCGCCGCTCGACACGGGAGAACCGGATTATGCCAACTCAAGGTTAGCTCTGCTTGGCAGCCTGATCGGGTACCGACTCAACCGCGTTACCAACGAGCTTGAGCGATCAGACGATCTGATCGCCTGGTACCCGGTCGCTCAGGGCATAACCGATTTTCAAATAGAATACCGTGTTATATCGAGAGAAAATCCTATAGGGATAGTAAGCAGCGCTCCGGCAGACCGCAGGAACATCCGCGCAGTGACCTTCACAATAAGCGCAAAAACACTGGATTTCAATCCGGGCGATAAGGGATACCGACAGGCTATTCAGAGGTTTGAAACCAGCCCGAGAAATTTCAATCTGTTGCGCAATAATAACCTGAGCGCAAACACTGAGGAAACGTGGGACATAGATTAGGAAAATTATGAAACAAGAAATCTGTCAAAAGAAAGATGAGCGCGGCGTGGCTCTCATTGTGTCCCTGCTGGCGATGACTCTGTTGCTGGCCCTTGGGATAGCCGTCGTTTCTTCGGCCACCAGAGACCAGGTCACGACCAAAATTCATCGCGTCGGCGAACAGTCGTTTTTCATAGCCGATGCGGGCATCGGTATAGCGCGGCAGGCATTGACTCAGTCGCTCTCGGAAGAGATCGAGAAGATACGCCTCGGTCAGGCGCCCTTCTTCAGGTCCAACCCCGCGAGCCCGGGCCAGACCTTCCCTGACGTTCAGGTAGTGCCGGACCCGGATGACGTCAATCAGGGAGGCAACCCGTTCTATTCAGCCGTTCGCGCTCGCACCCATGAGATTTCCCGGCAGACTGCGCGCGCCCAAAAATTCGATCAACTCAACGGCAGCAGCTTCGAAATCACCCGGCTTCAAATAACCGGCAACGTATCGCAGACCCCGCCCAATAATGGGGTGGTAACTGAGGTGGTGATTTTGCGATATGCGATCGGCGTCACCGGAAGCACCACAGCAGGAGGCAGCACGTCGGTCAATGAAACCGGACAGATTTCGATAAACATCACACTGGAAGGCAGCGGGGGAGATCCCAGTCGCAGCTTCAAGTTCTCCGGATTCGGAGCCTTCTTCGATATCGGCGACAACGGCGGAAGCGCGGCTCTGGCATCAGGGATATTCACCGGCCCCGTGCATACCAACACTCACTTCGCCTACCTTTCAAACCGAAATGTTACATTTCGCAATGTCGTGTCGCAGGTAGACGACAACATACGATATGATAGCGGTAATCGATCCATACCGGGAACGGATATAGCAGGCATAGACATAAGCGCGGACGGCTACCAGAAAATTCCTCCGGTTCCGTTGCCGGAAAACAATTTCTCGCAGGAGTACGCGGTGATAAACGGAACTGGAATAACCGACCTGGAAGCCGATGGCTCTCCAATCGACGAGCCTGCGGTCATACCGACAAACAATCAGGGCGATCCGCTGCCAATATTCGACGCATCAGGCCGCGTTACGGCTCAAGCGTTAGCCGAGAATTTGCGCGATGCTTCAGGCGCTAAACCCAATGTCAACGGCAACTCGCTCTCTAATGGCGTTTATATTTCATCGAGCGACGGAAGCACGATGTCCGGCGCCGGAATATACGTGCAGGGAGATGCGTCGGATATGCAGCTTTACGCCGACACCAACGGGGATCAGGTTTACGTAATCAAACAAACGCAGGGCAATACCACGACGACGACGACCATTCGCACTAGCTACACCGACAACAAAACCTATATCTCAACCGGAAACGGAACTCCGAGAGCCTTCTCCGGCGTGTTCACCGACAAGAGCGATGCGGCTAACCCCAGGCCAGCAGCATCGTTGTTCGTAAACGGCAGCATTAACAGCTTGCGCGGCGGCAAAGCCAGTTCGCAAAACAGGCCAGCCATAGCGGCCAAGACACAATTGACCATAACTGCGCAGCGAAATATCACTGTTACAGGCGATATCAAGTACGCCGATGCGGTCGTCAAATCAGACGGCTCGCCTACGAACAATGTTGATTCCGTAGCAAATGTGCTGGGCATATTCACCAACAATGGCAACCTCAAGATGGAGCCTAATACGAGCTATGTTGGCGGACCGGGCCGCAGCCTTGAGATAGACGCGGCGGTGGTCACTTTCAACAGCAAGACCTCAGATGACGGAGGCAGCATAGAAGGCTCGATAGTTTATACCGGCACCAAACCCGGCACTAATGACCGTTGGAAGCTGGTGGGCAGCCGCGTACAGGCAAAGATAAATAATATCGGCTACAACTATCGCGATATATTTTTCGACGTGCGATTCTCAGGAGGGAAATTCGCGCCGCCATTCTTCCCCGGCACATCCTACAGTTTAGGACCGCCGCCTGCGCCGAGTTCGGTCCAGATACAAAGGGTGGACGGGGCAGCGCCTGTCGCTATGTCCTGGTTCAGGGATTGAACCTCTCTCACTGCCGAACGCTCAGAGCCGGGTGAGTTGACTCACCCGGCTTTATCTTTTTACTGCCTGCTCGCATCCCGCTCGCCGTTTGAATCGCGCTTTCTTTACCTTCTCAGTTCATAACCGATGCCAGCCGACTTTCGCCATGTTATAATTTTAGCTGTAATTTGGTTGAGATCGCTGCCCTCAGTTTTGAGTTGGAAGTCGCCCCTTAGTCCGCCGCTATCATCAGCGGTTGCGTAAAAAATTTTATGAAGCGCCCGTCGGCCAGGAGTCGGCTGGCTTCTTTCCCGGTCTTTGCTGAAGCGGAAGGGCCGCCCAGGAGAAGTATATCCATGAGGGATCATTGCCTTGCGCCATCAGGTAGCCGACCGAAAGAATGAAGAGCCGGGAGGCACGAGCCAATCGCACAAGGCTCGGGCCTATTCTGACTCCAGATTCCAGACTCCGGACTTTTCGGAGGAGGTTTATGAAGCTGCTCATAGTTGATGATGATGAGGTGATCCTGTCCATGCTGAGCGAGATGATGAGCGCCAATGGCTACGAGGTAGTCGAGGCGCGAAACGGAGCTGAAGCTCTAAGGATTGCGCGTCGCGAGCCGATAGACCTGATCATCACCGACGTGCTGATGCCTGTGATGGATGGCTTCGCGTTGTGTCGGGAGTGTAAAAAAGATGAGCAGTTGAAGAATATCCCGCTGGTCTTCTACACCGCCAACTACACTGACCAAAAGGACAGAGATTTTGCGCTCAGGCTCGGCGCGCAGCGTTTCATAGCCAAGCCTGCCCATTCCGATGAGGTGGTAAGGATCATCAGCGAGGCCATAGAAGAGCAACGAGCAGGAAGACAGATCGAGCATCTCTCGCCTGTGGAAGACGAGATGGCTTTCCTCCGCGAGCACAACGAGGCGCTCGTCCGTAAACTCGAAGATGAACTGCTCCGCCTTGAGCGGCTCAATCGCGCTCTGGAATCGGATATCCTTGAGCGCAAGCGAATTGAAGAGGCTTTGCGTGAAGGCGAAGAGAAGTTCCGCGTTCTGGCAGAAGTCTCTCCCGTAGCGATGTGCATCGTCCGGGGCGCGCAAACCGTCTATGTCAATCCCACCGCCGAGTCGATGAGCGGTTACACAAGAGATGAACTGTTGAGCATGAGTTTCTGGGATATGCTTCATCCGGATTTTCGCGATCTGGTCAGAGAGCGCGGCCTTGCCCGACAGCGCGGCGAGCCGGTTCCGTCGCGTTACGACATAAAGTATCTGACCAAATCGGGCGAAGAGCGATGGGGCGATATATCTTCAAGCGTCTTCCGCTTTCAGGCAGAGCCAGCCATACTCGCCACCATTCTCGATATCACTGACCGCAAGCGGGCTGAAGAGGCTTTGCGCAAGAGTCAGGTTGGCCTCGAACAGGCCCAGATGCGGGCGAATCTCGGAAGTTGGGAACTCGATATCAAGTCTCTGACAAACTTCTGGTCGAAGGAAATGTATCGCATATTCGGAAGAGACATCGAGCAGGGGCCGCCTTCTTCCTCCGAATTCCTCGACCTGATTCACCCCGAAGACCGGCATCTGATCGTCGATGCGCAAGACCTTGCAATGTGGAGCGACAAAGCGGTCAGCGTCGATTTTCGCACAGACCCTCGACAAGGCCCGCTCCGCTACCTCAATGGTACGTTTGAACTGATCAGAGACACCGATTCGAACCCCACGCATCTGGTCGGCACGACTATAGATATCACCGAGCGCAAGAAGGCGGAAGAATTGCTCAAAGCCTCTGAAAACCGCTACCGCATGTTGTTCGAGCGCAATCTGGCCGGGGTCTATCGCAGCGACCTGAACGGAAACATTCACGAATGCAACGAAGCCCTCGCCCGCATATTCGGTTATGACTCTCCGCAGGAAGTCGTCAGCCTGACGGTGCGGGACTTCTACTTCGATCCTGCTGACCGGGAATCGCTTGCAGCCCGGTTGCGGGAGCAAGGGGCTTTGACTGATTTAGAGCTATGCCTCAAGCGCAAAGACGGGAGCCCGGTCTGGGTGCTGGCCAATACCAGCCTTCTGACAGACGACAGTGGTAAGCCTGTAGGCGTGCAGGGAACCATTATTGACATAACCGAGCGCAAGCGGGCCGAAGAGTTGCTTCAAACCCACGCTCTTCAACAGGCAGCGATTGCCGAACTGGGCCAGCGCGCTCTGACCAGCATCGAGCTTTCGGCTCTGATGAATGAGGCGGCCGGAATTGCAGCGCGATGCCTCGATGTTGAGCTTTGCAGCGTCTTCGAACTGCTTCCCGACGGCGATAATCTTCTTCTGAGGGCGGGCTTTGGATGGAAAGATATGCATATCGGTCGCGCGAAGATTCGAGCGGGGACGGGATCACAGGCAGGATTCACGCTGCTTTCGGGCGAACCGATAATAGTCGAAGACTGGATGAAGGAAACGCGATTCAGGGGGCCAAAGGCTCTGCGCGAGCATGGAGTTGTCAGCGCATTGACGGTTCTGATACCGGGCAAAGATAAACCGTTCGGCGTTATCGGAGCGCAC
Organism: Blastocatellia bacterium UBA7656; assembly: GCA_002483445.1. Lineage (GTDB taxonomy): Bacteria > Acidobacteriota > Blastocatellia > UBA7656 > UBA7656 > UBA7656. Next base: position 31,567 of record DLHY01000065.1, read on the forward strand.
ACGACCAGAAAAAGGAAATTCACGCTCGACGATGTGAATTTCCTTCAATCTCTCGCCAATGTGATGGCCGAAGCGATAGAGCGCAAACAGGCTGAAGAAGAAATTCATAAAAGCCGTCTATGGCTCGAAGCCATCTTCGAAGCCTCACGCGACGGAATAGTTGTTGAAGAAGATGAAATCATAGTCTATGCCAACCGGGCTAATGCCTTCCTCCTCGGCTACGACACTCCGGATGAGGTTATAGGCAAACATCTTTCTTTACTCGTCTCGCCGGAAGATATCCCTCGAATCCTCGAATATGGCAAGCGGCGATTGCGCGGAGAAGCGCCCCCGTCGATTTATGAATTCAAGGGCGTGCGAAAAGACGGTTCTCTGATCGATCTCGAAGCCGCTGTTTCAGTTTTCAATATCGGCATCAAATCTTACATGGTCAAGACCGTTCGCGACATCACGGGGCGAAAACGCGCCGAAAGACGACTGCGCGCGGCTGAAGAAAAATATCGCTCGATGATTCAAAACGCCGTCTACGGAATTTATCTCTCTTCTCCCGAAGGCAGATTCGTCGAAGTAAACCCTGCGCTCGTCTCTATGCTGGGCTACGATTCAGCCGAAGAGCTTATGGCCCTCGACATTACCCGCGACATCTTTCTCGACAAGGAAGAGTGCAAACGATTCCTGCGACAGCGGGAGGCCGAATCCTTCGAGGGAATCGAGGTCGGATGGAGGCGCAAGAACAACTCGGCGATCACAGTCCGGTTGAGCGGAAGAGCGTTGAAAAACGATCAGGGACATTACGAAGCATTAGAGGTCATCGTCGAAGACATCACCGAACGACGATCTTTGGAGGAGCAGCTTCGCCAGTCGCAGAAAATGGAAGCGATAGGAAGGCTGGCGGGCGGAGTGGCTCACGATTTCAACAATCTGCTCACGGCCATAAACGGTTACGCCGACATCATCATCGCGCAACTGTCCGGCAACGATTCTCTCCGCCAGGATGCCGAAGAAATACGCAAAGCGGGCAAGAGAGCCGCGATGCTGACGAGCCAACTCCTCGCCTTCAGTCGCCGCCAGGTGCTTCAGACGCGCGTGCTTGATCTCAACGAGGTCATTACCGACAGTATCAATATGCTGCGCCGACTCATCGGCGAAGATATAAACCTCGTCACCCGTCTCGACGACGACCTCGGATGGGTGAAGGCCGATCCAGGTCAGATCGAGCAGGTTATAATGAACCTGGCGGTCAACGCCCGCGACGCCATGCCGCGGGGCGGCACTCTTACAATCGAAACCGCCAATACTCTTATAGATGAAAACCACGCTCGCAAGCACGTCAGCGCCCGACTTGGCCGTTATGTGAGGCTGAAGGTGTGTGACACGGGCTGCGGGATGGATGAAGAAACCCGCCTGCGCATCTTCGAGCCTTTCTTCACCACTAAAGAGAGAGGCAAAGGTACAGGACTGGGGCTTTCGACCGTTTACGGGATCGTCAAACAAAGCGGAGGACATATCACCGTCGAGAGCCAGCCCGACAGCGGCACGACATTCAGAATTCTCCTCCCCATGGCGGAGGAAAGAGAGGCCGAATCCGTCGCTCCCGCGCAGGCGCATTCTCCCAAAGGCTCGGAGACCATACTCGTGGTCGAGGATGAAGAGGCGGTGCGCAAGCTGACCCGTATCATTTTGAGCGTCGGAGGCTACACGGTGCTTGAAGCTGCCAACGGATTCGAGGCGCTGGAGTTGTGCGGCCAGCGATCCATAGACCTTTTACTGACTGATGTGGTGATGCCGCAGATGAGCGGGCGCGAGCTTGTTGAAAAAGTTTCCCTGATACGTCCGCGAATGAAGGTGCTTTATATGTCAGGCTACACCGACGATGCGATAGTCCGTCACGGCGTTCTGGACGCAAGCGTGCCGCTTCTGCAAAAGCCGTTTACGCCCGATGCTCTGTCGCGGAAAGTGAGAGAGATACTCGACAATTAGCTCATTCCGACGCTCCCGCTCTCGCCGCGTGCAGTTCCGTGCAGTAGAGCGCCGTCGCTGCGTGTGTGGCCAGCAGGTCGAACATTTCATAGTCGACCTCCTCAAGCTCCGGCTTGTGCGAAAGCAGACTGAAAAGGGCTACGGCTCCGGTGACTTGCCCGCCGAGTTTGAGCGGGATGCAGGCCAACAGGTCGGAATACTCAAGACCCTCTGCCGCTTCACCGTGTCCTTTGATCCAGGTTTTGCCCGAAAGAGCCGCGCGTCCTATCAGACTCGAACTGGCAGAGACGTTTTTATGCCTGTCCGCATCGATGCCGAAGGAGGCTATGAGGTGGAATGAAGTTTTGTTTTGATTCAATTCGAAGACGCCAAATTCTTCAGAGCCGATAAGGTTTATGACGATCTCCTGAAGGACTGAAAGCACCTCTTCGCGGTTGAGCGTGCCGTGCAACTGATAGCTTGCGACGTAGAGGTTGGCCAGGTTGGCGTTATGCTGTTCGACTTTCGAGTACTGATCGATAAAGCGCAGGCTTTCGGATTCGATCTCCTGCAATCGCTTTTGCAGCGAGGCCTTCTCTTTTTCGCGGCGCTCGATCTCCTGCCGCACCATCTTCGCCTGAACGTCGAGTTGAGCTTCCAGATGTCGCTTTTCATCTTCGAGGACGGCCACGGCGTTTCGCAATCTCTCGTTTTCGCCAAGCAGGTCTTTTATGTACCGCTGCGTGTCTTCGCGAACGCGATGAACATAAGAACCTTTATCCTCGTCTTTCATGTCGCTCCTTTACTATTCGCCCAACAGATTTTTGATTTTGTTGAGAAGTTCGATCTTGTTGATAGGCTTTGTGACATACTCATTGCAGCCGCTCTCAAAGGCTGATTTCACAATATCCTCGCTGCCGCGCGTCGTCACCATGATGACGGGTACATCTGAGGTCGACTCGTCAGAGCGAATCATCCGACAGGCTTCGATGCCATTCATCACCGGCATCACGATGTCGAGGAGGATCAGGTCGGGGCGTTCCACACGCGCCTTCTCCACGGCTTCCTGCCCGTCTTTGGCGATAATGAGGTCGTAGTCCCTGCCGAGTATCATCCGCTCCATCATCAGGATGGTTTCCGCGTCATCTACGAGCAATATCTTCTTGCGAGGCATCAACTGCACCTGTACTTTCACAAATTAAATGAGCATTCGCTGTTTCGAGAGGGGCGCCCTCGGTGAAAAACCCAGGGGCAAGAATAATTCTACAAGCTTTGAGCCGTCAGTCCAGAGTTTTCGAGCCGCGCAGTTTGATTTGACTGTCTGCCTGATATATCTTCTTCCGCTTAATTCTCAGCAAGGAGAGAGATCAATGAATCAGTCAATGCCTCAGACAGGCCCGGAAAAAATCATACAGGATTTATGGATGGCAAAAGCGACTCAGGCTCTGGTTGCCGGAGTCGAGCTTGATGTCTTCACTCACATCAATGCGGGCAAACGCACGCTCAGGGAAATAGCCCGCGCCGCGCGATCATCAGAGCGCGGGATGCGACCTCTGCTCGACGCCCTCATCGCGATTGGATACCTCAACAAAAAAGGAGACCTGTACCGACTAGAGCCTGTTGCCTCACAGTTTCTCGTCCGCGGCAAAGAACCGTTTATGGGCAATTTCGTTTATGAGACGAAGATGACCTGGGAGGGCTGGGGCCATCTTACCGATATCGTAAAAAGCGGTCGCCCCATCATCGGCGTCGACACGGAAGAAGCCGGACGCGATTTTTTTCCCAAACTCGTCGCAGCGATCTTTCCTATGAGTTACGGCGCGGCGCAGGCGGCCTTCAATGCTTTGTCTGAAAAGACGCGCAAAAGAATTACGCGCATACTCGATGTGGCGGCAGGATCGGCGGCGTGGTCGCTGCCTTTCGCTCAGGCGAACGAGTATGCGCGAGTGACCGTAGTGGATTTCCCTGAAGTGACGGCGGTGACTCGTCAGTTCACGGATCGTTTCAATGTCTCTGATCGATACGATTACATCGAAGGCAATCTTCGACAGGTGGCTTTCGGAAAAGGATACGATCTGGCGATACTCGGCCACATAATCCATTCCGAAGGCGAGAAGTGGGGAAAGAAACTCGTCAGAAAATGCTTCGATTCGTTGAGAGACGGCGGCCTGCTTTTGATAGCCGAGATGATTCCGAACGACACGCGCACAGGCCCGCCGCTTCCGCTGCTGTTCGATTTGAACATGCTGGTTCACACCGAGCAGGGCAGCGTTTTTACGATGAAAGAATATCGCGCGTGGCTCAAAGAAGCGGGCTTTAGAAAAGTGGCGACGATAGAAGCTCCATCGCCCTCGCCACTGATACTTGCGACGAAGTAGGAGTCTTATGATTGTGCTTTCAGCCAATTCGATCTCGCGCGAGTTCGATGAATTCGCGCGAGAAACTTCCCTGCTTAGACGCAAGGCTCGATTCGACGATCAGAATCACGCCAATTCTATCTTGAGATGTTTGCCAACAGCGCGGGCTAACTGTTCCAATGATTCCAACGTGATTGATGTGTTATTCGGGTCGAGCAAACGATCCACCTGTGACCGGCTGGTGTGCAATCTTTTGGCCAGCCGCGCCTTGCTGATATTGGCCTCTTCCATGATATCAGCGAGTTGGAGGACGAGCAGTCGCTTGTGCGCTTTAGCGGAGACTTCCTCAAGAATACCTTCCTCTTCTAAAAAATCGTCGAAGCTACTCCCTGTATATTTGTTCATGCGTCCATGCGACTCTCAGCCCACCACTCGGATGGTGAATCCGACTTCCCCGCCTTCCAGTTTCACCACGAATGGCACATTCAATGTCCCTGCGCTCATGCCATGAATCTTCACTCTCACTTCGAGCCTGTCTTTTTCGTCCGCCTCGACTTCGAATTCTCTCACTTTGGCAAAGGCGGGGCGTTGTGAGACGACATCCGTGACTTTGCCGCCGGGGACGATGACCAGACGGAATTCTTTATTGATGTTGTCGGGCATTCTGGGTTCAGGTTCGATAGATACGATCTTCCATTGGTTTGCTGTTGCCATTTTCCACTCCTTTATTTTATTTCTCACCTCGTTCGCTTAACGCTCACCGTCAGGCGGTGCGGGAACGGCATTGGCGTTACGTTATGATCTGCGCTTCCCGCGCTCGCCTGTAACATGTTGTCGGCGGCTGGCGCATCACAGGAAAGATTTTTACTTGTCCTTATTGAATTTATCAAAGATGCCGGTTCTATAACCGGCCAAGAAGGCGCTAAGAACTTCTCGAACCTCTCGCCGTTCGTTGCTGTCCATTCGATTCATAATCATAATAAATACCGGTATCACGAATGACATGGAAACGGCGACTAGGATTATGCCCCAGAATTGATCGTTGTTTCTGATTTGGTGTATGCCCCAGCCAAGACCAGCAATGAACCAGATAATTATTGGAAAAGCTAAATTCATCCGAAGCTGGCGCAGTCCAATTTGCCGTTGAATCAACTGCGTACAATTCGGCATTTTCTCAAAGACAAGCGAACGGCAGAGGTAGAATTGATCCTTTGACCATTGAGTAGCATTCTCTTGATTTGGTTTTAGTATATTCCCAAATGCGGAAACAATATCATCCTCAAAATTGGAAAGAGGAATTGATGACTTAATGCGGGATCGCTCCTCCGGTTCCCGCCACTTGATAGCCATTTCGGAGAACCCTGAAAACACAATCCCCAAAATGAAGCTCACAATGAGAAATAGAATGCCGGTAGCAAGATCGGCGGAGAGATGTTGAAGTATATCTTTGAGCGGAGTTAATAAGAGTAAGATATACAGCCCAAGCGTGCCAACGACGCCAGGAAACATATAAGCCAGGAAATCTACGAGAGAAAAGCGATTGCTGATGTCCATAGATTCCTGGCTCCTTCGAGGGAAGTATTTTTAGAAGACGCTCAACTTTCAACTAACTGTTCCAAGCGCGGTCAAATTCTACGCCCGTTAGCCCTCCTGGTTCAAGAGTCGGACAGACGAAAAGCCGCAAAGCACAGCGGTTTTTAGCACGCATAAATATCAAAACAAGCACATAAAATCGGAGCAGATCATCGATCCTCAAAGAACTTGATTTATGACTGCGCGCAGTATACCTGCTTCTGAAATCCAGGGTTCCGGCAAAGTAGGTTGACACGGAGAAAATCGAGCAGCCTGGGAGCGCGCGCGGCTCGCGCGCTTGCTTGCGGAGTCAAAACTTTAGGGCTTTCCACAGACTCTACGTTTGAAGCCTTGCGCGCGAGCCGCGCGCGCTCCCAGGGCTTTGCTTTCATTTACAAAACTCTCGAAGCTTTCGCGCCAGTTGATTCAATTCATACTCGAAGAGAGCCGCGTCTGTGCTGACGATGTAAACCGTGCTGCGGCATTGAAACCCTATGCGCAATGGAAAAGCTTTATTTTCCTCCGCGCTCATACCGGGCGGCTTTTCCATCAAGCGATTCAGTCGGGCGAGGGCTTCGCTTTCGCTCGCGTATACTTCTTCCGTTATCGTGAAGCGGTGATAAGTATCCGTGTAACCGGGAACAGGTTTGATGGCTTTGATGCGCCTGACTCGCTTTGTCTGAAGATTGAACTGCTCTTTTTCCCAATCGCTGGGAGCGACATCTTCGCTTTGACGGATCGAATATCCGAGTGATCTGAAGATCGAATCTTTGATCTGAACATTGGACGCGAGAGAGGTCGGGAAAGCCGCGACAGCCGCGATTGCGATCAAGAGGAGTCTTTGACGTACAACCATCGGTCAGCCTGTTTGCCTGAAAGCATGAACATTTGGGGCATCAGCAGGCTGGCAGCCTGCTGTACATTGCAGAGTCAGCCGAAAATCTTTCCGAGTATTCCGCGATCAATGGCCTCGCCGTCTTCTTTTTCAAGACGAGCTAATTCTTCGATCAATCGCCGCTGCTCGCGGGTGAGAGATGTGGGGGTGACGACCACCACCTCGACGAACTGATCCCCGCGGCCGCGACCGCCCAGCACAGGCATTCCCTTCCCTTTCAAACGGAAAACTTTTCCGGTCTGCGTGCCTTCGGGGATGCGAAGCGATTCTTCCCCATCCAAAGTTCTCACTGCTATCTCAGCCCCCAGGGCGGCCTGAGTGAATGAAACGGGAGCCGTGCAGTACAGGTTCGAGTCACGCCGCTCGAAAAATTCGTGATCGTGAACGTGTATGACCACGTAGAGATCGCCCTGTGGCGCTCCCGGCTCTCCCGCTTCGCCTTCGTTGGCTATCCTCAGTCGCGAGCCCGTGTCTACGCCCGCAGGTATCTTGATTTCGAGCTTTCTCTCTTTTTCGACCCTTCCTTCGCCGCGGCAGTTGCGGCACACATCGCGAATGATCCTCCCTGCGCCTCGACAGGTCGAGCAGGTGCGGCTAACGGAAAAGAAGCCCTGTTGATAGCGCACCTGTCCCGCGCCCGCGCAGGTCGTGCATTTCGTGGGCTGAGACCCGGCAGCCGCGCCGCTGCCCTTGCACACGTCGCAGGTTTCAAGCCTCGGAACGCGAATCTTCGTCTTGAGTCCCGTGGCAGCTTCTTCGAGCGAGATTTCAATATCGTATCTGAGGTCTGATCCGCGGCGTGGGCCTCGCCGACGACCAGTCTGATTGAAGATATCGCCGAAGCCGAACATATCGAATATGTCTTCGAACCCGGCAAATCCCTGCCCTGCGCCCTGTCCCGCGCTCGCTCCCACGCCCGCATGTCCGTAACGGTCATAGCGCGCTCGCAGATCGGGCGAAGACAACACCTGATAAGCTTCGGCCAGCTCTTTGAATTTTTCTTCCGCTTCCTTGTCGCCGGGGTTTTTATCAGGATGGTAGGTAAGGGCGAGTCGGCGATAAGCCTGTTTGAGTTCCTGTTCGTTGGCGCTGCGCCCGACGCCGAGGATTTCGTAATAGTCTCTTTTCCCACTCAAATTTCAGTTCCCAGTTCCCTGTAAAATTTTTGTCCGGCCTGCGATTCGAAGTTGCAGACCGGAAACTGAAAACCGATTATAGCAAACTCTAGGACAATTCCGACAACGGAGCCGCATCTTCTTCCTTGGGCGAGTTCGGCCCTGCCGCAAGTCCCGTCGGGCGGAACATCGCGTCGGTGATGAGTCGCGCGGCCTGCTCAAGCTGTTCGAGCGCGACGCGGACTTCCTGCGCGTCGTCCGAGAGCGCCACACGGCGAGAGGTGTCGAGAGTCGTGCGAACGAATTCCTGATCCGAAGACGAAAGCATCCATCCGAATTCGCCGAACGAGCGAACCGTGTTCTGAAGCAGACCCTCAAGCCGATTGCGCGTGATGATGACTTCTTTCAATCGTTTGTCGTTTTCGACGTTGCGCCCCGCTTCTTCTATCAGGTCGTAAATCTCGGAAGCTGACAACCCGGAGGATGGAGTGATTTTCATCGCCTGTTCGAGACCTGTCATCTTGTCGCGCGCTGCGACTGCCACTATGCCGTCGGCGTCGACTTCGAAGGTGACTTCTACCTGCGGCACTCCGCGCGGCGAGGGCGCGATGCCGACAAGCTCGAACTTGGCGAGCGAGCGATTGCCACTGGCGATTTCGCGCTCGCCCTGAAGCACGTGAACCTCGACGACCTGCTGATTATCAGCGACCGTAGTGAAGACCAGGCTCTTCTTGGTAGGGATCGTGGAGTTGCGGTCGACGATCTTGGTGAAGAGTCCGCCGCGCGTCTCGATGCCGAGAGAGAGAGGAATGACATCGAGGAGGATGAGGTCTTTCACGTCGCCCGTCAGCACGCCCGCCTGAATCGCGGCTCCGATGGCTACGACTTCATCGGGGTTGATTTCAATCGAAGGCTCGCGATTGAATATCTCCCTCACCCGGCTGATGATTATAGGCGAGCGAGTCTGACCTCCGACGAGCAGCACTTTGGTGACCTCATCGGGCTTGAGCTTCGCGTCCGCGAGAGCCTTGCGACAAGGATCGACCGTGCGCTCGACCAGATCGCGGACGAGGTCTTCGAACTTGGCGCGCGTCAAAGTTTTGTTGAAGTGCTTGGGGCCGGTCGAGTCTGCGGCGATAAACGGCAGGTTGAGTTGCGACTCGGTAGCCGTCGATAGTTCGCACTTGGCGCGCTCGGCTGCTTCCTTGAGCCGCTGAAGCGCCAATCGGTCTGAGTGAAGATCTATGCCCGTCTCCTGCTGGAAGGTCTCGATCATCCAGTCGACTATTCGCTGATCGAAGTCTTCTCCGCCCAAAAACGAATCGCCGCAGGTGGAAAGAACTTCGAAGACTCCGTCGCTCATTTCGAGAATAGAGATATCGAAGGTGCCTCCGCCGAGGTCATAGACGGCGACTTTTTCGTTATCGCGCTTGCCCAGCCCGTAGGCCAGAGCGGCGGCGGTCGGCTCGTTGAGAATTCGCTGTACGTTGAGACCGGCTATCTTGCCGGCGTCCTTTGTGGCCTGACGCTGGATGTCGTCGAAGTAAGCCGGGACGGTGATGATGGCTTCGGTCACTTCATCGCCGAGGAATTCTTCGGCTGCGAGTTTCAATCGCTGAAGCAGTATGGCCGATATTTCGGGCGGCGAGTAATCCCGCCCTCGAACGCGGACGCGGCAATCGCCGTTTGGCGCTTCACTTATCTCGTAGGAACAGACCTGTCGGGCGCGTTCTATTTCCGGCGAGCGGAATTTGCGGCCCATAAGTCGCTTCACTGCGTAGATGGTATTAGCCGAATTTGTTATGGCCTGACGTTTGGCTATCTGTCCGATGAGTCGTTCGCCTTTTTCGGTAAACGCCACCACCGATGGCGTGGTGCGTCCGCCTTCTTTGTTTGGAATAATCTGAGTGACGCCGCCTTCTAGCACGGCCACGCAGGAGTTCGTTGTGCCAAGGTCTATTCCTATTACTTTGCCCATATAGGTTTGTCCTCCCACCTTTAACGAGTGCAAACAGGTGTGCAGGTGTAATGAACTATTAGGGGCGGGTTGTTCGCAACAAAGAGTGACAAACAGTGTTCAGAGTTTGCCGCTCTTCGTTTTTTCAATCTTCGGGGGTGGAGGCCACTTTAACTTTCGCCGGACGAAGCAGCTTGTCGCCCAGTTTGTATCCCCGTTCGAATTCCGCAATGATCGTATTCTCTTCGTGTTCGTCGGTCAATTCTGTTGCCACCGCTTCATGCACATGCGGATCGAAGGCGCAGCCTATTGCTTCGACAGGCTCAAGTCCGAGTTTCGTCAAAATATCCTTGAACTGTTTGTGTATCAGCTCAACTCCGTGGCGAAGTCCGGCGGCGTCTTCGCTGCTCGCTTCGAGGCTCGAAAGCGCCCTGTCGAAATTATCAATGACCGGCAGCAGTTCCGTTATGATATCGGCGCGGGCGCGATTATAAGTGTCCACCCGGTCGCGCTCGGTTCGCTTGCGATAGTTTTCAAACTCGGCCTGACGACGCAGCAACTGATCATAGAGCAGAGTCTTGTCGCGGGTCAGCGCATCGATCTGATTCTGAAAATCGGCTACCGCCAGTCCGCCGTGTTCTTCAATCGCTCTCGTCGCCCCGTTGGTAGGCTGATCCTTTTTCGCAGCAGGTTCGTCGCCTGCTGCAACGGGCGGATCATTGTAATAATCCTTCAGGGAAGAATCATCCAGTTCGCTCGCGTCAATCACGATGACATCATCGTCTACGATATCATCCGCTTCCGCATCTTCTTCCGCCTGCGCAACCAGCCGCTCGCCTTCTTCGCTTTCGGAAGATTCCGGTTGCGGGGTTTGAACTTCTTCATCCGAGGAGGCGTCTTCGTCAGCGAAATCTATCGCTATGTCTCTCGGACGGTTCTCGCTCTCCTGGTTAGCAGCTGCGCCTTTCATCTCCTGTTCGCCAGTCATCATTATATCCCGGTATCAGTGCGTTGTAATCAGTTTATTGCTGTCCGAGCGTCCGCTCGAACAGTCTGGCTATATAATCCACTATGCCGATCAGTCGATCATAATCGAGTCTGGTCGGCCCGACGACTCCCAGGCTTCCGGCCCTCACTCCCGCGTAAAAACAGGGAGAGGCTATTATCGCGCATTCACGCATATCCGTCAGCCGGTTTTCGCTGCCTATTCGGACGGCGATGGTTTCTCGACGCGAGCTTTCAAGGCACTCGTCGAGAATCTTGACAATGCGGCTTTTCTGCTCAAGCATCTTGAAGACCGCGCGCAGCGAAGCGGTATCGCCAAAATCCGGCTTGGTCAGCAGATTGGAAGCGCCTTCTATGAAAACATCGGGCTGATCGCTACCTTCGACGCTCGGAGTGCAAAGCAAAAGGGCGTTGCGCAAAAAGCGATCATAGAGCGCCTCCGCTTCCCTGAGTCTGAGGACAAGCTCATCGCGAATTTCCGAAAGAGTCCAGCCGTGGAAACTTTCCATCAAATATCTTGCCGTCGAGTTCAACTCGTCCTGGGTGAAGTCCGCATCGAGGCGAATGACTCGATCCTGAACCCTGCCCGCGCTCGAAACCGTTATGACCAGAATGCGACTGTCGGGCATTCGGACGAAATTTATGTGCTGGAGGCTTTCTCTCGTTATCGGCGGTGAAATCACTATGCCGATGTTGTCCGAAAGTCGCGAAAGCATCAGGCTTGCGCGCTCCATAAACCGTTCGGGGCTTATAGGAGTTTCCTCATCGAGCAATCGCTCATTGATGCGCGCCGCGTCTGCCTTTGAAATTCGCTTGGGATGAATCAGGTTATCGACATAGTAGCGATAGCCCTTATCCGTAGGCACTCGTCCGGCAGAAGTGTGAGGATGAGTCAAATAACCTTCGCCTTCAAGCTCGGCGCAGGTGTTGCGAATGCTGGCGCTTGAAAGCCTCTCGCTCGATTTTTCCGCAAGAGTAAAAGAGCCGACCGGCTGACCTGTAGCGACGTGCGTTCTCACTATTGTTGCGAGCAGCTCTTTTTTGCGGTTGTCGAAAACCAAACCGCTCTTCCTCATAGCATGTTCTTAAGGGGCAGACCTCGATTGGAACTCCGAGGCTAACTTACCACCCCACCTCCACCCTGTCAATAATAATGACCTGAAAGGGTCACTATCAAGCGGCTCGATAATAATTGTCACTCTAATAGTTGTCATAAGGGTCGCGCCTCGACTTCTTTCCGCGCCTGCGACCGCCTCGCCCGCCGCCAAGCTGCGAGAACTGATCAGTCCCGAAACTTCCGAGTCCGGCAAGCGTGAAGGTGAACGAAAAGGCGCTCTCGCTTCTAAGCCCCGCCTTGAATGTGTTGTAGTTGAATTGCAATCCGCAACAGTCCCATTGATAGCCGACAAAGCTGCGCGTGTTTCTCAATCGCCCGTTCGATATCTCGTCGCCCTGGAAGCGATCCGTGAAATCATAACCTATGCGCGCCCCGCCGTAGAACCCGCGCGTCTCGTCTCCATACTGAAACGTCGTCGTAAGCTGATTGCCAGCAAAAGTACCCGGCTCGAACACATTCGGCGAAAGATCGATCCTTCGCGACAGGTTATAGCTCGCCGAGACAGTGAATTTCTCCGCCCCCACTCCTCCGCCCACCGTGAGATTGCGCACCGCCTTGTCTTCCGATCCGATGTCCATCCTGATATCGGCGAACGTAAGCGATAGCGGGCGATAACGGATTTCCACATGAGCCGGAGAAAAACTCCTCGCCCTCCCTCCGAAGGTGAACCCGGACAGAGTGTTGATCGGATAAAACTGATTGCGACGGCCTTCCGCAAGCGCGCCTCCGAAAGTGCGGTCGAAGAAATATTTCTGCGCGACTTTGACAGTCAGAAACTCATACGCCTGAACAGGCGAGGTGTCTTCTGCTTCATCCTCATCTTCCTGATCAGATTTGTCTGCCCGCTTCTGCTCTTTCTGACGGCCCAACTCGGCCTGCTCGCCTGTTTCGAGCTTCTGCTTTTTCGCTTCAATCTGCTCAGGCGTTTCGCTTTTGGCCTCAGCGCCTTCTTTTTTTCCCTTCCTTTTCTTCTTCTCCTGATCAGGTTTCACAGTGTCGGTTTCATCATCAGACTGATCGCGCTGACGTCGCCTTCGACGACCTATCTCGGAAGCGCGCCGCGTGATGAAGAAGCGGTTGACCAGCGCATATTCGAATTCATTTGTGTTAGCCACCGCGTCGCGCTCGTCAAAGCGGATGATCCGGTTGAACTGGTCGCCTATTCCCCGGATCAATCGATATGTGATGTAAGGCTCTATGAGGTGCTTGAACCGTCGAGACCCGTCTTCACGCTGAAAAACTTTTTCGAGCGCGGGCGGGCGTATATCTACGGCCATCTCGAAGTAGCGACGCGACAGATTGTCAGGCGTGATTGGATTGAACTGGCTGCGATCAAACAGTTGCACATCCGGGTTGAATTCCACGCGCGTCGGGTCGAGTCTCGGATCGACGGGCAGCAGGGCGAACTTCTGCGGGTCGAATGAAGGCACGAGCGGATCGCGACTATTAGAATAAAAAGTCTCGCGCGCCGTGACAGTAGGTGTGATCGCTATGCCTGCAAACGTGGCCAGAGGAACGGTGACTTTCGCCTGAAGGTCGAGCCGCTGAACCGCAGCCGGAGTTACCAGCACTACATTGTCGTCTACGACTTCTTCGCGCTTCAGTGCGCCGAGGCTTGCATCGAGCGAAAAATAAATCGGAAGCCGTTCGATCACGCGACGCGGATAGAGGGTCATATCGAGTTGCGGAAGCTGGCGGATTTTTATATCGAAGTTTTCGCCCGTGCGCGGCGGTAGCTCCGGGTTCTGATCTGCGTCCGGGCGGAAGAGCGTCGTCCGCTCATTGGCCATCAGAAAATGGAAACTGAAATCCCGCGTGTTGTTGTTGACATAGAAAGTAGACTCGCGGCGCGGGTCTATGACCTGACTGATGTCGTCGGAAAAGACCTGGCGAAAAGGGAGACTCGTCACAAAAGACACATTGCCCACGGCGAGCCACCCCTTTGGAAGATACTGCACGGCGTCGGCGACGAAAGCCGTTCCGCCCTGATCCGTACCCGGCTCGCCGAACAAACGGTCTTTGACCGTAAACATTCCGAGCCGCATATAAGACCGCTCATCGGTCTGCGCGCGAAACTCCGCGCCGAATCCCAGCCCTCGCGCCGTGTAGATATCGTTTCGAATAGTTATGTCGGCTGATTGTCCGAGAGTCTGGTAGTAAGCGGTTTTGAAAGTGCGCCCTTTTTGATTCGAAGTCCCGGTCGTAGGTATTAGAAATCCGCTCTTGCGCTCATTGCTCGTCGCCGGTATCCAGGCATAAGGCAGATAAAAAGCGGGCAGTCCCTTGACGCGAAAAGTGGCATTATGAAGTATGAGGCGGTCGTCCTTTTTAAGCTCGGCCCGCTTGACGGTGAAAGTCCATTTCGGAACAGTGTCTTCGCAGGCGGTCACGCTCGCTTCGTAAAGCTCGTAAGTGTCAGGGCCGGTCTTTTCGACCCTATCGGCGACGAAGTAAATGTAATCGCCCGTCTGCGTGCGATTTGTAAATCCGGTGGTCTCCCAGAAAGTGCCGCGGCGCGAGTTCCAGTTGATTTCGGCTCTACGGGCGGTGACGCGCTGATTTTCTCCCTGATCGAATATGACATTGCCTTCGGCGACCATATCGCCCGTGACCTGGTTATAAGTGGCGCGGTCGGCCTGAAGCCGCATATCCTCAAGCACAGCGTTGACGTAGCCCGTGGCTGAAAGTATGTCGCCGTTTTTCGTTTGATTGTCGGATTCGATCACGACCGCATCGGCGGGGGATGGCTTTGAATCCTTTGTGTTGGGAAGTCCTCCGTCGTCGTCAGCGCGATCTCTGCGATCTTTCTTTTTTGTTTTTTTCTCTGATTCCTGCGGAAGCTGATCTACGAGCGCGAAAACGGATTCCGACAGAAGCGCAACGAGGAGCAGGCCGCAGAGCGCCGCAGAGAGCGTCTTTGATAACACTGAATCGATAACCTCCGCCTTGCAGGTAGAGCAATGCGGATACTAGCACGCGCTTTGAAAGGCGGGCAACTAAGGCAAAAGTAAAAAGGCAAAAGGCAAAAGTTGAAAAACCGTTTCGACTATCCTCAAATAGCCTTATACTGCGCGAATTTCTGTTTTTGCCTTTTGCCTTGTCGTCGATCAGGCGGCTGAGACTTTGAAGGCGCGCGAGCGAATGAGATTCAAAACATCTGTGCCGAGAAACGGCTTGAACAAAACCGGAAAGTCGCGCTCGCGGCAGACCATCTCTTCTTCAGGCGCAAGATTGCCGCCCGTCATTATTATCACCCGCGTCTGAGGAACCTGACGCTGGAAATGCAGTCCGAGTTTTACGCCGTCGTCATCTCCCAGCATGTAATCGAGCAGAACGACATCAGGCTGCTGATGATTGAAAATATCGCGCGCCTGACCGGCAGACTGCGCCGTGAGCAGCGTCCACCCTTCCTGAGAGAGCAGTCGTTCAAGAAAAAGTAGCAGGTCGCGATTATCATCGACGATCAGCACAGTCGGCTTTTGAGGCGCAGCCTTCGCGCTCTCGCTCGTGACCATGTGAATGACGAGGCTCTCGCTGTCCTCGCTCATATCGAGCCGCACTCGCGCGCCCGGCTCTATCTGCCCCGTAGCGACGAGCGTGGCAAGGGGCTGAGTCACGTGTCGATGCAAGGTGCGTTTAAGCTCCCTTGCGCCGTACTCTTCGCTCGTTCCTTTTTTGAGCAGAAACTCCTTGCTGTCGGGCGGGACTTCGAGTGTGAAGCATCGAGCGCCAAGCCGCGTGTTGACGTGGTGCTGAAGTTCATCAAGGTGCTGATCGAGTATGGTCGAGAGAGCTTCCTCATCGAGAGGCTGATAGGTGACGACGGCATCTATGCGATTGACGAATTCGGGAGAGAAGCGTTTTCTGACGGCTCCGAGCGCGATGTTTTCCAGTTTGTTCACAAGCTCGTCGCGCCTCTTTGTCACTCCGGCCTGAAATCCGAAATCGGGCCTTAGTTCTTTCATCATCTCACGCGCGCCGAGATTGGAAGTAAAAAAGATCAGGCTCTTTTCGAAATTCACCGTTGTGTTGTCGCCAAGCCTCAGTATCGCCCGGTCGAGTATGCCAAGCAAAAGACGAGTCATCGTGGGCGCGGCTTTTTCTATCTCATCGAAGAGGACTATCGCCAGATCGCACTCCTTAGTCGTTATCGAGCCGAGCGCCTGTTGGGTGAGCATGGGCGGCGTTTCGCGGTGGCCCAGATATCCGGGGGGCGAGCCGATGAGTTTTGCCACCTCGTGTTCCATCTGAAATTCGCCGCAATCGACCTTTAGAATATTCCGGGGACTGCCGTGCAGAACTTCTGCGATAGCCTCGACCGTGCGGGTTTTGCCCGTCCCAGTCGGGCCTAAGAGCAGAAACACGCCCGCGGGTCGGCCTTCGGGAGCAAGCCCCGCCTGACACATGTGTATGTATGGCACTATGCACTCGGTGGCCGCAGACTGTCCGACTACTTTCTGCGACAGGAGAGCGACAAGGTCTTTCGAGGATGAGGAAGAAGAGTCCGGCGACGATTCGTTCATTTCGTTCATTATGTTACGCACCTCCTTGATCATTACAACCAGCGCGGCTTATCAGGGGAGCGGGAAGCCGCAAGTTTCAAGGGCCGAAGGAAAACCCGCGCATCGTCATTCGCGTTGGCCCATTATACCAGCAGGCGGGAGCGATTGCTGGAAAAGTTTTTTTTGCATGAAAATCATGTGCGACATGAATGTCGCGACACTTCTGAAACCCGACGGGGATTCGAGCGTGTATAGAGGGTGTTTGAAACAACAGAGTTGGTTCGGCGCAAGCGGGTTATGTTATCATTCGGCTTGCTGTCTGAAGCTTCAAAGATCAACCGGCTATCAGGCTGGTTCCGGGATAATCGCTATGGCTGAATTCACCTGCCGTCTGGGCGCTCCGACGGGCGAAGTCGTGACGCGACAAATAGAAGCGACCTCTGAGAATGACCTCAGAGCCAAGCTCGAACGCGAGGGCTATCGCATATTCACCCTCTCGGCGAGCGGTCGCGCCGGGTTGATGAGCGCGCTCAATCGCGATACAGGGCCGCGCAAAATCAAGCTCGAAGATTTTCTTCTCTTCAATCAGCAACTCTCCGCCCTTCTGCGCGCGGGGCTTCCCATACTTCAGGCCATAGGCATATTGCGCAAGCGCGTGCCGAGCGAGCAGTTGCGGATCGTACTCGAAGACGTGGAAGAAAAAGTCCGCGCGGGGCTGGCGCTCTCGCAGGCGTTCGCCGCGCAGGGCGACACCTTCCCGCGAATCTACATAGCGACCATTCTGGCAGGCGAGCGGGCGGGCGCTTTGGATGAAGTGCTGCTTCGATATGTCAGCTATCAGAAGACCGTCACCGAAGCGCGACGCAAAATCAAAAAATCGCTCACCTATCCTACGGTGTTGATTTCAGCTTCGATGATTCTGGTGATGGTGCTTTCGACTTACGTCATACCGAAATTCATGCAGCTTTACGCCGGACAGTCCGAAGCCCTGCCCACGATCACTGTGGCAGTCGTCAGCACCGCCGAATTCATCAGCGCGAATTTGATCTGGCTGCTGCCTTCTGTGATCGGCCTCGTGATTTTTCTTCTCTTCTGGCGGCGCACTCCGCAGGGAAGATTTCAGATCGATAGCTGGATGTTGAGGACTCCCGTCGCGGGAGAAACCATAAGGCAGATGACCATAGCTCAATTCACGCGCAGTCTGGCCACTCTGCTTGCGGGCGGAATAACTTTGCCTGAGTCTGTAGAGATAGCGAGCGAGTCGATCACCAACCGCGCCCTTCGCCGCGCAAGCGAAGGCGTGCTTGCAGGCATACGCGAAGGCCAGCCATTTACGGACAGCCTTGAGAAGTCAGGATGGGTCAGCGAGCTTGCGCTCGATATGATAGGCGTGGGCGAACGCGCGGGCGCGCTTCGCGAGATGCTCGACGAAGTAGCCAACTTCTATGACGGCGAGTTGGAAGTGCGACTCAATACCATAACCACGTTCATCGAACCGATAATACTCATCTTCATGGGCGGGCTTGTGATGACCATACTTCTGGCTATGTACCTGCCGCTCTTCTACATGATCGGCAACCTCGGACAGGGCGGCGCGCAGTGATGGGAGATGGGGTGAGAAGAATGGGCGAAAGAGAGAATGGGAGAATGGGAGACGAAAATTCATTTCTCCCATTCCCCCATTCTCCCACTCCCCCACTCTCCCATCACAACGGGAGATTCTGATGAGCGAAACGAGCGAACAAATAAACAAACCGAACGGAAATGCAGACATCGCTCCGCCTGGCGCGGCGAGTCAGGAAGAAGCGGCGGCCAGAGAGCTTGCGCGCCGCTACCGTCTGCCTTTCGTCCGTCTCAGTCCCGAAGAGCTTGATTACCATCTCGTCCACGATCTGCCTGTAGACCTGATGGTGCGCCATAACTTCGTGCCTCTTCGCCGCGAAGGCGACATATTGCACGTCGCTATGGCTGACCCAACTGACCTCAACCTGATCGATGAGCTTGAAGCGCAACTTTCGGTCAGGCTCAAGACCGCAGTGGCGACGCGCTCTGCGATAGAAGAGGCTCTCAAGCGCGGAGACACGGCGGCGCGAATACTTCAGACCGCGACCGCCGGATTCCGCACCGATGCTATGACGCTCCTGCGCGAAACGGAACAGGGCGAAGAAGTACTCGACATCGACCGGCTGGCGGGCGATGAAGAGATGGCTCCCATCATCAAGCTCGTCGACACGGTCGTACTCAACGCGCTTGAACGCCGCGCTTCCGACATACACATCGAGACGCGCGATTCGGATGTGATGGTCAAGTACCGAATCGACGGCGCGCTCTATCGCGCCGCAGACCCGATCGATATCTCTCATCATCAGGCTATCATTCAGCGCATCAAGGTTATGAGCGAACTCAACATCGCAGATCGCCGCATTCCGCAGGACGGGCGTTTCCGTATGCGGATTCGCGGGCGCAAGATCGATTTCCGCGTATCGATCATGCCCACCATCCACGGCGAGAACTGCGTCATCCGTATTCTGGACAAGGAGCAGATCAACGAGTCGTTCCACGATCTCAATTTGGATGTTGTCGGATTCGCTCCGCAGGATTTGAAAAAGTTTCGCAAGTTCATAGCCGAGCCTTACGGGATGGTGCTCGTAACCGGGCCGACCGGTTCGGGAAAAACGACGACGCTTTACGGCGCGCTGAACGAAATCAAAAACGAAGAAGACAAAATCATCACCATCGAAGACCCGGTTGAGTATCAGCTTCAGGGCATCACTCAGATTCCTGTGAATGAAAAGAAGGGACTGACCTTCGCGCGAGGGCTTCGCAGCATACTTCGGCACGACCCGGACAAGATAATGGTCGGCGAAATCCGCGACAACGAAACCGCGCAGATAGCCATTCAGTCGGCGCTCACGGGCCATCTCGTATTCACCACCGTACACGCCAACAACGTAATCGATGTCATCGGGCGATTCCTCAACATGGGCGTCGAACCTTACAACTTCGTGTCGAGCCTCAACTGCGTGCTGGCTCAACGCCTGGTGCGTATGCTGTGCCTGCATTGCAGGCGGGATTATCAGGCTGCGGATCAGGAACTGGCGGAATCGGGCCTCGACCTGGATAAGTATCGCAACGAGATTTTCTACAACGCCGTCGGATGCGAAGTGTGCAACTTCACAGGCTATCGCGGTCGAACCGCAATACACGAACTGCTGGACGTGACCGATCATATTCGCGAGATCATTCTTGAGCGAAGGCCCGGATCGGAAGTGCGTCGCGCTGCAAGAAGCGAGGGGCTGACTTCGCTGCGCGAATCGGCTGTGGCGAAAGTGTTCGCAGGCGTGACCACGCTTCACGAAATCAATCGCGTCACGTTCGTTGAATAGTCCGTTGTCATTAGTCCCTTGTCCTTTGTCATCGCTCAATATGTTGTCTTCCCACTGCAAAGGACGAAGGACGAATGAGGACATTGAAGATTTCTTTTGAAACCGGAGCGTGGTACAGTAGTTTAACCTTTAGTAGTCGCTCCCGAGATCAATATCGAGGACTTGCATTATGGCAAAAAGTGGTTTGCTTCAGAAGGCACTGGCATTGGCGCTGGCAGGTTTGTTCATAGCTCCGACGGCGGCATTGGCCGCCGATGGCAAGAAGCACTTCAAGGAAGGATTGAAGTACGAAGAGAATCGCCAGTGGGACAAGGCCGCCGAGAAATTCGTGATGGCGGTAGCCGAAAAGCCTTCGAACGTCGAGTATCAGTTGCATCTTCAGCGCGCTCTGGTAAACGCCGCCGTCATGTTAGTCGAGCGCGGCGACCTGCTTGCCGAAAAGAAAGAGTATAACGCCGCGTATCAGTCATACCGGCAGGCTTACGCTTTCGACCGCAACAACGAGTTTGCGAAGGTGAAGATGCGACGGATGATGGAAGCCCTGGGTCTTCCCATAGATTCCGAAAGCGGCCCGAACAAATCCGCATCAGACGCTAATGTGAAGACGAAGTACACGGGCAAAGCTTCTATCCGGGCCATAGATATTCCGGCCACGCGCAAGTTCCAGAAGACCAGCGTCATCTCGCGCGAGCCTACCAGCCTTATGTCGTTTATAGAGCAACTGGGCCAGACCATGGACCTCAACGTCGTCTTCGATCAGCAGGTCGTCAATCAGTTGAGAAGCCAGAGGCTCCAGATCGAACTGCGCGATATCACCTATCCCAAAGCGCTTGAGATAATTCTCAAGACCAACAACCTCATGTATGCGCAACTCGATTCGCGCACGATAGTCATCGCGCTCGACAACCCGGCTGCGCGTCAGCGTTACGAGCCTTATGCCGTGCGCACTTTCTACATCAAGAACACCGACGCTACCGAAGTGCGCACCGCCATACAACAGACTCTGCAGACGAAAAACATTGTCAATGTCAAACAACTCAACGCCCTTATAATCCGCGATACGCCCACCAATCTGGAACTGATCGCGGCGATGATCCGCTCGCTCGACAAGAGCAAGGCTGAAGTTCTAATCGATGTGAACATCTATGAAGTCACGCACAGCGATATGATTCAAATCGGCAATCAGTTCCTCACTCCCGATCCGCAGAGAACCGGTCAGGCAATCGATCTCGGCGGGCTGGGCGGATTCGGACAGGGAAGATTCGTCGGCTCTTCGCTGAGAACGGATATGATCAGGGGGGCCAAGGGATTCGCGCTCGGTATTCCTACCAGTCTCATAAGCTTCTTTCAGGACAAGAGCAAGGCGAAGCTTCTCGCATCGACTCAAATTCATGCGTTCGACAATGAGCCGAACGCCATTCGCATAGGCCAGAGAGTACCCATTCGAACTGCAACTTTTCCGACCGGAATCACCTCGGTTCAAAATCCTCCGAACACTCCGGGCAACCCGAACAACCCGAATAATCCCAACAATCCCAACAATCCCAACTTCAACGGCGGCTTCAGCGGCTTCGGCGCGGAACAGATTCAGTATGAAAACGTCGGTCTCAACATCGATGTCACGCCGCAGGTGTTCGGAGATGAAATCTACATGAAGATGAAGATCGAATCTTCATCCGTAGACAATCCCAACACGCTCACTCCGACCTTTTCTCAGCGCACTATGCAATCGAGCGCGCGCATCAAGGACGGACAGCCCACGCTCATTGCGGGGGTGAGCCAGAATCAGGAAGCGAAATCGGTTCGCGGCATTCCGATCATAGGATTGATCCCGATACTTGGGCGATTCTTCGCCACTCCCAGCACCACGAATCGTCAAAGCGATGTCGTGATAACTGTCACTCCGCATGTGCTGCGCGCGGCTGACATCACTGAAGAAGACCACCTGGCAAAAGATGCAGGCACGGCCAACGACGCAAATGCGCGACTGACTCTCGAAGAGATTCTCTACCTTTCAGACATGGAAGAAACTGAGAAGAGTCAGACGGCAGCCGCGCCCCCTGCTGCCGATACGAGCAAAACGCCGACGACGGTGCCGACCGGATTGCAGCCCGCGGGACAGACAAAAGAAGGAGTGGTCGTAACTCCGCCTCCCAGACAGACGATTCAGCCCAGAGTGGAAAACATGGTCGTTCAGAATGTGGGCGTCGAAGTCAAACCGCCTCCTCGCAAGGGCGAAGAAAACAAGCCTCGCCCGAATGAAGAAACCAAACCTCGCCCCGATGAAGAGCGGACGACTGCTCGCCGTCCGCCTCCGCCTGATGATGATGACGAAGAAGATGATGAGGAAGACGAGGAAGAAACCGCGCAGGCGCTCGTCACCCTGAGCGTGCGCAGCGCGTCGGCGGTGGCGACTAAGGGGCAGGACTTCTACGTTGCCATAATCGCCAACGGCAACTCTGAGCTTTACAGCGCAAACCTGTCGCTTTCTTATGACGCCAGCGTGATCGAAGTCAAGGCTGTGCGCGACGGCGGACTGCTTCGCAATCCATCGCTTCAGTTCCATGCTGAAAACGGATTGCTCAGCATTCAGATGGAGCGTCCCCAGGGGTCGGGCGGAGTTCCCGCGCGAGGGCAGTTGTTGCTGGTGATTTTCACCGTCAAGGGACAGGGGCAGTCGCCTCTCACGCTCAACGAGGGGCAGAACTTCCTGCGCACCTCGGCGGGCCAGTTGATCAACGTAAGACTTCAATCCTCTCAGATCGAGGTGAGATGAAGCGATGCACAAACGGCAGGGCGGTTTCACGCTGCTCGAAATCATCATAGTGATAACGATTCTCGCGGTGCTGACCACAGCCGCTATTCCCATGGTTCGCAATTCGGTCAAGCGCGAGCGCGAGATAGAACTGAGGCTTGCGCTCAGGGAACTGCGTCGGGCCATTGACGCCTACAAGCTCTACCACGACCAGACAGGCGGCGGGGCCATACCCATAGAGTGGAAGACGCCGAGCGGCTATCCCAAAACGCTTGAAATCCTCGTAGAAGGATTCATACCGGCAAACCTCGTCGGCACGAGCGGCAATCTCAAGCGATTCCTGCGGCGCATTCCCATCAATCCGATGACCGGAGACACGGAATGGGCGCTGCGCTCTTACAAGGACAAACCGGATTCGACTTCCTGGGGCGGCGAGGATGTTTTCGATGTTTACTGCAAAAGCGACCAGATCGCGCTCAACGGCTCGAAGTATAGTGACTGGTGAAGTGATGAGTGATGAGTAAAAAAATTTCAACGCTCGTCGGTTGTGAAGAAGTATGAAAAGCATTATCAGAAAATCGAATTCTCCGCTGGCGGCTCGGCAGCATGGATTCACTTTGCTTGAACTCATAATGGTGATGACCATCATGGTCATACTCGTGGCGGTCAGTGTGAGCGCCTATCAGCAGATTCAACTCAAGGCGAAGGAGACCATACTCAAAGAAAACCTTCGCGTGATGCGGCGGGCCATAGATATGTACGCCGCCGACAAGGAGCAGTTGCCGCAATCGGTCGAAGACCTGGCAACGGCGGGCTATATTCGCGCTGTGCCGATTGATCCCATAACAGACCAGGCCGACTGGTCTGTGGAGACGGGCGAAGACACTGTAGCGCGCGAAGGCGGAGAGGGAATGGTCGACGTTCGCAGCAGCGCCGAGGGTACGGGGACGGACGGCAGAGCTTACAGGGAATACTGAAGTGATGAGTGATGAGTGATGAGTGATGAGCGGGAGAATAGAGAGATTTGAAGATTTCATCGCGTGGCAAAAAGCGCGCAAGCTGACCGCTGCTATTTACAAAGTTACCGATCAGGGAAAGTTCTCGCGGGATTACGGACTCAGAGACCAGATTCGTCGAGCCGCTGTTTCCATAATGTCAAACATTGCCGAAGGGTTTGAGAGAGGGCGAGCTTCCGAATTCCACCAATTCATTTCTATCGCTAAAGCGTCCTGCGCCGAAGTGCGCTCGCAGCTTTATGTGGCGATGGATGCCGGTTACCTCGATCAGGAATCTTTCGACGTTTTGCACGAGCAGGCGAAGGAAGTCGGGAGAATCATTGGTGGACTCCGCGCTTCCGTAGAAAGGAAACGAGACGAGCGATGAATGATGAACGGTGAGGAATAAACACTCATCACTCATCACTCATCACTCATCACTTAAAAAATGTCAGTTCTTCAGAAATACCTTTTCACTCCACATGCGCCGAACACGGCGGCAGGTTTCACGGACGACAGTTTTTCGGTAGTCGATCTCGGTCGGGGTCGCGGCGCATTCTCACTGGCGTCGAGCGCAGTGACCGAATTGCCTCGCGGAGTCCTGAGCGCGTCTTTCGATGAGCCGAATATTCAAAACCGGGATGAACTGATAGATATCATGCTCGGCACGGTGGAGGCCGCCGGACTTCGCAATAAAAAGCGATGGTCGGTCGCCCTGCCCGAAGGCGCGGCGCGAACCCTAATCGTCGCGCTTGAGAGCAAACCTTCAAGCCGGAAGGAACTTTCCGAAGTGCTTTCGTGGAAAATAGAGCGCGTGATAGCCGCTCCCGCTTCCCAGTTGCGAGTGAGCCGACAGCGGCTTTCGCGCGAAGCGGGACAGGAACGTTATCTCGTCACGGTAGCGCACGAAGAAGTCATCGCCGAATATGAAGATATATTCGAGGCCATAGGCTGGCAGGCAGGACTGATCGCGCCGCGACATCTGGGCGAGGCGCAATGGCTTGCATGGGCCGATTCCGCAGGCGAAGGCATGATGATATCGGCCAACCGTCTGGGGTTCAGCGGAGTGATAGTCAAAGGCGGCGAGCCTGTGATGGTGCGAGTCTCGACATGCGAGCCTGAAGCGAGGATAGATGAACTGCACCGATTCGCGCTCTATTATCGCGACCGCGTTGAAGAATCGAGCAAAGCAGCGGTAGAGATGAACTGCCTGCTGGTGCTGGGCGACATTGACGAAAATGAAGCGCAAAGCGCAGTCGCAGACGCGCTCGGCAATCGCCCGCGGCTGATCTCGGCAGCCGGGTTCGGATTCGATCTCGCGGGCCAGCCTATAAAATTCGAGCAACTGGCCGCAGCCGCAGGACTAGCGACGATGGCATGGCAATGATTCATGGAAGAACCTAAACCTCTTACCCGGCAGTGTCCTCACTGTGCGGCAGACGCTCGATATGCATGTGCAGTTGTTCAAAAGTTACTATAACCTCTGCCTTGCACATCCGAGCCTGAAAGGTCAGACGCCAGCACAAGGAGCCTGCCTGACCTCTCATCAATGGAGTGTGCGAGAGTTGTTAACTTTCGGCGCTTCCAATATTTCAAAGATCACGTAGGGAGTACCTGCGCTTTCACGACAGCAATAATTCCAAGTCTTCGCGGGCCAGAGTGCGTAGGAGTGAGTTGTCCGCGTTGATGATCGCGTCGGCCAGGTCGCGCTTGGTCTTCTGAAGCTCAAGCACTTTTTCTTCAACCGTGTCGCGGGCGATCAAGCGATAAGCGAATACCTGCTCCCTCTGGCCTATGCGATGCGCGCGGTCTATGGCCTGCGCCTCGACAGCCGGATTCCACCACGGGTCGAGCAGAAAAACATACTCCGCCGCCGTGAGATTCAATCCCAAACCGCCCGCCTTGAGGCTTATCAGAAACAAGCGACAGTCCGGGTCGTTTTGAAACCGATTCACTTTCGATTGTCGGTCGCGCGTCTTCCCGTCGAGATATTCGTAAACGATCTGCTCTTCATCGAGGCGGCTGCGAAGTATCGAGAGAAAACTCGTGAACTGAGAGAAGACCAGCGCCTTGTGGCCCTCGTCTATGACCTCCGAAATCTGCGGCACCAGGACATCGAGCTTCGCGCTGGGCTGGGCGAATTTCATTTTATCGATCAGTCCCGGATGACAGGCGGCCTGTCGCAATCGGAGCAGTGCTTCGAGTATTTGAATCTTCGCTCTCCCCATCCCGCTCTTTTCTACGAGGCCCAGAAGCGAACTGCGATAATGATCGCGAAGCTCGTCGTAAAGTTTTCGCTGCGTCTCTTCCATATCGCAGTAAATAGTCTGCTCGATCTTCGCGGGCAGTTCTTTGGCCACCTGTTCTTTCGTTCGGCGAAGTATGAACGGGCGCAATCCTTTGGCGAGCAGTTGGCGGGTGTCCTCATCGGGATTGCGCGAGTTGCCGAGTTGAAAAACCGAAGCCGCGCCCAGGAGTCCCGGATTGAGGAATTCGAACAGGCTCCACAATTCGCCCAGATGGTTTTCTATCGGCGTGCCGCTCAAGGCGAGCTTGTAATTTCCGCGAAGCAGGCGCGCGGCTTTCGCCGATTCCGAAGAAGCGTTTTTGATCGCCTGCGCTTCGTCGAGTATGACGTAATCGAAATGGAAATCCTTGAAGTCGAGCGCGTCTCGTCGAAGAGTGCCATAAGTGGTGATGACGAAATCGTAATCTTTGAAGTGGTCGCATCCTTTGACGCGCTTCATCCCCGTATGATCGAGCGCGCGCAGATGAGGAGTGAAGCGCGCGGCTTCCTCCATCCAGTTGAAGACGAGCGAGCGCGGGACGACGACCAGCGAAGGCGCTACAGGTGTTCCATTATTCTTTCGCTTCGATTTCTGTTTCGCTCTCATCTCCCTTCTCGCTTCAAGCAGCGCAAGCACCTGCACGGTTTTACCAAGTCCCATGTCATCTGCCAGACAGCCGCCAAAGCCGAATCGCTGAAGAAATGAGATCCAGCCGAGACCTTCCTTCTGATAGCTGCGCAACTCGCCCTCGAAGCCTTCGGTCGCTTCCTGAGCGCGGATGCCGTCGAAGGTCTGCAACTCGTGGCGGGCGCGGGCGAACGTCTCATCGAAACTCACACTCGGTTGCGAGGCGAGCAGCGCGTCGAGCAATCCCGTCTGGCTTCGTTTGAATCGGAGGCTTTCGCCTTCGACCTCTCCCAATCCGGCGAGCATACCGTATTTTTTCAGCCACTCTTCGGGCAATAGTCCGAAAGTCCCGTCGTCGAGTTGAACGGTGTTTTCACCGCGACGAAGCGCGGCCAGAAGTGTGGGAAGGCTTGCGCTCACGCCTCCGAAATCGACTACTCCGTTGAGATCGAACCAGTCGATGCCTGAAGTGACTTCCATTCGGAATTCGCCCGGCTGGCGATAGAGCTTGCCTTCGGCTTCGACCAGCCATCCTTCGGATACAAGCTCGCGCGCCGCTTTCGGCAACTTGCTCGGCGAAAGCTCAAGCACAGGGCCTACGGAGTAGTAACTGTTTTGCTTGAATCCGGCCCGCGACAATCGATCCGCGAATCGCCTCTCGGCATCCTTGTCGCGAAGCATCAGTTGCCGCGTCTCGCGATTGAACAGGCCGTGACTGGCCTCGCTGCGCGAGACTATCCTTCCGTCGTAATCGAAAGAAAGCTCGCCCCACAGAGTCTCATTCCCCCTGTAAGAAAATCGCGACTCTCCCTTTTTTACTTTCAGCCTCGGCTTGGGCGTCACCTGGATTTCTTCGAATTTCAACTCATCAGGCAAATCCATCGCGGGCAGGCGCGGCATCTGAAGCAGTTCTTCAAGAAGATCATCCGCATGATTCATCGGCGCATAAAGCGCGCCCTGTTTTCGCAAATAGCCTATCCATGGGAATGCGCCGCCGTCATCGAGGCGGGCCACTCGGTCTTGAAAAAACACGAGTCCGCCCGTCACCATCAGCACGGGCGCGGACAACTCCACGCGCTCATCGCCTCGATGGAGCGAGCCGGTGATGACTAACTGGTTGCTGGCTTCGCCCATTCGCGCTGCCAGCCTGAACTCCCACCGAGGGCCATCGTCCCACTCTAAAACGGAAGGAGCAGGGTCGAATGAATCACGTCGCAGCCAGCAGCGACCGGTCGCGCACATCATCGGCACAAGGGTTTGTTCGAGCGGATGACGGAGCTTGTACCGCGAAGGAGTCCGTGAATAGTATGAAGAGTAGTAATAACCCGACGAGTAGGAGTCGGTATCCGCGCCTTTCATCAGAGAGAGAATCGAGAGGTCGGACGCAGGCAGATCAGTCGTTCGATCCAACTCGAATCCTCTCGCCTTCGGAATGCTCCACTCGCCGTTTTTCTTTCGCGAGCGCAAAGCAGTTTCGACCATGAGGCTCTGGCCCTTGAGCGTGAGATCGACATCGATCAGGTAAAGAATCTCTTTGTCAGTCGATTCTGCGGCGACCGAAGCGGGAGGAGATTCCCTCAATGCTTTGGATAACTGAGCGAGTTGTTGTTTCCATGCCTGTGGCTTCGGCGGTTTGTCAGCAGGTGATGTGGACGCGCTTGCGCGAAACCGCACGGGACGGCTTTCGTCATAGTCATCATCATAGTCATCGTCCTCATCATAAATGATGCGCGCGGGCGTTGAATCCGCGTCGGAGAGATAGCCGCCGCTTTCGGCTTTTAGCATCGTCGCCCAGATGTGTTTGCAGACCTCGACGTTGTCATCGAAGTAGGGACAGTCGCAATCGACCACCAGCCCGTTATCGGCGATTTCGAGGTTCACCTCATAGTTGCTCGTGCCGCGAACTCTCGCTCTGACCGAATCATCGCGCCCTTTGGTTATCGATACTCTTCCCTGACGGAAATACTGTTCTCCGCGCCCTCTTATGACGCTATCGACGAGTCTGGAAAATTTCTTTGTAAGCCACATGAATCACCTCTGACGCAGGCCACAAACAGACATCAAACCAAATTCAGGTTGTAATTTCAAGCTGAGGAAAATTCGTCGCCTGCATTTACATTTTGCCCTCCTGATGGCTTATGCTATGGCTCTCGCTCAAGGCGACCGCAATCGCTCTGCGGTCGCTAACATCAACACTTCGCATGAAAGAGGTTTCTATGAAACGAACACTTTTGGCCATCCTGCTCATCACGGTCACTGCTCTTGCCGCCGGACAGCGCCCGCACCTTGTCGATAAAGCCCATAGCCAGATCAACTTCGTCGCCGAGGCGAAATTCATTTCGGCCCACGGGTACTTCGACAAGTGGGAAGCTGAAGTTATGCTTGACCCTCAAAAGGTGGAAGACTCGACGCTCAAGATCACCATCGATGCCGCAAGCATAAATACACGGGTTCAGATGCGTGATAATCACCTCAGAAGCAGTGATTTCTTCTCGGTCGAGCAGTACCCGCAAGTCACCTTCGTGTCGAAAAAGATTTCGAAAGTCGCCGACAGGAAATTCAAGGTGCTGGGCGATCTCACGCTTCGCGGCGTGACGAAAGAAATCGAGATTCCTGTCGATCAGGTCTTCTATGAAAACAATCGCGGTCGCTTCCGCAGCGAGTTTCAAATCAATCGCAGGGATTTCGGCATCACTTTCCAGTCCAACTTCAACCCCATCGAAGATATGGTCAAAGTGCAGTTCGACATAAACGTGCAGGACAAGGAAGCTGTCGAGAAATCCCAGAGGCCGAAATCAAACTGACGGGAGAGATAAAACGAATGAAATATATCAGCACGCTCCCTGTCATCGCGTTTGCCGCGATGCTCGCTGCCTGTGTGAGCGCGCCGACTGATCAGTCGAAAAAAACCGACGCTGTTCGCATAGGATTTTCCATGGACACGCTCAAGGAAGAACGATGGCAGCGCGACCGCGATCTTTTCGTCAGTCGTGCGAAGGAACTCGGCGCGGAAGTTCTCGTTCAATCCGCTAACGGCGACGACGCGGTTCAGTTGCAGCAGGCTGAAAATCTGCTCTCGCAAGGCGTGGATGTTCTGGTAGTCGTGCCGCACAATGCCGAAGTCGCCGCTTCGATAGTCGAAGCGGCTCGTCGCCAGCGTGTGCCTGTCCTCAGCTATGATCGCTTGATCCGCAACAGCGATGTCGATCTTTACATCTCGTTTGATAACATCAAGGTCGGAGAGCTTCAGGCGCGCTATCTTTTCGAGCGCGCTCCGCGCGGCAACTACGTGCTGATTGGCGGCGCTCCGACCGACAACAACGCGCAGATGTTGCGCGAAGGTCAGTTGAAAATACTTCAGCCCGCTGTTGATCGAGGCGATATAAAAATCGTCGCTAACCAGTGGGCCAAAGACTGGCAGGCGAGCGAGGCATTGAAGATAGCTGAGAACGCGCTCACGCAGGCGCGAAACGATGTCGTGGCGATGGTCGTTTCGAACGACGGCACGGCGGGCGGAGCGATTCAGGCTCTCGAAGAACAGAAGCTTGCCGGGAGTGTGCTGGTCTCAGGACAGGACGCTGATCTCGCCGCGCTGCAACGCATCGTCGAGAACAAACAATCGATGACCGTTTATAAACCCATTGACAAACTCGCGCGCCGCGCCGCCGAAGCCGCAGTCTCGCTCGCTCGGCGAGAACCCCCCGGCGCAACCTCGACGGTCGCCAATGGTCGAAAGGATGTGCCATCGATACTGCTCGAACCCATTGCGGTCGATAAGAACAACATCGCCGAGACGATAATCAAAGACGGATTTCACAAACGAGAAGACATTTACCGGCAGCGGTAGAAGTCAGGGGTCAGGGGTCAGGGGTCAGGGGTCAGGGGTCAGGGGTCAGAAGATACGGGGCTTGCGTTGCGATTCGTTTTTATGTCCGACAGAAACGATTCTTTCATCCTTGAGATGCGGGGCATCTCGAAAAGCTTTCCGGGCGTGCGCGCGCTCGACCGGGTTTCATTCGATCTTCGCGCGGGAGAGATTCACGCTTTGGTCGGCGAAAACGGCGCGGGCAAAACGACGCTGATGAAAATCCTCGGCGGAGTCTACCCGCAGTACGAAGGCGAAATTTATCTCGACGGACAGAGTGAACGATTCAAAAACGTGCGCGACTCCGCCCGATCAGGCATCGCCATCATCTATCAGGAGCTTTCGCTCGTTTTGGACATGAGCGTGGCCGAAAATATCTTTCTTGGCCGTCTGCCTCATCGCTCAGGTTTCGTTCGATGGAACAAACTATACAAGGATACAGACGAATTGCTCGCGAGACTGAATCTGCGCCTCGACCCGCGCACCGTCGTGCGCAATCTAGGAATCGGCCAGCAGCAGATGATCGAAATAGCAAAGGCGCTGTCCCAGCGATCTGGAATACTTGTGCTGGACGAACCGACAGCCGCGCTCACAGACTCGGAGACGGAAACGCTCTTCGCCATTCTCAACAAACTGAGAGATGAGGGCGTCGCGATGATTTACATCTCGCACAAGCTCAAAGAAGTTTTTCGTATCAGCGACCGCATCACCACTCTTCGCGACGGGCGAGTGGTCGAGGCATGTGACACAACAGACACGAGTGAATCGCGAGTGATAGCAGGGATGGTCGGGCGAGAGGTCAGCCGTGTTTTTCCTGAGCGCGCAAGCGCGCCGGGTGAAGTGATTTTCGAAGCGCGCGACATAACAGTTCGCGACCGGGTTCTTTCTGACAGAGTGCTGGTCGAGCGCGTAAGCCTCTCGGTGAGGCGCGGCGAGGCGCTTGGAATCGCGGGGCTGATGGGCGCGGGCCGTAGTGATTTACTGATGGCTCTCTTCGGCGCGCACGCGGGTCGGGTTACGGGAGAAATTTTCATCGAAGGTCGGAGGGCGCGCATAGCGTCTCCCGCCGATGCGATCAGACATGGGATAGGATTCGTCACCGAAGACAGGAAACGATACGGGCTTGTGATGGATCAGACGATTCTCAAAAACATAACACTTGCCGCGCTGAGGCGGCTTTCGGGCCGGTTCATAACTCGCCGGGAGCGCGAGGCCGCGGCGGGCAATCAGGTTATTAGCGATCTCAGGATCAAAACGCCTTCGCTTCAATCAATCGCCGGGAGTCTTTCGGGAGGCAATCAACAGAAAACCGTGCTTGCGAAATGGCTGCTGACTGCGCCGCGCGTGCTGCTGCTCGACGAGCCGACGCGAGGAATAGATGTCGGCGCGAAGCAGGAAATCTACGCGCTGATAAATCGATTGGCCGCAGAAGGGCTGGCCATCATTCTGGTTTCGTCGGAGTTGCCCGAAGTCGTGGGACTTTGCGACCGCGTGATTGTATTGCGCGAGGGCCGCATCGCGGGCGAATTTGCGCGCCTTGAGGCCACGTCTGAAAAAGTAATGCAATGCGCGATGGGAGGGTGATGGGTGTTAGGGGATGGGTGTTAGGGGATGGGTGATGGGTCAGGATTTGACTGAAACGAAAAAGCGATCAGGTGAATTCAATTCTGCGCTTAGGACTTACTCGATGGTGATCGCGCTCGTCATTGTGTGGGCGATATTCGCTTACACGACTGACGGCGTATTTCTTGAAGCGAGAAATTTTTCAAACCTGATGCGGCAATCGACCATCACCGCCATTCTTTCGGTCGGCATGTTGATGGTGATCGTGACAGGCCACATCGATCTTTCGGTCGGCTCGCTGGTGGGGATTGCGGGAGGAGTGGCCGCAGTCGCGCAGGCGTGGTTAGGCTGGGGGCTTGAATTGTCCATACTCGCATCGCTGGCGACTGCGCTTCTCATCGGCGCGCTTCAGGGCTTTCTCGTTGCTTATCTCAACATCCCGGCATTCATAGTCACGCTCGGCGGGTTGCTCGCCTGGCGCGGAGCGATCAAAGGCATCTCTCAAGGCAACACGATTCCCGTTCAGATACCGGCTTTCAAATCAATCGGGCAGGGTTACATCGCGGCTGCTGTGGGCATAGCTCTGGCAATCGCGGCAGTAATCGCAATCGTCGGCGTCGCGCTCTGGCGCGAGCGTTCGCGCCGCCGACACGGATTCGGCTCCGGGAGCCAGTTTCGGCTTGCCGCTCGGATTCTCATTCCTTCGATTCTCGTCGTCGCTTTGGTTTGGGCATTCAATCGTTATGCAGGGGTTCCGGTTCCTGTATTGATTCTGGTCGTGGTCGCTCTCGCGGGCGCGATGCTCGTCGAGGGGACTACCTTCGGTCGATATCTTTATGCGATAGGCGGCAACACAGATGCGGCGCGGCTTTCCGGGGTCAACGTCCGCCGCCATACGCTTGCGGCCTTCTCGATCATGGGCGCGCTGGCAGGGCTTGCCAGCATCATCTACACGGCTCGTGTTGGGAGCGCCGCGCCTGACGCAGGGCGGTTGCTTGAACTTGACGCTATAGCTGCGTGCGTAATCGGGGGGACGAGTCTGATGGGCGGGCGGGGATCGGTTCAGGGCGCGTGTCTCGGCGCGTTGTTTATGGCCAGCCTCGATAACGGGATGTCACTGGAAAATTATCAGGACTTCGCTCAGGACATTGTGAAAGGAATTATTCTCGTGGCCGCCGTCGGGATTGATATGATTGGCAGACGCAAAAATGGGTGATGGGTGATGGGTGATGGGTGATGGGTGTCAGCTATCTTTGCCTTGTAAGAGAATTTCGCAGTGCGTAAAGCTGTTTGGACAAAGAGATCATCTGTTGTGTGTGACGATCAGAGGTTTCCGGCGAGATGTAATTCAACCGTCTGGCTATTTCGATTTGCGTTTGCAATTCCGACAGAGACCCGATGGCAATTGATATAAAGTGAAGATACTCGTTGATGTGTTCTCGCGTATGTCCTTCCGCAATATTTGATGGAATGGATACGGCTGCCCGACGCATCTGACTTGTGAGTCCATAAATTTCGTGGGATGGAAATGACTCAGTGAAACGATACACCTGTACAACCATATCCATTCCCGACTGCCAGACTCGCAAATCGCGAAAATCATTGATGGCCATCTTCATTGCCCTCCCATCACCTATCACCCATCACCCATCACGTCGTATCTCTCGACCACTTTTTGCGCTCCATCAGGATTCGCAATCGGCCCTGCAACTCCTCGATCAATGCGCGAGCTTCTTCGGGAGTCATAACCATCCGCTCTTCCCTGCTGAGTCCGCCGCTCGTCGCGCTCATGTTCGAAGCTACGGCGCGGCGGATTTTCACTTCGATGGTCGGCTGATAGTCCCAGTCGTCGAGCATCGAGTAGACGCTCTCGCCCGCGCGGATTTCCATTTCGCTCTCGCCCACTCTCAGGCTTTCGGCGTCGCGCCCTTCCCGTTTCAGTTTTTCGAGCGTCTCTTCGATGCCGCCTTTCAATGCTTCGAAGAAAAGCAGATGTCCTGTCGAGAGGCTCACTCGCGCCGCGAATTCCAGCCCGCAGTTCTGGCATCGCCCGTCCCACGCATAATGCCACGGATAGCGACCGTTCTCGCTGTGATAATAAGCCCGCTTATTGCGCGCCTGGGTGACAGGCTTTCCGCACTCAGGGCAGGGCGGAGCCAGACGCGCCGCGCCGCAGTAGGGGCAGGCGACGAAGCTTTCCTGAATGGGTTCTTCGCACTCGAAGCAGCGGACTTCCCGCGCTTCTTCCTTAACCGCGCTCTCGGCTCTGAACTGAGGCGAAAGCCAGTCGGCCATCTCTCCGAATACTTCTTCGGACTCTGACTTGGGCCACACGCCGCGAATGTTTATATCGGTTTGAAGCACGGGCAGGGCGCGCGAGAATTCATCCGCCGTCAGAGTCCACAGCATATCGCGGTCGAGGACTTCGACGATGGTTTGATAGGGCGCGCTCTGTTCGCCCGGCCAGCCCTGCGCAAGCTCCAGCAACGCGAAGCACGCGGATGAAGTTTTGGTGATCCAGCGAACGATGTAATCGACCTGAGTTCCCTTGTCGGGATGAACAAGCTTCAGGAGAGGCTCGCTTTGCTCCATCCATCTCCTCGCTATCGGGACTCGCGTGAATGGAGAAACCATTTCGAGCGCGGGCGGAGAGGCAAGCGCCAATCCTCGCCATTCGATATAGACGCGCTGTGAGGCCGGGTCTTCGAGTTGAACAGGCACGGCCAGCATGTGAGAAAGCCCGCTGCCTATCACCTCGCCCGATGATTGATCGCCCTCTCCGGTTTCCATAAAAAATTCTCCTTCAAAAACAGAAATCAGAAGTCAGAAGTCAGAAGTCAGAATAAAACAACTGAAAACTGCCTTACTGACCGCTGAACGTCGAGCGGCGAATGAACTGGCCGTCTCCCGCGCGGCCTGTGTACTTGCCGTCTTCTATTATTACCCGCCCGCGAGAGAGAACCGTCTTCGTCACGCCGCGAACTTTCATGCCTTCATACGCGCTGTAGTCGACGTTCATGTGATGAGTTGCGGCAGAGATGACCATCTCTTCCGCGGGGTCGAATATCACGATGTCGGCGTCCGATCCTACGGCGATGGTTCCTTTTCGCGGGAAGAGTCCGAACAGTTTTGCCGCAGAAGTCGAGGTGAGTTCGACGAATCGATTCACGCTGATACGGTTTCCGACAACGCCGCCGTTGTAGACGAGGCTCATTCGATGCTCGACTCCGGGGCCGCCGTTCGGAATCTTCGTGAAATCATCCCGGCCCAGTTCCTTCTGCTCCTTGAAGCAGAACGGACAATGATCCGTAGAAATCACTTGCAGGTCATTTCCGCGAAGACCCTGCCACAACTTGTCCTGATTCCACTTTTCCCGCAGCGGCGGAGTCATCACCCACTTCGCCCCCTCGAATCCTTCTCGCTCATAGAGGCTGTAATCCAAAAAAAGATACTGCGGGCAGGTTTCGGCATAAGCGGGGATGCCGACATCGCGCGCATGGCGGACTTCTTCGAGCGCGTCCGCGCAACTCAGATGCACGATATAAACGGGAGAGTCGGCCATCTCCGCAATAGCGATTGCGCGATGCACTCCTTCGGCTTCTGCTTTCGTCGGACGGGTGAGCGCGTGATAACGCGGCGCGGTTTTTCCTTCCGCCAGAGCGTTCTTGATTATCTCGTTTATGATTATTCCGTTTTCGGCGTGCATACATATCAAGCCGCCCGCTTGGCTCGCCGACTTCATCGCGCGGTAGATTGTTGCGTCATCGACTAAAAACACGCCGGGATAAGCCATGAAAAGTTTGAAGCTCGTCACGCCCTCGCGGATGAGTTGCTTCATTTCAGGGATTTTTTCGTCAGGCAGTTGGGTCGTTATGAGGTGAAAGCTGTAATCTATCGCGGTCTTGCCTTCGGCCTTGCGGTGCCAGTTATCGACGGCCTCGACGAGCGATTCGCCGTGATACTGAACAGCGAAATCGATTATCGTGGTCGTCCCTCCGTGCGCGGCGGCAATGGTGCCGGTGCGAAAATCGTCCGAGGCGAAAGTTCCGCCGAAAGGCAACTCCATGTGCGTGTGCGGATCGATGCCTCCGGGGATGACCAGACGGTTCGCGGCGTCGATTATTTTATCGGCTTCCATATCGAGTCGCGCGCCGATGAGTGAAACCCTGCCGTCTTCGATAAGAATATCGGCTGTGTAGTTATCGACCGCAGTGACGATGTTTCCGTTTTTGATCAGAATTTTCATGGCAGACCTCTTTCTTCGAGCTTGCTCAAAAATTTTTCGTCAGCCCCTGCTGGGCCGCGATGAAGTAGAGAAAGTAGTCGTTGAAATGCAGATGCGCAAGCTCCTCGGGAGGAGACGCTGGAGGCGGCCCTTCGATCAGCACCGGCAGGATTTCAGGCGCGGCCATTTCATCCCCGTTCTTGCGACGGAGCGCATAGCGCACCTCTTCCATCACCCAACGGGACTGGCGAGCCGACTGAGACCAGAAGAGCAGAAACAGATCGCTCTCATCGATGTGGCGATAAAGCTCGCGCTCCCATCGCGTGCCCGGCTCAAGCGCCAGCACATCCTGAAAGAAATCAATTCTCAGTCGCGCGAGCATCTGCACGCGCTTTAGAACCTCCTGGCGATCCTCGGAGGCATAGGATATGAAAGCTTTTCTGTAAGCGCGCCCGTTGCCCGTGGGCGCGGATGCTTCAGGCAGCGCGAGTTGATCCCACGCGATAACTTTGATCTTGAATTTGATATGTCCTACGGGGATGGAATCCTGACTGACGGTTACGGTTCCGATGACGGTTCCAAGTTTGGCGTTGACAGGAAGGATGGCTTCGAATTGAACGGATGCCGGAGCGCCGCGCCATACGAGCGACTGCGCCGGGTCAGCGATTTCAAGTCCCGGCATCGAGAGATGAAACATCAGTCGCGATCCGCGCCGGATTTCAGTTTCGAGGCTCTTGAACCCGCGCCGCGCGGCTTCGGAGTCGAACTCGCGCGCAAGCCTGGCGGCGGCGGCGTCCTGTTCGGGCATGTGCGCGAAGACCTGAACGAAAAGGCTCTCGCCCTGCTGCGCTTCTGATCGCGAAAAGACCGTGCAATCTACGGGGTCGCTCCGGGGGTCTGCGGTCAGTCTCGGTCTCGCTCGCGGAAGCTCTCCTGAAGAATCGTTGAGCCGGTCGGTCGGCGCAACCAATGCAGGGTCAATCGATTGGCACTCGTCGAGAGGATCAGGCTGCGCGCCTGAATTTGCGGGCGGCCTTGCGCCGGCTGTTGGGGGTTCGTCCAGTGACCCTGATGATTTACCGCTGCCGCCCATAGCATTCAGCATGTCCCCATAAATCGAATTAAGCGTCCCTGGCGGGCGGTCACTGCTTCGGGGGGCAGACGCTCTGCGCTGTGTGCCGCAGTGCGGGCAGAATTTTGCAGCCGCTCTCACAGCGCCCCCGCAATTAAAACAATAGGCTCTCTCGGACACGGCAGGGCGCGACGCTCTTTCGAGTCGTTCTTTGATCTGAGCGGCAAGCTCGCGGAGTTGCCACACTGCGAGGTCGGTCAGTGTGCAAATCGGCGGGCCGATAAAAAACTGAATGTTCGGATCGATTACGGTTCCTGCAAGGCATATTGGGATTACGGGTATTCCATTTTTGACTGCGTACTCCAGTTCGCGAATCAGCGACACGAACTTGTTTGCGTTTGTCGAAAGCAGGAGCATCATCAGGCGGGTTTGAGACAAAACTTCGCATACGACTGCCGATTGCTCTGCGGTCAGTCTGGTCGAGCCTCGCGGCGCGATGACGCAACTGATTTTTTCAGTCGCCAGAGCCGCGCTGATTATCTCAGCGATCTCTTTGTCAGAAGGAGCGTGACTGATGAATACATCGTAGGACATAGCCTTACACAGAGAAGCAAATCATCGATATTCAACCTGCAAACGATGCGAACCGAATATCGAAGTGTGTCTCTTCGCGTCTTTTGCGGATCAGTATCAGGCAGGCAAATTAAACATCAGGCGGAGTCAGGCGTCAACAGACGAGCGAATGCGTGACCGACTTATTGATACAGCGATCCTCTGGCAGAAACGCCTGACTCACGAAGCGGCGCAAGCGGAATCTCTATGACTTCGCTTGCGCCGCTTCGTTTGATCACACGGTTGGATACGCCCTAGTTGTCGAGGCTCACGAAGTCGTGAACACTTTTTGATGTTCGTATAGTTGGAGCAGGGATCAGGAAGTCGCAAACACTCGGAGCTATAACAAGGCTGAAAATGCACCTTTTGCTGCTCATTTTTCGATATTTGTTCACGAGTTCTGAGCCTTCGCTCAACTATTTTGTTCACGACTTCGTGATCCCTGACAAGCAGGCTCTTCCATTGCTGATAAGCAAGCTCAGAATCCGGTCTGACCGAGATGAGGCGCTCGATGAGCCTCACTTTTCTTGACGTATCATCGACCGTGAAACCATACCCACCCCGCGCTGTGGCAGGGCGAGTGCAAACATTCCAAAACTCCGAGATGTTTTGCGTCAAAGTCAAAAGATGCTCGCCGCGAGATTTGAGAATCTTTATGCTGCGGCGCACCTCAGAGTGCAGCGCGTCGGAAGGGATAACCAGGCGCAGAAGAATTCCCGCATCAACAAGGATGTCCATTTAATCGTGGTCGAAGTAAATATCCTCGCGCGAAAAACTCGCAGGCAGCGGCGATACGCCTTCACCGCCTCGCGCCAGATCATCAAGGACTGCATCGATCTCTGCAGCGGCCATCTCTGAACTGGGCTCGATCCCGTCTCCGGTCTCAGCCATCAGGCGAAGATAGGCATCAAGCGACAGACCACTTGCTTCAGCCTTTGCTTTCAAAATCTCGGCTGTGCGCTGCTCAATTTTTATCGTTGTCATCCTTGATCCCATAGCTTCGCCTCTCGTCTTCGATGAGGCTCTATATCATAGCAAAAGCTCCGTCGAGAGCCGCAACAAGTTCATCGATATCGGATTTCGTAGCGATGAGCGGCGGCCCAAGTCTTATGATGTTGCCATAGAGTCCGCCCTTGCCTATGAGTACCCCTCGTCGTCGCGTCTCTTCGAATACTTTCAGCACTGCCTGCGGGTGAGGCTCTTTCGTCTCGCGATCACGGACGCACTCAATCGCCTGCATCAATCCCATACCGCGCACGTCGCCTATCGTCTGGTATTTCTCTTTCAACTCTTCGAGCTTCCCTCTGAGGTAATCGCCCACCATGCGAGCATTGCGCGGCAGATCGTTTTCTTCAATCACACGAATCGTGGCATTGGCGGCGGCGCACGTTACCGGATTTCCGCCGAAGGTGGAAAAGGTAAGCGACGGATATTTGTCGGCGACTTCCGGGATGGCCGTCGTGCAACCTATCGGCGAGCCGTTTGCCATGCCTTTAGCGAAAGTCATCACTTCAGGCTCGACTTCCCAATGCTCTATGCCGCACCAGCGGTCGCCCGTCCGCCCCCAGCCCGTTTGCACTTCGTCACAGATGAAGATGCCGCCATAGCGACGCACGATTTCGGTTACGACTTTGAAATAATCTTTCGGAGGAGTGATGAATCCGCCGACTCCGAGTATTGGTTCGGCAATGAGCGCGGCCACACGTCCCGTGGTTGAAGTCTGAATCAATTCTTCCATATCGCGAGCGCATTCGAGAGAGCAGGTTTCGGGCCTAAGACCGAACGGGCAGCGATAGCAGTAAGGCGCTGCGGCGTGAACGACGCCTGCGGCAAGTGAAGGGCCGTGCTTCCACGGCGCGTGACCCGTAGCGGTCATGTTCATAACCGACCGCCCGTGATAGGCGTGGCGGAGGGCGATGATTTCGGTGTTGCCCGTGTAGATGCGCGCCAGAACCATGGCGGTTTCATCGGCTTCGGTTCCGCTGTTGGTGAAAAAACTTTTCTTCAAACGACCGGGCGTTATCTGAGCGATTTTTTCAGCGAGGTCGGCCTGCGGTTCATTGACGTAAAGAGTCGATGTGTGAGCGACGCGCGCGACCTGTCGGCTTACGGCATCGACGACTTCCGGGCGAGCGTGGCCTACGGAAGTGGTCAGCACGCCGCCGAAGCAATCGAGATAGCGGTTGTCATCCGTGTCCCACACATACATGCCTTCGCCGTGAGAGAGAGCCAGCGGGTGTTCATAATAAGTAGCGGCGCATGGCCAGACGTATTCCTTGTGTTTGGCTATGAGATCAGCGGTTGAAGACGGTTGAGTTTCATGAGCAGTCATTGCAAGCCCCCCGAAAGAAAAATGCTTGGCGCGAATTGCGCCTTCATTTAACAACACCCGTGAGAGTGCGTCAATGGTCGGGCTTGGGCCAAATCCCAACAGTGTCGTCTTGATCGCATAAAAGCTCAGGCGTATCATTGCGCCGTCATCGGCTGAGGTTGATCAGAGCGATGATGAAAAGTGCGCGGCCCTCTCAATTCATATTCAGGTGAACGAATACACTCAGCAAAAGAAAAAGCCATGAACCCACTCGAAGCTCGCGTCAAAAAATCCTATTACGTCAGAGTCGCCATCATAGGCGTACTCGCATTCCTTCCCTCTCTCGTCCTGCTGTTTCAGCTTCCGGGCTGGACGAAGACACTCACCCTGATCTTCCTAAGCCCTCCGTTCATTATGTTGTTTCTACAACGTCGCTGGGCAAAGACGTTCGACGACGCGGGAGTGACGCGCCGCGATGGCAGGCAGTTTCGGTGGAGCGACCTGAAAGACATAAAATATGTTCGCGTTCGTCTCAGGTCGGGGCAGGAAGTCTTGAATCACGTCGAAGTGATTTTCGATGGCGGCAAGGCTATGGTTTTTCACCTCATGCTGGAAAATGCGAATGAAGTGATGGGTCTCATCGAAAGCCTTCGAAGCAGATGACCTCCCGATTGAGGGGCGGTCACAAATCCAGAGGATAAAATTTTTCAGCCAAAGCTTCGCGTTTAATCAAGCCTCAGCAAGCGGAACGCCTGAAACCATTCGGCTTAATCAAGATTAATCATTATTAAACCCGGTTCAGGGCAGTCATTGTATAGAATCCTTCTTCATCACCTGCAAATCATTATGAGGGTGACGGGTTCGGCCACTTGTGAATAAGGATATTCGGCCTTGAAGGTGCCAGTTCGTCCTCAGCGGACGAGATCAGTTCGGCAATTCCTGAGTGCGAATCGTTGCGACATCAGTTCGTCCCGGTGTGCGGTTCTCTCAGTCCGGTCTTCTGGAAACCGAACCGCGCAATTACAGAGCAGATGCGCAAGGGCTGACGATAAAACCAAACGATAGGAGGCATACCATGAAGATTTCATCTGCGCTCATAAGGGGAAGGGTAAGACAGTTTGTTTTCAAACGCAGATTTTCGGTCGCGCTGACGGCGACTCTGCTGGGTTTGTTGCTGGTGGCTCTGTTGCTTCAGAGCGCGGCATCGATAAACGGTAGCGCAAGTGCGCGCGAGGCGAAAGCGATTCTCGCGCTGATGGCGACTGAGCAAGCCAAGCTGACAGATACAATGGATGGGGAGATGAACGATGAATTCGGCTTTTCGGTAGCGGTATCAGGCGATACGGCTATAGTCGGAGTTCCTCGTGATGAGTCAGGCGGGAATCAACGCGGTTCGGCATTGATCTTCACGCGCTCAGGCTCGATGTGGTCGTTGCAGCAAAAGCTGACAGCCATGGATGGCGCCGATGGAGACCTGTATGGATGGTCAGTCGCCATAGACGGCGACACGGCTGTAGTCGCGGCGCGAAACGACGACATCACAGTCGGTATGATAACGAACGCCGATCAAGGTTCCGTGTATGTGTATACGCGCAGCGGCGGGGTCTGGACCCAGCAACAGAAACTTACGGCAAGCGATGGCGGGCCGAGTGATCTGTTCGGGCATGACACAGATATAGACGGCGATACCTTGATAGCAGGAACACTTACTGAAGACGCAGCTTATGTCTTCACGCGCAGCGGCGGGGTATGGGCGCAGCAACAAAAGTTGCCGAAGCCCGCGATAGCGGGAGGGAATGCCGGAGGATTCGGGAATGCAGTCGGCGTAGATGCGGATACTGCGATCATCGGAGCGCCCAATGCCAGCCTCGATTCAAACACCAACTTTGAAGGCGCTGCCTTTGTATTCACACGCAGCGGCGGTGTCTGGACTCAACAACAGATGCTGACCGGCGAAGCGCCTGCAGATCCGTCTGCCGAGTTCGGCGTCTCGGTTGGAATCAGCGGAGATAGCGTCATCATCGGCTCTCCTAGCGATGTTGCCATGGGTGAGTTTATAGCGCAGGGCGCGGCTTATGTTTTTACCCGCTCGGGGATGACGTGGACGCTTCAGCAAAGAATTGATGCGTCAGACAACTCAGGCGTCGGGAGAACGGTTGCCATAGACGGAGATCAGTGTGTCACCGCACAGCCTTTCAATACGGTCGGGATGAATACGGCTCAGGGAGCAGCGTTCTTCTACGAGCGAGTGGCGGGCGTGTGGGGTTCGGAGCAAAAGCTCACAGGCAGCGACAGCGCTGCGATGGATCGATTCGGCACTTCGATTGATGTGAACAACTGCACCGTCATCGCTGGCGCTCCGTTTGACGACATCTCGGCGAACGCGGATCAGGGATCGGCTTATGTCCTGCTCGCTTGTACTCCTCCCGTAGTTGCGGATTTGCAAATTACCAAGAGTGATAGCGCCGATCCTGTCATCGGCGGCAGCAGTCTGACCTACACTCTGACGGTCACAAACAACGGCCCCGATGATGCAACGGGTGTCGTCGTCACCGATATGCTTCCGGCAGGCGTGAGCTACGTTTCGGACACATGCGGCGCTGGCCCTCCTGTGGGAAGCACGCTCACCTGGAACATCGGCAATCTGGCAAACGGCGCGACCGTTATGTGTCAGGTGACGGTCACGGTTTCTCCCATCATGACTTGCAGCGCGATGCTTTCAAACACGGCATCAGTGACCGGCACAGAAACCGATTCCAATGTGGCGAATAATTCCGACATGGAAACGACGATGGTCGTCAATTCGCCTCTCATTTCCTGCCCAGCAAACATCACCGTCAATGCCGCAGCGGGGCAATGCGCGGCATCAGTTCCATTTTCTGTAACGGCGATGGGCAATCCGTCGCCGACCGTCACTTGCAAAATCGGAATGACCACGATCACCTCTCCGCACACTTTCCCTGTCGGAGTGACGACCGTAGATTGCACAGCTACTAACGGGTGTATGCCCGACGCGATGTGCAGTTTCACCGTCACGGTCAACGACAACCAGCCGCCGCAGATAGTCTGTCCGCCCACACAGGTCGTGCCGCCCGGAGTGGTCAATTATCCTGCGCCTACTCCGACTGACAACTGCTCAATCGCTCAGACAGTCTGCACGCCCCCTTCAGGCTCGGTCTTCCCCGCCGGAGTGACGACTGTCACCTGCACGACGACCGATGCGAGCGGCAATATGTCGAGTTGCAGTTTTGCGGTCACTACCTTCGATCTATCGATTACGAGCGACAGCGGAGGAGGCAAAATAATGATCAACACCGTGACGGGCGATTACCTCATCTGCTGCGGCGGGATGACGGTCAGCGGCAAGGGGACGATTACGAAGAAGGGATGCACGCTGACGCTGACGCACAATCCGCAGGACAGAAGGGTGACAGCCATCTACGACACGTGTCGAAAGACGGGGCAGGGGACGTTGCAGATGCCGCCGGGTACGGTGAAGTGTTCGTTTACGGACAGGAACACTGTCGATAGCACGGTGTCGAGTTGTGGCAGTTGAAAGAGAACCTGACAAGGCAAAGCCCTGGGTTGATCTTGTCAGGAGCCGGGGAGTCAGGTCGGCGCAATGAAGGGTGTGAGGGCAACCTTCTGATGCCTGCCTGACTCCGCGAGTTCAATAGTATTGCTGCGTCCCGTCCATAATTTGTTCAATCTCTAGGAGGAATTCCTCAATGTCTCTACCATCAAGCTTGAGGGATCGGCTTGTCTTTCCCTTTCTCATAACCATCATCCTTGCAGCCTTTCTTTTCTGGTCGCAGAATCCTTCCCCCTATCTCGAATCATCCGGGGTTGAAATGCCCCATTTGCAAGGCGAAGCGGCAAAGGCTTATCTCAAACAAAACGGATTTTATGAACCCATCATCGAGCGAGTGAATGCCTCTCGATATGAGATCGAATCAAATGAGCGGGTCGGCGCGTCGAGCAGAGGCATTGACTACGAGGCCGCCAACCCGCGACAGGGTTATCGCACCCTTTTCACGCCCGATCAGATAGCAGTGATGTCTGAGAAAGAAAACGAGCAGAGATGGCGACTGGGGTTGAAGCTGAAAGGTTATGGCTACGGAGAGCGATTGATTGAGGTAGGCGAAAGCAGGATCAGGGCAGATGGAAACCGTGTCGAGATGATCAAAGCAGCAGTCCCTCACAACTACGGATCGCTTTTACCTTCGATGACAGCAAGCCGATGGCCAATTAACGATCATCGACCCACGATCACCGAGTGGTATGTCAACCGACCAGAAGGGCTGGAACAGGGATTTACCGTCAACGCGCCGCCGGAAGCGCGAGGCATTGACGAACGATTGCAAGTCGCGCTCGAAGTGAGCGGCGACTGGCGCGCGGAACTACAAGAAGGCGGACAGGCGATCAGGCTGAGAAACGCCGAGGGCGTCACGCTGCTTTACAACAAACTGGTCGCTTTCGACGCGCATGGGCGGGCGCTGGAATCGCGCATGATGGTCGGCAGTGACGAAATCCGCCTGGAAGTCTACGACGAGGAAGCAGCCTATCCGGTGACGATAGACCCGATTCTGACCTTCGTTCAGGAAATTCATGCAAGCGATCCCGGCCCCGGCACCTTTGAGGTTTTCGGATCGAGTGTTGCCATAGATGGCGACACGATCGTTGTCGGAGCTTCTAACAAAGATGATCCAGTGAAAGGCGCGAATTCAGGCGCGGCTTACGTATTCGTCCGGTCAGGAGGGATGTGGGTTCAGGAGGCGAAGCTTCTGGGAAGTGA
Organism: Blastocatellia bacterium UBA7656; assembly: GCA_002483445.1. Lineage (GTDB taxonomy): Bacteria > Acidobacteriota > Blastocatellia > UBA7656 > UBA7656 > UBA7656. Next base: position 76,540 of record DLHY01000065.1, read on the forward strand.
TATCGGCGTAAACAATCAGTTCGGAACATCTATCGACATGAGCGGCGACACAATCGTTGTCGGCACTCCATTCAATGCGGAAAAGGGATTTAATGCAGGAGCGGCTTATGTGTTTGTAAGAAACGCGGGCGTTTGGACACAGCAGCAGAAATTGACAGGCATCGATACATCAGCCTCTGACATTTTTGGCGTAGATGTCAGTATAGATGGAGATAACATTCTCATAGGCGCTTCCACCGACCGTATCGGAGCGGTCTTTGCGGGTTCAGCTTTTGTATTCGTGCGGAACGCAGGCGTGTGGACACAACAGGCGAAACTGATAGCGAGCGGAGCGCCGATAAATCAACGATTTGCAGCTTCCGTCGCGATTGAAGGCAACAGAGCGGTCATTACGGCTCCTCTTGCCGATGATGTGGCAACGAATTCCGGCGCATTTTATATCTTTGAGAGATCGGGTACGACGTGGACAGAACAGGCGAGACTCAAAACAAGTGATGCAGAGGCAGAACAGATGTTAGGGGTGGGGAGTAACTCCTGCGCTATCAATGGCGACACGATAATCGTTTCGACGATACGCGATGATGATCCGATCGTCGGGCAGGATGTTGGCGCGGCTTATGTCTTCGTCAACAGTGGCGGCGTATGGATGGAGCAACAAAAGCTGACTCCACCCGATCCGAGGCTTATCGGATTTTTCGGCACATCTGTAGCAATCGAAGGAGACACTGTCTATATTGGCATGATACGAGACGCGCCTTTCGGTAAACTGGGAGCAGGTTCTGTTTATGTATATACCCGCGCAGGCGGCGTCTGGACATTTGACCAAAAACTCATAGCGCCTGATGCCATAGGTTTTGAAGAATTTGGCAACGCCATTTCAGTTGATAATCAAAACCTGGTGATCGGAGCGTGGATGAGCAGCGATTCGGCTCAGTTTTCAGGCTCGGCCTATATCTTTTCGGGCCCCTCTCTGCCAACGCTCAATTGTCCGACGGAAATAGTCCGAAGCACCGATCCCGGAATGTGTTCAGCCATCATCAATCTCTCGTTGATGCCGGGCGGCAACCCAACCCCTACGGTCACTTGTACACCGCCTTCCGGGTCTTCTTTCCCCCTCGGCGTGACGACAGTCGCCTGCACTGCGGATAATGGCAATCCAACTACGGCATCGTGTACTTTCACGGTCAGAGTCGTTGATAGTCAGGCACCTGTACTCACTTGCCCGCTGGTCATCCGGCAAAACAACGGTATGGGACAATGCTCTGCGATTGTCAGTTATACGGCTACCGCTCTTGATGCGTGCGACGGCTCGGTGACGCCTTCGTGCAATCCCGCTTCAGGCACTTCGTTTCCCGTTGGCATAACGACAGTGACCTGCTCGGCGACCGATGTCGCGGGCAATACTGGAACCTGTTCGTTTAATGTCGAAATCGCCGACAGGCAGTCGCCTGCCATCACTTGTCCCACCGTAAACATAAGCCTGAATACCGAACCCGGACAATGCACAGCGGTGGCGACGTACACCATCGCGGCTAACGATAACTGCGACGGTCCGCTGACCCCAACTTGCAATTTTGCGTCCGGTCACGCTTTTCCAAAAGGTCTGACAACGGTCAGATGTGATGTGACGGATGCTGCGGGAAATCTGACCAGTTGCGGTTTTATCGTCACTGTCACTGATAATGAAAACCCGACGCTGGCCTGCCCGTCGAACATTACGACAACCACAGACAATGGGGTGTGCGCATCTGCTGTCAACTATTCGCTGCCTGTCGCCTCGGATAACTGCCCCGACGTAGGGATGCCTTCCTGTAACCCTGCGAGCGGCTCGGCATTCCCCAGAGGCGTGACGACAGTGACCTGTTCGGTCAGCGACGCGGCGGGCAACGCGGGCAACTGCTCATTCACCGTGACAGTGAATGATGATGACGCTCCTTCGCTCGTATGTCCGCCTAACCAGACAGTGGGAACCAGAGCGAGCGACTGCATGGCTGTGGCTAACTTCACTGCGACAGCCAATGATATCTGCGACGGCGCGATCACTCCGACCTGCAACCCTCTGTCGGGATCAACCTTCACGCGAGGTGTCGCGACAGTGAACTGCTCGGCGACGGATGCCGCAGGCAATACGGCGAATTGCTCGTTTACAGTGACAGTCCTTGATGACGACGCGCCGATTGTCGCCTGCCCCGCGCCCGTGACAGCAGGAACGGCAGGGGGCGGTTGCTCGGCTATCGCCGGTTTCACTGCAACGGTTACAGACAACTGCGACGGTGCGATTGCGCCTAATTGCTCGCCCGCGTCCGGTTCCGTATTTCCGAAAGGCATCACGACAGTCACCTGCTCGGCGACCGACACGGCAGGCAACACAGGCAATTGCTCGTTCACCGTTACCGTAATCGATGACGATGCGCCGATGATAGCGTGTCCTGCAAACATCAGCAGAAACAATGACGCGGGACTGTGCTCGGCAGTAGTCATGTTCACCGCAACGGCAACAGACAACTGCGCGCTTGCGGGCGTGGTTGCCAGCCCCCCGTCAGGCACAGCCTTCCCCGTCGGAGTGACTACGGTCAGCGTGACGGCTACCGATACATCTGGGAACCAATCGGTCTGTATGTTCACGGTGACGGTGACAGATAACGAAGCGGCGCAGATCGTCTGTCCGCCGACTCAGTTCGTGATGCAGGGGGCAGTGACTTATCCCAATCCGACTATTTCCGACAACTGCGCGGGAGCGAGTTTCGCCTGCGCACCGCCGTCAGGATCGATCTTCCCAGCCGGTATTTCGACCGTCACCTGCGCGGCGACCGACGCAAGCGGCAACACGTCGAGTTGCAGTTTCGCAGTTACGACCTTCGATGTCTGTTTGCAAGACGATGCCAATTCCCGCAACAAGCTCTTCTTCCTCTCGACGACGGGCGACTATATGTTCTGCTGCGCCGACGGAACTACTGTATCGGGGAAAGGCATAGCGATGATTTCGGGATGCACAGTCACCTTGAATCACCTGATAGGCGCTCATCGAGTGCAGGCAAATGTGAGTCGCTGCTCGATCAATAAGGGAACAGCAGTGCTGCAAATGCCGGTAGGCGTAACCAAGTGCCAGATAACTGACCGGAATACGACTAACAACTTCTGCGCCTGCGGAAACTGAATTTCGTCCGGGTTGCGAGTATCAGGGGTTTGTTCGAGCGACGCAAAACAGGTTTTCACGGCTGGTCTTTTCCTCAACCAGCAGGGCGATCATCGAAAGATGGTCGCCCTTTTTTTACGGGAATCCGATTCGGCGGAGCAAGTCCTGAAACCTTTCATCCGAGCGTAGAGGGTTGAATCGCGGATCGACCTTCAAATAAACAAGCAGTTCCTGACGATCCGCATAAGCTTTTTCGAGCAGGCGCATCGTTTTATCTCTGTCTCCGAGTCCGGCGTAAACTCCCGCGATCCCGTACAACACACGCGGTTCCTCTTTAGCCATCTCCTCGTAAGGTTTGATTATCTGCAATGCCCGCTTTTTCCTTCCTGAGACGGCCAGGATGTGCGCAATGCGAGACGGGTACAACTTCTCCATGTCTTTATATTTGAACTGAGCGAGAGACTCTTCATACATGCCCTTTGCTTCAAAAGCGAGGCCGAGAGCGAGGCGCGCGACTACGAAGTCCGGCTCCATCTCAATCGTCCTGCGGCATTGGTTTATGGCCTCGTCGTAGTCGCCAGCGTAGTAGAGTATCCATGCCAGATCGCTGTTTATGATGACCGAAAGCGGATCGATATCCAAAGCCCTCCGCATCTCAGCTACGGCCTCTTCCGTCTTCCCCGTGAAGGTGAGATATTCGCCGTACCAGTGATGTGCCGTAGCGTAATTCGGATTCAGGTCAAGTGCGCGTTTGAACGATTCTTCGGCTCCCTTCCAGTCCCAGTAATAACGCATCCGGGTGTAAGCGAGCGAATTATGGGCTTCGGCAAGCATGGGATCGATCTCAAGAGCTTTCATCGCTGCGGCTTTCGCTTTAGGGTATGTATCGTGCCGATTGGCGTCGCCGAAAATGGTAAGCAGATTATAAGCGTCTGCCAGCCCCGCGTATGCCATCGCATAGACCGGATCGAGTTCTATCGCCTTCTCGAAAAGTTCTTTGGCTTTCTGAAGGCCTTCGCCTGTTCTCTTGTTCCAGAAATATCTTCCTTTTATATAAGCCTGATACGCTTCCACGTTTTCCGTGTAGTGTTTCGCAAGCCTGTTTTCTTCTTCGGCATTGAGTTTTGCGCTCACGGCCTTCGCCACTCGTCTCGATATTGAATCTTCTATGGCGAAGATATCGGTGAATTTTTCGTCGAATGATTCGGCCCACAGCGCCGATCCGTCCTCGACTTTCAACATCTGCACAGTGACTCGAATTCTCTCGCCCGATCTTTGAATTTTCCCTTCGAGCAAAAGATTCGCGCCCAGTTCGCGGCCTGCTCGAAGAGAATCCGCTTCCGCGCTGTCATATCTCAGCACTGCGCTTGTCGGGCGAACCACTATTTGTTTTATGTTGCTGAGTTTCGTTATCAGCGCATCGGCCATACCGAGACCGATGTGATCGTCGGCCTCCGGAGACAACTCTTTGAAAGGGAGGACTGCGATTATGTTGGCCGACGGCTGAAGGTCGGCAGGTCGTCGGGTTGCCGCTATCCAGAGGTAAGAGACGACAGCGATAACGATGAGCGACAAAGCGGGCAGGATGAATATTCGACGGCTGAGAAAAGAGGGCGGAGAAAGAACAGTGCTGACAGAAGAATCTTCTCTCTCCGCCTCGGATTCCTGCGCGCTCGATTGATATGGGGTTTCGATTGGCGCATCCACATCAGAGATCAAAGCGCCATCGCCATTGGCAGACTTCTTAACCGTCGCCACGAAACTGTAACCGCGGCGCGGAACGGTGACGATATAACTATGTTCATCAGGTTGCTCGCCCAGCGCCTTCCTGAGAGAAGATACATGCACGTTGAGATTTATTTGCTCGACGAAGGTATCGGGCCAGAGCTTCTCCATCAATTCGTTTCTATCGACGACGCGGCCGCTGTTTTCTACGAGCAGCAGCAGCAGGTCGAATGCCTTAGGTGGAAGAGACACGCCTTGCTGTTCGCGAAAAAGAAGGCGCTTGACGGGATCAAGCTGGAATGGTCCGAAGTGGTACAACGCTCGCTACTCCCTTCCGTCGCTCTTCGATAACTATAGTAGAGAACAACGCTTCATCAAAATCCTGCCCTTCGAAATGCGCAAAGGATCGATCATCTCAGGCCACAGATAAATGACTCAATGACTATCCCAGTCAAAGATACAAAGAGCCAGAAGACTTTTGAAGAACAATTCGCATAATCAGGCTTCCAGTCTCATTCGACGCAGAAGCTCCGCGAATCTCGGATCGGATCGAAGGTTGTCGAGCCTGGGATTGACCTTTATATAAAGCAGGTTTGAATTGCGATTCTGAAAGGCTTTTTCCAGCCAGTTGAAGGCGTCGTCTTTTTGTCCGAGTGCGGCATAAGTTTCCGCCATAGCGAACGAGTAACCCATATCTTCCTGCAAGAATCGGCGATAAGTTTCTATGGCTTTGACGGCCTCCTTCTTGTTCCCCGAAGCAGCGAGCATCGGGCCATCCGGCCCGGTCATGGCTTTTACCTTTGCCTGTTCGATGAGGGCTTCTCTGTGCATTCCCTTCTGCTCGAAACTCCGCGAAAGGCCCAGCAAAGCCGAAGAGTAACGGGGATTGAGATCGAGCGATTCGCGGAAGTGCGCGATGGCTTCGTCGTATCGGCGGCCCCAGTACGAAGCCCAGCCGAGTTTGGCGATAGTCGCCGGAGAAAGCGGATCGACCTCTTTGGCCTGTCGCATCTCCTCTATCGCCTCATCCGTCTTCCCCATCGTCAGAAGAAGGTCTGCGTACCAGTAACGAGCAGCCGGGTAGTTCGCATTGAGCGCGAGCGCGCGTCGAAACTCCGATTCGGCCCCCGTCCAGTCCCAGTCGCTGCGCATCAGAGCAAAGGCCAGAGAGGCGTGAGCCTCAGCAAGAGAATCATCCGTTTCCACAGCCTTTAACGCCGCAGACCTGGCTTTCAAAATCAGGTCTTCCGAATTTTCTTCCCCTAAGATGGCCAGCACATTCAAAGCATCGGCCAGACCCGAATATGCGAGTGCATAGGATGGCTCGATTTCTATGGCCTCGGTGAAATACTTTATGGCCTTCTCAATGTCTTTGGTCGATCTCTTGTTCCAGAAATAGCGACCTCTTACATAAGCCTGATATGCTTCGAGTTTGCCTGTGTGCTTTCGGGCAAGCATCTCCTTTTCCTGCGCGTTCAACTTCACTCGGACAGCCTCGGCCACTCGTAGCGAGATCGAATCCTGAACGTCGAAGATATTGGAGAAGCTTTCCTCGAACGACTCGGCCCAAAGGGGAGCGCCGTCGCTGACTCTGAGCATCTGCACAGTGACTCGAAGCCGTTCTCCCGTGCGTTGAATCTTTCCTTCCAGCACCATCTCGACTTTCATCTCACGGCCTGCCGCCAGAGAATCGGCTTCCGGGTTGTCATATCTTATAACCGCGCTCGTCGGCCTGACGGTCATACTTTTTATGTTGCTCAACTTCGTGATGAGAGCGTCGGCCATGCCGAGACCGAGATATTCCTCATCCTCTGATGACAGGTGCTTGAAGGGAAGGACGGCTATCGTTGCGCCGGGAGACGAAGCATGAAATTGCGGTCTTGTAGCTGAAACCCAGAGAAAGAAGGCCGAGGCGATGGCGAGCAGCAATCCTGAGATGGCGACAGCCATGCGTCGCCCTCGACTTGAAACAAAACGCCGCGTCACGGGAGCCGGAACATCGTTGCCTTTCTGAAGCGTAGGGTGTGATGCGGGGGGCTCGACCTCTGGCGAAGATGAGTCGGAAGCGATCAACGAATCGCCGTCGCCGATTTCGATTCTGGAAACCGGGGCGACGAAGCTGTAGCCGCGACGCGGGACTGTGACAATGTAGCGGTGATCGGAAGGATTCTCTCCGAGTGCTTTTCTGAGCGAGGAGATGTGGACGTTGAGGTTTATCTCCTCGACGAAAGTATCAGGCCAGAGCTTTTCCATCAGTTCGTTTCTATCGACGACGCGACCGCTGTTTTCGAGAAGGATCAAAAGCGCGTCGAAAGCCTTTGGGGGCAAAGCGACCGGAGAACCATCTCTGAGAAGAAGGCGCTTGAGCGGATCGATGCGAAACGACCCGAATTCATAATACTTGCCATTGCTGTCCTGCATCATCAGCCTTAAACGATGATCCGATTTTGAGGTTCGAAGGAAATCTCCGCATCAGATATTACGGACTCTCTCCGACTTAATGAAGTTTAATCATTATTAAATACGAGGTTCGAGCAACCATCAGTATCATACCAGCAGTCCAGGCGATTCCCTTTCAGGTAATACACAATTTTGGAGTTGCAGCTTGGTGGCCAGGATACATCGGGCTGTTTCTTATGAGGGGAAATTTGTTCAACAGGAGGTCTGAATCGTATGAAACCTTTGTGTCCGACGCTTTCGATGCTAGTGACTTATCAGTGCAATATCGAATGTGCGCACTGCGGCCCATACTGCGGCCCCAACGAAAAAGAATGGATGACTCTCAATGAAATGAAAAACCTCATCTCTCAGGCCGCTGAACTGGGAGCATATAATGTGGTTTTTACAGGCGGTGAGCCTACACTGCTGAAGCAGGATTTGATTACGCTTCTCCGGTTCATCAAGGAAGAAACCACGATTCAGGCGACCCGGATCGTCACCAACGGCAAGTGGGCGACGAGTTACGCCGCCGCTTACCGCAAACTCAAGGGATGGCAAGAGGCAGGGCTTGATGAACTCAATGTCAGTTGCGGCGAATACCATCAGGAATTCGTCCCTATCTCTTCAGTGGCTAATGCTTTCCTTGCCGGAAGAGATCTCGGTTACAAGACCGTTCTTCTAGCCGCAGAATTTCTGGCTGAAGGCAAGGGCAAATACACCGCGCAGATGTTCAAAGATGCCGTGGGCGAAGACCTGCTTCCGCCCGAACTAATGAGTCCTTTCGTTTCGGAGGCGCACGGCCTCTCGTGCGGGGCGGCCATGAATTACGGGCGCGGCGCAACCATGCTCAACCCTGAAAATCTTGTCTATAAAGAATATGATGAGATATCGAGCCTATGCCCTGACGTTCTGACCGCGATAACAGTTCATCCCAACGGCAATACCACAGCCTGCTGTGGAATCATGGTCAGAGACGAGTCTCTGCTCAACATCGGCAACTGGCGCGAACAGGGATTGAGAGAAATTCTCGAATCTGCCCACGAAGACCTGATCCTCAACTGGATTCGTTATGTTGGCGTTAAAGACATGAAGGACTGGCTGCTGACGAAAGACCCAAGCCTGAAGTTCAGCGATAAATTCCTCAACATCTGCGATCTATGCGCGCAGATAGTCTACAACAAGCGCGCCCAGGAAATACTCGTTCAACTGAGCTATGAGCGCGCAGGCGATATCATTGCCAACAAGGTCGCTCAGGACGCAGCCGTTTATGATACCGGGCGATTCAACTACGGTCCGACGGCTGCGCATGAGGTACAGCAATAATGGTCTCCAAGGAACAGACAAAAAGTATTTCAAGCGGTTACTATGTGGCGAGACTGCCGACCAACAACGAGGTGATCGCCTACGACCAGTTTGAAATAAAAAGGCAGGCGGATGGAATCGTCATCGATTCCATCCACAATATTCTGATTGCCGAAGTACCCCAGCAGATCGCGCGCTTCGAGATGGACGAGGACTGGACTCCGCGAAGACTGAAGATAGAAGCTGGGCCATTGTTTTCTGCAATGGTTGAGTTCGGAGAAAGCGAAATAGTACTTGATTCCAGAAGCATTCAGGGAGAAAACACAACACGCTACCCGATAAGTCGATTCAGAGCCTACTTTATGATGAACGGCGCAGCTTATTTCCCTTTACACATAGTCCGCCGCTTCGATTTCGACAACCGAGAGCCGCAACGCTTCGATATTGTGCCTGAAGGCGAGTGTTGGGCAGTGCGAATAGGAGATATCGTCGAACAGGGAGAAACCCTCGCTCAGATAGAAGTGAGGTTTTCTTTCCTGGGAAAGAGCGACCTGATGAGCCTGTTGATCAACACGAGAGGCGATCTTATTCGATATAGTGTGAGAAATCAAAATCTTATAGTTACTCTGGAGGACAAAGCCCCATCATGTTGAATTACGAAGATAGATCGGCCATAGCAAAGATACACGATTACCTGGAAGATGTAGGCTTTCGGTACGTGAATCAGCGGATAACCGACATGGGCATCTCGCCCGTGTTTGCCGATTTCATAGTCTTGCGGGATAGTCTCAAGCAACTCAACCCTTTATATCAGTTTCTTTTCTCCATCTTTCGACAAGGTCATATATCAGATGAGGATGTGCTTCGTCAGGTTATTCCCTCAAGTGTGATCGATGCGATGATTACGACTGGCCTGCTCGTGCAGAACGAGCGGAAGCATTGGCAGACACCAGGCTTGCTCATAATCCCTGTAGAAGGGCTATATCTGCTTGTGAGTACTCCTCCCCACTATCCGACTGCAATTTCGAGAAGGCAGCCTGTGTATCTTGGAGCCGATTCGATGTGGCTCCTCAGCGCATTGCCATCGAAGATGACCGGGCGTCGTGTTTTAGATATCTGCTCTGGCAGCGGGATACAAGGATTTATTTGTGCGGCGCGCGGCGCATCGAAGGTTGTGTGCCTGGAGAAGTCGGAAGAAGCGATCAATATCTCGCGATTCAATGCTGAGTTGAATAGGCTGAGCGACATCGTGGAAGTGCGGCAGTCAGACATCTATTCCGGGCTTTCATCCCAGGAAGAATTCGATTTCTTCGTCACCAACCCACCGTGCATACCGATTTCCGAAGACATCGACTTTCCTCTTCCGAGGGCCGGCGGGGCAGACGGAGTGTTGCTGACCCGTAAGATACTGGAAGACGTACCCAACCATCTGATGGAAGAGGCTGAAGGATATATGCTCTGCGTCGCTCTGGGGGATAAATACACAATAAATTTCAATCAGGGAGTATTGAGAAAGTTTGCCGAAGATCATGCATATGAGATACGGGCTTGGGTGTATGACAAGACTCCGATTTCAAATTATATGGGCGGCTGGGTGCAACAGATGATTGCATTAGCCTATCCATCACTGTCGACAGAAGAACACCAGAGGAAAACAACCGCGTGGTATGAAGACCTGAAGGAGAAGAGCATACCGGCAGAGTACGTATATACGGAAGTGATTAGATTTCGCGCAAAAAGAGATTGGAAAGGCATGGTCAATATTCCAATCTATGATCCATTAATGACTGATCCTCTTATTGCCAATGCCGCTCCTCCAAGAGCGTGATTTCGAAGCCAAAACAAGGAGAAAATACCCTATATGAAAACACTTCCTGTGATCGATATGCAGAAGTTTGAGAAACGAGAGATGTTAGAGAGGATCAACCTTAACAACAGACCTCGGTTGAACTTTAACCTCAATCAACTCGATCAGGTGGCAGGTTCTCTTGCTTCCAATCATCGGGATCGAGAGCGATTCGTTGAAAATCCTGTAGGCTACTTGAAGGACCGTGGCATCGAGGTTCCTTCTGCCACCCTCGTCAGAGCGAAATCTGCTCAGACAGCGGAGGTATGCTCAGGACCTGTTGCTGTTTGTACCGTTATCCTTCTTGTTGCCGCTGCGGCTGTCGCCGTTGTATTGTCGGTTTTTGAATTATGGTCCGGCGACATGAGAGAACCTAGGAAGCCTGTTAACCAACAGGCGCAGAATTTTTATGACCCTGCATCACAAGTATGGCTGTAGCTATTGAGCAGAGGCCCGCGAGCCTCAGATCGTAAAACCGAATCGAGGGGTGGTTGTGACAACAGCAATCACTCCTCATTTCTCACACAATACTGATTACATGCTCTTTGAAGAATTAATGCGTAAACGATCAGCGCCGGAGGCGCGAAGGAAATTAGCCGGTGGCTTCACCACCGGATGAGAGCCGAAAAGCCCCCCGCGCCCCACTGGGGCGCAGGATGTCGGTTTGCGCATATTTTTTCAATCAACATAAATGACCTGTAGGTGAAACCGATCCCTGATTCTTATTGATTTCAGACGGAGATGAACATGCGCACAAAGTTGGTTTTACTCGCATTATTCCTTTTATTCATGGTTCTAGCAGGAGCATTTTCTCTGTACCGACGCGGCTCGGAGAAAACGGATTCAAGCTATCTTGCTTCTTTTCCTGCATCAAGCCTTTCATACTCCACAAATCCCGTTGATGAATATTCGGAGTTAGCGAAATCTCTGATAGAGGGGCTGAAGGAGGGAGATCACCAGAAAACCAGCGCGCTTTATAATGACAAGATGAAGGAAGTGGTCACTTCAGAAAAAGAGGATGCTGCTTGGATCGCTCTCTCTTCTCAGTACGGGCAATTCAAGAAAATAAGCGGCTACGCAAGGATAGACGATCCCGCATTTCATTTCGTCTTTGTGAAATCGGATTTCGAGAAGGCCACCATTACATTTCGCGTCATCTTTGGCGAGGATAAACGAATCGCGGGTTTCTTCATAGACTCAGTCGCCTGAAACGAGACATTCACCGAAATGCTCAGATATGGAGCGTTTTGAAAATCCTGCATGAAAAGCAAAACAGTAACTCTTTTCCGGCCACTCCTGCGATTGATGCTGAGATCGCTGTCGGGCGCAAGGTGGAAATTGCCTCTGGCCGCTATGTTCGGCGTCGGCAGCCTTGCCATAGCAATTCTAGGCCCGCTCGTCAGCGCGGAAATAATCAATTCTCTTGCCTCAAAACAATGGCTCGATTTCCGCTATTACCTTTTTCTCCTCATCCTGATTTTAGTCTTTCAGGTAATTGTCAGCTTCGCCATTCAATGGATATTTCTCCTAATCGATGAGGGCCTCGCCAACAATCTTCGCAGGAAGATCGTCGCCGAAGTGTTGCGCAAAGAGTATCCCTTTTTCGAGTCTCACTGGGTTGGTGACATCATTTCCCGCGCTGTAAATGACAGCACTGCGCTGAAGCCTTTTCTTACATCAGGCGTCCTTCAGATTCTAGTCGATGCTCTGACACTGATCGTCGTGACGGTCATACTGCTGCGGATGCATCCGGTTCTCGGATTGCTCACTATCTCGACGGCTCCCATCACCATATTCTATGGCCGCAGGACTCAGCCTACGCTGGTCGAAGCTACCCGACTGACCAGAGAGAAGATCGCCGCGCTGACCGGAAAGCTTCAATCGTGGCTGACCCGTATTTTCTCCATCAAGATTCACTCGCTGGAGAAAATCGCGCTATCTCAGTTTTCGACTGAAAATGATGAGTTGACTTCCAAGTCGATCAAGCTCGGTTTGTGGGGGGCCACGCTCGGAGCAATCAATGCAACACTCATAACACTTCCTTCTCTTCTCATCTTTGGCTATGGCGGATACATCACGCTGTCGGGGCGACTGTCGGTCGGCGAACTTTTTGCGTTCATCACCTTCGCGGGGTACTTCAACCAGCCCATTCAGAGGCTCATACAGATCATCGTTGTGAATCTGCCTATGCTGTATGCAGTGTATGAGCGCGTCCGGGAATTACTGGAGCCGGATTCCGATCAAAACATCGAAGATGCGGGTGAAATCCCCAACCGAATAGAATGTCTGAGGGCGAGCGGTCTTCAGTTCCAGTTCAGGAAAGAGAAGCAATACCATTTGCGGGTGTCGAGCTTCTTTGCTCGACGAGGAGAGATAACGGCCATAAGCGGTCCGAATGGGTCGGGGAAATCGACTCTGGCGAGGTTGCTTGCAGGCATCTACGAACCCGAGGAGGGCGAGATAAAGATTCTGCTTGAAGATGAAACCGATCTGGTCGTCGCCGACCGGCGAAAGTTATTCGCTTATATATCGCAGTCGCCCGATCTGTTCGATGGCACGTTGCGCGATAACGTGACACTTTATGATCAGGCTCCGGATATGTCCCGGCTTCGGGTTTTGGAGAAAGACCTTGAGTTGGAGATGTGGATTTCATCTCTGGAAAAAGAGTGGGATACGGAAATCAATGGTGGGCTGACTGCCCGTTTGTCAGGCGGACAGATTCAGAAGATAGCCCTGGCCCGACTCCTCTACAGTGACTGCCCCGTATTGCTGTTGGATGAGCCTTCAAAAAACCTCGACAGCGAAGCGATCGAGTTGTTAAGAAGCATTCTCACTAAAGGCAGGCAAGCGCGCATCATTATTTTGATAACTCATTCGACCGAGTTACTGGAATTATGCGACAGAGTCTATCGCCTCATTCCGATCAAAGATCAGGCTGCGGGGTACGAGTGTGTCGAGGAAAAATAACGCCGTTTCCGGATGAAAACCGTCGCTTCAATTTGGCGGAGGAAGCAAATCAGGCCGGGTTGTGAAAAGTGGCTTGTAATTTCGTCCGTGTTGTCGAAAGAGAGATATGATATGCGAGAAGGTATTCAGGTGTTGAGTATACTGGCAACAAACAAATGTCCTTTGCAATGCGAACACTGCGGGCCGCGGAGTGGCCCATGGGAGGATGGCTCGATAGACTTGGATACGTTGGCAACCATTCTCGAGGATGCTCGTGATGCAGGATGTCGAGTGATCAACTATAGTGGCGGCGAGCCATTCGTTCTGGGCAAAAAGCTGATCGAGATGGTGGGGATGTCAGCAAGCCGGAGATTCATCACCCGGATTACGACTGGCGCATACTGGAGCAACTCGGATAAGGTCGCCAGCCGAAGGCTTGTCCCTCTTGTCGAGGCGGGACTGAATCAGCTTTTCATCAGCGTCACCGATTCGCATAGAAAATTCGTTTCCCTCGACAATGTGATACGCGCCGTTCGTTCGGCAGAGGAAATGAACCTGCAAGTTTACCTTGCTTTGGGAACCACAAAGACATCTGAGACTCAAACTGCCTCGATCAACAAAGCATTCCAGGAAGCCGGGATGAAGTCCCCCTGGATGCTGGAGTCACCTCTCATTCCTTTCGGTCGCGCAGAAGACCATATACCTCATGAAGAATTGCTTCTGCGGCCACTGGATCAAATTGACGGGCCGTGTCCATCGATGAGCATCCATCCGTCTGTGAGATCGGATGGGAAGATTTTGGGTTGCTCAGTGGTATTCGGAGATGAATGTGATGCGTTGTGTTATGGAAGCGTGAACGGAGGCAGATTGAAGGACGCTGTTGAGCGGATGCAATCAAGCCCATTGGCAGCGTGGATACATAAAGTAGGAGTGGTAGAACTGAAGAAGCTGATAGAGAAGAATACAGATATAAAATTCGCAGAAGAGTATGTAAATATCTGCCATCTATGCGGCGATATATTGTCGAACGAGGAGGCGGTCGATTTTCTACAGGCCATTCAGATGCTGGATTCAGTACGAACTTGTTCGGAAGAGAATGATGAGGGCAGAGAAACTCTCCGCGACCCAATCGAATAGTTGATATCTTCGACGAAGGTATCGGGGCACAGTTTGGCCATCAAACCATCGCGTTCGACGACATGACCGCTGTTTTCGAGCAGAATCAAAAGCGCGTCGAAAGCCTTTGGGGGCAAAGCTACCGGAGAACCATCTCTGAGAAGGAGGCGCTTGAGCGGATCGATGCGAAACGATCCGAATTCATAATACCTTCCATTGCTGTCCTGCATCATCAGCCTTAAACGATGATCGGATTTTCATGTTCGAATGAAATCTCCGCATCAAATAATACCCCCCCCCCGACTTAATGAAGTTTAATCATTATTAAATACGAGGTTCGAGCAACCATCAGTATCATACCAGCAGTCCTGGCGATTCTTTTATGGCTAATACTACAGCATTAGCTTGATGCACATGACCTGATGAGCTTCCCTTTCGTAAATCATAGCCAACCGGTCGGGCTGTCTATGAAAGGCCGTTCA
>DLHY01000007.1:0-39617 GCA_002483445.1 Blastocatellia bacterium UBA7656
GCTTGCCGGACAACGCGGCGCCTCTGCGGTTATAGATCGTTGCGCTGTTAGGTTCACCTTCGAGATGGTTACGAGAGCCAAAATCCCTTGAGAATCGCCCGTTTTTCAATCGAGCAGGGTGAACCCATCAATGCAACGATCTATAATACCCCTTTCGCTGTTCATGCTTATGAAAGCTGCCACAACGATTCGCTTCAGAGGATTGGTATGACAAAACGACTCTCAACTCTTTTTTCTTTTCTGACTCTGCTCCTCCTTGTGAGCGTGTCCGAGGCGACGGCTCAAAGCAAAGACCTGCGCATCGATTACACGGTCGAGGTGGCAAGCGTCGAGCGGCAGTTATTTCACGTCACTGCCGACGTTCAGAATATCCGCCAGCCTTCGCTCGATCTTTCGCTTCCCACCTGGACGCCGGGATGGTACACGGTTGAAAACTACGCGAAAAATATTCTGCGCTTTCACGTGACAGACCCTGGCGGCAAACGGCTTCCGCAGATGATGACTCGCAAGCAGACATGGCGAATAGAAACAAAAGGACTGAATCGAATCAAGGTCGAATTCGATTATCTGGCAAACGTGCTTGCGCTCAATCAGGCGAAGATCACGAAAGATTTCGCCTTCTTCACCGGCACGCAGTTGTTTCTAGGCGCTGTGGGCCATAGCTCGTCTCCAAGCACAGTGCGATTCAAAGCGCCTGACGGATGGAAAGTAGTATCCGCGCTCAAAGAGACCAGCGATCCGATGACTTTCACCGCCTCGGATTACGATACGCTTCTGGATTCGCCGACCGAGATGGGTCACTTCGATCTGACTCGATTCGAGTTCAGAGGCAAGCCGCACTTCATAGTCACGACGCCTGCGGGACTCTTCTCGAAAGGAAAAACGGAGAGGCTTTCTTCGATACTGACTCGAATAGCCGAAGCTCAGAGCGCGATTTTCGATGACTTGCCTTATGAAAAGTACGTCTACTTTTATTTCTTCGCCCGCGCGGAATCGAACGCAGCGGGCGCGCTTGAGCATAATAATTCTTTCGTGGCCTTCGGGCCTCCGACCGAAACGGTTCAGCCGGAAGGGATGATGAACGTATCCGCGCACGAGTTTTTTCACACGTGGAACGTCAAGCGACTCAGGCCCTCAGAGATGTGGCCTTATGATTACTCGCGCGAAATGGAGACACCGTTGCTTTGGGTATCGGAAGGCTTCACCAACTATTACACCAACCTCTCGCTGCTGCGGGCGGGACTCATCAATCGAGAACAGTTTCTTACAACAGTCGGCGGCGCGATGACCGGGGTGGAGAGCAATCCGGCGCGCGCTTACATCTCGCCCGCCGACGCCTCGACTTCGACGTGGCTGGGATACGACACGCCTCAGCCGTTTGAAATTTCTTACTACACGCAGGGACAGAACCTCGGCGCGTTGCTCGACATTTCTATCATTCACGACACCAAAGGCGCAGCGCGTCTTGATGATGTGATGCGCGCGCTCTACAAAGATTTTTATCGCCGAGGCCGTGGCTTTTCGACCGAAGATATGCTCGCCGTGATCAAACGACTGACCCGACGCGATTACAGAGATTTCTATCGCCGCTTCGTGTGGGGCGTAGAGGTTCCGCCTTACGATGAAATTCTTGGCTACGCAGGTTATCGAACGGAGAAGGGGCAGAACTCAAGCTATCGCGTGGTCGAAGCGCAGAGCCCGACGGCAGATCAATTGAAAGTGCGCGAAGCATGGCTCAAGTCGGGCAGGTGATGGGGCATGGGTGATGGGTGATGGGTGATGGGTGATGGATGATGGATGACAGAGATTGTGTATTCTGACTTCTGACTTCTGGCTTCTGACTTCTGACTTCTGACTTCTGCTCACAGTGTTTTTGAAAATACCTGTTGCTTTTCCGCGCTCAGATAAGCGTCGAATATCATCGCTATGTTGCGAATGAATATTCGACCGAGGGGGGCGACTTCGATGCGGTCTTCAGAGAGTCGAACGAGTCCGTCCGCTTCGAGTTCTTTCAAGCGATGAAGTTCTGCGGCGAAGTGATAATCGAATGTGATGTTGAAATCGCGCTCGACCTCGCGTTTGACGACCGAGCAATGGCAAAGCACGCGATTGATGACTGAACGACGGAGTTTGTCTTCACGGCTCACCCTCGCGCCGCGCATCACAGGCCATCGGCCTTCATCGATAGCCCGATAATAACTGGGAAGATCGCGCCAGTTCTGCGCGTAAGCGTCTTCAAGCCCGCTGATGGAGCTAACGCCCATCGCATAAAGATCGCATCCGGCTTTAGTCGTGTAGCCCTGAAAATTTCGGTGCAGTGTTCTGTCGTCCTGAGCGCGGCAAATTTCGTCCTGGGGCCGCGCGAAATGATCAAGCCCGATGTAGCGATAGCCTGCGCGGGTGAGCCTATCGATTGCGCGAGTGAATATTCGGAACTTCTCCATCCCTTCGGGCAGGAAGCGGGCGAAGCTTCCCTGTTGTTTTTTCATCCACGGAACGTGCGCGTAGCTGAATAAGGCTATGCGGTCGGGAGCGATCTCGATGATTTTATCTATGGTGTCGGTGAAGCTCTCGGCGGTCTGATGAGGCAGGCCGTAAATCAAATCTACGTTGATGCTCTCAAAGCCGAGCTTGCGGCAGGTGTCGAAGAGCTTTCGAGTATCGGCGAATGATTGAATGCGATGGACGGTTTTCTGGACGAGCGGGTTGAAATCCTGAATGCCGAGGCTGACGCGATTGAACCCGACTCTTAGGAGCGCGCGCAGATGATCGTCGCTGGTGACGCGCGGATCGATTTCGATGCTGACTTCAGGCGTATCAGAAAAAGAGAATCGCGCATTGATGTAAGAGTAAAGGTCTTCGATCTGATGGGGCGAGAGAAAAGTCGGAGTGCCGCCGCCCCAGTGAAGTTGCTCGACTTGGCGTGAAGAGGAGACTTCGCGGCTCGTCCAATCGATTTCGCGTTTGAGATGATCGAGATAAGGGATGGCTATTTCATGTTTTTTGCTGATGACGACGTTGCAGCCGCAGTAGAGGCAGAGGGATTCGCAAAACGGCAGATGAAAATAGAGCGAGAGCGGCGCGCGATTGGGGTTCGAGTCGGCCTGTTTGAAGACCTCGCGCAAATCTGTTTCGCCGAATCCATCGTCCCATTCAGGCGCGGTCGGATAGCTGGTATAGCGCGGGCCGGGCTGATTGTATTTTTCCAGCAGTTCGGTTGAGACCCTCAGGTGTGCGCCGTCGATAATAACGTCAACATAAGAACTGGCGATCATAAGCACTCCTCACAACGACTATCGTCAAAGCAACTATCAGAGCAAGTGCAACGGTCGTTCCGTTGATAAAGGGGCGTAAATGAAGATTGGAGGAGTCGAGTTGCGCAGATTTTCGCAACGGCGGGCGTGGATTTACGCAGGGTCACGCTGGCATCTATCACGGTGAAATGTGAGCGACAGGAATTTCTTCTGTTCTCTCAAACGGCTTGATGCCTGTGGCTATATCGTGAACCGCGTGAATGATGTCTGCGCTGTAATATCTGTTTCCGCACACGTCACAGACTCCGACTGTTATGTCTTCGAGGATGATGAATCCGTTCTTGTGCTTGAACGCCTCTCGCTTTACCTCTTTAGGTCTGACTGTTCCTTCGCAATACTGACATCCGTAGCCATACATATCGTCTATTCATCGGGGTCGGTCATATACGGTTATGATCAGGTAACGCCCAAGCTCACCTGCCGGGCCGCTGCAAGAGCTTGATGTCGCGCGAAACCAGTAGGGCAGCCCTGGTCAGGTGCAGCGCCTAGTTCGGGTTGTTTTCATGCCACACTCTTCAGAAACGCCTCAAGTTTGCTGGACGAGTTGTATTCACGAAGCTGATGCCAAGAAATTCCAAGCTTTGCGTCGCATTGATCCGAATCGACGTAATAGAACTTTTCGTCTCTGCTCAGTATGCCTTCCTTGAGGAGCGCGGCGAGGATTCGTTCTCCAAGCTGATTTCGCAAGACTCGTTCGTGCTCGATCTTATCTCGGTACTTTGCCAGACAGCCTTTCTTATGGGAGCGGAATTCCGAGAGAATTCTGCGTAGTCTGCGATGTTTCTCTCGCAGCGCCAGGTCTGTAAAGGGCGCAGGGATTATCTCAATATACCTTGCTAATGGATAATCAAGCCCAACTTCGACACACTGAATCTCGATTTTTCCCTCCCAAAACGTAACCGCATTCGCGTGGCCTTCCACCTTATGTGTGTTGATGAACAGCCCAGCAGTCCCCTGTATGCCGTCATGTGTTCGTCGGGGAATGTTGCGCAGAATTAAGTCAGGGGTGTCGATACGCACACCTCGCGCGGAAATGCTGCAGTCACCGATCACCTCGATTGCAGGGCTCCCCAATAGATCAACGGCACAGGGAAGTGTCACGCTCGTGTTGACAACATACGGCCCAAGCGGAACAGCCTCGGCACCGACGGCCCCATTGAATACGAAGCTGCGCTCTTGCTTTCTTTCGGGGAATTCAACCGCAATCGTGAGCTCAGCATTCCTACCTTGTTCCTCCTCGGACTCCTCCCAAGAGTCCCCATCGATGTCGATGGAGATTTCAGCATTGACGCCCAGAAACTCTGAGCACGATTGAATCAACATATTGAAACACCGGACACTGATCTCGCGTGCCTTGGCAAGTTCGGCCATAATATACAGCAGGTGATACGTCGGGCGATTCGCACTTGCATAGTCATAAGCAAGTGTTTGGTACTCTTGAATACTGCTGAGTGCGCAACGCGCAACCGCAACCGCCGCAAAGACAACATTGCGCAAACGAGTGTCGTCGAGGAATGGATGGTCTGGGCACCAGCTTGCCACAGCTTTCTCGTACTGCTCGTTTAACGCATTGTCCTTAAGAACCTGGCGGGGAAATGGACGGGCGAGCGCTCGTGCAAGAGCTCTCGCGCACTGCTCCTCACGGTCAAAAAGAGAGTTTCGTAATGTCTGTCCCTGAGCGACCCCAACTTCGGCTGCGATAGACTCAATGAAATTGGGCAGAGCCTTCTCATCGTGATCGCGGTCTAGCAGATAGTCGGAAATGCGAATGAGAAGGTCAATTTCCAACTGGCCGCCTGTATTGTCGCTCAACGCTTGCTGAACACGGTGGTAATTACGCTCTTTCCGCAGCAGCGTTGCAATGGCATCAAGAACGGGAGGATAACCGATGAACGACAAGAATGCATTCTCGGCCTTGGCTGCGGTAGATGAGAAGGCGGCACTGAGTTTGGCAAGCACGTTGTCCCGTGTTTGCTCGTAAATCTCTTGCTGGCCCGTATTCCCCTCTCTTGCGCGGGAGTCGATATACTCCTTTGCTTGTTCAAGATCAAACGGGTCAATCTGCACCATGCCAACATCAGCCCTCTTGTCCGCAAGGTAACACCAAGTGCTAAGCAGTACCTGGCTGCGGCCGAGGATCACGATTGCCGTTCTAGTCGATCCGTTAGACCGTTCTATCAGATCATCAAGGAACGCCTCGAACCCTTGTTCCGTTGTCTTCGACCTCCCCTCGTCGATCCCGTCAATGATAATGCCGTGGGTTCCGGCGCGAAGACCTTCTAGAACCGCACCTATGTTCTCAATCGGATAAGCGGTCGTAAGAAGGCCCGTGAGGGTGTTGTCGCCCACCGGTTTATGTTTGGCAAGATCAAGAATGGGCAATTGAGTGTCAAACGACAGGGCATGGGCGGTAGTTGTTTTCCCAGATGCGCCCACGGCTGACACAAGGAGAATGGAAGGCTTCTCCTTGGGAAAGTCGATCTTTGAGAATCTTGGCTCGATGTATGGAGCAACCCGAATAGGCTTCACGAAGAAGGAGTCAGAGGTAGTCTGGAGTGCAACCGGAACCTTCCGGGAACTGACGATTGATTTGAGCGATTTGTATTGCATCCATCACCTCCTTTTCCTCCGAACAAGGATTAGGCGAACGAAAAACCTTTACAATACTGGAAATATGTTTCCAGCATCAGAAACTTGTTTATAGATTTATAAACTCGAAGGTTTATAAATCTGTAAACTTCCGGGCCGGGCTGCTTCTTTCAAATCAGGCTCAGGTGCGCATCTCGTCGTTGCACATCTTCCCATGCGCTTCGTCTGCCTGTGTTTTCAACCGTAGATTTTTCAGGCCGGTCTCAGGCTATTACTTTTTCCCTGCGGGTGTCAAGCGTGGCTCATCGCACACTGCGCCGTGAAAATTCCCAGAGTTGCGCGCTGCGCGAGATAAAAGCAGATCGTTTGAAGAATGATCGTCTCGGAAGGATGACGAATATTAACCAGTGAACGGCTTGCGAATCACATCATCAGCCTTCCGCATTGAACTCTTTTCGAGCCATGTCATCCTGCTCTGGCCGTCGCACCGTTTCAAGCAACGTCGGGCTTTCTCACTGTCGCGCAGGGTCGTTTCGAATCACGTCGTCTGGTGTGGTTATTCGTTCCAGGGCGTTTTTTGCGCCCCATGAATAACAGCAAGAACATCTATCTGATCAGGTTTTATGTAATAGATAATTCGATAAGGACCTTCGATCACTTCTCGTATTTGCGGCGCATTATATTCTGGTACTACCCGACCGGATAAAGGAAAATCTCTTATTTGCTGAGTCCGTCTGGTAATACGATCAACCACTCTCTGGGCGTATTGCGGCGAACTTTGAGCAATATATTCGTGAATCGCCCAGAGTTGCTCCAGCGCGTTGTCTGTCCATTCGACTTTCACTTGTTGAGTCCAAACTTTTCACGAACATCTTCAACACTGGTAGTCCTTCCAGCCTGGCTATCGGCAAGTCCCTTTTCTATTGACTGGCGCACGTAGATTTCGTGCATTAGATCGTCCCAAGTAGAATTATCCGGGAGTTGATCGACTAATCTCCTTGCTTCTTCTTTCAGGCTGGTTGTCTCCATTTACTTATCCTCCTTAATCACCGAAATCAGTTGCCATATTAAAGCACTTCGGATTGCTACGCAATTCTGCGTACTGCGGCTATCCGTATCGAGCATAAAAAGTCTATTGCTCTGTCGCACCGTATATTTCCAGGAAATACTCCCGCTCGCCGTGGAGAGATGCGCGAGCTTCCTTAACAGTTGGCGCTGCTTTCGCAGGCAAAGTTGGCGGTTTTCTAACAAGAATCAGGCGAACAAAAAACGTTTACAATACTGGAAATAAGTTTCCAGCATTAGAAACTTGTTTACAGGTTTATAAATCAGCGCGACCCTCTCATTAACACCGCGATTGATCGCGGTGAAAAGCCGAAGACCGCATCCGGCAACTGTTTTAACAGTTTCACTGCTTTCAATACTGATCACTTCTGCGCACTGTGCAACCTGCCAACGAGTTATTGCTGACGGATATGCTTAGGAAGATCGGCGATGAGTCGGACGAAGCGCAATCGAGAGAAACTGTTAAAACAGTTCCCATTCATTCGGGCGCAGTATTGACCGCGATCGATCGCGGTGTTAATCAGAGATTCCTTCTCACGCATCTGAATGCCGCGATAACCAGCAGCGAAACTATTTGAACTGACGCTTGAAAATGCCTGCGCCAAACTTTTTTATCACTACCACGATGAGATTATGTTGCCGCGCGTATCAGCGATGATTACGGCTTCATTCCCTTCCCCGTGTGGCAGTCGGTGCATTTCATCCCCGTCATATCGCCCATATCAACCGGATGCACGAATGCGCCGTTTTCGACTTTCACCACCTGCCCGCCTTCCATCTGATCAAGCACCGTATGGCAGATATTGCAATCAGCCCGAATCACTCTCCCCGTCGCGCTCTTGTGCTCGTTGTCGTGACAGCGGAAACACCCTTGAAAATAATAATGCCCGACATTATCAGGATGTGTCTGCCAGTCGACTTTCATCTCAGGGAAAAAGTATGTGCTGAAGATTCGCTGAATCTCGGCTATCGCGCCTTTGATCGATTGCTGCTTCTGCTCGTAGATCGCCGGGTAGTTCGTGCGGTAATACTCATCGATGCTCGAAGCTATCGTGTTCCTCGCTTCATCCGTCGAACCGTATTCGCGGGTCAGCGCTTCGACCGCCTGCGCTTTCAAGTAGGGCAGCGACGGGTCGAGTCGGCCCGAAACGAAGCCTTCATTCACGGCGCGGTCAGGCGGCTGATAGATGTGAGACGGGCGATTGTGGCAATCGACGCAATCCATTCTTCGCTTCGACGCTCGCTCTATTTCTTCCGCCGTCATCTCGACGCCCGTGGCTATAAAATCCGTTATATTGCCTTCGCGGTCTTTCATCCTCACCCACGGGATGACCTGTCGCTGATCGTCGCTGGAAATGTAAGTGATTTCGTTGGCGATGTTCATGTGCCAGTGTATGCCTGTGACGAGTCCCGTAGTCGGACTTCCCCCGCCTGTGTTGATGAGCATACGAATCTGCCTCAAGGTGTTCGCTTCGTCGTAGCCATAGCGATTGAATACTTTCAACTGCGCGCCGAAGAATTTTTCAGGCCAGTGACATTGCTCGCACGTCTCCTGCGCAGGCCGCAGATTGTGAACCGGAGTCGGTATGGGGCGGGGGAATTTATTGAAGTTCACCGAGTAGACCTGATAAAGACCCGACAGCTTCGAGCGCACATACCAGTCCGCGCCCGGCCCCACATGACAATCCACACACCGCACGCGCGCGTGCGGCGATGCCTGATAAGCCACAAACTCCGGGTTCATCACCTCGTGACAAAGCTGCCCGCAGAAGGCCACCGAGTCGGTGTATTCATAAGCGCGATAGCTCCCGAACGCGCTCACGAATATAAATAGAAAAGTGAGTCCCAGAAATGTCATCAATGAGCGGCGGCGGCGCGGATCGTTGAGATCGATCTTCGGATAAGCCGCTATCTCGTCGGGCGACAACCGTCGCCGCCTTCGCCTCTCGATGAGCATCCCGAGTACGACGATAACCAGCCCGACTATCAGAAAGGCCGGGAAAATTATGTAAGTGAAGATGCCCAGATAGGGGTTGCTCCTGGTCGCAAGCATCTCGGCCAGAAATAAAAAGATGATGCTCGCAAGGCTTGCAACCACTATGGCCATGCCCGACATGCTGATGAAGTTGCGCGTCAGGCGCGGAGCGCGTTCCTTTTTCGAAATCGTCTCAGTCATAGTCCTCCCGTTAGGTGACAGGTGACAGGTGACAGTGAAGAAGTGAAGAAATTTTCCTACTCGTCACTCATCCTCCTGCTCCCTGTCACCTGTTCCCTGTTCCCTGTCACCTGTCACTTGTTCCCTGTCACCTGTTCCCTGTTCCTTGTTCATCTCCGCGTAAGCCAGAGGGTGTTCTTCCCTGTAGAACTCTTTCGACACCCGCCCATCGAGCCACGCCCAGTTCATCGGATAGACATCCGGGTCGAAGATGACGTGATAGAAATGCCACACGACTATCGACAGCGTGGCAAGTATCGCTTCATAAAAGTGAATCGCAAGCGCGATGTCTATAGCCCACCTCGGCAGGAAACCGAACCATTCGAGCTTGAACCAGACCATAAGTCCCGTCAGCCCCATGATGAGAGTCCCCCATACGACGGCCCAGTACTCGATCTTTTCGCCGTACCCGAATCGAGCAATCTGCGGTCTTTCGTTGCGGCGACCGAGATAGTAGCTCATGTTTTGCGCGAGATCGACCACATCTTTCCAGCGCGGGAAAATATCGCGCACCCAACTGCGCCCCTCGCGCGTCAAGGCGATGTAGAGCAGGTGATAAAGGCCGACGGCGAGCATCACCACTGCCGCGATGCGATGGCCCACTCTTCTCGTCGCTTCGTTCGATCCCATAAGCGTGGCGAGCCACGATTCCGGGTAACTCAATGCGAATCCTGTCAGCACCAGAACAGTGAAGCTCGTGAGCAAAAGCGCGTGCTGAATGCGCTGGCTTCTGGTCAATCGAACTATGGGGCGAGACTCAATGCGTCGTCTCTCTGCTATTTTCTTTCGCCAGATCAATCCGTTGTGAACGAGCATGAAACCTATCGTCACGGCTATGAGCGCGAGATAAATCCATCTGACCCATCTCGTACCGCGGCTTGCGATGTCTTGAGAGAGCGGCACATCCAGATGTACCTTGCCGAGGATGAACTGATCGTTCGCGCCGGGATGACACTTGCCGCAGGTGCGGGCGAGATTGGCCGCATTGATCATCGAGTGAGAATCAGCAGACGGCAGTATGTTATGAACCCCGTGACAGCTTGCGCAATTTGCCACTACGCTCGATCCCAGCTTCGAGGCCAGGCCGTGATAACTGTCGAGGTAAGAGGTCGCCCGCTTGCTCGCGATTCCGAATTCGTCCGACAGCCTCACCCCCTCGTGACACTGCGCGCAGGTAGTGCGCGCAAGCGCCTGAGAGGCGACCGACGATACGGGATCGATGTGCGATTTGATGGAATGAATCCCGTGGCAATCCGTGCAGACCGGCGCCTGCCACGTTCCGCGCGCTATCGCCTGCCCGTGTATGCTCTTGCCGAACTCCGCAGAGACCGACTCGTGACATTTGCCGCAGGTACGAGGGACGTTGAATTTGAAAATGGTCGAAGCTGCGTCTCCCGGCGGGAGAACATCGTGATGGTTGTGACAATCGGTGCAAACGGCGGCACGCGCGTTGCCGCTTGCGACCGCGCGACCATGCACGCTGGATTGATAAGAGATGAACGGCTGCGTGGAGATGCCGCTCGATTCCATCACGAACTTCTCGCCGTGGCACTTGCCGCAGGTTGCAGCAACGCTGGCGTGATTGACCATCGAAGCAGCTTCCGTCGATGGAACTATCCGGTGCGCGTTGCCGTGACAGTCGAGGCAGCTTGCCGCTTTGGAGTTGCCATTTTGAGCGGCCTCCGCGTGCAGGCTTCGCGCGTAAGCTTCCTGCGCTTCGGTGTGACACGCGGAGCAATCGACTTTCACAGGCGCGGGATCGTGCGGAAAGTTTTTAATGTCCGAGTGACAACTCGCGCAATCGAGCGAGCCGTGAACCGAGTCGTTAAATCCTTTCTCTTCGACGTGAAGGCTGACGAGTTTGCCGTCGACTTCTTTGGCCAGCTTCGAGTCGCCGTGACAGGCCATGCAGTCCGAAACCGACATCGTCTGAGACGGCTTGCTTCGAGCCTGCACTTCGCCAGTCGGCTGCCACTGGCTCAGGCACAGGAACAGAAAAAGAGCGATCACTCCAAGTAAAACATAGCGATTCACAGGCTCATCCTCCTTTCACTCGGAGTCGAGCGTTTCTCCTGCGCCGGTCTGTGACGACTCGGCGCAGGAATTATCAATCAACGAGGGCTGTTTTGAAGAACCGGCGACGCATCATTTCATGAACGTAGCGCGTATGTATGAAACCAGAGCTTTGCATTGATCCGCGCCCAGAGATTTTTCATAACCGGGCATTTTGTTTTTACCCTTGAGCGTTACGTTCAACAGCACGGCATCGGACTGAGCCTTGACTTCGGCTGCGTGAAAGTCGCGCGTTCCGACCTTTTTTCCAACCGCAGTAGCCGTACCGTTGGCCCCGTGGCAGCTTGCGCATTTGGCTTTGTATACTGCTGCGGCATCCGCGAAGGGAGCCGCCTGTGAAGGCGCTGATGTCCAGGCTATCAGCGCGAGCGCGAATATCGCTGCTGATGCAACCACGATTTTTTTCACCTTGTTTATCATAACTAACTCCACCTTTCCATTTTCTCGCTGGCAGTATGAGCGGCTCTCCTGATGAAAGGGAGTCGCCCCGCTTGGGTTATCAATTGCGCTGGCCTCAGATGGGCAAACGCCTGAATTCGATCCTCCTAAGGCACGATATGGCCTTTGGTGGTTCCGGCGAACTGAACTTCTCTGAGCCGGAACACGCCCGGTTCTTTGGTCAACTCTTCGCTCGTCACAGTGCTTGTGGCAAGCTTGCGTTCGACCGGCTGACAATGAAACGAAACCAGAAGATTCGCGGCCTTGCCGTCAACATAACTGTACACATACATGCACGGCTCGCCGCGAGCCATGCGTTCGTCGTCGTGTTCGAAGACATACTTGCCCTTTTCGAGCAGCGTCTTCGTCACCTCAATCTTATCGAAGAACTCGACGACCGCCGTTTCCTTCTTCGCCTGCGCGGTCAAAGCCGCGGGCGAAAACGCAAATACGGCGACCGATGACAGAATGGCGATATACATGAGACGTTTCATTCCACACCTCCTCCGAAAACAGAAGTCAGGAGTCAGAATGTGTGCGCATTCTGTGATTGACTCGTGCCTCCCTGATTTTCATCCTGTCAAGGCGTCGTCTCTGACGACCGGGATGACTCCTATAAAATAGCTGCGCCTGTCTGATGCTGGAGGATCAAACCCTTGCGGCTTTTCCTCTTGCGTCATAGTCGCGATCCGTTACCAGATCGGCGTGTTCGCGCCTGAAGGTTTCCATAATGTGGCAACTCCAGCAAACAGGCAGATGCGTTTTCAAAACATCGGGGATCGTTTCGGGTGGAATCTCGCTCCACTCGACAGTCTTTCTGTCCGGCCCCATCAGAGCGGGCTTGTGCGCCGCCCAGTCGATATCCTCGAACGGCCTCGCGCAGTAAACACACTTCTTCTGGTCGTACCAGCGGGTCAGTATATTGCGGGCGAGGCACTCTTCAGGAGCCAGTTCTATTTGCAGGAGGCATTCCTGCCCGCAGTCCTTTTTTTCGGGCCACCTGGTGCAGTTCTTGAGCCTCAGATCAGTCTGGCCCGCAAGAGATGACCATTCAGCATGACGGGTATCGACTTCGACAGCGGCAGGTCTGCGGGTCTCAGGGCAGATGATTACTCTCGTCCCGCGATACTTGAGCCAGTTGCCCACAAGGCGAGGGACTATGAAAAAGAGCGCCACAAGGACGAGCATTAAAACAACGAGATAAATTTCGGCGGTCATTTTACACCTCCTTTGAACAGGTACGACGGGCTGGCAGCCTGTTCTACATCAACGACTCCTTTCCTAATGAGTCGAGAGCCTGGGTCAGCACGCTCCATCGTGCAAGGCTTACGAGTGAGAACCGATGCAAAGCTTCCCCTTTTCGATCCTCCACACAAACGCGCTGGCGCGCCAACCCAGAAATCTTCAAGCCACCTGGCCCGCCCGCTCTGCTTCGATCTCTTTGATTCGCCGTCGAAGCCACGCTTTGACTGTCTCTTCCAATCGCTCCTGATCGCCCGTTCGATCAAGCATCTCGATGGTCTCTCCTCGCTCGTTGAGCGGTATGAGATGGCACGGCACGCGCGCTTCTCTCTGATCCGGCGGCACACATTTCATCAACAGGCACTCGTCTTCATGCTGATGAGTCGGGTAACAGAGGCAGGTCGGAGAATCCTGAAAGATCGATGTCGCCTGCCAGGGCGTCCTGACCGAGCGCCCGTACCCTCCCTTTTCAACGAAGTCGAGTTCCTCCTTCAGGATTTCCAGAATGTCACGATCATCTTTCGACATGGCTCTTTCCTCCCCGGCGGCGTTTCCTTCCTGCGAGTGATGGTCGCTTCACCGAACCCGCCGCATGATCCGGCTGCAGCCTGACCTCACTGCTTGCTGTCAATGATGCTACTGGCCGCGAGCCGCGCAATCGGTGACAGCCGTCACGCTCTCGCGTGCGCGCCGTCAGGAGCGATAGGAGGCAAGCATCTTCATATAATTCGCCCGCTCGAAGGCGGCAGGCTCGGCGACGTTTATCTGGCTCATACTTCCTGTCATCTGCGCCACCGCCGCGTATTCGTGTTCCTCCATCCATCGCTCCATCTCTGTGAGAATCTCGCTGATGCGCCCCAATCCGTTTTTGAGCAATTCGCTTGCCATCATCACGACGCTGGCTCCGGCCATCAGCCCCTTGAGCGCGTCTTCAAAAGTATGCACGCCGGTCGTTATCGCCAGATCAACGCCAACCCTCCCGTAAAGTATCGCCACCCACGAGAGCGGCAGTCGCAGTTCATTCGAATTGCTCAACACAAGTCGCGGGACTACCTCGAGCGTTTCCAGATCGAGATCGGGCTGATAAAAACGATTGAACAAAACGAGCGCATCCGCCCCCGCATCGGCGAGCTTCCGGGCCATGTTGGGCAGGGAACTGAAATACGGACTGAGCTTTACGGCAACCGGAATCGAGACTATCTTTTTCACCTCTCTCAGAATATCCGTGTAAATGTACTCGACTTCCTCGCCCGTCAGAAAAGTGTTCGTCGGAATGTAGTAGACGTTCATCTCAAGCGCGTCGGCTCCGGCGTCTTCGATCAATGCCGCGTAATCGATCCAGCCTCCGGTCGAGATCCCGTTGAGGCTGCCTATGATGGGAATATCTACCTTCTCTTTGGCGCGGCTGATCAATTTCAGATAATCGTCAGGCCCGATGTTGTAGCTCTCCATATCGGGAAAATAGTTGAGCGATTCGGCATAGCTGTCCGTCCCGTGATTGAGGTAGTAATCGATATAGAAACTCTCAAGCGTTATCTGCTCTTCGAAGAGCGAGTACATCACCACTGCCGCTGCGCCCGCGTCTTCGAGTCGCCGAATGCTGTCGACTGAGTGCGAAAGCGGAGACGCGGAAGGCACAAGCGGGTTTTTCAACTCAAACCCCATGTAGCGAGCTATCATATCCATTTTCTCACCCTCCCTCTTGAAGAGTGCGGAGTGCGGAATGCGGAGTGCGGAATTCAGACGAAGAAGCAGCGGGGGATGGGGGAGTGGGGGACAAATTTTCGTCGCCTTCGTTCTCCCATTCTCCCATTCTTTTTCTCCCTCACTCCCCTACTCCCCTACTCCCATACTCCCTTACTCCGCATTCCGCACTCCGCATTTACTCCTCTACTCCCCTACTCCGCACTCCGCATTTGACGAAGCCAAGTGCTTATACGCCTGCCATCGCTCGCGCACGGACTGCTCTGCATGTTCGAGCAGAAGCTTTGCCGCCGACGGGTCACTGTGCAGCAGAATTCGATAACGACCTTCGGTGTAGATGTAATCCTTGAGCGGAATTACCGGATCATTGGAATCGAGTTGAAACGGATTCTTCCCTTCTCCGGCTATCTGAGGGTTGTAGCGATAAAGCGGCCAGTGGCCGGAATCGACCGCCAGCTTTTGATGATGCATACCCTT
Organism: Blastocatellia bacterium UBA7656; assembly: GCA_002483445.1. Lineage (GTDB taxonomy): Bacteria > Acidobacteriota > Blastocatellia > UBA7656 > UBA7656 > UBA7656. Next base: position 15,118 of record DLHY01000007.1, read on the forward strand.
CGACATATCGATGCCGTGAGCTATGCACTGACTGTAAGCGATTATCATCGATGGCCCTTTATGCGCTTCGGCTTCGAGAAATGCTTTTATCGTTTGCGATTCGTTTGCGCCCATCGCCACCTGAGCGATGTAGACATCGCCGTAGCGCATGGCGGTCAGGCCGAGGTCTTTTTTTCGATTTGGTTTTCCGCCCGAAGCGAACTTCGCCACTGCGCCGAGCGGCGTGGCCTTCGACGCCTGCCCTCCAGTGTTGGAATAAACTTCAGTGTCGAGAACCAGCACGTTGACGTTCTGCCCGCTTGCTAAAACGTGATCGAGTCCCCCGTAGCCTATGTCGTAAGCCCAGCCGTCTCCGCCGACTATCCATACACTCCGCTCGACAAGCGCGTCGCAGACAGCCATCAGGTCGCGTATGTCCGTGTCCTTGCCGCCATCGACTTTGGCTCTGAGAGCCTCGACGCAGGCGCGCATGGCAACAATACTTTGCTCAGTCGTTTGATCCGCGCTGAGGAGTTGATCGGCAAGCGCGCGGCCTATCTGATCGCGATGGCGATGGACGAGCTCGCGCGCAAACGCGCGTTGATGATCGAGCGCCAATCTCATGCCGAGTCCGAATTCGGCGTTGTCTTCGAAAAGAGAATTGCTCCACGCAGGGCCGCGCCCTTCGCGGTTGATGGTGTAAGGCGTGGTCGGGAGATTGCCGCCGTAGATGCTCGAACATCCCGTGGCATTGGCAATGACGGCGCGGTCGCCGAATAATTGAGTGAGCAAACGTATGTAAGGCGTCTCGCCGCAGCCCGCGCACGCGCCCGAAAACTCGAACAGCGGTTGAAGGAACTGAACATTTTTTACGGTGTTGAATTTGAGCGGCCCCGATTTTGAAATCTCAGGCAGTCGGAGAAAATACTCCCAGTTCTCCCGCTCCTGTTCGCGGATGGGCCGCTGCTCGCGCATATTGATTGCCTTGCGCGACACCTGACTCTTGTCTTTCGCCGGACATACTTCGACGCAAAGCCTGCATCCGGTGCAGTCTTCGACGGCGACCTGAATAGTGTAGAGATGATCCGTAAGCTCCCGCCACTTCGCTGGCATGTGCTTGAAGTTGGCGGGCGCATCGGTGAGTGCGCTCTGGTTATAAATTTTTGCGCGGATGGTCGAGTGCGGGCAGACATAAACGCACTTGCCGCATTGAATGCAAAGGTCGCTCTCCCAGACGGGAACCTCCTGAGCTATGTTGCGCTTCTCCCATCGAGCAGTGTCCGTAGGGTAAGTCCCATCGACAGGCATCGCGCTCACAGGAAGCTGATCTCCCTTTCCCGAAAGAATCGAGCAAGTGATATTTTTAACGAAGTCAGGCGCGTCACGGGGAACGCCCGAAGCGATATCGAATTGGCTCGTGACCTTAGAAGGCACGGGGATTTCGTAAAGATGCGATAGGGCCGCATCTACCGCCTGAAAATTCTGACGCACGATGGCCGCGCCGCGCTTGCCATAAGTTTTTTCAATCGATTCTTTGATCTTCGCTATCGCTTCTTCGCGGGGCAGTACGCCGCTGATGGCGAAAAAGCATGTCTGCATGATCGTGTTGATTCGCGCGCCCATGCCGTTTTCTTTGGCGACCGCATAAGCGTTGATCGCGTAAAGCTTCAACCGCTTCGCGATGATCTGTTCCTGAACTGATCGCGGCAATCGATCCCAGACTTCCGTGACCGGGTAAGGACAGTTCAAAAGAAATGTCGCGCCCTCTTCGGCCAGTTCGAGCGCGTCGTACTTCTCAAGAAAATCGAACTGATGAACGGCCACGAAGTTCGCCTGCTGAATAAGGCACGCGCTGCGGATGGGTCGCGGGCCGAAGCGCAGATGCGAAATCGTCACCGCGCCCGCTTTCTTCGAATCATAAACGAAGTAGCCCTGCGCGTAATTGTCGGTCTTCTCGCCGATGATCTTGATCGAGTTTTTATTCGCGCTCACCGTCCCGTCCGCGCCCAATCCCCAGAAGACCGCGCGCACGGTGTCAGAAGCTTCGAGTATGAAATCCGAATCGTAATCGATGCTCGTGTGAGTGACATCATCACGTATGCCGACGGTGAAATGATTCTTAGGCGCGTCGCGTTTCATCTCGTCGAAGATGCCTTTGACCATCGCCGGAGTGAATTCTTTGGAAGCAAGCCCGTATCGCCCGCCTATGACGCGCGGCATCGCGGTGAATGGAGAGTTGCCGTTCATCACTGATTCGCTCACAGCGGTGATGACATCCTGATAAAGCGGCTCGCCCGCGCTTCCCGGTTCTTTGGTGCGATCAAGCGCGGCGATGACTCGCGCTGTTTTCGGTATTGCTGCGAGCAGATGCGCGACTGAAAACGGGCGATAGAGACGCACCTTCACAAGCCCCGCCTTTTCGCCCTCGCTGTTGAGATGGCGGACAGTTTCTTCGACAGTCTCGCAGCCCGATCCCATCATCACTATCACGCGGTCTGCGTCCACGGCGCCTATGTAATCGAAGAGGCGATAACGGCGGTCTACAGCGAGCGCGAATTTGTCCATCACCTGCTGAACTATTTCGGGAGTTTGGAGATAAAACGAATTTGCGCGCTCGCGGGATTGAAAGAACACATCCGGATTTTGAGCCGTCCCACGCATCACAGGGCGATCAGGCGTGAGCGCGCGCTGGCGATGCGCGCGCACGGTTTCCGTTTCGATCAAGGCGCGGATGTCATCGTCTGTGAGCTTCTCGATTTTCATCACCTCGTGCGATGTGCGGAAGCCGTCGAATATGTGAAGGAAGGGGACTCGCGACTTGAGAGTCGCGGCCTGCGAGATGAGTGCGAAATCCATGACCTCCTGAACTGAATTGGCAAACAGCATCGCCCATCCGGCGGAGCGCGCCGCCATCACGTCCGAGTGATCGCCGAAAATCGACAGCGCGTGCGTAGCCACACTGCGCGCGGCTATGTGAAAGACGGTGCTGGTCAGTTCGCCCGCGATCTTGAACATATTCGGGATCATCAGCAGGAGTCCCTGACTTGCGGTGAATGTGGCGGTGAGCGCGCCGGTCTGCAACGCGCCGTGGATGGTTCCTGCGGCTCCGCCTTCGGATTGCATCTCGCGCACGAGCGGAGTCATGCCCCAGATATTTTTTTCGCCCAGCGATGCTCGTTCGTCTGCGTACTCGCCCATCGGTGATGAAGGAGTGATCGGATAGATGGCCACCACTTCGTTGGTTTTGTAAGACACAAAGGCAGCGGCTTCATTGCCGTCGATTGTCACCTGCTCTCGTTTCATCAGCGCCCGTCCTCACTCGCGCAGTCGCGCGCACAGAAGATCAGTGCAAATGCCGAGCCGTGTGTGTCGAGAGTCACCCGATAGGAAAGGTCATCGAATAAAGCGTGTGATTTGCGGAGAGCGAGAAAAGCTTGTAGAGTCGCGGTAGATCAAGCTGCGATTTGATTTTTGCGTCGTTTTACTCAGTGGATGGGAAAATTTGCGCGGGCATTCAATCGACTTCAAAATTTGAAAGGGCATCGCGCAGGGACGACCGCCGCAGAGCCGCCCCTGCCTGATTGATTGGTATCCGACGCGCGTTTACAACAAGTCAGATTTTTTTCAGCAATGCCTTCCAGCGCATCCAGCCTTCGTTGCGGGCTTTCTTGTTGGCTTCCGAAGCGTTGGCTTCTTCGCCGCTTCGCATAAAACCATGGCCTGCGCCTTCGTAGACGACCGGATCGAAGGTCTTGCCTGCCTGCTTCATCAACTCGCCTGTGGGAGCGACCGTTTCAGTCACGCGAGCGTCGTTGCCGCCATAAAAACCATAGACCGGGCATTTGATTTTCGCTATCGCGTCCTTGTCCGGCCCGTTGCCATAGAACACGAATGCTGCTGCGAGAGTCGGACGGTTGGTTGCGAACATAAAAGACTGCCTGCCGCCCCAGCAGAATCCCGCGACCGCGACCTTGCCATTGCAGGCCGGAAGTTTCGCAACGTGATCAGCCACGGCGTTGAGGTCGGCGGTTATCTGGTCGGGAGTCAGTTTCGAGAAAGCCTGACGGATAGAATCCCCATCGGGAAAGTCGCTCGTCTTCCCTCCGTTGGGAGCCATGCCGGAAAGCATATCAGGAGCGATTGCGATATAGCCTGCTTCGGCCAACTGGTCGGCTACGGATCGAACCCAATCCGAAAGGCCGCGATTTTCATGAATGACGACGACCGCCGTCGCTTTGCTTTTGACTTCGGGAAAGGCGAGGAAAGCCTGCACAGTCCGGTTGCCGTATTTGACCGAGACCCATTCGTGATGGCGTGGAGACTTTTCCAGTCGCTCTTTGGTCGGGTCTTGCGCGCAGACGGGAAACACCAGCAGAGCAATCAAAACGAACGCTCTTTTCATCTCGAACCTCCATTGAAATCTTTTTTGAAAAAGGATCATTCCACTGGCGACGAGATGCTATAACAACTGATCGACGGAGTCAAAGATGTGCGTGTTGTTACTACAGCGGATGGGAGATGGGAAACGGGGAATAGGTGATGGGGGATGGGTCACGGGGTGGTGTCAAAAAATGTGGGTGTTGTTGCTGCGATCTTTGTCGATGACATCATGCAGGCGATCAATCACCAGCTGCTCCGGCTTGAAGGCGCAACGGATAGAGCCTCTCGCCGTCGCTCCCTGACTTGCTAAGACCTGCGCGCTTGATGCGCTTCTCTCGTCGCCTGCAACGGCTTCGACCAGAACCGGCATACTGCCATCGCCGATGTTTTCAATGCTGAATTCGATGATGTAATCATTGCCTTCTTTTTTCATAGTTGCCGCGGTGATTCTAAAATCGGGAAGCGTTACGCGATAAAACCATTCGTCATAAAACCAGTCCATTGAGCCGTCGGGAGTCTGCTTCTTCAAAATGGCAATGAGGTCAGCGATTCGCGGATGAGCGGATTCGGCAAATCGCGCGACGTACTCTCGCAGAGCCGCATTCATCCGCTCGCGCCCGATGAGATTTTCCATCATGTGAAAAACCAGCCCCGCTTTCTGATAAATGATCGCGCTGTCTGAAGGACTCAGGCCGTCGACATCGATGAGCGATGGTTCGCCATCAATCGCTCGATTGTCGAGATAAGTTCTCTCTTCGAAGCGGCGAAAAATCATCGTCGCCTGTTTGCCGAGCGTTTCATCCATCAGCGCGCCCGCGGCGTATTCGGCCAGACCTTCCAGCAGCACGCCGCGCCCTGCGGCGCGCGCTGCCACAACCCTGTGGCCGAACCATTGATGCGCGATCTCGTGAGCCGCCGCGAAATAATTTGCATTGACATGCTCGGCGTCTTCGCGCGAGATAAAAACGAGATTTTCAGAACAGGGAATTGTCGTCGCGTAGCTTATGGCGAAGCGCGCAAGTCCGGGAAACTCGGCCATGCGAAGATCACGATATGGCAATGGCCCGTAGTCGCGTTCGTATTTGCGCCGCGCCGCTTCCATCGCGTCGAGCAACGAGTCGACATTGAACGAGTGGCACGGATGATAATAAACCGCCAAGTCTCCGCGCCACTTTTCGGCATAAGGCGCGCAGACGATCACAAGCCCGCTCACCCGCTGTTCGGTCTCGTAAACGAAAGCGCGGCGTTCGCCTTCGTCTCTTGTTTCAACCAGTCGGCCTGATGAAAGCGCAGTCTGATCGCGCGGCGCGATTATTTCAACGCGAAGATCGAAGGGCGCGACAGGAAAACCGCCGTCGCTTGCCGGAAGCGGTTCAGAGTTTCTTGTCTCCGCGAGCTTCGTCTGCTTTGCTTTGCCATAACTCTGCCTCACAGTCTCGTCGCTTATTTCCCATTTGCTCAGGTAGCCCATCATCGGAAGCCATTCCAGAAAATCAGGCCCGCCGAGCAGCGTGCCGCCTTCGAGGATGAAATTCGTCCAGACCGACGACGCGCGCCTCAGCCCCTGCGGAATCGTCGCGTCCCACTTTGCGCGAAGCGTGGTTGTTTCATTCGGTTGAAGCGGCACGTCAAAGGTGAACACTCGCCCAAGCTCATCGATTCGGGGCGGGCGTGAAACTCCATCGATGCTCAGTTCTCGCCAATCGAAAGTCGGATCGAGCGACACAAACGCGGTTTCAATCTGTTGCTTCGTCCGGTTCTCAAGTTTGAAGATGCCGCGAGCGTGCAGACGATGCTCCGAAGGAAACAACTCGACAGTCAAATCGACCCGCGACCATTGAGGCTGCGGCGCGTCTCTATACGAGGAAGCGAATTTTTCTTCATAACGAATGCGCGCCGCCTCAAGCCATTTGCTGTCAGGCCCGCGATTGATTTCGTTGTTGATTAGAATTCCCGCGCCGACAGCGATAATCAGAGACGCGATGGCAATGACGGTTGCGCGTCGTCTTTCGCGCGTCGCGCCGCGGCGAAAAAAGGTGTGCGCGAGGGCAAGCGATGCAAGGGTGATCGCCAGCCAGAAAGCGCGATGAAGAAACACGCCCTTGCGGTAAGGCTCAAGGCCGGTCATATCCGAATATGTCCACAGGTTGTAAAGAACAGGATTGAGGAGCCAGCCTGCGCGACCCTGTTGCAGCAGATAGAAGAATCCGCCAGCCAAAGCGAGACCCGCAGCGTGCGCGAGGTATTTATCACGAAGCAGGACGTTGAGCACAGTCGCGCCCGCGATCATCAGAGCGACCGAGGGCAAGAGTATGGCCGAATAGATAATCAGGTATGGGGCGATATCGACGGGAGCGGCCCGTTTGATGATCTGTCCGGTCACTGCGGTGAGGAAAGAGAGGAAAACAAGCAATGAGGCGAGCGCGAAGAGCGCGGCGAATTTCGAGAGAAGAAACACCTGGTCGGGCGCGGGGCTGCTCCACAGCGCATCTTCCACTTTCAATTCGCGGTCGCGGTCAATTGCTTCGCCCGTGTAAAAGATCATCACTCCGAACAACGTTATGAGCAGCGCCGTCGCGCTGTTCGCAGCATAGATCGAAGAAAGCGGCGCAAGCGGCGCATCGAAAGGCCCGCTGAATGAGCCGAGAAACAATCCGCCCGATATCATCACCAGCGGCGCAAGCACGATCAGACTGCGCTCGGCTATGAGCAATCGAAACTCGACGACGGTTGCCGCGATGAATTGAGACCATCGCGCCGGCAGCCCTTCGGTTGAAATCGTCGGGCGAGTGAGAGCGACCAGCCTTCGCTCGGTTATGACTTCCTTCTCACTCGCGAAATCCATCGCGCCTGTTTCGTCATAAAGTCGCTCCACCGGGCTGGCAAGACCAAGCGTGCCGTGAGATACGCCGGAAGATCGTTTTTCCGTCTTGCCGAATCTGAGCCACGCGATGAACAGGCACGCGGCAGCCAGAAAGATCAGCATCAATCGATTCGCAATCACGATGCCGTCGTAAACGATCATTGAATTATTGATCGCAGCGGCGCTTTGACCTCTGCTTGCACGATTGACCCATTCCAAAAGCAGCAGATCGAAAAGTGATTCCAGTCCGGGCAACCGATTCCCCACAAGGCTCGCGAGCGCGATGTAAAGAACATAAGAGATGATGACGAGTCCATAGACCAGTTTCGCGCTGCGCGTGATCGCTCCGACCGCAAAGCAGAAAGCTGCCATCGCCAGTTGTGAAATCACGATCAGCAACACGAAGTGTTTTATATAAGGCGTCGTTCGCCACGCGAGGCTTATCCTTCCCTCCGTAGCGACGCTCTGAACCAGAAAGAGGGTGAGCGCGTAACCGAACGCGCAGGCGACGAGCGTGAGGAAGTTGCCGAAGAATTTTCCCGTGAGGTATCCGATACGACTGATCGGCTTCGAAAGCAGAATCGCGTCGACGCCGAGTCGGATATCGCGGATTACAACGTCACCCATCATCATCGCAGTGAACAGCGGCAGGGTGAGAAACGAAAAGCCTGCCATCAGTCGAGCGATGTTGAAATCGCTGTTGGTGGCCCAGCCGCGAGTATTGACGGGAACGCCGCTATTCCACAGCGCGGCATTGCCACAAAATAGAATGAAGAGCAGCCAGGGAGCCACGCGACGAAGGTTGAGCGACATCTCGGCGCGGATGATGGCAATGATCGCTTTCGCCTCACTCACTTCAAACCTCCCTGGTGATTGACGAGGCTGAAGTAATAATCTTCGAGCGTCGGCGCGGCGGGCGCAAATCCTTCGTCCGGGCAGGTGTCGGCAATAGCTCTCAACTTCACGCGCCCCGCCGTCATCTGCGACGAAACTATTGCGAGTTGCGATTTCAACTGCGCCGCTCTGTCTCGCGCAACCACAGCTTCCCACACCCGGCCCGTCAATCGATCAAGCGCGTCTGAAGGCGAGCACGAAGCGATTATCTCCCCGCGTCGTATGACAGCCATCTGATCGCACAGATTCGAAACATCCGACACGATGTGAGTCGAGAGAATCACCACAACGTCGGCGGCTATCTCTGAAAGCAGGTTGTGAAATCGGATCCGCTCCTCCAGATCGAGTCCCGCTGTAGGCTCATCCACTATGATCAGTCGCGGGCTTCCGAGCAATGCCTGAGCTATGCCGAATCGTTGTCGCATCCCGCCCGAATACGCGCCCAGTTTTTGTTTTCTCTCTGACGAAAGATTTACACGCTCCAGCAAAGCATCAAGGTGCGCTCTACGTTCTCTCGCGTTGTTGATGCCTTTGAGACGGGCCAGATAATCGAGCATCTGCTCTGCTGTCAGAGTCGGATAGAGGCCGAAGTCCTGCGGCAGGTAGCCGAGCATTCGTCGGGTTGCAGCCTTATCGCCTATCAGATCGATTCCATCCATCGCCGCTGTGCCTTCGTCAGGGTCTAGCAGCGTGGCGAGTATTTTCATCAGCGTGGTTTTGCCTGCTCCGTTGGGGCCGAGCAGTCCGAACATACCGGCTGGGATTTCGAGATCGATTCCATTGAGAGCGCGCACTCCTCCAGCGTAGGTCTTGCGCAGGCCGAAGATTTTCAGCATCAGGTTCCTCTGATATAAAATTCGGCGCTCTCGATTGACTACGCAACGGAATCTGATTCGGATTTTCTGAATTCAGCGCAAAGCCGCGGAGTCAGCGCAGAATTCTGCCTCGACTCCGCGGCCTCCGTGACTCTGCGGCAAACGAGCATTGGCAGTAATCTCATTCAGCCTCGCTCGCTACTCGAAGATCACCTGTTCGCTGAATTCGCGGTCGGCGCGGGGGACTGTTCCGAAGCCGGTTTCGCTCCGGCGATCTGGTTCAATCGCTGAATCTCTTTGGCGAGGAAATTGAAATCCATGAAAGGATCACCGCCCGTTCTCGCCCAGTGAACCCGCCCGCGCCGGTCTATGAGAATAGTCGAATGCAGAGCTATCTCTTCGAAGTCATCGAATGATTTATATCGCTTCGCGTTTTCGAGTCCCGCGTCCGAAAGCAGCTTGAATGGAATATCGCCTTTCTTCAAAGACTCGGCATTCTCTTCAGGCTTGTCCGAACTCACGGCCAGCACTTCGGTATCCATTCCGGCAAACTCTTTGTATCGCTTCGCCACTTCGCGCAGTTGCAAAAGGCAATGCGGGCATTCTTCGCCGAGATAAAAAATCAGCAGCACGTTCTTGCCTTTGAAATCAGCAAGCGTCACCTTTCGGCCCTCGGAATCCAGAGCCGAAAGCTCAGGCGCGTCGTAGGATTCCCACACGCTCGGCCCCAGATGATCAAGCACCGTTTTTTTATAATTGCGCTGCTGTCCGGGCGATATGTCTTTCGGCTCGGCGCTCAACCCAAAGGATTTCGCCTTCTGCATCCACCTGAGTCCCGCGTCGGCATCCGACCAGACGTGAAGCAGTCTCGCATATACTTGGCGCGCTTTTTCCTTTTCTCCCAATACGGAATAAGCTTCGACCAGGCCCGACAGAGCGAATCCGTCATTGCGCACAAGTTCCAAAGTCTTCTCAAAAGCTTCGACCGCGAGAGCCGCGCTTTTCTGCGCAAGATAGACGCGGCCTAAAGTGTTATAGATAGCGACCGGATAACTTGGCGGATCGTTTTGACGCTCGCGTTGTTCGAACTCTCGTTTGGCGGCATCACCCAGCAGAGTCATTCCGTTTAGTGTCTCGCCTTTCATCAGCGCAAGCAGCGCTTTGATCTCAAGCCCCTGAATGGTGTAGGTCTGTTCGAGCCATTTATTTTCGGGCTTTTCTATTTCGCCTTTGAGCGCGGCGTGAGAAGCAAAGCTCTTCGCGGCTTTTTCTATATCGCCGAGACCGATGTGAGCCTGCGCCTCGCAATAAGCCCTGTGCATTTTGTCTCGCGTCACTTCGCGCCAGTAAAAGGTAACGGGGTCGAGCAGTTCTTTCCATCGCTCGAATTTTATGAGCGCGCGCATCATCGCTATCACGCCCTGCCAGTGCGCGCTGTACTGATCCGGGTTGTTGTGCTGCGGGTCGAGCGGCGCGGCCATAACCTGTCTGGCTCCGTTGATGGCCGATTGAGCCATGCCGAGTTGCTCCTGAATATAACAAAGGTAATTCTGATTATGGGCATAGTTCCAGGTGTTGAAAGGGAGAGTGAGCCGCTGTCGCATGTACTGACGTTCGACTCTCGTCGCTGCATCCATAGAGATCGCGCCTTCGTGCCACATGCCTATGCCGCTGTAGATGTGGCCGGGCATGTGTTGAGCGTGGCCTATCTGTGGCGCGATTTTTCCGTACATCGCGCAACTGTCGAGCGCGTACTTTCCGTCCTTGCCGTCCCAGTTGTGAATGCGATAATGATGCGCGCCGGGATGAACCCCGTCGCGTGCGATCACCTGCTTGAGAATCAACTCCGTGCCGTAGCGATTCTCCTGGCCCATGAATTGAAGTCCGAGAAACGATTTCGCTTCGATGTCGTCGGGGTACTTGAGTACGATCTGTTCGAGCAGATAATGGAAGCGGTTCGCTCTCTGCTGATATGTCGTCTCGTTGCCGCCCGCTTCTTTCGGTAGATCGGTCGGCTGTCGGGCTTCCCACGCTTCGATATACATGCGTTCGCGCTCACTGACTTTCTGTTTGCGCTTCGCGGCTTCCTTCATGAAGGCTCTCACTCGATCATCGCCATCAACACAGAGCGCAAGTCCCCAGTAAGCCATGGCGCATTCGGGGTCGAGTTTGAGCGTCCAGCGAAAAGCGCGCTCCGCTTCATAAAACCAGAACGAGTGAATCAGAGCCAATCCCTGATCGAACCATTTCTGCGCTTCAGGGTTCGACGTGGTTATGGGGAAATGAACTTTGCCAATGCCTTCCATAGCCCACGGTTTCTGGCGCGGGCCGGTGTCGAAGGCTGCGCCGTGCATCGAATGGCCCTTCTTGTACTTTTCGGCTGGGTTCGAATCATTCTGCTGCGCAACAGCGGCAGAGTTTGCAATCAGAATTATTGCGAGAGCGCATCGACTCAATCTGGTCATAACTGGTTCCTTCCTTTTCGTTGGGCGAAGAGTGTCTCAAACAAAGCGCGCCCTTTGCATATCGAGAGCGACGCTGATGCCGGACGGCTTAGAAAGGGAATACGAACGAAAGCGCATGAGAAGTTTTCTCATGCTTTCCAAAAATATCACCGCTTGCGCATTCGCTCAATGGCTTGGCGGAAGCTCTCGCGCATCTCGTCCATTCGCTCGGCGAGCCGCGTCACTTCATCGCGCGACAACCGGGAGGAATTCGCGCCGACAGGGTCTTCGACTCCGCGGCTCAATTCGCCGACGCTCATGCGGCTTGCTGCTTCCGAAAGAGATTGCACTCTTTGCGCCAGACGGCGGCCGAAAAGATAACCTGCGAGTCCGGCGACGAGAGATGCGATGGAAGAGATGATGATCATCGTCGTCCTTACGGCTGCGACTGACTCTTCGAGCCTGACGGTCGGGATGACAACGCCTATCGCTCCTGCGCCCGTGCCGTCTATCGATTTCACCCCCTGCCAGCGGACGGCATAGCTCTGGCCTGAAGTTTCGAAGACCTGTTCTTCTCTCGCCGGGTCGCGCCGCAGGCCGACGAGCGACACATCCTTAGCGTCTCTCGCCGCGTCCGACATGCTGGAAGCGATGATCGTATCGCCCAAAGCTATGACCGCCCCGGCGTCTTCCGAGCCGTAGATGGTCTGTCGCGCTTCCGCCTGTAAGGGAATTTGAAGCGAGCTTTCTCCGACGCGAGGCGAGAAGGAATTATTTATCAACTGTCCGATCAGAACGAGGCCGAAAAATTTGCCTTCGCGAAATATAGGCGCGGCGGCTTCCATCATCATCGCGTCTTCGAGCAGAGTCCCGTCCGCTCGATCTATCTTCGCTCTCAGGTCGAGGTTCAATCGTTTGAGCCGTTCGCCTTTTTCTATAACCGAAGAGGCGGCGGCTCCTGCGCGCTGGCTCTTCGCATCATTGATGACTCGTTCGACAACTAAATTTTTATCGCTGCCCAAAAGAGTTTCATTCGGCGCAGGCTGATCGTTGTGACGAACCATCACGCGACCCCCGGAGTCGGCGATGATGATGAAGTCAAGGCTGAGTTCTCTTTGCGCTGAAGGGAGTAGGTCCTGTATCTGGGCGCGGGCAGCCGAGCGGTTGCTTTCAGGATCATCGCTGCTGATGACGAGTTTCGTAGCAAGATCGAGGGCGAGTTTTTGCGCGGCTGATCGAAGTTCGGCCAATCGTTTCTCGTAGAGACCCGCTGCCATCCGCGCGTTGCTTTGAAGCCGGACTGAAGCCTGATCCTGCCATAGCGCGGAGACTTTCATCACCACCACGACAGAAGCCACTATCATAGGAAGGAGTACGACAGACGCGCACAGCGCCCCAAGCTTTTCGCTCAATCGCATGATCAGTATTCAGTTTTCAGTTTTCAGTTTTCAGTTTTCAGCAGCCCTGAGTTCACAGCAGGAGGTTTGCCACTCACTGCTAAACTCACTGACTGCCCGTTGAATTCAGGGACTAACATCTGGGGACTAAAAACTGAAAACTGAAAACTGAAAACTATTTGATATCCTTCACGCAACGGAATCCTGTTTTGTCATAGCCTTTGCTTGCGTCGAGGAAGCCGCGATATGTGGCTTCGATATTTTTCTCGCGGTCGAAAGCGCCGCCGCGTATGACCTTGTAGGTGATGCCCGGCTGAAGCACCCCTTCGAGCGAAGCCGTGCCTCCGGGATAAACCTTGAACGGGTCTGCCGTCCATTCCCACACGTTGCCTATCATGTCGAGCGCGCCGACAGGACTTGCTCCCAATTTGAACTGGCCGACTTCGACAATCGAGTTTGCGCGAATGTTGGCCATGCCTTCGCCCCAGGCGTTGCCCCACGGATAGGTGCGCCCTTCAAGCCCTCGCGCTGCGGCTTCCCATTCCGATTCGGTGGGCAATCGCTTGCCCGCCCATTCCGCGTAATCCATAGCGTCCTGCCACGAGACTCCTGTGACGGGCCAGTTGGCCCGTCCTTCGGGGTAAGTCCCATTTTTCCACCCGTCGGGCTGGCGATGACCCGTCTCGTCGGTGAACTGTTTATATGCGGCATTGGTCACTTCGGTCAGGTCTATGTAGAAAGCTCGAAGATCGACCTTGTGAGCGGGCTTTTCCAGATCATCTCCCAGATCGCGCCCGATGGTGTAAGAGCCAGCCGGAACCATAGCCATCCCGGCAGGCGCAGTCGGCGCAGTGTTTTCGGGAGGAGGCGCAGAAGTGTTTTCGGGAGGAGGGGGAAGCGAGATTTCCGGCCTGTCTGACTTTTTCAATCCGCCTGAAATGTACCACCACAGAGCCAGCGCACTTGCGGCAATCACCACTATCGCGACTAAAGCTGAAACCATCGGAACGATGCTTCTTGATCTCGCAGGCGCAGGAGGCAGCGTAACAGGAATATGAAAATCAGGCGCTCTGGTCGGTATCGAAGCTGTCGGAGGAGGCGGCGGCTCTTTGTGCGCGCCCATCCCGAATGCCTGAAGCGCGGCCTCGTTCAACTTCACCCCGGTTTCAGGCGGGCGCGTTGGCTGCGTCGCGTCACCGGAGAGAGACATCGTTGCAACATCATCCTGCCGGATAGGAATCGTAGGCTGGCCTTGAAAAGCCGCCTGATCTAGATCGGTTGTTGCCGCAGGCTCAGTTTGTGAATGAACATTTGCGGGAGGCTCAGGGGATTGAAAGACGAATGGAATCTCCTGCCGAGGTTCGAGGACGAAGACAGATTCCTGCGGCGATTCGATCACGGTAGGTTCCTGCTCTTCGATGACGAAGACAGGTTCCTGTTGCGATTCGATCACAGTAGTTTCCATCTGCTCGATCTGGAAGACCGGCTCTTCCGGCGACCCGACTAGCAGAGTGTCTCTGCTTCTGGCGGGAGGCGCTGCGTCTTCTACGGTCGGAGATGCGCCGAGTTGAACGGTCGCATCCTGTTTTTTTTCTGTCCGGGCTATGACTTCACTGAGCGGTTCGTCCAGACGCGACGGATAGCCTTCGGGGGTGAGCGTCGCTTCGACAGATTCGAGTTCGAATTCGAAAGGAGAGCCATCGATGCGAGTGGTCGGTTTGTCTCTCCTAAGGGGAGGTTCTTCTTCGCTGACAACAGGCTCGGTCAGTATACTCGTCTGCGCGACGCCCTTCGGGCGGGCATTCACCGGGACAGTCTCAGACTGTATTTCCAGAGTATCGGATGCAAACTCGATAGTTGCAGACGCGGACGGGGTGCTGGAAGTTTTTTCTTCGACCTGGGTCATTATCTGAGTTTCCATCGATGTGGATTTTTCGCGCGGGGTCGAGGGCAGAAACACAAGCACGGGCTGATCAGGTTCGGCGCTCCCGGACGAAGCCCCTGTTTCAGGCGCGTCTTTTTTACTTATCTCTTCGACGAAAGGCAAAGCGTTGGGCAAGTCAGTCGAATCTACGAGCGTGGGAGGAGCAGGCTTTACGAGGCGGTCGTACTCTCTGGTCACAGGCTCGACCAGAGATTCGCCGCACACCCGGCACGCAGTCGAGCCTGCCGGATTGTATGCGTCGCAGACGCGGCAGGTCACGGCCACTGCGCCGAAAGGAGCGGTGCCTGAATAGACGGGCGAGCCGCAGCCCTTGCAATAAAGCACGCCGGGATCGAGTCGTTCGCCGCATGTCGGGCAATGCTCGGCCTGATGCGGGGGGCCTGATTCCTGTTTATAGATGATGGCGCCGGCGACATTCCTGCCGCACTGTCCGCACACGCCCATCGCGGGATCGACGACGGCGCCACAGTGCTGGCATACGGGGATCGCCTGAACGGAAGCCGTAAGTCTGGCTCCGCACGAGCGGCAAAAAGCCCAGCCCACCTTGATGCCCTCGCCGCAGTGCGGACAGGACGGAAGATCGCCCGTCGCGCGGACGCGCTCGATCAAGGCTTCGCCGCACCACTTGCAGTAGCGCAGGTTTTCAGGAAATTCAACATTGCATCTTTCGCAATACATATCAGTGTCCCATACCAGTCCGAGTGAAATAACTATACGACCACACAGCCATCTAGTCTATAGCTTCGTTGTTCTGAAAGGGGGCTTTCACGAGTTTGACCGACTCGCACGGAGCGATGAAAAACTGAGGGATGAAAAACCGAAAACTGAAACTGAAAACTGATTCACATCTCGCGTTCGATGATGAATCGCGGCACATCGATGAGAGCCTGTCGATATTCCGAGTGAGGAAACAGGGCGAGAGACTCGATAGCTTCGTCGGCATAGCGACGGGCCTCCTGGACGGCTCTCTCTATAGTCTTGTGTTCGTTGATGGCTCCCAATACCTGATCGCGCGAAAAGGTATCGAAGCCGCGCTCGCGCATAACCGATTCGACCATCTCTCTGTGCGCGGGGACGCCCGCTTCGAGGAGGTATATCAGAGGCAGAGTGAGTTTTCCTTCGCGCAGGTCAGAAAGCACGGGCTTGCCGAGTTTCTCTTCGGTCGAAGTGAAATCCAGAACGTCATCGATCAACTGAAAAGCTATTCCGACCGAAAGCCCGTAGCGCGCAAGCGCCGCGCACGCTTCGCCGTCTGCCTTGCTGATGAGTCCTCCGACTTCGGCGCACGAACTGAACATATAAGCCGTCTTGCGACGAACTATGTCGAGGTGCTGATCTTCGGTTATATGGCTGTCACCGATGAGCGAGAGTTGAATGATTTCGCCTTCGACCATCAATCGGGTCATGCGCGTGAGCGAGTCGAGTATCAGGAAATTGCGCTCGCGCAAAGCCATATCGTAAGCGGTCATATAGAGCCAGTCGCCCATAAGCACCGTCACGTTGTTTCCCCATCGGGCATTGGCCGAAGCGCGCCCCCGTCGCACTCCCGCTTCATCTATTATGTCGTCGTGAACCAGCGTCGCGGTGTGAAGCATCTCGACTACCGAGGCCAGGCGGACGGCTGAAGCCGAGGCTTCTCCGCTCGCCATTCGCGCGCACATCAAAAGCAGCGCGGGGCGAACGCGCTTGCCGCCCCCTTCGCGCAGGTATCGAGCGATGGCTGAAACATCTCCTGAAGCGTCCGAGAGATAGCGGTCGAATTCTTCTTCGACGCGGGCGAGGTCTGCGCGCACGAGGGAAAAAATACGCTCCGCCGTCACAGTAGAGGCAGGCGAGTATGGAGTTTGAGTTTCGACACCGCTCACGATTGATTCATTGACTCCGGTTTCAGTTGGATCAGCCATTGACTTGACGCTCTCAGCGATGGCGCTCAACGCGCCGTCATCATAACAAACCGCATCTGCCATCATCAACCGCGCCTTCTCTGTTATAGCGAGCGCCGCAGGATCGGGCAATAGTCGTGTCAGAGCGCGGGAGAAAAGCCCTATGAGAGAGTCAGCACAGTTTAATTTTCGATAATCCGCTCTTGTGTTAGACTAGAGGCGAAATCCGCGCCTTGCCCCTGCGGGTACGAGGCCGACTGATTCAGGAGGAGAAATGTGGCAAAGACTTAAGCGGCTGTTCCGAGCCATCTTCGGCGGCTTGATAGAAAAAGCCGAAGACCCAGAGCTTATACTTCAACAGACCATCCGCGACATGAGAGAGAAGGTTCCTCAGATGCAGAACAATGTCGCGCAGGTGATGGCCACTCAGAAACTGCTCGAAAAAGAAGTCGTCACGCTTGAACGCGAGATCATCGATTACGACGCCAAAGTGAAGGCCGCCGTCAAGCAGGGCCGCGATGACATCGCCCGCACCTATATCACCGCATTGCAGGAAAAACAGATCGCGCTCGAAAGATCCAAAGCCCAGCTTGAAACATCCACGCGAGCGACCGAACAGGCCAAGAAGTTTCTTCAGAATTATATTCTTCAGGTCAAGAAGCGCACCTCTGAGGCCCAGCAACTCGTCAACGAAGCTCGCGCCGCCAAAATGCAGGAGCAACTGTCTCAGACGATGGCTTCTTTTCAGGTGGGCGATGACGCTGGCACTTTCGACGAGATGCGCGAGCGCATTCAGCGACGCGCCGCGTCAGCCGAAGCGAAGATGGACCTTGCGACAAGCGGAACCGAAGCCCAGATCATGGACATCGAGCGCGAATCGCTCAACCTTCAGGTGGAAGATTCGCTCACCGCCTACAAGCGGCAGATGGGACTCATCCCCGACTCTCCCGTATCAGTGGGGGGAGACGCGGGCGGAGAAAAGACGCTTGGGCCTTCCGAGAGATCAAAGGCGCTCGAATAAAATCTCTGTCGAACGCGATGCGTCGAAGTCGCGTATGGCTCTCTGATGCTTGCGGGGCGAAGGCGCCTCCGACGAGTTTGAGACCGTTATGGCTGAAAAACCCAACTACCTGAAAGAGGCGATCAAAGAGCCTCTCAACATCTGGGGCATGGTGGCCTGTGTGGCCGCATCCGTTTTCGTCGCCACGCAGGACGCCATACCGCTCATCACCTACTGGATGCCGCTGGCCGCAGGCGCGGCGATGGAAACGATGTATCTTATGACCGTGCCTGCTATGAGCGCCTATCGCAGACTGGTCGATAGTCGTGCGCGACGGCGCGAGATGATCGAGCGCGGACACAAGCGCGAAGAGATGATCAGGCGTTTCGACCCGCGCGAGCGCGAAGCTGTCGAATATCTCAAGTGGATGAAGAACCAGATTTATCAGAACTATCAGAAATTCACCCACTCTTCCGACCTGCCCGATCACATACTCAAACTCGATCACATGTGGGACAAGTATGTCGATTTTCTCGATATATACCGCCGTTGCAAAAATCACCTGCGCACGGCCAATCGCCAGACCATAATGAATCAGATTCAACAGGCCGAGCGAGCCGTCAACACCGCGCCCGACGAAGGAACCCGGCGGCTTTATGAAAAGAATTTCGAAATACTTCAAAAGCGATTGAAGGCTTACGAGGACATAGAACGTTCGATCAAGCGAGTCGAGGCGCAGTTGCAATCGATAGAAAGTTTCTTCGGGCTGGTCAACGATCAGGTGGTGACGATGCCGACTCCTGACGCGCTCTCTTCGCTCGATTTCGATTCTCTCATCTCATCCATCGAGATTACGAAAGAGATTCTCGAAGAGACCGCCCCCGTGCTTTCTCAACTCGATTACGCGGAGCGTTCATCGGAGTCGAATTTTCGCCCCCCTGTAGCGCAACGACAGTGATGGGTGATGGGTGATGGGTGATGGGTGATGGTTTCGCCATCACTTCATTCATTCATACCTGTCACTTGATACCCATAACCTATAACCCATCACCCATTGAGCCTATGTCACGAACAAGACTGATGATTGACGAAATCGACCAGCTTCCCGCGTGGGCCGCGCGCATGGCCCGCAAGTATTACGCGGGCGAAGCAAGCCATTTTCTTCTCTACAACAATATATATGACCTCGTGCGCTCGAACGGCGAATATGTGAGCCTTCCGAATTATCTTCAGCAGGAGCTTGTCGGATCGAAACATCTGGTCACATATAATCGCAGCGAGGGCATTCGCTTCGGATCGTCTGAGGCCGAGCGGTCTTTCATAGCTCATCTGCGCGTGGCCGACCCGCTTCTGGGGCGCGACGCGCTCAAGCAGTTGCCCAAAGACCCCGGTCGCGCGATCCCGCTCATCGAGCATTTTCTGCTCTACGGCGATCAGGTCGCCGTCATCATAAATTTTCTCGACACGATCATCCCTGCGGGCGAAGTCAGTTATATGTCGGGCGAGGATCGCACCAACGTCGTCTCGCTTCAACGATGGATAACAAGCTCGCGATTGTTGAAGAAAGACAACATCGTTATCCTCATCGCCGAAAGCGTCGCCGAAGTCAATCCGCGCATTCGTCAGAACTCGCGCCTAGCCTCGATAGAGATTCCCTACCCGGACGAAAAAGAGAGACTGGAATTCATTCGTTATCTCCGCGCGCAGTTTCCGCAACTCAAGCTGGAAGCCACTGAAGATCAGATAGCGATGATGACTTCGGGACTCAATCGCGTGCATCTCAATTCGCTCATTCGCAGCGCGTCCGTAGATGCGGAAGGGTTGACCAGAGACCGCGTCCGCCAGAAGAAAAAGGAGTTGATCGAAGCCGAATGCGTGGGCCTGGTCGAATTCGTTCAGCCCCGCTTCGGGCTTGATTCAGTCGGAGGGATGACGAAGGCGAAAGAGTACATGAAAGTCATCGCCGAGACTTTCCGCGCAGGCGACGCCGAAGAATCGCCCATGGGAATTCTGATTTCAGGGCCGGTCGGCACGGGCAAAACTTTTCTGGCAGAGTGCTTCGCGCACGACTGCGGGTTGAACGTAGTCGCGTTCAAGAATTTCCGCGAGCGATGGGTAGGATCGAGCGAGGCGAATCTGGAAAAGATATTGAATCTGCTTCAGACTCTCGCGCCGATAGTGGTGATAGTCGATGAAGCGGACGCGACTCTGGGCAGCCGCGATTCGGGCGGGGATTCGGGCGTAGACGCGAGGATATTTTCGAAGCTCGCCGCAGCGATGGGAGACACGCGAAATCGCGGGCGCATTCTGTGGATACTGATGACCTCTCGACCTGATCTTCTGCCGATAGACTTGAAACGTCAGGGCCGCGCCGAAGAACATATCTCGCTCTTTTATCCCGACTCGGAAGAAGACCGGCAGGCGATAGTTGATGTGATGCTACGCAAAAACAAGATCGAGCATGAAGTAAAAGACTGGTCGCCGATAACGAAGAATAAGCTGACTCTTTCGGGCGCAGATATAGAATCGATGTTGATTCGTATGCGGCGACTGGCGCGACTCGCGGGGCGCAAGGCAGCGGCTCAGGAAGATGTTGAAAAAATTGCGGCGGAATTCAGCCCTGCGCGTGATGAGATGGCGGTTGAATATCAAATGCTCGTCGCAGCGCGCGAAGCGACTTCGCGTGATATGGTGCCGGAAGCGTATCGCAATCTTACGCCCACGGAGTTGAGCCAGCGAATAGAACAACTGCGCCCGTTCGTGAGGTAATGGCTATGAAACAATTCAAGATCATCATTGAGAAACATACTGATGGGTACGTTGCATATCCGCTCAACCTCAAGGGAGTGGTTGTCGGTCAGGGCGACACTTATGAAGAAGCTCTTGCCGATGTGAAATCAGCCATTCGATTTCACATAGAAACATTCGGCCCTGAATCGCTCGATTTGCGACTATCAGGCAGTTAGAAACTCCGGGTGAAAATCGGAGTGCTTTATGGATTGGAATCATATAACGGTAGGCTCTGCATTGGGTTTTGTTGTTGGTGTCATTCTAGCCTGGTTGATCAAGCCATACATTGACTCCTATCTGAAAAAGAAAGGTGAAAACAAGGCTGTCTTTGAAGACGGCACTCGGATAAACCGCCAAACCGAAGGGGTTCGAAGTGAATTTGTCGGGCCTAATGCCTATGCAGCAGAGAAAGCAAAAGCTGCTGCGACCAAAGAAGACATTCAAGAAATCACCCGTAAAATCGAGGAGGTTAAAAACTCATTTTCAACTCAACTCGAATTATTGAAATGGGAATTGAGTATGAGAGCAACGCTTTACCGTCTTGCTGCTGAGAAACAATTTGAGGCATTAGCAGAAATCGGACGTGCTTTATACGAAATGGAATTATCCACTCGCAGGCTGAGGCCAGCGTTGGATCATTTTGATCCTGATGAACCAGAGGAAGAAAGATATCGTCGGAGGTGGGGAAAATGGGCCGAAACCCGGAACGATTTTATGGACGCTGTCGAGAAGAACAAATTGTTTCTACCTCAAGATGTATATGCGCAATTCAATGTTATTCTCAGATTGTCTGAAAAGGAGTCAATTGATTTTCAAGCGTGCCTTGCTTACGGTGAAGGCAGACTAAAGGGATCAGCATACCTGCAAGGGCAGAAAAACATAGATGAAATGGATAAAAAAATCCGAGAAGCACTAACGGCTATTCGTCAGCGATATGGGATTGAAGGCTAATTCTTCGCTGCACATGATTGGTCGAGCGCAGGTGAAGAATATTGAGAGGCGTATGAAAAACCTGACTGCCCTACGAGAGCGATACCTGCGCGATGCATTGCCTGTTCGACTTGGCGGACTGGCGGCTAACCTTGCCCGCGTCAAGTCCTTTTCCACTCACCCTGACCATCGCTCGGTGATCGAAAGCCTTTTGAATGAAAGCGAGTTTTTTATCGAGTGGACAGCCCTCGATGCTGATCCGAGCGTGCAAGTTGAACTGGTCGATCTCCAGTTGAGGCTTGCGCGATGGCAGCAGGGAATAGAAGAAATATGGGCTGACCCCGCTCAACGGATGACCCTTGCCGAGGAAGCCGGTATCTGGTCAAATCGTGTTCTCGAAATGTCTGGCTTGCTTCGATGACCTGCACTACGCGCTCAATGTTTCCGCGCTGACACGAATCACCTTGATGCATTATGCCCTCAAATACTCAATCACTTTCATCCTCGCTCTCTGTTTGACTCTTCTCCTCGGCCAAACAGCGACAACTCAAACCGACATCCCATCTCCGAACCTCCATCAGTGGGGCGCGGTCACGCTCTTTCACGGTCTGCCATCGGATCACGTGCGCGCCATCTCTCAGGATGCGGACGGCATAATGTTGTTCGGCACCGACGCAGGACTCGTTCGCTATGACGGTCGCCGCGTTAAAAGAATTTCGGCTGAAGGCCCCGCGTCAAGCCGCATTCGCGCTATCAAACTCGACACCGACGGCGCGCTCTGGATAGGAACAGACGCGGGCGCGGCGCGCATACTTGACGACGACATCAAACTCATCCCCGAAACCGAAAACAAATCCGTCACTGCCATCATCACTGTTGGAAAAGGTCGCGCCATATTTACAACCGAACAGGGCGCGATCTTCGACTGCTCCATCGCCTCGGACGGCTCATTCAATGTGCGAGCGATCAACTACGAAGACCATCCGACTCTTCGCATAGAATCGCTCAACCGCCCGTTGCCGCTCACGAGCATCATTACAAACGGTGATTCGCTCATACTTGGCTCGCGCAGCCGCGGACTCATTTTCATTCAAGGCGACAAAATAGATGAGATGCCTCTGCGCCCGCGTCCGTTCTTTATCGAAACCATCACGAGAGACAAGGAAGGCCGATTCTTTATCGGCGCTCAGACTTCAGTCAATGACAGCGGACTTTATGAATCTCTCGACCTGAGACGCGCAACGAAGATCGGCGAAGGTCTCGGCACTGTTACATCAATCGCTTTCGACGAGCAAAACGAAATGTGGGTCGGGACAGATAAAAACGGAGCATTTCATTTTCGCGGCGAGCGAGTGATCGAGCGTTTCACCTTCAACAGCACCGCCGGGGGATTGAGATCGAATCACATCTATTCGACTTTCGTAGACCGCGAAGGCGTCATCTGGTTCGGCACTGATCGCGGCGCGTGTCGCTACGATCCGCGAAGCCTGCGCGCGGAAATCGTCTCCGTGGAGCCGGAGAGCAATTTCGTTCGCGCGCTTTTTCAATCCGCTGACGGGCGATTGTGGTGCGGCGCGAATCGCGGGCTTTTCATTCGCGAAGAAACCGCGTGGCGTCAGGTCGATGAGCTTCGCGGCAAAACTGTTCACGCAATCTCGCAGTCTGGCGGGCGTCTGATCGCAGGCACTGCATCGGGCTTGTTCACAAGCGATGACGGCGCGCAGTTTTCGCGCTCGGCGGAAGGCGAAATCATTCGCGCCGTCTGCCAGTTTCAGGGCGCGACATACATAGCAAATTTCAATCGAGGGCTGGAACGGCTCAATGCAAGCGAGCGCGCGCTCATACTTTCGAACCGGCAAATCATCAGCCTTCAACCGGATAAAAATCAGATGTGGATCGGCACTGCAAACGCCGGAGCTATGGTCTTCGACGGCAAACAGGCGACCACACTTCCTGCGCTCGAAACTCTTCGCGATGCCGCGGTCAGATCAATCGCAGTGTCCGAGGACGAAACCGTGTGGCTCGCCACTTCGCGCGGACTCTACGCGCTTCGCTCAAACAATCTCACGCCCGTCATCGAAGACGTAGACGCTCGTCAGGTGATCGTCGCGGAGAATCAGGCGTGGTGCGCGACCGAGGCGGGGCTTTACACAGCTTTGATCGACAGGGATGCGGGCGTGATCATTTCTCGAATGAGCGCGGAGCAGGGCTTGCCGTCGCAAAATGTTTTCACTCTGCTCACTGAATCAAACACGCTCTGGATAGGAACCAATCGCGGAGTGGCGCGCTACACTCGAGGCTCAGTCGCTCCCGTGATCAAAGCCGAGCGCGTGCTTGGCAAACGCGCTTACAGTTTGCAGGAGATAGCCGCGGGACTCCGGCTTGAGTATCCGCAAAACAGCCTCTCGGTGGAAGTCGCCGCCGCAAGCTCGCGCACATTCTCCGAACAATTTCAGTATCGCTTCTCGCTCATCGATCCGGCAGGCCAAGAGGTGAAATTGAAACTCGCGCGAGAGCCTGCGGTGTCGGTTGAAAACCTCAGACCGGGGCGATACAAAATAATCGCCCGCGCTATCACGGGTGATCTCGTCTCGTCTGATCCTCTGTCAATCGCATTCGAAGTCGAGCGCGCGCCCTTTCCGCTGACTACTGCTGCGCTGTCGCTGTTGCTGGCGCTGGCGCTTGCAGGAATCGCGTGGGGGTATTATCAAAACAAGCGACTGACGCGGACGAACGAAGCGTTGGAAGGAGCGAACCTTCAGTTGGCCGAGACTCGAATGCAGATGGCGAGCGAGACCGAAGCCGAACGTCGCCGCATAGCGCGCGATCTTCACGATCAGACGCTTGCCGATTTGAGGCGATTGCTTCTGCTCACGGATGAGATGCCTCGCAAAGACGAGAGCGGAGAAAACCTGATCGATCCTCTGATTTTGCGGCGCGAGATAGAAACTATCTCGACCGAGATACGTCGCACCTGCGAAGACCTCAGCCCCTCGGCTCTTGAAAACGTGGGACTGGCGGCTGCGCTCGAATACGCGCTCTCGGATGCGGTCGCGCATCTGCCTCTGGAGCAGAGATTCGAGTATGAATTCTCGTGCCGGGAAGGCATCGAAGAGCGGCTTCGTCTCTCGCCCGTCGTTCAGATTCAGATTTATCGCATCTTTCAGGAAGCCATCAGCA
>DLHY01000007.1:39736-278675 GCA_002483445.1 Blastocatellia bacterium UBA7656
GAATGGACGGAGCCGGAGGGCGGCGGCACGCGATTCACTTTGAGAAAAGGAATCTATCGCCTTGATGCAGATTAAAGCTTTATTTGTTCGCGCCCGCGATTGTCGAGAATCGGATCATGGCTTTTTCTAAGGTCTCGGATGAAACCGGCGAGTTTTTTTTCAAATCGATATCGAACGTGCGTCGCAGATTGTTGCCCGCGCGGTCTTCGAGCGCCGCGTCGATCAGAATCGAATAGCTGCCTTCCTTCCACGCGCTCGCGGGCGTGAAACGCCACTCTGTTTCGCCGTCGATTATCTCGACCGCGCCCTCCAAACGATTTTGGTGATCGTCAAGCAGATCAAGCTTACTCTCAAGGAGAGCGCGGTCGAGTGGGTCCGAGAAAATCAGGCGCACAGGCTCGGTGGTTCCGATTGGGGAGCTACAACTTGCCCCTCTCGATGATCAGGAGCCTCGCGGTCTGCCTTCGTGACAGTGAATTATTTCTCGAACGATTCGGCTATTACGTTGCCTTCGGCATCCTGACCTTCTTCTTTGCCTCGGGATAGGACAGGGCGCGCTCGATGCCGAGCGCCTTCGAATCCACGATCGCCTGGTAAGTCTTCATGGCGTTCTCGCGGTCACCGAGTTTCTCGTAGGCGCGCGCGAGCAGCAGCTTGTGGAAGTCGTCTGTCATGTCGGCCTTCTTCAGATTCTCGACGGCGGCCTTGTAGTCGCCCGCCTCGAGCTTCAGGTAGCCCGCCATGTAGTAGTACGCCGGCCAGTACGCCTTTCCTTCCTCGCCACCTGCCTCGATCATCGTCTTGATCGTCTCGGCGTGTTTCCATGCCTCCTCGTGCCTGCCCAACTTCGCGAGCGAGCGGCCCAGGCCGTGGTGCATACGGCCAAGCCACGTCTTCTTCTCGTTTTCGGACAGCTTGCTGCCCGGGATCGATTCGTAGCCCTTCTGGTAGAACTGGAGCGCGACCTCCGGCTTGCCGCTCTCTAGGTTCAGGCGCGCCGTCGTGTTCCAGATGAACACTTCGGGGAACTGGGCCGGGCCGCCGTTCTTCTCGTACTCTTCGCGGAAGGCTACCATCCGCTTGATCGCCGCGTCGTAGTTCCCCTCGTAAACATAGGAGGAGACCGTGCCGAAGACCGAGTTGAACGGGATCACAGACTTGGGGGCCATCGCGGCTGCCTTGGTGTAGTACTCGCGCGCCTTCCTGTAGTTGTCGCCGAGCAGTTCGATGTTCCCGATGAAGGCGTACACGCGCGGGAGGCTCGGGTCGAGGGCGATGGCGCGCTCGAAATGCTTCCTCGCCTCGACGACCTTGCCCTGGTTCACGTACTGCTGGCCGAGCATCATATGTACGAGGCGCTCGTCGGGATACTTCTCGGCGAGCGCGACGAGCCTCGGCACTGCCTTGTCGCCCTCGTTCGCGCGAATCTGGAACACGGCCTCCATGTACTCGCGCTCACCCTCGGACGCCTTTGCGGCGAGTTCGCGGGTCTTCGCCGTCTCTGCCTTGACGGCCTCGGCGTCGACGCCCTGGCTGAAGGTCGCTACCAAATAGTGGCCGAACGCGAAGTCGGGGTCGAGAGCGACGATCTTTTTCGCCTGCTCGAGGGTCTGCGCGTTGGTCGACATCGTCTCGATCTGATGGATGATTTTGGCCGCGAGGTCGACCGCCTCCTTCGACTTGGTCGTCCAAGTGAACTTCTTGCCGCCGTCCGCGATCTTTTCGATGACAACGGCATTCGTAGCGTCTGCGGTTGAGTTAGTCCAGGCAATGATGCTGCCGTCGAGTACGGCAATGGCTGCCAGAGCCACTATGATCGATCTTTTCAAATTCATAAATTCCTCCTTCGAAATTGTGGAGCAAACCGTTAGCTTGCGTAGCTTCAAATTTCGCACTTTCAGGGCGCGCAATCGTCTGATTGCGCTACAACATTTTGAGGTCGAGAGCCTTGTTTACTTCTTCTGGTTTCTGCCTGCGGTCGCGATCATCGACCTCGAAGCTCCAGGCGAGACGCTCGGCCAGAATAATCGCCCCGGCGAACGCGGTGCAAAGCAATAAGATGATGAACCGTTTTATCAAGGATGATTTCATGACGAACCTCTAGGAATCCATGCTTTCATGCGCGGGCGCAAATCCGCTTGTCGAGATCGAAATCATACGCCGATGGGCATACGAGAGTCATCACGCCATTGTTAAACTTGTAAAATAATGTCTTCAGAAAGGTGAACAGGGTCGGGCGGCCCTATGCCCGTCTTTCTGCGGCCGTTCAGATTCAGATTTATCACATCTTTCAGGAAGCCATCAGCAACATCTCGCGTCACGCCGCAGCGAAGCGCGTCAGGCTCTCGGTCGAAGAGCGGGATGAAAGTTTTCTGCTCACGCTCGAAGATGACGGCTGCGGGTTCGACCCCAGGAGCAAACGAGCGAGGACGGGTCGCGGGATTGCAAATATCATTTCCCGCGCAAGCCTCATCGAAGCTCAAGCTGAATGGACGGAGCCGGAGGGCGGAGGCACGCGATTCAGTTTGAAAAAAGGAATCAAAGCCTCCTCGTGATGGCTTGAATCTCGTCGAGGAAATCTATATTCTCACGGAGCGTGACGCTCTCGGCCCGAACATCAAAGCTGAAGAGTCCGGTAGCGCAATCCGAAAGATTGCGCCTGTCTTGAAAGTACAAACTTTGAAGCCACGCAAGCTAACAGCTTGCGCCACAAATTCAGAAGGGTGATTGATGTCGTCAGTGACGACGCCCTGACAGGATGAAAAACAGGTGACGATTCCAAATAACGGACTCCAGACTCCAGACTCTGGACTCCAGACTTTTTTAGGAGGAGCATTATGAAACACTTTCTCCTTTGCGCCTTGTGTGCGCTCGCCCTCCCAGCCGTTTTATCCGCGTATCAAAGCGAAGTCGAATACACAGGCAACCTTGAAACTGAGCTTGCAGCAGATCGCCCTGTGGCTGCATTCGCGTTGAAAGACGCCAAGCCTGAAGACAAAAGCAAGCTCCCCGCTCTCGCTGGCGATGAAACTGTCAGCGTCGGAGAGATGCGATTCAGTTCAAAACAAAAAAAGACGGCGACGGTTTTCCTCGTCGAAATCCCCGGCGACAGGCCGACTCCCTGTGTCTATACGGATGCGAATATGGACGGGAAAATAACTGCGGATGAGAAATTCTTCTTCTCCGAAGTTGCCGACGGAAGAGGGAAATCTCAGGAAGCCGTGATCCGCTTTTCGCTCGCGGGCGGCCCGTTCAAATATTATCCCGTGCGCATAAAGTACATCACAGGAGCAGGCAGAAAAGAGCGCGTGCTTGTGCAATCGATGGCCAGCTATGCGCGAGGAAAGGTCGACATAGCCGGAAGAAAAACTCTGGTTCAGTATTCAGTCAATACCTCGACGGGTCAGGTCAATACGAAATCGGGACAAATTGGAATCGATAGCGACGGCGATGGCAAAGTCGATACAGGGATGGTGTCTCCTGAGTTCGCTTTCGCCAGAAATGAAACAATAGTGTTTCGCGCGGGTGATCGATTTGTTTCGACCAAATCCATCGATGACACGGGCAAAATAATTATGCAGGATCATCCGGCGTCGGATTACACGCGGATCGAAATGCGAGTCGGCGCTGAAGTGCCGGATTTCACCTTCACCGATTTCGAAGGAAAGACTCGCCGCCTCTCCGAGTTTCGAGGCAAGCACGTTTTGATGGATTTCTGGGGGACGTGGTGCGGCCCGTGCGTCGGCGAGATTCCGCACCTCAAGGAAGCTTATGCCAGATACCGCTCACGCGGATTTGAAATTCTCGGAATGGATCAGGATGAAAGCGTCGAGGAGGTCAAAAAGTTTCTCGCCGAAAAGAAAATCACCTGGACTCAGGCGACGACCGAGAGCATAAAAGACCTGATCGAAAAACGATTTCGCATCGTCGCTTATCCCACGACGATACTCCTGGACCCGCAGGGCAAAATCGTCAGCCTCGGCGGGGGCGGCTTACCGCTCAGAGGAAAAGAATTGCTCGCCACTTTGGATAAGGTTTTGCCCAGATAAAGGGCTGAGCGATTTGGCGACACGCAACTCAGTTTGCGAAAACGGGTGTGATCCTTATTCGGTTCGCAAGGCGATCATAGGATCGGTCTTCATCGCGCGCCGCATGGGGATGAAGCAGGCCAGCATAGCGACAACGACGAGAAGCAGTCCGACGATGATGAAAAACAGCGGATCACTCGCGCTGACTCCATAAAGAGAGTTGGCCAGGAGTTGCGATACGCCGACTGCGCCTGCCAGTCCAAGCCCCAGCCCGAGGGCAATCAACCTGGAAGCTTCTTTCAAAACCAGCCTCAGAACATCGAGCGGAGTTGCGCCCAGCGCCATTCGCAAGCCGACTTCGCCCGCGCGCTGACTGACCGACCAGGCCAGCACGCCATACAGTCCCAGCGATGCCAGACCCAGCCCCATAGCCGCCAGCGATCCCATCAACACCGCGCTGAAGCGTTCCGTCGCCAGCACATCGGCGAGATGTTCTTTCATCGTCGTGACTCTGGCGACCGGCTGCGTGGGCGCTAGGCTGCGAATGGCGCTGCGCACGGCTGCCGACGATTGAGCCGGATCACCATCGGTTTTGACCACAAAGTTGACTGCCGCGTTGATGTCATGTTGAGCGTAAGGCAGATACCAGGCCGGACGATTGACGCGGAAATTGAAGCGGTCTTCCTTGATATCTTTAATGACTCCGACGACCGTCATCCAGGGGCGGTCTGTCTGATCGGGTCTCCCGCGTCGCAGGCGTTTGCCCAGGGGGTCTTCACCCGGCCATGACTGACGCGCCAACTCCTCGCTTATGATGGCGACAGGCTGCGCATCCGGGCGATTATCAGTGGCATCGAGCAGGCGACCGCTCAACAGCTTTACTCCGATAGTATCCAGATACTCGCCTGCGACCAGTCGATGCGCCGTAATAGGCACTTCGGCGGGATTGGCGGGCGCGCGGCCTTCGACGATGAACAAGGAATCCCACGAGCCGATGTTGAGCGGCAGAT
This sequence comes from Blastocatellia bacterium UBA7656, assembly GCA_002483445.1. Lineage (GTDB taxonomy): Bacteria > Acidobacteriota > Blastocatellia > UBA7656 > UBA7656 > UBA7656. The sequence continues at coordinate 44,775 of DLHY01000007.1, forward strand.
TGGTCGTAGCGCCGGCGGAAACGACGCCGGGCAATGCGCGCACACGTTCCAGTATCTGGTCGATCAGGGCGGCGCGTTGCTGCTGATTCGGATAGGCGCTTGAGGACAATGCCATCTGCATCGTCAGCAGATTGTCGGGCTGAAAGCACAGATCAACCTGTTGCAGGCGTTGAAAGCTCTGTATCAGCAAACCGCCGCCTGTCAGCAGCGACACGGCCAGCGCCAGTTCCGCCACGACCAGCGCGCCGAGCATACGTCGCCCCGCCGCGCTGCCGCCGCTGCGCTGCTCGCGCTGTTTTATCACTGTCATCAAATCAGCGGCCCGCGACGCCTTGAGCGCAGGCAACAACCCGGCCATCACTGCCGTCAGCAACGAGATCAGAGTCGTAAAACCCAGCACGCGCCCGTCCAATCGAATGTCTCTGAGAAAAGTCGAGAGAGTGAGGGTCTGAATCGGATTGAGCGCGTCGAGCAGAGGAGCCACCCAATAGGCGATCAGCAATCCGGTCGCCCCGCCGCACAGCGCCAGCAACAGGCTTTCGGTCAACAACTGACGCACCACGCGCCAACGTCCCGCGCCGAGCGATTGTCGAATCGCAATCTCGCGCTCGCGCGCCGCCCCTTGGGCCAGCAACAGGCTTGCGACGTTCACGCAACAGATGAGCAGCAGAAACCCGACTGCGCCGATCAGGGCGAAGATCGATTTGTGGACGCGACCATCAAGATCGCCGAGCAACTGCCTCCGCAATGCAATCAGGGTGAAGCCCCAGCCTCGACTGGTTTGCGGATGTTCCTGCTCAAGCTCCCGCGCGATGCTTTTCGCTTCCGCGTCTGCCTGCTCGACGCTGACGGCGGCTTTCAACCGCGCGACGAAGTCATGATTGCGCGTCGCCATCTGCGCGAGCGACAGACCATCGAGGCTCGTCTGCAACGGCAACCAGACCTCCGCCCCGAAGGGCAGATCGAAGCCCTTAGGCATGATGCCTATGATGGAGTAGCTGCGGTCGCCGAGGCGCAACGCCTGACCGATCACATCTTCATCGCCGCCAAAACGCCGCTGCCACAAGCCGTAACCGATCAGGGCGACACTTGCGCCGTTGGGTTGATCCTCATCAATAGTAAAGAGCCGCCCGCGCGCGGGCGTCACCCCGAGCGTCGTCAAGTAATCCGCCATCACTGCTGCGCCCAGCACCTGCTCCGGCTCGCCGCCTTCGATCAGATTGTATTGACGAAAAGTACCCAGTCCCGCGCTGGCCAGTGTTTTGCTGCGCTCCCGCAAGGCGTTGAATTCCAGCAGCGAAACGCCGAACGGATCGAAGCCTTCGCGCAGGGACGAACCGTGAACCACGCGGTCAACGTCTGCGATTGGCAAGGGTCGCAACAGCAGAGCATTGACGGCGCTGAATATCGCCGTGTTCGCCCCTATCGCCAGACCGAGCGTGAGGATGGCGATCAAAGTGAATACGGGCCTCTTCAACAATATTCGCGCTCCATAGCGCACGTCCTGCCATAATGTTTCCATAGGGTTCTCCTCACTTTCATTCGCTGCTTCGCCTTCCGTTCGTAATTTTCAGGGCGCTCCCTCCGCTATGTCTTCGCCATCTCAAGCCTCGCTCATCGCTTCTGATCGAACTTCAGCGCGGATGGGGTGTTGCCGACCACTAATTCCGGCTTCAGACAATCGTCTTTGATCGTCAGCTTGCGCTCGCAATAGTCATCGAGTGAAAATCTGCCCGGACTTGCGAAGACGCAGCGCGTGAAGGATACTGTCGGGCCACGACAGCGCGGGCCTGTTGACAGGAACGAGGGGAAACAGAATCGCCTGCCTGCTGGCGCGGCTGGCTGATCCCGGAGGAAATCACAAGCAGTATCACTGACAGAGAAAGGCTGCGGCGCATAGATAGATAAATCTCCTGTTGAATTGAAGGAACCGTTCGTTTGACCTCACCCTGAACGGATCGCTTTGTTCATTTCTTTTCCTTCCCGTCGTTTTGTGCAATCGTCTCGAATCGCAATGTCGTTTTTGCCACCGCCTCGCTTGAGGTCGGAAAGTTTTTTTTCAAATCGATATCGAAGGCGCGTCGCAGGTTGTTGCCCGCAAGGTCTTCGAGCGCGGCGTCAATCTCTATCGAATAGCTGCCATCTTTCCACGCGCTCACGGGCGTGAAACGCCACTCTCTTTCGCCATTGATTATCTCGACCGCGCCCTCCAATCGATTGTGGTGATCGTCAAGCAGATCAAGCTTACTCTCAAGGAGCGCGCGGTCGAGAGGCTCAGGGAAAACGAGACGCAAAGGCTCGCGGGTTCCGGCTCGTGGAGCTATAACTTGCCACTTTCCGGGATCAGGAGCCTCGCGGTCTGGCTTCGTGACGGTGAATTTCTTTTCGAACGATTCGGCAAGCGCATTACCGTTGGCATCAAGCCACGAGCTATCAATCACGAGTCGATAGCGACGGCCTTCCTCAAGCGGCGCGCCCATCTCCGTATTGGGTCGCAGTCCGCGTTTTATCCTTCCCGGATCGAACCACACGGTCAATCGCTCGTGGCTCTCGTCCCATAGCTCCTGCTGCAAACGCAGAAAGGCTTTCGACAATTCCCTGCCCCGCTCGTCGAAAAGATGAAGGTGATCGTAAGCCGCGCCGATGCTCATCGGCGCGGAGAACTCTATATAAAGTTTCAGTTGATTTGCAGGCAACTGATCCGCGCTCGGATAAACAGCCGCGACTTTCGCTGGCGTCGTTTCCGGCTCAGGCACAGTGAAAGCGGCGCGAATCAGGGATCGCTCCGAATTGCGCGATCCGGTTACGGAAGCAAAAAGAGAAAGGTCGAACTGCGCGGTGTAGCTGAGTCCGGCGACGAGCGGGAATCGCGGACGGAAGCGAATTGCATCGCCCTCTACTCGATACTCCCCAAGCATCGACGGCGCACTTTCGGGAATCTGTTCGCCGGGATAGATCGCAAACAGCGACGCGAATTCTTCTCTCGAAAGATTTTTGTCTATCAATCGCGTGAGGCTCGCGTGGTTGAGTCCTTCGATTGTGACTTCGCCTGACGGATGGAACCGGATGGCCGGTCGTTCCGAAGAGTGTTCGAAGAAACCGGCCATCCAGCGTCGCGCAACGTGAGAAAGCGCAGTCTGGCTCCACACGGCCAGAGCGATGAATCCGACTACGAGCGCAATTATGCGAGCGCGATTAGTCATAAGTAAAAAGGCAAAAGGTAAAAGGCAAAAACTCCAAAGCTGAGGTTCCAGAAAGCGATTCAAACCTGATGGAATGGCTCTCCTACTTTTTCATTTTGCCTTTTTACTTTTACCTTCCTCTCTACAGCCATCGTTTCGGAAACGAACGCAGGTTGAGCGAGCCGTCATCGATGTTGCGTTGAATGGCGACCGCATGATTGGCGTTGAGGTTGTCGAGTTGAAGTACGCCGACCTCGGCCACTGAGACGTACTTCACTCCGGCGGTCAGATAAGCCGCCCCCACTCCTGTGGTAAGCGGCTGCGCTCGTTCCACGTCCTCGGCGTTGATGCTCATCAGAGTGCGGTCGCTGTTTGAAATCAGAATGTAGTCCTTGCCGTTTTTCTGATAGGCGATCATGTCGAGCGGGCGATTGCCGCCGCCAAGTTCCGCGATGGTCGTCCCGCGCACGAGCTTTTTCTCTTTGAGATCGGAGAGCGGAAACGCGGCCAGAGGGGTGCATGTGTAGCTGGCAAGCAGCACCGCCTGGTCTTTCATTCGAAACGGCAGAAAAGTTTCTATCGGCGCTTCCGTTTCAAATCGGTTGTGCGCGGCGTGAAAGACTTCGAGATTGGTCGCCGCGATTTCAGAGCCGAACGGATAGGGAATCCGTCGAACCGATGAAGCGAACTCTTCATTCGACAAACCGGAGACGAACACCTGCCCGTCCATAAAAGCCATATCGGTTATGCTCATCGCGCGCTTGTTTGCGCCCCATCGCGTCTTTTCCGCATGGCCGGGAAGATTCGTGAGCGCGACTTTGGAAAATAAAACATTCGAGAGCTTCACCTCTTCAATCGCGCCGCTCTTGGCTACGCGGAGCAAAACCGGCATTGCGTTTGCCCCGCGCCCGCGCGACACTGCGAGGTAGATATTCTGCGAAGCCGCGTGTGTGACCATATCGTTTATCACGATCTGGTCGGGCGTGGTTCCGAGCATCGAGGCGATTTTTTTATCGATCTCTTTTATCTCCACAGGCGTCGCGCTTGAGTCTTTCGCTGTGTCTTTCACATCGATTGCGAAGATTGCGCCGCTTTGAGAATCGCCGATGAAAAGCACGCTGTCAGGGCCGAACGTAAGCGTGTTGGCCGATTTCAAATCCGGCGAGCCGTAGGTCATTCCCGCCGCGGCTGCAGGCTCTTCGCTGACAACTGGATTCGTAGCATTCGCAGTTGAGATGGTCCAGGCGGCGATACTGCCGCCGAGCGTGACGGCTGCCAGAGCCACTATGATCGATCTTTTCAAATTCATACCTTCCTCCTTGTACTGTGGCGCAAGCTGTTAGCTTGCGCGGTTCGAAATCTCGCACATTCAGGGCGCGTAATCTGGCAGATTGCCCTACAGGAATTCTTTGGCTAATGCGATCTATGATCAGACCATGATCGAGTGCAACCGCCGGAAGTCGCGCGACTCTCGTCGCTCGTCGGTCGAGACGGTCACAGCTTCGAAGGTGAAGAAATACTGACGGGGCAAAAGTAAATCGAATTCTTTCGTCAGCCGAAACCCCGCCTGCTGAAGTTCCTCGATCACTTCTTCGCGCACTACGCTGTGATCCTGATTCTTCCCTGCCCTCACCATGTCCAAAATCACCAGCCTGCCACCCTGACGAAGCGACTGTCGGGCTTTGGTGAAATACGCCACGCGATTACTGATGTGGTGATAGGTGTCGCACATAAAAATCACGTCCACCGAATCGGGCGCAAGCTGCGGGTCATCGGTTGGGACGAGCCGCGCTTCATAATTGGCAAGCCCCCTTCGGCTTGCATCCGATTTCATTTTATCGACGAGGTTGGATTCGATCTCCAATCCAATGGCTTTGCCCTCTGGCCCGACTGCTTTTGCAAATCGCCACGTGAAGTAACCGCTTCCCGCTCCCAGATCGACTACCGTCTGACCCGCTTTGAGGTCGAGAGCTTTGATCACTTCGTCGGGCTTCTGGCGGCGGTCGCGACCATCGACCTCGAAGCTCCAGGCGAGATGCTCGGCTAGAAAAATCGCCCCGGCGAACGCGGCGCAAAGCGCGATGATGATGAATCGTTTTATCAATGATGATTTCATGACGAACCTCCAGGAATCCCTGCTTTCATGCGCGGACGCATATCCGCTCGTTGAGGTTGGAATCATATACCTCGGAGCATCTCAGAGTCCCCACGTCATTGTTAAAACTTGTAAAAAGATGTCTTCGAAAATAGTCCCTTGTCATTGGTCATTTGTCCTTTGTTGCGCAGAGCAAAGGACTATCGATAAGGGACAAAGGGCGAGGGGCTATTCATTCATACCTGAGCGCAATCATCGGATCGACTCGCGCCGCCCGTCGAGCGGGAACCCAGCAGGCCAGCAAACGCCGGTATTCGGCGGCGCGATTTAGCGCGTCTGCTGCAACGGCTTATTAGAAACAAATTTTAGGCGCAACAGTTTATTCCCGGTTTCTTCGTGGATTCTCTCACTCAACGGTTCAAAGCCATACTTCGAATAAAATTTACGACCGATAGAGTTTGCTTGAAATACTTCAACCTCAAGGTCGCCATGCAGTTCCTGGGCTTTATCCATCAGAGCTTTACCTGCTCCAGCGCCATGAAACTCAGGCTCAACAAATATCGCCCCGACCTCGTTACCTATCAGGGCTATGAAGCCTATAACTCTTCCGTCGAATTCAGCCACCCAGGTATCGGCATTGGGCAAATGAACATTAGGGATGTTGTAGCGTTCCTGATCGAGAAACTCACTTGTCAAAAATGGATGAGCTAACTTCGATGCGTTTTCCCAGGCAGACATAACACCACTCAGATCGTTCTCTCTGTATTCTCGAATGATAAGGATCATCTCTTATGAACTCCTCCTGGGGCTGACTGTTACCATATCATCAGGAAAGCCGTTGCCAGATGGATGGCGATTGAGAAACGCGTCGGCTCGCCGGTCGCCGCGAACGTGGCGATCAAGAAACGCCTTTGTGTAAGCGGCCAGGGCGCGATGGCCATTGCGGCTATCGGCTTTATCTCCTACTCCAGTAACGGTAGAAACCAGCAGCGCCAACGATGTACATTGCGCGTGATTGAGCGACGCGATGTCGACGCGCAACACCTCGCCTGGCACGGAGTCGAAATATTTGGCGTCTCGCGCGACGACGAAACGACCGGGCGCAAGGCCGCGCAGATCGAGTATGGGAGTCAGGCGCGGCTGGCGCGCGGGAAAATACTCATCAAGCAACGGCAAGCCGTAGTCGTAACTCAGGCCGGAATCGAGCGAGACGAACGCATCAACCCGCGTGTCCCGCGCGGCGAGCGCCGCCAGCGCCACACCGCCGACGCTCCAGCCCGCAAACCCCAGCCGTTTGATATCAACCTGTGAATCCTTTGCCAACTCGCGCAAGGCAAACTGAAGATCGCCGACTATCAATCCGAGTCCGCTCTTGTTGAATTGCAAACGCTCTCCCTCACGCTCCGGCACCGATGAAAGCGCGGCGACAACATAGCCGTGGCTGGCAAGATATTCAGCAAGCATTGTGTCGTGATATGCAGTGCCGTTGAGACCGCCGCCCAGCAGCACCAGCGGAAATCGTCCCGCCGCAGCCGCGGCGTCAGCAATCGCGCGGGTCGGAGAATCCAGTATAGCTTGTAGCTGTGTCTCCGAGAGCGCGATGCCTCCCACCATATCGCCGAAGCGCGGGGCGGCATCAGGGATGCCGCGTCCTTCAGCTTCGACGTAACCTCGGAAGGTTATCGGTTGTTTGCCTCGCGCGGCCCGCGCCGGATACCACACGAATACACGAATGGGACGCGGGCCGGTGGCGCCTGATTTCGATGTGAACGTGCGCGTTGCGTCTTCGCGAACACGCCAGCGGAAACCGACACTGTAATTCCCTGTCGGCAGCAGATTCGCGGCTGAAGACTTCTGTTGCGCTTCGGCATTGGCGCTACGGCTCGACGCAATCGCAAACAGATGACGCTGCCCGCGCACAAACAGCATTCCGTCTGAAATTGCAGGCGTCGCCATCAACGTTTCGCCCACCTTGTTGCCTGCCAGTAACTCTAACTTCGCACCCGCTTTCACAACATAAATCTCTCCGTCTTCGCTCGTCACATAGAGTTTGCCGTCGCCTGCAATGAGCGAGGCACTGTAGGAACCGCCCATAGCAGGAACACGCTCCTGATAGATCAACTCGCCCGTCATCGCCCGGTAACAACTCAATACGGCGTTATCTGTAAGCATGTAAAAGTAATCGCCGTAAAGGATCGGCGACGGCACATAGGTACTCCCTTTCTCGACTCGCCACGCCATATACTGATTGCCGCTTTGTCCTTCGCGTAAAGAGATGTCTCCGTTTGCGCCCGCTCGCAGGGCATAAAACTCGCGCCCTTTCTCGACGCCGCCGCTGATAAAGATCAATCCCTTTCCAAAAAGCGGCGCGGGGATGCGGTTTTCGGCCTTGTCGGCAAACCTCCAAAGCTCTTTGCCCGAACGTGGCTCAAGCCCTCGCACGAAGCGCGGCGAGACAGTGACGAGTTCCTCCCTGCCGCCAGCCCTGCCGATGATGGGCGTGCTCCACGATGGGAGTTCATCGCGCTGTGAGCGCCACATCTCTTTACCGGTGGCTAAATCGAAGGCCGCGACAAAAGAGTTCTTCATGCTGTCGCACTGCACGATTGCCAGATTGCGATAGATGATCGGCGAACTTGCCCACCCCCAATGCAATTTCGGATCATTGAAATAACTGGCTTCCAACAAACCGAGGTCTTTTTTCCAAAGCAGCTTGCCGTTGACATCGTAGCAGTAGAGTCCTTCGGGGCCGAAAAATGCGACGACATATTTTCCGTTCGTTGCCGGAGTGCTGTTGGCCTGACTGGCTCTCGCGTGGCGGTCAATCTTAGGTACGCCCTCGTAAGCGGTGCGCTCCCAAATCAGTTTGCCGTTCCCTTTATCGAAACAATAGACGCGCCAGGAGTGCGTGGATAAATCACGAGACATGGCGCCGCCATTCTTCGTCAGATTGAGCGAAGAGGTCGGGTCGCTGCTGATGGCAGATGTGAGGAAAATTCGATTGCCCCAGATGATGGGGCTGGAATGGCCAAGACCCGGAATGGCGGTCTTCCATTTTATGTTCTGCGAGGTCTCAGCATTCCAGTTTGTCGGCAAGGGCTTCGCATCGTTGACGCCCGAAGCATTCGGGCCGCGAAACGATGGCCAATCCTGCGCCTGAGCATTAGTTGACATCGCTGCTGAAAAAATCAAACACATGGTGATTGAAAAAAAACGTTTCATTAAAATCCCTCCGGGGTCATTTCATCGCTGCGCGTATTCAGTTCTTTGGTGAAACGCGATTATGACTCAACAACCCGGTTCACGATTCGCTCAAACTGCTCTTTCCGACCGGGATGAAGAGCTTGGAAATGTTTTCTGGCGGAATTCTTTATCGATACTTGTTTTAAGACCAGACTGACCGGCGCGCGAACGGCATTGGTGGGCCGCTCACCGCTCGCGTGCGAGCTTGTACCGAAACCACACCGCTATACGCTCGGCGAGATCAGGATGCGCGGCCAACAGGCGGGTCGCGTGTTCGGTTCCGCTCAGTTCCAGAAATTCTGCGCTACGGCTCTGCGCTCGAAGCGCCTTAACCACCTCAGTCAGATGGCGCTCGTGCCGCGATACAATCAGCAGCCACGCGAGGCGTTCGCTATCGATTGCAGCGATAGACTCGTCACTCAGAGACCCGGGCGATAACGCAACATATGCCGCGCCGTACCCGTTGATTCGCGCCGCCTGCATCATCATCTCGCCGCTGTAGCTGGCACCAACGAAGCCGATGCGCGCCGCATCGACTCTCTTATCCTTCCTAAGCCACTCGTGTGCTGCCGCTATATCGCGTTCCGTATCTTTCAGGATTGCCGTCCCTTCTGTGGGTACGAAGCGCCCGCGGTTTATGCTTTCGCCGTGTCCTCGAAGATCAATCCTCAGACTGCCGATGCCGTATCTCGCCAGTTGATCCGCTAAAGCTGTATAGGCTGTCCGGTCACCGGCTGCTTTGTTGAGGAGGATCACGGCGGCCAACGGCGTGGCTGCCTTCGGCAGCGTCAGATTTCCTACGATCTTCCATTCCCCGCTCTCGATCGTGATTCGCTCCGTCGTTTGCTCCTGCCTCGCCTTGTACGTCTCGCCGAAGCTGCCTGCACCCGCCAAACAAAAGAGCAGGCCAGTGTACAAAATCTGCCTCGCGTATTTGGTCATCTTCCGATCCATCGTAATCCTGTTGGCAGGTGAGCTATCCGTTAAGCGATGATCGATAACTGCTGCCAATCATTCCTCGCGCAGTCCCTCCGAACGTATCGAACAATGTTCGTCTACTGTCGGGCGAAAAGTCGCTCCACCGCGCCTGAAAGATCGTCATCTTCCGGATGCCCAGCCCATACGACCTTGCCTGTCTTGTCAATCAGGAACGCATACGGAAAGCTCTTAACGGCTTCTATCTCAGTCAGCCGACCGAGCGTTACCTCACTGGGATCGGACACGACGACGTAGCGCATCCGTTCCCCCATCTTCTTGACGAAATCTCTGACGATCTTAGGCTTCTCCCAACTGTAGCCAATCACGACAAGACCGCGATCCCGGTAAGCGGCCTGAATCTTCGTCAGCTTAGGGATGTTCGCAATGCAGGGCTTACACCATGTCCCCCACAAATCGAGAACGTAAACCTTGCCATCCCCCCACGCCCCGACATCCTGAGGGTTCCCTTGTATCCATTCCCCGGCATTCAATGGCGGCAGTCGCTTTCCAAGCATTGAGCCGCGCTGGGCGGAAGGGAAACTCAGAGCAGTAAACGAGATTAGAAGCAACATCAATCCGGTGGCCACGACTGCAAATCTTCGCTGGTTCATCCGTTATTCTCCTCCGGAATCGTGGCGCAAGCTGTTAGCTTGCGTGACTTCAAATTTCGTACTTTCAGGGCGTGCGCAACCTAACAGGTTGCGCTACATCGAAGACTCATTGAAATCGAAATCATACGCCTGTAGGCGAGCGTGAGTCCTCATACGGTTGTTAAAACTTGTAAAAAGATGTCTTCGAAAATAGTCCCTTGTCATTGGTCATTTGTCCTTTGTTGCGGAGAGCAAAGGACTATCGATAAGGGACAAAGGGCGAGGGACTATTCATTCATACCTGAGCGCAATCATCGGATCGACTCGCGATGCGCGGCGGGCCGGAATGTAGCAGGCCGCGAAAGCCACCAATGAAAGAATCAGCGTCACCAGAGCCAGTATCTTAGGATCAGTTCCGCCTATCTCAGAAACAATGCTCGAAACCAGGCGCGTCAAAGTAAACGCGCCCGCAATGCCGATTGTCACGCCTGCAAGAATCATCCCCGCGCCCTGCTTCAAAATCATTCGGAGAATGTCGCCCGCCTGCGCGCCGAGCGCCATGCGCACGCCTATCTCCTGCCAGCGGCGGCTCACTGCATAAGAAAGCACTCCGTAGATGCCGAGCGATGCCATCAGAAAACCGAAACCTGAAAAGACCAGAAGCAAAGTCGTGGTTGTTCGCTTTTGCGCAAGCGTTTCTTCTTCAAGATCGCTGCCTGTGAAGACATCGAAGACCGGAAGAGTCGGATCGACTTCACGGATGGCTTTTTTCACGCTGTCGGTAAGGCTGGCGGGATCAGTCGAAGTCCGAATCACGAAAGCCACAGATAGCGAATACCAGATGGTATTTCTTTCCATCCCCTGCGCCATCGGCACATACCATGTTTCTCGAACAGTACCGCTCAACCTCGGCTCGCTCACATCTCCCACGACGCCGACGATCAGAAGCGGAATCGCTTCATTGCCCGCGATGCGGCGAACGCGCTGGCCCACAGGGTCTTCATCCGGCCAGTAGCGACGAGCCATCGATTCGCCGATTATGACAACCCGCTGCGAATCCTCGTCATCCTCTTCAGTAAACAGGCGACCTTGGAGCAGTCTCATCTTCATCGTCTCGAAATAATTGGGACTGACAACGCGATGATTGACCGTGATCCGTTGATTCGGATCGAGAGGTTGATCTGCTTTGAGGAACCCGGTGCCAAGATTGGGGATCTGAAGCGGGATGAGATTGGCCGTGGCCGCGCCCTTCACTGAAGGCGCCGATTCGATCTGCTCAAGGGTTCGTCGAATGAGATTGATCCGGGTCTCAGGCTCCGCATATCGAATTTCATTCATGGCGATTCGCATCGTCAGCAGATTGTCTGTCTCGAAACCGAGATCGGCATTCTGTAGACGATAGAGGTTTTGAACCATCAGCCCCGCGCCTGAAAGCAGAATCAGCGCGAGGGATATTTCGCTCACGACCAGAGCCTTCAACAATCGGCTGCCGCTTGCGCCGATGCCCGCGCGCCCGCCTTCCTTGAGCGAGGTTTGCAGATCGAGGCGAGATATCTTCAAGGCAGGAGCCACCGCTATGATCGCGCCCACTATTATCGACACTGCGAAGGTGAAGGCGAAAACGGGGAAGTCAATCGGGACTTCTTCCATGACGAAATTCACATAAGGCGGAATCAAACTCATCAGCCACCCGCGCACGAGGAGCGTCAGCAGCAGTCCGAGAACTGCGCCAAGCGCGGTCATCAGCAGGTTTTCCACAAGGAGTTGTCTCATCTGTCTGACGCGCGAGGCTCCGAGCGCCGCGCGAATGGCGAACTCTTTCTGACGACCGACGAAGCGCACCAGAAGCAGATTGGCCACATTGGCGCAGGCGATCATCAACACGAACCCGACGGCGACGAGCAGGATGAGAATCAATCGGTCGTGATCGGCAATAAGATAATCGCTGATCGGCGCGGCTCCCAGTGTGTAGCCCCCGTTAGTGTCCGGAAACTCTGCGGCAAGGCGGCTGGCTATCGTGTCAAGTTCCGCCTGCGCCTGCGCAATTGAAACGCCTTCGCTCAGTCGCGCCTGCACGTTCAACCCGTGGCTGACGCCATTGTTTCGATCAAACGTCTGAGGCATCCACACCTCAGCGCGATAAGGGTAGCTGAACCCGCGAGGAAGTATGCCGATGATTGAATAGGCATGATCATTGAGCGTGATCGTTTTCCCGATTGCTGAAGGATCGGATCCGAGTCGACGGCTCCAGAACCCGTAGCTTATCAACGCAACGCGGCTGTCGGTTCCCGCGCGCTCTTCATCCGAACTGAAGCCGCGCCCCATTGCGGGCTGAACGCCGAGAGTCGAAAGCCAGCCATCGGATACACCTATGCCGACGATGCGCTCCGGCCCTTCATCAAGGCTCAGGTTCAGATTCAGGAATGTCTGCGCCGCCATCGCCTCGAAGCTTCGCGCCTGCTCGCGCACTTCGAAGAAGTTTCGCGCCGAGGAAGAAACCTGTCCGTTATCCGACAGGCGAACATCATAGAGCCGGATCAGGCGATCCCCATCTTTGAAAGGAAACGGATCGATCAACGCGGCGTTGACCACGCTGAAGATCGCCGTGTTGGCTCCGATGCTCAGTCCCAGAGTCAATATGATCGCCGCAGTCAGCAACGGTTTTCTGGCGATCATTCTCAAGCCATATCGGATATCCTTCAACAAAGTCTCCATGATACTTCTCCTCTACGACTTCGATCTGCTGCGCCACAATTCGTCTACGGAAAATCTGCCGGGGCTTGTGAAAACGAAAGCCAAAGCTACGAGACCGTACATCGCGGCAAGCTCGAATCGCATGTCAGTCGTCATATGCCGATAGACCGCTACGGCCATAGTCGCCGTCACCGCTGCGGCTGCGTAGCGCGTGAATAATCCCGCGGCCAGAAAGAGCGCGCCGAAAAATTCCGCCACCGCTGCGCATACGGCGAAGAAGCCCGCAAGCGGAAAGCCCATGCCCGCCACTGCCCCGACGAATCCCCACTCCTGTCCCTGAAAAACATATCCGTAAGCGGCGGCTATCTTGTCGTCGCCATGCTTGAAGGCAAGCATCAATCCTGCGCAGGCTCTGAGCAGAAACAAACCCGCGTCAGGCAAGTAATTTGAAAGTTTCATCGCCGGATTCCTCTCTCTGAAAATGTGCGACCATCTGCCAGCCTGCCGCTTCCTCAAATCTTCATGACTTCAGGCAAACAGGCTGGCCGAAGGTACAGCAGGCTGGCAGCCTGCTGATGCTTCAAATATGCATACTTTCAATCTTTCAACAGGCTGGCAGCCTGTTGTACGTCCAAGACTCCCAATTCAAAATCTGAAAAGATATGAGAACTTGACAAACAACTGCCTGCCGTCATTTATGAATCGGTCGCGCCGCCGGATGATTCCCGTCCCCCCGGGGACAGGAACCAGATCGATATTTTGCAGGTTGCTGTTGTACCCGGCATACAGCACAGTCCACGGATTGACCTGATAGGTCAGCAGCAAATCGGCGTTGAAATTCTTCTCGGTTTCGAGCGAGGTGAATCTCGCGTTCGCAAGCAGCGCATTGTACTGAAGTATGGCCCGAAGCGAAAGCTCGCGGCTGAACTGCCAGTTGATGTTCGAGCGGATGATGTGATTGTTGAAGATGCTTGCGTCACTTGTGCGGTCGCGGAGGCGAAGAAGTATGTATCGGTTTTCTATTCTCAGTGGCGTGATGGGGCGAAGAGTCACGGTCAGGTTGCCTTCCGTGCGGCGCGCAAGCTCAGGCTGCTGACCGTCTGCGGGCGAAAAATTTATCTTCTTCCCCCACAGGTACAAGCCATGGAGCGACACCTGGGAGAAATAACTCGTGCGGAAAAATATTCCATTAGTATGGCGCGAGTAGTCGCGATTTTCCGTAAGCGACGGGAAATCCACAGGCCGCAGTCGCTCTTTTTCAGGCACGTGAAAAAAGGAGAAGCCGGTTCCGCGGTTGAATTCGAATTCCATCGAAGGTGCGTACTCAGCGTCGAGTCGCACTCCGTTGTGATCCCATGCGTTGCGAACCAGCATGTTCGGCCCCCACGCTATCAGATGTTTTCCTTCTGGGCGAAAGCGATACTCAGCCCTGTGCATCGTCTGCCTGACATCCGTGCGCGGGCTGAACCCCGTGAGAGTCGCAAATCCCGGACTGCGGTCGGTGTACTCGAATCTGTAAAACAGCTTTCGCTCCGAATAAGTGAGACTCGCTTCATAAGCAGGTCCGGCGCTCGTAGTTCCGTCAAGGTATCGAGTCGAGCTTGTCGCCGCCTGAAGATCAGCCGACCAGTTCGCGCCGAGTTTCAGGCGAGCATCCAGGCCGCCGACGCGATTGTAACTCCCTTCGAATTGGCGGTCGGTGTAGATCACTCCTATGCTCGATTGTTTCAGTATGTCGCGGCTCGCGCGAACGATGCCAAAATAAGCGCGACGGTCTGAAAGCGGATCCGAATCCGAGACGCGCTTGCCGGGAGATTCGTCATCGATGAGCATCGCGCCTATCGAATAGGGGCCGCGCTTGCCCGTCACTCTCACGCCGAGTTGAGGATCGGCTATGCGGCGAGTGAATACGAGGTTGATGGGAGTCTGAAAGTAATTGGCGTTTTCGAGAAAGAACGGTCGCTTTTCGGGAAAGAAGACTTCGAATCGCTGATTGGTCGTAAGCTGCGGCTCGTCGGATTCGACCTGACTGAAATCGGGATTGAGAGCTATATCGACGACGAAGCTGTCCTTTACGACGAACTTCGCGTCAAGTCCGCCGTCGAATTCCGCCCGCCTGCCGATGAAATGAGGCGCGGTCTCGTCGCGCGTGTCGAGCGCGCGAAAGAAGCGAAACGAGCCGTAAGGGATCAACTGAATATTGCGACCGGGCGAGATGTTTTGTATCCCCGTCATGCGCGCAGCCTGATTCAATCGCCCATCGATGCGGCTCGACACCCTCGGCCAGTAAGACCATTCGTTCGAGCGCGGAATGTGGCGAAGGATGACCAGCCCCCAGTTCTGATCCGCAGAGGAAGGAAAGCGAAGGCTCTTGAAGGGAATCGACATCAAAATGACGTAGCCCTTCTCGGTGAGTTTTCCTTCCGCGTGCCAGAGCGTGTCGAAAGAAAAATCGGGGCCGCCCGCCCCCTCAGTCCACAGCGCGTCGGCCTGAACGCCGAGCGGGTTGGACCAGAAAACATACCCGCGCCGCTCGTCCTGAAAGGTATCGAATGTGACTTCGACGAAATCATCGCCGAATGCGTTTTCGCGTCGCGACATGCGGGCGCGAATTTTGTCAGGCTCCGAGTCGAAGCACACTGCGACGACATAGATGTTCTCTTCATCATATCCGATATAAGCTTCTGTCTGTTGCGAGGCAGGTTCGCCGTCGCGGGGATCGCGCTGAACGAAGTTATCGGCTCTCGTCATCTGTTGGGCCGCTTCGCTCGCGGGTTTCATTTCGAGGAAGTCTTCGAGCTTTGGCCGAGCGGTCACGCGCGGAATCGTCAGCGCGGGTCTGATCTTCGTATCCGCCAGCGAGAGTGGACACAATGCGACTAGAACAAGTAAAACGCAAAAGAATCGAATCAAGGCAGCTACCTCCGGCTCAATTACCCCACGAAGCCATAATTTCATTCTCAATATGAATACATCACGAAGCTGATCGATTGAAAGTATTTTTCCGTCCCGCTTTTGCAAAGCCCTGAGAGCGCGCACCAGTGTGCAAGGCTTGCGAGGAAAAGTCTATAGAAAACCCTATAGGCATAGCTTATCAAACAAGCACGCTGGAAGCGTGCGCCCCCAGGCTATTCGAATGTTGAGACATTGGCGATGCGAACCCATTTTCCATTTTGTTTTTCGTAGGTCATGATTCCCGCATAGACGAACTGGCGACGGCGCTCCGCTCCCGCGTCGTCTTTCTGCGTGCGGCTGACCTTAGTGCGAACAATCATCCACGCCATGCTGGCATCGTTTGAAATGCGAATGACGGGAGGCTCAAGGTCATCCCACTCATAATACTTCGCGTTTTTGAAATAGCCCTCGAAGAATTCTTTGAGAGCGCGACGAGTCGATCTTTCCACGCGTCCGCTTGAGACCGATATGAATTCATCGGCGGAGTGAAGGAGGATCATTTCGACATCAGTTTTGAAGTGCGCTTCGCGATCCGTCTGATGGACTTTCAGAAGTTCCGCTTTTTCTTTTTCCAGATCGACCGGCCTTTGAGCGAAAGCCGACGAAGAGAGCATCAGCATCACAAAGAAACTTGTCGTCCTCATGTTCGTCCTCGCAAATAAAATATCCACGAAGGACAGTATGCAGATGAAAAGGAGGTCATTTGAGGAATCCAGTCGTCCTTCGTGGATGCGAAATAAATCAGTTTGCTTCAACCATAAGTATATTCAATCCTCTGCATCGAATCATCAACGGGTTGTAAAAAGCATGTAAAAAGATGTCTTTCTCTCAAAGTCGTGAGTCTGGAGTCTGGAGTCTGGAGTCTTGGAACAGAGTTCAGAAGTCCTGCCCGCGAGGTGCGCCCCTATCATTTTCGAGTCATCTTCGATCTGACGAAATAAATCAGATAGCAGATGGCAAGCGTGCCTAATCCGGCGAGAGTTGCGCGAGGCTCGCTCCTAATGCTCCATACGGTCATCCACGCAGCGAAGGCGAGAAAGATCAAAGGCGTTACGGGGTAGCCTGTGCAGATTCGATGACGGCTTTCGCCCCGTAGGCGCAAACGAAAGAGACTGATGACAGTCAGGGCGGCAAAAATATTGAGCGTGAATCCGATATAAATTAGAAGCGAATTGAATGAGGAGGTCACCGCGACTATGGCCGCAAGCGCAGCCTGAAGAAACACCGCGTAAGACGGCACGCCTCTGGGATTAAGCTTCGCGAAAACATCGGGCATTAATCGATCTCGCGCCATCGCTTCAGCCACACGAGGGCCGATCATGATCATCGCGCTTACGGGAACGATGAGGGTCAGCGCGATTGCCATAGACACTACACGTCCTCCCGCAGTTCCCCACAAACGCTCTGCGACCGTGTGCGCTACGCTCTCGACGCCGGAAATTTCTGTAAGAGGCGCGGCGCTCAGGTATGAAAGATTGATGAGCAGATAAATCACCACGACAAGCGCAGTGCCAGCAACGAGCGAGCGAGGCAACGCGCGCGAAGGGTTTTCTATCTCGGCTCCGATGTAAGCCGACGCGTTCCATCCGCTGTAAGCGAATGAGACGAATACAAGCACGACAGCAAACTCGGAAGACGCGCCGAGCGCAGGTTTGAAATCCACCGTCGAGAGTTGAGAAGCATTATCCGGGTCGAGCCAGATGCCTAGAATGAAAGCCGCGATGAGCAGAATTTTCAAAATGGTCAAAGCTGTCTGCACACGATTGCCCAGACGCACATCGTAAGCGTGCAGCAAAGAGAGAAGGAGAATCGTCGCTGCGGCCATCGCCCGCACGGGCCAGCCTGCGATTATGGTTCCGAGATAGATGTGCATCGCCATGGCCGCAGCCGCGATGGGGGCGGCGAATCCGACGATGAGTGAAACGCAGCCCGACATGAAACCGAGCGCAGGATGAAGCAATCGGGAAAGATAATGATACTCGCCGCCCGACTCAGGGAGACTGGCTCCGATTTCGGCATAGCAGAGCGCGCCGCAAAGCGCGATGACTCCGCCCAGCGCCCAGGCCAGCAGAATGTCTCCGCCTGTCGCGCCCATTTTGACCATCAGTCCTGTGGTGGTGAATATGCCGGTGCCGATCATGCTCGACACGACAATAGCCGTCGCGGAAGTGAATCGGATGACTCTTCGCTTATCCTCGCAGGTTGCTTGTTGCATTATTTCTTTTATTGACTTCAGCAACCTGTATCCTGCTACTTGTCGGTTGCGAGTTCGAATTCGAGGAAGAATTGACGGGGCAAAAGAAAATCGAACTCTCGCGCGAGTTTGTATCCTGCCTGTCGCAATTCTTCGATCACAGCTTCTTTTTCAATGCTGTGCTTAGGGTTGTCTTTATCCTTCACGAAATCTACAACGACGAGTTTGCCGCCCTTCCGAAGCGCCTTTTTCACGCGGCTGAAATACTCAACCCGGGATTCGATCTCGTGATAGGTGTCGCACAAAAACACGACATCCACGGATTGAGGGGCAAGCATCGGATCATCCGCCGGGACGAGTCGCGCTTCGTAGTTTGGAAGCCCCCACCTTTTTGCATCAGCCATCAGAGAGCGGATGCTCGACGGATCGATATCGACTCCGATAGCTCGACCGTCGGGCGCGACTGCTGCCGCAAACCGCCTTGTAAAATAACCGTCTCCCGCTCCTATGTCCACCACAACCTGACCCGGCCTGAGACTGATCGCTTTGATAACCTCATCGGGTTTCTGCCATTGGTCGCGACGCGAAGACGAAAAACGATTCGACGATTGCGCGCTCTGTTGCGATGCGGGCTTCTCCTGCGCATAAAGATTGACGAACAGCAATCCGACAATCGCTGCTGCGAGTATGTGCTTCATCCTGGCTGCCTGCATTATCATTTCTCCTGCTGTCGAATGACTCCGGCAATCGTCTCTTCGAGTTTCCTGCCCGACACGTTTTTCGCGGCGATCTTCCCATCGCGATCAAGGACGTAGTAAGTCGGCGTTCCTTTCGCGTTGTAAAGTTTTGCGATGGAGCCGTCCTTGCCGTCGCGTATCTGGGGCCAGACAAGATGCTTTCCTGCAACCATGTCTTCGAGCGCCTTCGCGTCATGGTCTACGGAGATGCCGATGATGACGAGGTCTTTGTATTTCGACTGGAGATTTTTGAGCAGAGGAACCTCCTCTGCGCAGATCGCTCACCACGAGGCCCAGAAGTTCAGCAATACGACCTTGCCTCTGAAATTCCAGAGTCCGAGTGATTCCCCTCTTATCGTTTTGCCTGCAAACAGCGGGGCTGGTTGTCCCGTGTTGAGAAGTTCAATTTCGATGATATTGCCTTCGGCGTCTTTGGCGTAAGGAGTGTCGGGGTATCCAGCGATGACTGATTGAAAAGCGGCTTTCGCCTGATCGAGATTTCCTTTTTTCCAGTGAGCGCGACCGACTACCATCTGTGCGCGGGCGCGTATCTCTTTATCCGGCGATTGCTCGACGAGGAGCTTCGCCTTGCCCAGCAGATAATCGTAATTGCCGCTTTCCTCCGCGCCTTCCCAAAGCGGATTGAGCGCGTGCTGCCAGACCGGATCATCGGGTTTGAACGTGTCTGCGCGGCGATGCATCTCGTCCGTCATGCCCAGATGCGCCATCAGGTGAAGCGACTCGCTTCTTGCGCGGGCAGAGGCTTTCGTCGCGGCATCTTTTTGCCCGCGTTCCCAGAGCGTTTCAATCCATTTCCTCGCCGGATTGGCGAGGTCTGTCGCCTTGCCGCCTTTTTTGATGTGTTCTTCGTGTTCCTGCCATGCCTGACGGATCATCGCTTCGACCCGGTCGAGTTCCGGGTCGTCGGTCGAAGGGCGCTGATCCTCAGCAGCGGCGGCTGATATCATGATGGGGAAAAGAAGGATGCCGATCAGAAGCCTGCGTGATTTCATGTTTGTGCCTCCTGTTTTTACGCTCGATCCGTTGTCAAAAATTTTTACGCTCTTTTCTTCTTCCGAGCGTTTTGATTGGACAGCATTAGCACGAACGGGAGTAAAATGTCCTCAAAACTTCCGGTCAAAAATTGTAAAAAAGCTGAGGAGGCCGAATGGACAACGAAATAGGAACTATTTACGAATTCGGGACGTTCCGCCTGGATGCAAAGGCGAGGCGACTCTTGAGGGCAGGTGAGCCGATTGCCATCACATCAAAGGTATTTGACCTCCTGTTGATGATCGTTCAAAGCGGCGGAGAGGTCATCAGCAAAGACGATCTGATTAAGAGGCTGTGGCCCGATACGATTGTCGAGGAGCATAATCTCACTCAAAACATCTCTGTCCTGAGAAAGGCGCTTGGCGAGGCTCCTACCGACCATCGCTATATCGTGACGGTACCTGGCGCGGGCTACCGGTTCATCGCTGACGTCAGAGAGATCGTCGAGAGGGAAAGCAGTTCGACATCCGAAGTAGCGACGATGAATCGAAAAGCCGCCGCGAGATCGCCTCTGCTGAGGCAGGCTGCTTCGCGCGCCTTTCTGGCGCTGGTTATCGTGCTGGCCGCCATAGCTTCTCTCTCGTGGGTAGCAGGCAGATCGAAACGGCCCGACCCGATAAAGTCGATAGCGGTTTTTCCATTTCATCCACTCGATGAGGAAAGCTGTCATAAACAGCTTGCGGTGGCGATGGCCGACGCTCTCACAACGCGACTGCTTCAGGTCGGAGAGGTGAAGGTAAGCCCGACGGGCGATGTTCTCAAACATGGCTGCTCGCAAAAAGACCTTGCATCGATTGGGCGCGAGATGGGAGTCGATGCGCTGCTTGAAGGGAAAATACAAAAAGACGGCGACAGGATTCGCATCACGGTTCAGTTGCTCAGAGCCGAGGACGGCTCGGCGATATGGGGCGAAAAATTCTACACCGAGTTCACAGACCGTTTCTCGCTACAGGACGCCGTCTCCGAACAGATAGTCCGCGCGCTCACTCCGCAGTTCATAGCAGCAAGGACGGTCTCGCGCTTCGGCGCGGATTTTTGAGCGGGCGGTTACAATTTTTTACAAAGAAATCAAGGTTCGTGTGCATAATGAGCGCGGCGGTGATGTATACTTTGGGTCGGTATGCCAGGGAAGTTTTTCTCAAGATTTTCATCTCGAACCCGGCTCATCACCTTCGCCATTGTCGCGGTGATGTTGCCGACGACCGTCCTTTCAGTCATTCAATACAACTCTCTTGCAGACCTTGAGCAGAAGACGAAAGTCGCAGTCCGAGAAAATCTCAATCAGATTCTTCAGGGCATATCGCGCCAGGTGATGGAACATTTCAAGGCGGTGGCCAAAGACTCGCTCATAGCGGTCGAAGGGATGAATCCGAGGCCGGAAAATGCTGATGTGCTGGAAAAGCATTTCGCCTCGGTCAAACAGAAGCACAGGGAAATCGACCGGATATTTCTGGTGTGCGACTGCACCTGCGACGGCGAAGAGTTCGCCTTGCTCTATTCCTCGGAAGGAAGCCGTCGAATAGGGATGGCTGATTTCAAAAAGAATGGAGAAATGCGATCCATAACCGACGCGTATCAGAGGGCCGTCTCCACACGCCCGCGATACGATTCCGTGCGCGGGCCGCTCTTCGATCAATCCTTCTGCGGCTCCGTATCAGCGAAATGTAATTCGCTTCAGACGGCTGTCTTCTATCCCCTCACGCGCTCAGACGCGGAACCTCCCTATGGATTCGTCGGGGCTATTCTGGACTCGAATTACATGAAGGAAACTTTTTTCCCGAAAGTCATTCCTGAAATGCTGCAATGCCCCATCAACGGAGCGGGCGAAAATGCGCATGAGTTCGCTCTTTATGTCTTCGATGAAAACGGGGAGACGGTGCTTGCGCATAACACGGGATCGGGGCAGCCTGAATCCAAAGCCTGGTTCGCTCCGCTCTTTCCGAAATGGAAGTTCGCCATCGGCTACAAAAACACTACGGTCGAAGCTCTGGCGAAAGATAATTTTCAGAAGAGCCTGATGCTGTCGCTCTTCGTGCTGTCGCTGCTGATATTCGGAATCATTTTGATACTTCGCGCCACCTCGCGCGAGATGAAGCTCGCCTATGCGAAATCGACTTTCGTCTCCAACGTCTCGCACGAGTTGAAAACTCCGCTGGCGCTCATCCGCCTGTTTGCCGAAACTCTGGAGCTTGGGCGAGTCAAAAATCAGGAAAAGGCTCAGGAGTATTATCGAATAATCAACAATGAGAGCCGTCGATTGACGCAGCTAATCAACAACATTCTGGACTTTTCGAAGATCGAAGCCGGTCGCAAGGAGTATGAGTTTGCCGAAGCCGACATAGCCGAAGTCGTAGAAGACGTTTTGCGCAGCTACGAGTATCAGATCACGAGCGCAGGTTTCAAACTCATCGCAGACATTCAGCATGACGCGCCCGCAGTGCTGATCGATCAGGATGCCATATCTCAGGCTTTGCTCAATCTGCTCAACAACGCCGTTAAGTATTCCGACGAAGTGAAAGAGATTTCAGTCCGCGTTCGGGCGCGCGACGATCAGGTAGGCATAGAAGTCGCCGACCGCGGGATTGGCATACCGCGCTCGGAGCAGGAAAAAGTTTTTGAAAAGTTTTATCGAGTCAGCACAGGTCTCGTGCATAACACGAAAGGAACTGGTCTGGGGCTGGCTCTGGTCAAGCATATAGTCGAAGCCCATCACGGGCAGATACTCCTCGACAGCGCGCCGGGAAAGGGGAGCCGTTTTACTATGCTCATACCAGCGGGCGGATCGGCGCGCGCCGATAGGGAAATCAGATTAGGTTCCGGAGGATATGCAGTTGCAGAAAATCCTAATAGTTGAAGACGAGCCTGATATGGCTTTGGGGCTCAGAGACAATTTCGAGTACGAAGGCTATGAAGTCGCCGTCGCCGCTGACGGCCAGCAGGGATTGGATCAGGCGATACGCGATAATCCCGATTTGATAATACTCGATGTGATGTTGCCGAAAGTGAGCGGACTCGATGTGTGCCGCCATTTGAGAAGCAAGGGAGTTGATCTGCCCATCATAATGCTGACGGCTCGCGGGCAGGAGATAGATAAAATAGTCGGCCTCGAAATGGGAGCCGATGATTATGTGACAAAGCCGTTCAGCATCAAGGAACTCCTCGCCCGCGTGAGGGCGCATTTGAGAAGAAAAACCAAGCAGGTGGCCGATCTCGACACTTACAAATTCGGCGATGTGGTGTTGGAGTTCAAAAGCTATCAGGCAACCAAAGGCGGAGAGGCGATAGAGTTGTCGCCGCGCGAGTTCGAATTGATGAAATACTTCATTCAGCATCGCGGCGAGACCATAACGCGCGACCGATTGCTTGATGAAGTGTGGGGATACGATAATTATCCGTTCACCCGCACGGTGGATAATCACATAGCGAAGCTGCGCCAGAAAGTAGAACCCGCCCCCTCCGATCCGCAGTACATCATCACGGTTCATCGCGTCGGATATAAATTCCTCGGTTGAAACTTCTGCCTGCCTGAGATTGTTCCTTTTCCCCGGCTGCGCGGTTTCAGTTGCCGCAAAGCGCGCAGCAGTTTTTCAAGGCGCGCGGTTTCGTCACCCTCACGCGACCAGATTGTGAGGTCGGGCGTGATGCCTTCGACTTCGTTGCTGCCGTTTAAGCGATAGCGCGCGCAGTCGGGCATCCAGACCTGCAATCTGCTGTTGGGAAGCGCGATCTTCAATCCGCCATCAGTATAGCCACATCCTGACCCATAAGTTTTTTCACCGATGATCGTCGCGGCCTGATTGTCCTGTAACATCGCTGCGAAATACTCGGCGGCTGATGCTGTGTGTCGATCAACCAAAACGATCAGCGGGAGCCTGATCGCGCTCTCCTGATATTCGTACAGGCTCGGCGAGAACAGCACGGATTTTGCCCGCAGTCCGGCAAGCGATCCCGGCGCAGCATAACTCTCGATGCCGGTCGTGAAGATCGGCGTCGCGTTCAACATCGAGCAGGGTTTGCGCTTCTCAGCCCTCTCCCATATCCGGGACTTATCGCATGGAGAGCGGGCCTCGGCGAGCAACTGCCGCACCTGTCTCTTTGCGCGGATGAGCATTCGTGACTGTGCGCGCGTCAGGTCTTGTCGTTGCAAATCCGATTCGAGAATTTCCAATCGGGATTGCATCGCTCTGACCCAGTGCGGATGGCGGATGAATCGGAGTCGCGGCGCGCGCAGAGGTTTCGCCGCCAGAGTTCTGGCCACAGGTTCTACCCACTGCGTGCCGCCGCCGTTGCCTCCGATGTCGATGATCAAAGCGTCGAGCTTTCGGTTTGCCATCTCGCGGAGTTGCGCACTCAATTGCGCCAGCAGGCGATTGGCCATCAATGTGCTGAAGAGTTCCTGGCACGCTTCATCGCAATCGCTTGTCAGAGTGCGGCGAAACGCCTCCCATTCCCGTTCGCAACCCAGCGCCAGCGCCGCAGGAAAAAAAAGGGGATGCGCAACACTCCATAACTTCTGCCATCATCGAGCGACAAGACGCCCAGGGTGAAAGCACCTTTGCTCGCGCTGATGATTTGAAAGCCACGCGCTTTCGTCAGTGGAAGCGAAAAGTCATACTCCAGCGGCGTGAAGCCCATCGATTGACAGGCATCGGCTCCCGATGTGTTTCGTCCCAAGGACGGATCGACAGGCGATGAAGAGACCCTTTCGCGCAGGTTCAAATGTCCGTCGCCGAACGCCGCGAGAAATGATTCCAGCGCGCGCTTTGCTTCCGCGTCGCTCGTTGCCCGAGAGATCGCCTGTCGGGTTTTGGAGTCGAGCGTGCTGAGATCGATTCGCCGCGCCTGAATCATCCATTCGAGATTGGCGTACCCGATCTCGATATGCTTTTTGAGTGCGCGATAATCTTCCATCCAAGCATGAAGCGAAAAAGCGTGGCCGGAATTTTGCCTTGCCCTAGCTAGGAGCAGAGCGGGCATCAGCAGAAGCAGCAACAACGTGGGCGTTTTCATATCTTTTTTCTCACGGGCTGGCGGCCTTTTGTACACCCACCACTGCTATGAAGATGAAACCGGGGCGTCTTCACGGGAGTCGTGATGTTGTCGCTATTTGAAAATCATATTTTCCTTATCGGGTCGGCGCTCGAAGCGTGTTGCGCCACGCATCGCCAGCAGCCATCGCGCCTGACGTACACTGAGGTGAAGCGATAGCGGCCCGATATCTCCCTGCCTCCGTATCGCCCCTTCTGCGCCTGCGCGCCGGTCACTATCGCCGCCTCTCCGTAAATCCGCGCCTCCACATCGGAGTTGATGATGTAATCGAAATGCGCTTCGTCGACCAGGGCCAAGAATTTGGCCAGCGTCTCCGTCTTGTTTTTCACTTCGCCCACGGGGTTTGTGAACACATAGCCGTCGTCGAGCAGGCGTTCGAGCAGAGCCACATCGCGCCGGATGACGACCTGCGCAAGTTCGTTTTCAATCTCGATCAACATCTGTTCCATATCCTGCATCCTTGCGCCTCCTTAACCTTCAGACGTCGCTTCCGCGCGGGCGAGCATTCGCTTTCGCGCGGCTCTGTCGAGCAGTTTTCTCACGATCACCGAATCGATTCGTTGCGTGTTCGATATCACCCAAAGGTTTCTCCTTTCGATGTGCGGCCTGAGCGGCAGTCCTCAGATCAAACCGATGGTCGCAGATGATGAACTCCACAGTGTTCGCCGGCATCCGCCGCAGCCAGAGCCGTCGTGAATCTCCGCTATTGAACTCTTTTGTACTTGATGATCGCTTCACCCTGCTGAACCTCCAGCCCGACTGGCATCCCCTGCTCGTCAACCGTCAACTTCATCGTGTAGAGAGGCGTCGCGGCAGAAATCTCAATCGCATACACCCGCAAAGGAGCAGCGCCTGTTTGTCGCGCATCGGGCTGCCTCCTGACTTTCCACATCCTTCGGCTCAGATCGAAGGCAGGGCCGAAATCCCATTCCCTACTTTTAAGTTCAATCGTCTGATTGACCGCTAATGATTTCACCTTCTCGTACAACCAGACGCTTGACGCGATGCCCGGTGATGAGAGCAACACAGGGGATGAGACATCTTCCTCGCTGTTGACTTCGCCTGCGACCGGCATCTTTCCTCTGACCGACAGGCGTTTGTTTTCCTGTCGAAACTCCAGCCTTCCGTTTCCTTCCCGCCCATAGCTTTCGACCGCGAGCGTGTTCGTGTCCGCCTTTTCATCCATCTCCATGCGCGTGGAGAATTTTTCTTCAGGCTCCTCGGCCGAGAACTGCGACACGACAACCTTCCGCCCGTCGCGCAGTCTTTCAACAGCCATTCGCTCTTCGCCTTTCGGCAATCCGAAGCTCGTGATTGCATAGCGGGCGAAGAGCGAATGGCTGCCTTCCGTCGGCAAATCCGGCATCCCTTCAAACCACTCTTTCGGCGCGTTGTACCCGGCCACCAGTTCATCCTTCATTCGGCGCAGTTCCGTTTCAGGCAGCCATCGCCCGCGCAGCATCACGCCCGCTCGTCGGCGCGTGTTGGAGATATCTTTCAACGGATTGTCTTCAAGCAATATCAAATCGGCGCGCTTGCCTACTGTGACAGCGCCGAACTCGTCCGAAGCGTCGAGGTACTGAGCCGCATTGCGCGTTCCGGTTTTGATCGCTTCGTAAGGCGTCAGCCCCGCGCTTGTGAGCAGTTCCAATTCTTCGAGCGCGGAAAAGCCCGGTATGACGAACGGAGTTCCCGCGTCCGTGCCGAGCAGAATGCCTGCTCCTGCGTCGTTGAGAGCTTTGGTCAACTTCTTGTGAACTTCGACTCTGCGCTTCATCAGTGAGACATCCTCGTTCGATTCGAGGGTGTCTGAGTAAGGGATATCCTCCTGATTATCGGGCGACCAGTGCGCCATCAACATCGGATGGACGTATTTCATCTCCGGCTGTTTCAGTCGCTCTCCGGTTTCTTCAACCGTAAGCCCCCAGTCTCGATAAGTAATTAGAGTCGGGCAATTCCAAACGCCGGCCTCGCGCGTGGCTTTGGCCAGCGCCGGAATCTTCGCTTCATCGACGAAGTTGACCGAGCGCCTCCAGGCCGACTCATCCTGATGAAACTCGACAGCCGAGTGGCCGAAATAAGGCGAGTCGGCGCGCTGTATCGCGTAGGTGTAGTTGTCCAGATGCTCTATGCATCGCTGCCCGGACTTGAGCGCGCGCTCCACTCCCACGGGACTGGTCACATGTCCGGCCACAGGAATCGAATGCTTTTTCGCGGCGGCAAGGACGGCGTCGTAAGCTTCCCTGGAGAGTTGGTGATAGACCTTGATGAAATCGTATCCGCGCTGTTTCTGTCGGGCGACGACGCGCTCGGCATCCTCTGCGGTTTTCACCACAGTCATTTCGCTTGCATTCGGCGGAAAGCCATCGACTATGGGGCCAGCGGCATAGATAGTCGGGCCGAACATATCGCCTCTTGCGATGCGGTCTCGCCAGACGGTTTTGTAAGGCGAGCCGAACATATCGCGAATGGTCGTCACCCCGTGCGCGACCAGCAGTGTCAATTCGCCTTCCGACCGCACATGCACATGCATATCGGCAAGACCGGGCATGAGGTATTTGCCGCGCCCGTCGATTCGTGTCGCTTCATCGGGGACTTTGATCTTCGCCGTCGGGCCGATTTCGGTTATCAATCCATCGCGCACGATGACCGTTTGATTTTCGAGAATGCGCTCGCTGTCCATCGGCACGATGTTCGCCTCGACGAAAGCGAAAACGGTTTCGGTTCCGGTCGTCTGATCGATGCCTGATCGACAGCCCGACAGCAATGCAGTGATGAGTAATAGAATGAATATCGTTCGTCGCATGACTGTTTCATACCTCCCTGATCGGCGCAGCACGCTTCAATCACCGCGCTGATCAGCATGATTATTTATCGGCAGCCGCTTCCACCTCGGCCAGCATTCGCTGTCGCGCCTCTCTTGTAAGGAGCCTGCCTCTGACGATCACCGAGTCGATTTTTTTGGTGTTGTGAATATCGACGAGAGGGTTGGCGTCGAGCAGCACCAGATCGGCGATCTTGCCTTTTTCTATCGTGCCGAGCGAATCACTCAGTCCGAGATAACGGGCAGGATTGAGAGTCGCTGTCTGCAAAGCTTCCATAGGCGACAGCCCCGCTTCGACAAACAGAGCCAACTCGTCGTGAAGGCTGAAACCGGGGAAGCAATACGGGACGGCGGGCGCATCCGTGCCTGTGAGAAACCGCACCCCGGCGCGGTGCATCTCGCCGACGATTTTCAAAAAGGTCGGAAAGGCTCTCTTCGCCGCAGCGATCTCTTCGGCGGTAAGAGCCTTGCTGAACTCGCTGTTTTTCGGATTCCATTCTTCGCGCAGTGCGCGCGGGATGTATCGCAGCCTCGCGTCATTCAAAAACGATTCGTCATTGATGAAGGCATTTACCCTCAACGTCACCAGAGTCGGGTCATGCCAGGTGTCATTTTTGACAAATCGTTGCGCGAGAGCTATGCATTTCTCGCGGTCGTAAGTTTCGAGCGCGCGCGTCTCCGTCACCGTCAGGTCACGGATGGCGGTCGAGTTGTCCTCTTTCAACAAACCCGCGGTCAGCGCCTTTTGCAATGCCTCCTGATCGGTTGAACAGGAGACCGCAACATCAGTGAGATGCTCTATGCTCCGCTGGCCAGCGTCAGAAGCTTCGGCGGCAGTTACCGTAGCTGGCACGTGTCCGGCAAAGGGGATGCCCTGTTTTTTCGCTTCATCGGCGATGGCGAAATAGGCTTCGCGGGGGAGCAGGTCATAGACTTTGACGAAATCCGCGCCGCGTCGTTTGAGACTGATGACGGCTTGTCTTCCTTCTTCGGCATTCGAGACGGCGATAGAGCCTGCGAAGGCGGGCTTGGGGCCATCGACTAACGGGCCTGCAAGAAACATTCGCGGGGCGATTACGGCTCCGACCCCGATGGCTTTGCGCCATTGTTGCTGCGCTTCCAATGGGCCGAAGGTATCGCGCAAGCCCGTCACCCCATTGACAAGATAGAGATGGAGCGCGAAGAGCGGAAAGAACTGACGCGAGTTGAGGTGCGGGTGCGCGTGCATATCCCATAGTCCGGGAATGAGGTATTTGCCTGCGGCTTTGATGACCTGCGCGCCTCGCGGAATGCGGACGCTATCGGCTTTGCCAATTGCCGTGATGCGCTCGCCCGTGATGACGACGGTCATTTCAGATTTGGCAGGCGCGCCTGTCGCATCAATCACAGTGACGCGCGTAAAGGCGAGAGGCGCGCTTTGGTTGTCGCTTCGCGGCTGCGCCGCAGCGAGTGCGGGCAGCAGCAAGAGCAGCAACGATGAGAGCAGTTTTCTTCGTATTTCCTGCATAACCGGATCATTACTTCTGCTCGAAAAAAGCCGATGTATATGCATAATTGAATTCCTTAAAACGACACCCTCACCGGATCAGGATTATCTGCGCGCAGAACCGATTGTTGTTGAAAAGCCTGTTTGTACGCCTCGCGGATTTGCTCGATCCTCGCGCTGCTTTCCGCCTGCGTCTCCACAGGGTAGAGGAGGATCAACAACCTGGATTTTTCTTTGATGATCTCGCCGCTTGAGTCGCGGAACTGCCCGCTTCCCATAAGGACGGTCAATCCGTCAGGGAAGCGCGGCGTGATTTCTTTATTGAGAAACTTTTTCCACTCTTTGTTAGTCACTTCACTGCCATCAGGGTCATTTTTTTGCGAGTGGACATCGCTTTCACATCTGCCCGGCGGCAGTTGGGTTATTAAATAAGGAACCGTCCGCGCCCGAAACCGTTTCGCGCGTGAGATTCGTAGAAATCTCTTTGACCCTTATTGCTGCGTCGGCAATCACTCCGCCTTGCTCATCACTGATGCTGCCGACGATACTTCCACTGGTGGCTCCTGACTGCGCTTGCGCTGAGAAGCGCGAAAAAGGGATGATGATCAGAAAGAAACTTAATAAAATTGCTGTGACTTTATTCATTAGACCTGACTTTCTCCAATTCTTTGAAATCAAGGCGTCTCGAATCCGGCCCGGCGCTGCAACCGGATTCCTATATGCGCTACGGGTGGGCAATCGCGCATTGGTTTTTTGAATTCCCTCTTATTTTTTTCGCATTATTCTCGCAGGGCGAGTTGGGTGTGTTATGAGCAGACAAACAAAGCAGTTTTATGAGTTCGGCAATTTTCGCGTCGATGTCTCGGAACGCCTCCTGTGGCGCGACGAGGAGAAAGTTCCTCTCACTTCCAAAGTGTTCGACCTCCTTATGGCGTTTCTGGAAAACAGCCATCGTACCGTGGAAAAAGGGGAGCTATGCAGGCGTGTCTGGCCTGAGAGCAAAGTCGTCGATGACGCCAACCTCTCGCGCAACATCTTCATTCTGAGAAAAGCCATCAGCGATGGCGATAACGGCAGGCGGTTGATAGAAACTGTCCCGCGACGAGGTTATCGCTTCCTGGCTGAGGTCAGGGAACTATATGAGGAGCGCAACCGCACCTCACTCGAAGAGGAATCCGGTTTATCGCCGGTCGTCAAGGTTGAAGAATTTACGGAAACAGTTGATTCGCCCGATCAGCAATCGACTGAGGCTCTTTCCCAAATTCCGCACTCTCTCTTCAGTGTCAAACGTATCGCCATCGCGGCGGCATCGCTTCTGGTCGTGTTGCTGGCCGCGCTGCTTTATTTCCTGATCGCAGGGAGGGCGAGACCGACTTCGCTCTCGCAGGTCAGATCGATAGCGGTGATTCCGTTCAAATCGCTGAATGCGTACCCGGCGGATGATTATCTGGGGCTTGCTCTGGCTGACGCGCTGATAACCCGTATGGGCAGCATACGTCAGGTGGTCGTTCGACCGACGAGTTCAGTCAGGAGGTTCGCATCAGAAGACGGGGACACGGCGGCAATTGGGCGGGCGTTGAAAGTCGACGGAGTGCTTGAAGGGAGCATACAAAAATCCGATGATCGAATCCGAATAACCGTTCAGCTTATAAGCTCGGCGGATGGCAGCCATCTATGGGCGGACAAATTCGATGTGATTTCCGCCAACGCCCTGTCGCTCGAAGACCATGTGGCGGAAGAACTGACCGGAGCTTTGACGCTGAAGTTGTCCGGCGATGAGGCGAAGCGACTGGCAGAACACCAAACGGAAAATGTCGAAGCCTATAAGCTTTATCTGAAAGGGCGCTACTACTGGAACCGCAGAGACGGCGAGGGGTTCAAAAAAGGAATCGAGTGTTTTCAACAGGCTATAGACCTCGACCCCGGCTACGCCCTGGTTTACGCGGGGCTTGCCGATTGCTACAATCAACTGGGCAATTATCAGATAGAGAAACCTGAAGACGCTTTTCCGAAAGCTCGCGCCGCAGTCGCCAAAGCCCTGGAGTTGGATGAAGACCTGGCCGAAGCTCACACATCGCTCGCCTTCGGTCTTTTATACTACGACTGGAATTACCCGGCGGCTGAAGCGGAATTCAAGCGCGCTATCGAGATCAACCCCAACTATTCGACGGCGCATCACTGGTACAGCATTTATTTATCTCTTGCAGGTCGATTCGATGAGAGCCTCGCTCAACTTCGTCGCGCGAATGAACTGGACCCGCTTTCGCTCATCATCAACATGCGGGAAGGCAGCCTCTATTATCATGCTCGTCGTTATGATGAAGCCATCGCGCGATTGGAAAAGGCGCTTGAGATGAACTCGAATTTCGCCCCTGCGCTCAGTTATCTGTGCATGGCTTACACGGAAAAGGGAATGTACGAGCAGGCCATAGAGGGGTACAGGAAAATGAGCGAGGGGCCGGGAGGAGAGTATATGCTTTCAGGGCTGGCGCACGTTTATGCGAGGGCGGGGAGAAGAAAAGAAGCCCGTAAAACTATCGCTCGCCTGAAAGAGCTATCACAGAGTGTGCGCATCTCTCCGATCTATTGGGCGATTGCTTATGTAGCGATTGGCGATGATGACGAAACTATGAAGTGGATGGAAAGGGCTTATGAAGAGAGAGAAAGCTGGATGCTTTATCTGAATATCGATCCGAGGTTCGACCCGCTACGCTCAGACCCCCGATTCAGGAGCCTGATCGAGCGGGTTGGTTTGCCTCAGAACAGATGAAGACGGCGGATGGGGCGCGACGCAAAGAAAAAGGTCGGAGCCTGTGAGACTCCGACCACTCATTCTGCTCGCTCCAAAGCGAGACAGAGCGTTCTCGTTATAGCTTATTTCACAGCGATGCCGCAGATGATCTCTCCTCCGCCTATCGCTCCCACCTGAACGACCGAGGCGTTTGACAGATTGACTCTGTAAAGCCGCGATACTGTGTCGCCCGGAAGCGTCACAGCGATCAGCCCTATGGGATCGCAGCGATAAATATCGAAGCCGAGTTTGCCCGTGACATCGAGAGTCGCTCCCGTCGCTTGATCCGTCAGTGTCCCTACCGTGTTGAGAGTTCCGTTGTTGGGCGGATTCTGTATGGCCAGAATGTTCAGCGAGTGGTCTATGTCGTAGAGGGTCGTCGAGGTCGCGCCCGCGAAGTTGTTGGTATAGGCGGCGGCGGCGACATTCGGGTTGACTCCCGCGTTGCGATCCGCTGGTGAAAGGTTGAAAGCCAGCGTTCCATCCACCCCGGCAAGAGAGCCGTCATTGGGAACGATTCGGAAGTTGTGATCGAAATCGTTGACTATCCTCAAACGATCCACCACCGGGTTGAAGTCGAACCCGTAAAAAGCCGTCGCGACGAACACGTTGCCGAATGGCGATGAGGTGACGAGGCGGGTAGCTCTGCCCGTGCGCTCATCTATGGTGTAAAGGTTGGCGAAATTGCTCAAAGCATAAAGCACGCCGTTGGCAGGACGGAAATCGATGCCGAGCAGCCTCTCGCCGCGTCTCAATCCAGTGACCGTCACGATGCCGGTTACGACGCCGGGAGTGAGGCTGTCGAAGATGACGAGGCGGTTCGTTTGCGTCAGGGCGTAAACGGTCTGCTGTCGATTGAAGGAAATCGCCAGACCCGCGATGGGCTGGCCGCCGCCGATCGTGCCGACTACTGTCGCCGCTCCCGTGTTGAGATTGATCATCGCAAGGCTCGAAGCCGCGCCTCCGGGAGCAGTGAGCGAGGCGAAAGCCCTCGCGCTGGTCGAGGAGATGTCGAAGCCCACCAGGTCGCCCGTGTCGAAACCGAGGCTGCCCACAGTGTTGAGAGTCCCGTCGTTGGGCGGATTCTGTATGACCAGAATATCGAGATTCGAATCTATGCCGTAGAGCGTGGTCGCTGGCGAGAGGTCGAAATTATTCGTGTAGGCCGAGCCTGTTATTCTCGGCGTGGCTGCGTTATTAGGATCAAGAGCGGCATAAGTCAGTTGGCCGTCTGTGGTCGTGTTGCCGACGGCAGCCGTCACGTCGATGCGAAGATTCTGTTGAGCGTCGCTCACTATGCGCAATCTGTCGGCCCTCGGATTGAAGTCGAATCCGAACGAGACGCCGTTGAGCGGAGTCGAAAGCGTTATGACTGGCGTCGTGGCTCCCGTCGAGGGATTGATCGTCACCACGCGGTTTTGACTGGTCGTCCCGTAGAGTTGACGGTCTCTGGGACGGATATCGATCCCTACGAGAGTTTCCCCCTGCTGTAGTCCGGTTATGGCGACTGAACTCGCCAGCGTTTGAGGCGTTTCGCTGTTGAAGCTCACGAGCCTCTGATTGAGAGTGAGCGCGAATATGGTTTCGCCGCAGACGTTGTTCGGCGTAGGAGCCTGCGCGCTCAGGCGGGGAGCGAAAAATACGCTCGATATCAATAGCGACAATGCAAGAAATGCACTTGTTTTTCTCATTGCTAATCCTTCCTCTGAAAAAAAACCCTGAAGTTAAAATGTGTGGCGCAGTATTGAAAACACTACTCCTCTTTCACAAACTCTGATCGAGAGCCTGCGTCTTTGAAATGTCTTCAGATTCTTCGCCTGTACCGCTCTTCTGAAATCGGGTTATCGAACAGGGTCGGGTTCCTGTTCAGGAGTTCTGCTCTTTTTAATGCGATGTTGAGCCGTGAAATGTTTGTTGTTCAAAATCGATGATGAGTTTTTTATCTTCCCCACGCCTCTTTTCGCAGAGTGAGCAGGCAGAACTTTCCCTTTTCACAAACGTGATAATCCATTCTTCAGTCGAGGGTAGATGAAAAGCAGGCCCACCAGCGATTGCTTTCCGATTTTGTACTACGCTCTCACCATAGCCTTTTGGATTCATCCGCCCGCTTATTTTTTTCTCGCGTCATGCATGCGAGTCGATGAGATAACTCCCCCTCAGTTGATGAGCGACGCGGCCCGCCTTGTCGCTAAAACTTTTCGAATGTTAGTGTGAGGAGTCTCTGAGGTACAACAGGCTGCCAGCCTGTTGATATCCTGAAAGTGCGAAAATCGAGGCAACGCAGCCTGCTGTACATCTTTTGAGGAGCGGGAGGAAAACGGATGATAATCACGATGGGGTATGCAGATATTCCGGTCGGCGGCAGTCAGATGAGAACCCTCATCGCGAAGCCGAAACCTGCGGGCAGGTATCCCGGCATTCTCTGCTACTCGGATATCTTTCAACTGACCGGGCCGATGATAAGAGCCTCGGCGAGGCTCGCAGGCTATGGCTATGTCGTGGCCGCGCCGGAAATCTATCATCGCATCGAGCCGCCTGACTCGCCCATTCCATTCGACGACGAGGGGCGCGAGCGCGGACTTGCCAATGCTGCAAAAACCGCCGTTGCCGAATTCGACGCCGATTGTCGGGCCGCGCTCGATTATCTCGCTGCGCATCCGACAGTCGCCGGGGGAAAACTCGGCGCAGCAGGCTTCTGCATAGGCGGTCATCTGTCGTTTCGCGCCGCGCTGCAAAAAGACGTGAAAGCTACGGTCTGTTTTTACGGAACGGGGATTCACAACGGCAGACTCGGCAAAGACGCCGATGCCGGTTCTCTCGAAAGAGCGCATGAGATTCAAGGCGAGTTGTTGCTCGTATGGGGCGAACTCGATCCGCACATACCCCCGGACGGTCGCGCGAAAATAGAAGTGGCTCTCGCTGAGAGCGGCGTCAATTTTTCGCAGCGGCTCTATGGGGCTGAACATGCTTTCATGCGCGATGAAGGGCCGCGATACGATTCGGAAGCGACCGATCAGGCATTCGGCGAGATGATCGCTTTTTACAGGCGCGTCTTCTCGTCTGATTAACCGACGATGCGCGCGCCCGTCAGCGGCAGGCGCAGGCATTGTTGGTCGTTGCGCTGTCGGTAATCTGAAAAGTCCTTCCCTGCCATGTGACCGATGCGCTTCCTTTGCTCTTGCAGTTGTTGAATGTGGCTCTCACGTCGCGGTCAGACCGCGCATCCTTGAGCGAAATCACGCAGCCCTTCTTTTTCACTTTCACTCTTCCTGTACCGCTCAACGTAGAGCCTGCGCCGCAAGCGGTGAAGCGATAATCGCCGGTAGTCGAACTGATCAGCAACACATCTCCGCTTGTGTCATCCTGCAAGCACACATCGAATGACGAAACCATGATCGTGACCGTTGCCGCGTTGCTCTGCGCCGAGTTGTCGTTTGCCATGTAGGTGAAGCCGTCCGCGCCGGTAAAACCGCTGTCGGGTCTATAGGAGAAAGAGCCGTCGGCGTTCAGAGTCAGACTTCCGCGCGAAGGGCCGCTTATGAGGCGAG
Organism: Blastocatellia bacterium UBA7656; assembly: GCA_002483445.1. Taxonomy (GTDB): domain Bacteria; phylum Acidobacteriota; class Blastocatellia; order UBA7656; family UBA7656; genus UBA7656. Next base: position 80,194 of record DLHY01000007.1, read on the forward strand.
CAGTCAGCGAGTCGCTATCAGAGTCGGTGTCGTTGGCAAGCACGCCCGGCGCGTTGACTGTGAGCGTCGCTCCTTCGCTCACAGAGTAGCTGTCAGGCGCGGCCAAAGGCGGAGTATTCGTCCGTTCGTTCCTGAGATCGATCAGGTAAACGTCGCCGCGTCCGAGTTCCTGTCCGCCGCCGCACCCGATGCGTCCGGTTTCTCGCCCCCAGTCAGAGGCGAATATCACATATCGCCCGTCGCGCGAGATGCTGGCTCGCGGCTGCACCCAGTAGCCGCAACTCGTCGAGCGATGATGGGCCAGCCTCAGCACCGTGCCGTCGGTGCGCTGAAGGAATAGCTCCGCTTCAAACGGCCCCCAGCCATTCGCGGGATCGCTGCCCGCCGTCACCAGGCACTCGCCGCGAGGCCCGCGACACGAGATATGCTCGCCATTGCCCCAATCGATGAGTTGAACATAAACGGGCGGCGTGACGCTGGCCGTCCCCGGAAATCTTCGCACCCCAATCGAGGCCCGCCCGCTCGGGTGATACAACTCGAAGGTCATGAAAAACTCAGTCGCGCCATCCGCTTCGACTCCCATATCGCCATGCTGATGTCCGTCATAGACCCGACCTATGAAAGCGCCTGTCCTCAGATCGAGAGTCTCAAGCCCGCTGCATCGCTGCGTTCCGTCGCGCTTCCACTGCACGACGAGGTATCTGCCGAGCGGAGAGATGCCCACCCAGTCCGGCTCGACCTGCCCCCATTGCGGATCGGGAGGACACTGACTGGAGTAAAGAAAAGACAAAGGCAATTCGGCCCCGAGCGCGCGGTTTTCCAGATCGAGCGCGAAGATGATTCTCTCGCCATCATTGCGTCTGGCCATGCCTGCAATCCAGCGACCATCATCGGAAAGCTCATCGAAGGATTGATTTCCGAATATGCGCTCATACCTGGCGGGGAAAGTGAAAATGGTGGAAGTGGTCTGAGTATCGATGTCGGTCAGTTGAACGCGCAGGGTGGTGTCTTCGTTGCTGTCGAAATGAACTATCTTGTGAGCGAGCGTAGGATGCCATCGCGGAGCGTTCCACCCGGAAGTGTCGAGTCCTTCGACTTTGCTCAGGTCATTGATTCGTCTGACCGCGTACCCGTCGCGCTCGATGAGGAGCAGATAGAAGTTATCTGAAGAGAAAGCCTGAAGCTGGGAATAGACGTGAGTGGCGAAGCTGCCGCTGTCGCTTGCACTGGTCACGCGGCGCAGAGTCGAGCCGAAGACCGGATCGAGAAAAGTCGCCCCCGCAGACTGAAGAGGGACAGAAGCCGGATTAAGGATGCGAGCCGGATCGGTTATTCCAACGCTCTGGGTGCGAGCAGAAAGCGCCGCGCCGAAAAGCAGCAGGCACAAAACGCACAGCAACGCAGGGCGATGATTTTTTGAAGCTCTCACAGCCCTTCCTCCGATCCTCAGCATACCGCCGACTGAGAAAAGTTCAAGCCCTTTTATTGGCTTGCTGATCGGAGAGAAAGTCCCGACACGACTGACCTACTGCTCGGATTATGATCCCGATCCCGGTCATGGTAGGCTCATCCCTGCGGGTTCTTCAAAGAGCTACGGCAAAAGTCGGGGGAATAGTCGAGGATTTCAACCTGAGCTTTCGGATCACGCCCAAGGGATTGCGCTTCGACAAATCACTAAACTGCATAAATCGAGGTGATAAAAAGTGAGCCTACTGAGAAAGATTTTCGGCCCGAGCAAAGATGAGGTCTGGCGACGACTCTGCTCCGAGATAGGAGCCGATTTCATCGAAGGCGGGTTCTGGCGAGGCACGAAGGTCTCTGCGAGCGTAAGGGAATGGACAGTCACTCTGGACACGTTCGTCGTATCGACCGGAAAAACTTCAATACCGTTTACACGACTGAGAGCGCCTTACATAAACAAGGACGGCTTTCGATTCAAAATATACAGAAAGAGCATGTTCAGCAATCTGGGAAAGATGTTTGGTATGCAGGATATCGAAGTCGGCCACGCGGACTTCGACAAAGAATTCGTCATTCAGGGCAGTGATGCGTACAAGGTTCAACTGCTGTTCGGCAATTCTGAAATACGGCGGATGATAGAAGCTCAACCGGCGATCCATCTGGAAGTGAAAGACGACGAGGGCTGGTTCGGGACTAATTTTCCCGAAGGCGTGGACGAATTATATTTTCAGGTCGTCGGAGTGATTAAGGATGTCGAGCGATTGAAGGCGTTGTACGAACTTTTCGCAGAGACTCTCAATCATCTGTGCCACATTGGTTCGGCTTATGAGGATGATCCCAAGCTTACGCTCAAATAGCATCAGAAGACGGGGGCGGCTTCTTTATAGCAGTGAGAAGAGAAATAGATATGCAGGAGGATTTTATGGAGAGATATGTAGATGAATTAGACATAGTGTCTGCTATCTGGATATTAGCAAGCAACGATGAAAACTCAACAATCACTTTTGAAGGGATAAGACATCGTCTTGATCTGCCTGATATATATGATGTAAGGGGTGTAGTGAAAAGGCATCCCGAACTATTCCGAGGCGGGGTTCCCGAAACAAGATTAGAGACCTGGAAACAGGAGATGCTCCTGGGAAAGCATCTGCCTTCTTGGATACGGGATACAGAGAGCGAAGAACTACGCAAAGCAAGAATCGAAGCTTTGAGTGTGGAAGATGTATTTCGCAGTCAATTTAGAGCAGGGGCAAAAGCGCCGCGCTCGCCAATGGAAATCATTGATTGGGGATTACAGCACATTGATAGGCTCCGAAAAGTTGGTATAGAGGCGCGTGAGCAGAAAGTAAAAAAGTGGACAAGTTTGTGGATACCAATTCTATCTTCGATCATAGCTTTAGCGGCAGTCCTCAGCGGCGCGTATGTGCAAACGCGGAGCATAAATACTCAAGTGGAACTGAAAAGATATGAAGTGACTTTTAGAACAAAACAGGAATCATATGCTGCCTTTATGAAATACCTTTTCGAGGCATTTGACGCAGCATCTAAACGAGATTCTGGCCTGCTCGTAATGAGCTTAGACAAGATTGAAACTACCTATTTTGCTATCGAGCCAGTCATCAAAACAAATGAGCGAGATGAAATCTGGCAAAAGTACCAAGAATTCGCCGCCTTTTGCCTTGACTTAAAAAAGAAAATGCAGGATTCCCAAATTACGATTGATGAAGAATCAGTCAAAACGTTCACAGATTATAGAGGTTATTTTCGTTCTAAGCTTTTTGAAGCATTGTTCGTGACATAGCAATGAAGCGGCCTGACTTCGCGCTTCACTGACTGCCCGACTGCGTTTTGTTATCGGCTGCCTCTCTCCGTCTTCATCAATGCGCGGCTGGGGATTATCCGCGTTATACATCTACGGCAAAACACGCTGCCGCAGCCAGGTCGAAAGTGGTATCCTTGAACGCGAAAAAGCGAGGGCTTATGGAAACATCAATAAATCAGGATCAACTGAAAGACTCGATCAAGGCCGCTGCTGGAGGTTGAATCATGAAAGTCATTACTGCTCAGGAAGCTCAGGATATATTGCAAAAGCTGTTGGAAGAAACGGCTGTCTCTCATGAGCCGATACAAATAACAGGTGAATCCTCTAACGGGGTGCTTATCGCGGAAGAGGATTGGCGATCCATACAGGAGACTTTGTACTTGCTGTCTATTCCCGGAATGCGCGAATCCATTCGAGAAGGCATCAACACTCCCATCGAAGAATGCTCCGAGGAGTTGACCTGGTGAGTTGGCGGCTGGTCTATACAAAACAAGCGCAGAAGGATGCAAAGAAACTCGCTGCCGCAGGATTGAAGCGTAAGGCTGAAGACCTGCTGAAAATTCTGGCTGAGAATCCTTTTCAAATCCCACCCCCTTATGAAAAGCTGATTGGCGATCTTTCAGGATCTTACTCACGCAGGATCAACATACAACATCGCCTCGTTTATCAGGTCTATGAAAAAGAGAAGATCGTAAAGGTATTGCGCATGTGGACTCACTAGGGGTAAGTATAGGAATAGATGAAGCGTACCTACAAAACGAGTCTGAATTGGTATAATGCCGCCAGCGATGAATCCTCTTTCACTCAGATTCGATGCCGGCACGCTGGTGCTGGACGGTGCGGATAGTCACGCGCAACTCTCCCCGGCTTTTCAATGGGATGATCGCATCCGTCGCTGGCGCGCGCCTGCTTCCTCATATCGCCGGATCGTCACAGACCTCGTTCGCAGCAAGACTCCATTCGAGGATCAGGCTCGCCGTTATCACGAATTCGATTTCCGCGCCGCGCTTCAAATCACTCCTCGCCCTTATCAACAGGAAGCCATCGATCAATGGCGCGAAGGGGGCCGTCGCGGGGTGGTCGTTCTTCCAACGGGCGCGGGAAAAACTCACGTCGCGCAGATGGCTATCGAAATGACGGGCCGCTCGACTGTGGTCGTCGTCCCGACCATCGACCTGATGAATCAGTGGTACGACATTCTGATCTCAGGCTTTCAGGCTGAAGTGGGACTCATCGGCGGAGGCTACTTCGAAGTCGGGGCCATCACGGTGACGACTTACTCTTCGGCTTTTCGATTCATGGAACGACTGGGCGATCAGTTCGGCCTGATCATTTTCGATGAATGTCACCACCTTCCCGGCAGCGTCTTTCGCTACGCCGCCGAGATGGCCATCGCGCCTTTCAGATTGGGACTCACAGCGACTCCCGAACGAAGCGATGGCGCGGACTCGATGCTCGAAGAACTGATCGGCCCTTTCGTTTATCGCCTCGAAGCCCAAGACCTCGCGGGCGAATACCTGTCCGATTACACCGTCGAGCGAATCCAGGTTCGACTCACCGCAGAGGAGCGAGCCGAGTATGAAAAACTGCGCGCCGTCTTTCGGGGATTCTTAGATGACGAGGGCATATCGCTCTCCTCTATTCATGGATGGCAGATGTTCATACGGGCCAGCGCGCGAAGCGAAAACGGGCGTCGCGCGATGAAAGCTTATCGGGAGTCGAAACAGATAGCCCTCGGAACCGAAGCGAAACTCCGCGTGCTTGCCCGACTGCTCTCTCGTCACAGCCGTGACCTCGTGTTGATCTTCACCGCAGAAAACGAAATGGTCTATCAGATATCGGAACAGTTTTTGATCCCTTCGATCACGCACGAAACGCCCATCAAGGAGCGGCGCGAATGGCTCGAAGCTTTCAATCGCGGCGAAGTGCTTGCGCTCGCCACGTCGAAAGTTCTAAACGAAGGCGTCAACATCCCCGCCGCCTCCGTCGCAGTGGTGCTTTCAGGCTCAGGCTCTTCGCGCGAACATATTCAACGGCTCGGTCGAATACTCCGCAAGCAGCCGGACAAGGAAGCCGTGCTTTATGAAGTCGTGACAGCCGAGACTACGGAAGAGCGCATCAGCGAGCGGCGCAGCAACGCGCGCCAGTTTCAACCGGCGCGACTCAAAGGATTGTGAGAGATGCTGACAAGCGATCTTGCTCTCAGTTGGCGGCGCGGCGACAAAATCAATCCGCGCTATATCTCGGCGAGCGACGCGAAGTATCTTCAGACGGCTGACGATCTCATCAGCATTTTCCGCGAGCATCGCGAGATGCGCCGCGCGGAGCTTGACTGTGAGCTTGATGAATACGTCGGCGCGGGTACTGATTATAAAATCCTGCGCGGGATGATAAAGCTGCTCGCGGATCGCTGCGCCTTCGAGACGGCCACCGCGCAGCAGCCCGCAGAAATACGTCGCGCTCTTTTTCTCAAAGCCCGCGCGCATCATCCCGTCAGTGAAAACACGCGCGATCAGTTGATAAGCGAAGTCGCCGTTGAAACGGGTTGCGCGCCGCGGCAGGTGACGGAGTGGCTTTATGCAGACCTGGCGGCGAATCAGCGAATAGTCGCGTTCGATGAGATGAGCGCGGCGGAACTCATTGACAGGTATAATCTGGCTCAGGCTCAGGCATTGCTTTATCGCTGCACGGAAATCGATCTGAGAGTCGCCCCCCAGGAGCAGGTGGAGTATCGCCGTTTGTTCGACGCGATAAAAAATTATCGTTTGATTCACCTGATTCGCGGCAGCGCGAAGGAAGGGTATGAGATAAAACTGAGCGGGCCGGTTTCGATTTTTCATCGCTCGCAGAAGTACGGCATTCAGATGGCGGTATTTCTTCCCGCGCTCATCGCGTGTCGGGGTTGGAATATGAGGGCCGAGATCGATTTGAAAGAGCGAGGCAGCGCATTCTTCGAACTAGACAGTCGCCAGAGCAGATTGCGTTCGGATTACTGGATTGAAACTATCGAAGCGAGTCCTGTCGCGGAAAAGTTCGCGGCGCGATGGGCGGATGCGGAATGGAGGTTGGAGCGATGCGGCGAGGTGATCGATCTAGGAGGAGGCGCGTTCATTCCTGATTTCGTTTTGCAACGCAATGAAGCGGAAAAAGTTTATATCGAGATAATGGGGTTCTGGACGCCGAAATATCTGGCCGAACGATTGAAAGAATTCGAGCGCGCGGGCATGAAGAATTTCATTCTCGCCGTATCGGATGATCTGCGCGGCAGTCGCGAAGCCCCCCTGAGTCTTCCGCCCAGTGTCGTGACATTCAAGAGCGCGCTCGATCCGAGAGAAGTAAAGTTGGCGATGGAGCGAATATCGGTATAAGCTGATGCGCGTCGCTTACGCAATTCACTAGAACAGGGAGAGCATTTATGACAAACGCGGACGAGCAACTCCGAAAGGCCGCTTCTGATGGAAATCTGAGCGGCGTAATCGAAGCGTTGATCGGCGGAGCCGACGTGAATGCGCGCGGGCAGTTCGGCGACACGGCATTGAATGAAGCCGCCGAATACGGCCACATCGAAGTCGTGAAGCATCTCGTCGAATCGGGAGCGGACATTCACAACAAGGGCGGGGCCGACAAGACTCCCATCATGAACGCCGCTTTCGCCGGCCACGTCCCCGTCGTGCGATTGCTGCTCGAACACGGGGCGACGATCAACAATGACCTCTTGTCGAGCGTTCAACTCAAGGTCAGCATACTCGAAGAAAACGCAGAAGCGGGAATGGTGAGACCAGAAGCGGTCGATGCATGGAAAGGGTTTCTCAATTTTCTGATCGCGGCGCGGCTCAAACAGGACTTGCCGGAAATCATAGAAGGGTTGTCCGCCCAGGACGCGGAAGAAAAAAAGAACGCCCTTGAGCGCATAGAGTCTGCCGCGAATCGCGGGGTCGATATTTCAGCCGCTGTGTCTCGGCTCAGTGAAATGATTTCGGACGAAGACGCGGAGACGCGAGGCGCGGCAGGCGCGGCGCTATCGATGCACTATGCCCGGTCTCAGGACTGGGATCGCCTCCGCGAGTTGTTCGGAACCGGAGATCAGGAAGTGAAGATCGGCGCTATCCCTTCGCTGGTTTACTCGGCGCGAGACAAGCTCGATGTGTCGCCGATGCTATCGACGATGGTGAATCTTTTGAGCGAGAGTTCACTCAATCTGCGGCACGATGCGGCCATCACTTTGGGCTATGCCGCGACCAACGGAATCGATGTATCGAGCGCGATTCCTCAGATAACCAATCTGCTTTCAGATGTGGAGTCTGACGCGCGAAAGATGGCGGCGTGGGCTTTATACCGAATAGCGAAATACATCTGCGATATCTCCGCATCGGTTCCTGCGCTTCAATCGCTCGCCTCGGATGAAGACGAAGGCGTGCGCGAGATGGCAGCGGAAGCGTTGACTATGAACGAATCACGGCAAGTGTAAAACTACCTCCGCTGAAACTCCGCAGAACCAAGCAGCAAAGAAATCGTCTGAGCCACGCGGCGCGATGCCGCAGGGTCGAGTTTCGAGCGAGTCATCATCGCCGGATTTGTCTCTCTCGATGCGCGAAGCGCGCGATCATCGACCATCGCGGGTTTAGGTTGCGGAGGAGGTTCGCTCAGACCTGCGCGCACTGCGCGGCGGCTCTCCGGGGAAAGATCGGTGTGAAGAATCAATGCAGCAAGCTTGTTCGTGAGCAGGTCTGCGTCCGTTATCGCGTCGGCGGAAACCAGTCGCGCAGGATCGTAACTCGTTCCCGCAACCTGACCCGTAGCCATCGCCGTCAGAAAATTTATTCGGTTGATAAACACTCCCGCGCTGATCCACGCTTGTGAGTTTTCGCTGTAGCCGGTCGGCGAGGGTTGTTGATAGAGCGGCTGGCCCATGCGACGAATCCATTCGTGAAGCGCAGGCGAGCCGTTCGTGTCCGCGTCAATCGCCCGAATAGCAGACGCGGCAAGCTCAAGCGGCGATTTCACCTTCGAGCGAAACGACGCGGGCGAATAAAACTCGGGCGACGCGAAAATCGCGCGCAGCACTTCGCGGATGTCGCCGTCGGTTTTCAAAAATACCTGCGCTATGCGCTCCACGAGTTGCATTGAAGGATTGTCCGAGATGAATCGCTGGCAGAGTTTTTTAGATATGAATCGCGCAGTCGAAGGATGGCGCGCGAGAATATCTATCACGCGGCGACCGTCAAGGATGCCGCAGCCCGACTTAATGCTTACGCCCAGCACGGTCTTCGCTCCCGCATCGTGCATCCACGGGCGAAAGAGGAAGCCTCCGCCTTGAAACGGGCGATCAATAGTCCAGCCCGTCAGACATCGCGCCACTTCCCGAACATCCCGCTCGGTGTATCCGCCATCGACTCCGAGGGTGTGAAGTTCCATCAACTCGCGGGCATAGTTTTCGTTGATATCCCTTCGTCGCTCAGGCGGGCGAGGCGGTTGATTGATCATCGCCGTGATATCGTTTTGCGGCATCATCGCGGGCGGCGCGGAATTGACTCCCGGAGCCGGTTGTGCGTTTTGCAGTCTGGGAGGCTGATTGGTCGACGGGCGAGGCTCGCGGGCGTCAGGCGCGGCTGAAAGCCAGTTGTCGAGGTAGTAAAGCATCGCGGGGCTTTCGGCTACCGCTTGAAGCAGATCGCGGAATCGCCCGAAGGAGTTCGGCCTGATCACGTCTCGCTCGAAGGCGGTGACCATCCAATGCACGGCGTCTTTTTGCGCGAAGACGTTGAAGTGATTGAACCAGAAATCCGTCATCACCTCCTGAAGCTGTCGGTTGGCGGACGCGGCGCGAACGAGTTTCTGTTGAACGAGTTCGACGTAAATCTGAGTCGGGCGACCAAAGACAGGCGGCGGGTTGGGCTGCTTTTCGCGCGCTTCGATGACGTTGGGCGGCGGATAGAACTGGTAAAGCTCCGAAGAAGTCATCCTCAGAGTCGAAAGCGCCGAAAGCCTCTGTTCGAGATCGCTGTCGTCTATCGTTTCGGGATTCAACTGCTCTTCGAGAAATTTGTTTATGCCGATCAATCGCACGCGCTCGGCATCTCCCGGGCGCGGCCCGAAGGTCGCGCGATTGAGCAGATGGATTATCTTTTGATCTTCGGTCAACCGTTGAGCGCGACCAACTGACGGGATGAGCTTTTCGGAATCGGCGAGAGCCGCGCTCACCGTCGACCGCGCGCGCGGAGCGATGTTGACAGCCACGAACGGCGGCGGTATCGGAACAGGCAGGCGGGCGTTGAGAGTTGCGAGTTTGGTTTTCTGCTCGTCTGTCAGATGAGTGGAGAACTCTTCTCGAAATGCGCGCTGCTCCTGCTCGGCATCCATTTGAAGCTGAGGCGAAAAGGGCTGCGACCGGGCGCGGCGTTGAAGTTCGAAAACCCTGGGCGCGTGAGCGGCGAGAATCTGCCGGAGCGCCGCGATCTGATCGGACGTGAGCGCGAGAGCCTGACTGATTCGCGTTATCATAGGCTCGAACAATCGCGCGTCCTGCTGCGCTCTGACAGTCGGCGCGATAATCGCGCACGAAAGAATGAAGGGGAGAAGCCATCTCAATCGCATAGCGCCCTCCTGCGAATCGATAATCGGGAGATGACCTGATGGTATACCAAATTCGCGAATGATGGAACAGCCCCGGCGCGGCTGCCCGAAAGGCTTTATCAACCGAAAAATCTGGCGTATATTAGCTCTGGCTTTTGTCTCAGGTGTCTTTTGAGCCGTTTGCTCGACACAAGGCGAGAGGGTGCATAAAAGATCGAAGGCGTCACAATGAGCGCAACTCTTCCATAGGCTTCCAATCGTCTCAACAACGCCTTCCATCAGGAGTACAGATCAGACAGCAGGGAAAAGATAGTCGAATTTTCCCTCTGCCCCCGAAATCAGGATATCTGCAAAGCTACAGCGCGCGACTACAGCGCTGTCAGGCTGTCGATTCCCCAGGGCTGGTAGACATCTCCCTCTGACATGCAGTTTCACAGCAGTGAAATTGCGCTCAGACGCCAGGTCTGAAATCAAGGTCAGAGCGTCAGGAAAGAGCAAAGGAAACCTAAGCTTATGACCGGCAGGCATATTCTCATCGTCGAAGACGAAAGCGCGACTGCGGAAAATCTGAGGGCCAGCCTTGAACAGTTCGGCTATGATGCGGCTGTTGCCCGCACAAAAGAGGAGGCCGTCAGCAAAGCTCAGGAACATCGCCCCGACCTTTTGCTCATCGATGCCGCGCTGGACGAAGACGATGGGGTAGAGGCGGCGATCAGGGTACAGGCATCGTGCAATGCTCCAGTCGTGTACCTAGCCGATTACTCCGATGAAAAGTCTCTGGAGAGGATCAGAATCGCCGAGCATAATGGGTATGTCTCCAAGCCTTATGAGGAGAAGGAACTGCGCGTGGCGCTTGAGATGGCTCTCTATGATCACAGCAATCTGCTGGCGCGGGCGGAGGAAAAGATTGAGGCGAGCGAGAAGAAGTTTCAGAGCCTTTTGGAATCCGCGCCTGACGGAATGGTGGTGAGCGATCAGCAGGGAATCATCCTGATGGTCAACGGTCAGGCTGAAAAGATGTTCGGATACGGGGCCGATGAATTGCTCGGACAGCCGATTGAAATGCTGCTGTCGGAGCGAATCAGACAGGCGCACGTCGAGCATCGCGAAAAATATTACGCCAGCGGCGTCACACGCCCCATGGGAACGGGGCTGGACATCTATGCAAAACGCAGGGATGGAAGCAAGTTTCTTGTCGACATAAGTCTCAGCACGCTCAAATCGGACGGCGGTTTTCTCGTCACCAGCACCATCCGCGACGTAACCATTCGCAAACGCGTTGAACAAACTCTGCGCAATAGTGAAAAGTTCGTCAGTTCGGTGCTCAATTCGCTCGCGGCCAATATAGCGGTCATAAACAAAAGGGGTGATATTCTGGCGGTCAATCAGACGTGGGAACAGTTCGCTCGCGATAATGATGGCGCGGATATTTCCCGCATCTGGGTTGGAGCAAATTACCTGGAGGCAATCCGCAAGGCTGAAGGTACGTTTGCCGAAGAAGCGCCTCGCGCGCTTGCAGGAATTCAGGCAGTGCTCAACGGCGAAACGGAGGAATTCTCTCTGGAGTATCCGTGTCATTCGGCGGACGAGAAACGATGGTTTCTGATGTACGCAACTCCGCTTGCGACCGAAGAGGGCGGCGCGGTCATCTCGCATTTCAACATCACCGAGCGCAAGCAGGCTGAAGAAGCCCTGCGCGAAAGCGAATCCCTCTTTCGCGCTCTGGCCGAGACTTCCTCAGCGGCAATCTACATCTACCGGGGATCGAAATACCTGTATGCAAGTCCGAGCGCCGAAACGATGACCGGCTACACGCGGGACGAGTTGCTCTCGATGGATATATCGGGGCCGATTCATCCCGATCACCGGGAGCTTGTGAGAAAGCGATCTGAGGCTCGGCAGCGCGGCGAGCAGGTTCCTGCGCGCTATGAGGTCAGGCTGTTGACCAAAACGGGCGAGGAGCGATGGGCTGATATAAGCGCGGCTCCCATACTGTTTCAGGGCGAGATGGCGGTGATTGTGACTTCCTTCGACATCACCGAGCGAAAGCAGGCCGAAGAGGCTATGCGCAACCTGGTTGCGGGAACGGCTTCGGTGACTGGCGAAGAGTTTTTCGCCACATTCGTCCGGCATCTGGCGGCCTCGCTCGGCGTCCGCTACTCGATACTGACCGAAACGGTCGACGACCGGAAAGACAGGCTGCGTATTCTGGCATCATGGGGAAGCGACAAGTTCCTGCCCAACATCGAGTACCAAGTCGCAGGCACGCCCTGCGAAGAAGTCATCAAAGAGGGCAGAGTAGTTTATTATCCCGACCACCTTCAGCAACTCTTCAGCCAGGACAGCGACCTGGTTGAGATGGAAGCGGAGAGCTATCTCGCCGCTCCACTCATCAGCCAGGCAGGGGCGACACTGGGCCATCTTTGCATCATCGATGACAAGCCGCTGCTCAACGCCGAGATGGCCCGTTCTCTGATAAGCATATTCGCGGCGAGGGCTTCAGCAGAGCTTGAGCGCAAGCGAACCGAAGAAGCCCTGCGAAAAAGCGAGGAGCGATTATCGCTGGCCCTCGATGCTGCAAGCGTGGGAACGTGGGACTGGAATTTAGTCACCGGGAAGATCATCTGGGGCGGTCATCATCACACGCTGTTCGGTTTTTCCGAAGGTCGATTCGATGGCACTTATGAGAAATTCGAGCTATGCGTTCATCCCGATGATATGGCATCGCTCAACGTCGCAGTCGCGCGAGCCAGAGATAATCACGCAGAATACGATCACGAATTCCGCGTCGTATGGCCCGACGGTTCGATCCACTGGGTTCACGGCATGGGAGCGTTTCATTACGACCAGCAGGGGCGTCCAGTAAGGATGGTCGGCGCAGTCGTCGATACGACCGAGCGCAGGAAGGCTGAAGAAGCGTTGCGCAATCTGGTGGAGGGGACGGCTTCGGCCACGGGAGAAGAGTTCTTCACCACGCTGGTTCGCCATCTGGCCGCCGCGCTCGATGTCCGCTATGCCATGCTGACCGAATCGATGGACAGCGAAGCGAAGAAGTTGCGCATTCCCGCCTGCTGGGCAGGCGACAGATTGATGCCCGACTTCGAACAAACCAATCCCAACACTCCCTGCGGCGCGGCCATCAGAGAGAAAAAGACCGTCTACTACAAGGATCGCCTTCAGCAGCATTTTCCCGATGTCAAAGCGTTCGCTGATATGGGAGCCGTGAGCTATCTCGGCATTCCGCTTGTGAACAGATCGGGAAAAGCTCTGGGCAGTCTTTGCATTTTCGACGACAAGCCGCTGGCGGATGTCGCGCTTGCCGAATCGATTCTGAGCATATTCGCCGCGCGGGCTTCGGCTGAGATGGAGCGCAAGCAGGCAGAGGAGTCTCTGCGACAGGCTGAAGAGCGTTATCGCTCGATCGTGGAAAACGCCGCTTATGGCATATTGCTTTCGACTCCCTCGGGCCGATTCCTCGCAGTCAATCCCGCAATGGTCGCGATGCTGGGCTATGAATCAGCCGAAGAATTGATGAAGGTCAACATCTCAACCGACATCTACGTCAACCCGGAAGACCGGACGCGACTAATCGAGCGTTACGTGCCGGAAGGAAGGATCGAAAACGTCGAAGTTGACTGGAAACGCAAGGACGGCTCGCTGATCACGGTCAAGCTCAGAGGTCGCCTGATCGAGGACGAGGAGGGTAAACCCGAAAGCTTCGAGATACTGGTGGAAGATGTCACCGAGCGACGACATCTCGAAGCTCAGCTTCGCCAGTCTCAAAGGATGGAATCCATCGGTCAGCTTGCGGGCGGAGTGGCTCACGATTTCAACAATCTGCTCACGGCCATCATAGGCTATTCGGAAATCCTGTTGACGAACGTCAGCAGGGACGACCCGCGAAGAATGAGCGTGGAAGAAATCAGCCGCGCGGGCAAGCGCGCCGCCGAACTCACGCGCCAGTTGCTGGCCTTCAGCCGCAAGCAGATATTGCAACCCAGAATCATCAGCCTCAATTCAGTCATCAGCGATCTGGAAAGGATGCTCAGTCGTCTCATCGGCGAGGACGTTGAAATGATAACGCGACTCGATCCCGACCTCGGACTGGTGAAAGCTGATCCGGGCCAGATCGAGCAGGTGATCATGAATCTGGTCGTCAACGCCCGCGACGCTATGCCTCAAGGCGGCGTGCTTATGATCGAAACCATGAACGCAGAGCTTGACGAGAGCTACGCGCGCCGTCACATAGGCGTCGAGCCGGGGCCGTATGTGCTGACGGCGATAAGCGACACCGGAATAGGAATGGGCGAAGAAACTCAATCGCACATCTTCGAGCCTTTCTTCACTACCAAAGAACAGGGCAAGGGAACGGGCCTCGGCCTTTCGACCGTCTACGGCATAATCAAACAAAGCGGCGGCAATATATGGGTATACAGTGAAGCAGACAAGGGAACCACCTTCAAGATATACCTGCCAAGAGTAAATGAAGAAGAGACAGACGAGGAGGCGGAAGCGAAGCAGATAGAAACGCCGTGCGGCTCGGAAACCATACTCATAGTCGAAGACGAAGACCTTGTGCGCAGGCTGGCGGTTGATGTGCTTGAGGATATCGGCTACAGAGTTCACGAAGCGAAAGACGGTTTTGAGGCGCTTGAAATCTGCGAGCAGCGCAGCGAGCCGATTCATCTTATGCTCACAGATGTAGTGATGCCGCAGATGAGCGGTCGCGATCTGGCTCGAAGGGTTGCCGGCCTCAGACCTGAGATGAAAACGCTTTACATGTCAGGCTACACCGGGACGGCTATCGTCAGTCAAAACATCATCGATGCCGAGAAGGCTTTCCTCCAAAAACCGTTCACGCCTAAGAGTCTTGCGCAAAAGGTTCGCGAGGCGCTCGATGCCAAAAGCGATTAGAAAGGCAAAAGGCAAAAACTGAAATCTTCGCGGCAGAAGGCGATTCCCTCAGAGTGAAAAAGCATCCCTACTTTTTCATTTTGCCTTTTTACTTTGCCTTCCTGCTCATGCGCCGAGATAAGCGGCCCTCACCCGTTCATCGTCCAGCAACTCTCGGCCCGCGCCTTCCAGAACCACCCGCCCGTTTTCCAGCACGTAAGCGCGGTCGGCCAGTTTCAAACTCTGCTGGACGTTCTGCTCGACGAGCATCACGGTGATTCCATCCCTGTTGAGCCTGCGTATTATGTCGAACATTTCGCGGACGATTATCGGCGCAAGTCCGAGGCTCGGCTCATCAAGCATCAGCAGTCGCGGGCGGGCCATCAATCCGCGCCCTATGGCTACCATCTGCTGCTCGCCGCCCGAAAGCGTGCCTGCCAGTTGTCGCTCGCGCTCTTTGAGTTTAGGAAAGAGAGAAAAGACCTCATCGATGGTGTCTGAGTGATGACGGCGAGCCGCGGGGCTTATGGCTCCAAGCTCAAGATTTTCTCTTACGGTCATCATCGGAAAGAGCCTTCGGCCTTCCGGCACATGAGCTATGCCGCGCGCCGCTACTTTGTGCGATGGCAGTTTTTCGATATGTTCGCCGTCGAAAATTATCTGGCCCGATGCGCAGGCAACCGCGCTCGATATTGTTTTCAGAGTGGTAGTCTTTCCTGCGCCGTTGGCTCCGACGATGGTGGCGATCTCTCCTTCGCGCACAGCGAGCGAGACTCCCCAGAGTACCTGAACGTCGCCGTATCGAGCGGTCACATCGCGGAGTTCGAGCAGAGTTTTTTCTTTCAATCCATTCTCCGAAAGAGATTGTGTCGAGGCGGACGAGTCAATATAAGGTGTCGAATGAAAAGACACAAGCGCAGGAGAGAATTGATTCTGCCGCGGTTGACACTTCCCCGCTCGCTTTGCTAGTTTACCCATTCCTTCGCGAGAAGGAATTTGATCCTGAGTAGCTCAACGGTAGAGCATCCGGCTGTGACGATGGAAAATCGCAGCTTCCACAGGCGACTGTGGTTGAAAAATCGGGTGAATTCAGGAAACCCTAAACCGACGCGAGTCGGCATGGCAATCCTGAGCGAAGCCTGCTGAAAGGCATCACAGTAAGCAGGAACGTGCAGAGACTTAGGGATTGAGGAGCCTGACCGATAAAATCCCGTAAGCGCCCGACAACTCTCAGAGTTGATGAGATAGTCCGCGCCTGAGCGAAAGCTCAGGATAAAGCGTAACCGGAGGGTTGTAGGTTCGAATCCTACCTCAGGAGCTTTTTCAAAATCCCTGCGGATCGTTTTACCCGCAGGGATTTTTCTTTGTCTTCACCTGATTTCATAAATTGACGAATTTCATCATCGCTTCCGGGTAACGTGTTCCCGCTGCTGCTCCCTGCGGCGCAATCTCGTTGATGAGCGCGAGGTCTTCCTCAGACAGTGTAACTTCTGTCGCGCCCGCATTCTCTTCAAGATACTCGCGCCGCTTGGTTCCGGGGATGGGAACGATGTCATCACCCTGCGCCAGCGCCCAGGCCAGAGCGAGTTGTGAGGGAGTCGCATTCTTCGACCGGGCCATCTCTGTTATTCGCTCGACCAGTTCGAGATTCTTCTTGAAGTTTTCTCCCTGAAAGCGCGGCGAGTAGCGGCGATAATCATCCTCGGCAAGGTCATCGAAACTTTTTATCTGCCCGGTGAGAAAGCCTCGTCCCAAAGGGCTATAGGCCACGAATCCGATTCCTAGCTCGCGCACGACCGCGAGTATCTCGTCTTCGGGGTCGCGGCTCCACAGAGAGTATTCCGTTTGCAATGCGCTGATGGGATAAACCGCGTGCGCCCGACGTATGGTATCAGGCGCGGCTTCGCTTAGACCGAGGAACGACACTTTGCCTAATCTGACGAGTTCGGCCATCGCGCCGACGGTATCTTCTATCGGCACACTGGTGTCTACGCGATGCTGATAGTAGAGATCGATGTGATCTATGCCGAGTCGTTGCAGCGAAGCATCACATGCCTCGCGGACGTATGCGGGATGGCCATCGATCCACCTGAGGTCTCCGCTTCGACGTATGCCGAATTTGGTGGCGACGACGACCTGATCGCGGCGTCCGCGAATGGCTTTGTTTATGAGTTGTTCATTCGTATAAGGGCCGTACATATCGGACGTATCGAGGAAATCCATACCGAGATCGAGAGCGCGATGAATGGTGGCTATGGATTCGTTTTCATCCGTCGGGCCGTAGAATTCCGACATGCCCATGCAGCCGAGTCCGATACAGGAAGTAATAAGACCTTGCGTTCCTAACCTGCGCTTTTGCATTTCAGCCTCCTCTGGAAAACAGTTTTCAGTTTTCAGTTTTCAGTTCTCACCATTTCAGAGCGTCACTGAAAATGACATCGATGACTCCTTCGAAGTGGCGCAAGCTGTTAGCTTGCGCGGCTCCAAATTTCGTACTTTCAAAGAGCGCAACCTGTTAGATTGCGCTGCATCAATAACTCCTGAATTTGTTTTTGTTTTATTGAGAATATCAGGTCGACTGACGATTGCGCATCAACTGCCCTCGGCATTTCCCGCTTTCCTTCGCGCGAGCAGATAGTCGATTGAGAATCGATCTTCTTCGCGCGGCAGCATGAATATAAAGAGCAGCAATGCGAGACGGGGTATGACGTGCGTGTGGAATTGAAAGAGCGGCTCTTTGAGGAGATGCCCGAATGTCACTATGGCGAGAACTCCTCCGAGCGAGACGAGCGCCTCGCGAGTGCGCAGGCCGATGATGACTAAAGCGCCCGCAAGAAGTTCTATGAAAGGGATTGTGACGCCCACCGTCCAGAGCGACCACACAGGCAGGAAGGTATCGGAGAAAGGCAGGAAATATTTGCGCGCGTGTTCGAGCGGGCCAAGTTGAAAGACCTTCCACCTGCCCGCCATGAAAAATATCAGTCCGAGCGTGAGTCGGGCGAACAAAAGCGCCCAGCTTCGATTTGTGTCGTGTGGTTTCACAATAGGCTATTTATGCCTCGCTTTTCTTTTTGAGCTTTCGGGCAGAGCAGCGACCAGAGCGCGAAGAACGGCATTCACAGATTCGGGAGTAGTGAAAACCTTTGACACTTCAGGGTCGAGAAGCACCACGAGGCGTTCTTTACTTATCCGACCAGCGAATCGGTTGGGCTTGGCCTTGCTGTAGTCGAAGCTGTACTCCGCGAGCATTTCTTCTGATTCTTTACTGCGAGATTTAGAGGTCGGTATTTTCTTCATAATCCTTCCGTTCTTTCGCTGTTGGCAATCGCGCACTGATAATGCGGATGATTTCTCCGGGCCGTTCGGTGAAGCAGACCAATAGCAATCGCTTATTTATGGAATACCCGATGATGATCTCACGCCTTTCATTTTTGGAATGCACTTCATCATCAAAGATCACGGCCAATGAATTATCAAAGACGGTACTCGCCTCGTCAAAGCTAACCCCGTGCTTGAGTTCATTTGATCTGGCTTTGTTGTCATCCCATTCAAACCGATAGCTCATACAGATCATCCATTGTGGTTTTCAACGGCTGAGGCTTACAGGGAAGAAGCGGCCCTGTCAATCGCCGCCCTTGGTTCAATCTTGCAATCGAACGCCTGATGGCTTCGAAACAAGTCGAGCCAACAGCAGTACAAATACGCCTAGATACTGCTTCACTGTCTTACCATTGAATATTGGGCCAATGCTCTTTAATTCTTTCGATAAGGGGGCCGACTATGCCAATCAACTCTCTTGCTTTTGACGCTATACTCGCTAAAGTTTCGATTCCTCTCTTAACTTTTTGCAGCCCCTTTGGATTTTCTTCGCGATCTGCCAATACAGTAAGTTTCTCAATTCTTTTCAAAGCTTCTTCCTTATCAGCTTTGTCCAATTCTTTCGATTCTTCAAAGGCTTCCCGTAGTTGATCGATAGTTTGATTGAATTGAGTATTCAGCGAGGCCGTTACTTTGGCCTTATTCTCTTTCCCTCCTACTTGTATAGAGGAACCAACGACGGGCCCACTAATATTTAAACCTACAGTTTGCTTCTTTTTCATTTTTCTCTCTTTCTTGAGTTTCTTTCGTTTAAGTTCAGCTTTCGTGATTTCGAACAATAGCTTCTGACGTGCTTCTCGATTTATCTGTTCAAACTCATTATCTAAATGAGTACTTGTACCATGTCCGCGTTCGCCAGCGTAGTGCATAAAGCTTGTGAGTATGCTCGGATGAGCCGAGTTTAGTCTGTTAATGAAGTCTTCCACATCAGATTTCTCAAATTTTATTTCATATTGTTCATAAGCTTCCAGCAAACTTTCGACGCGAGCTTGTACCAACCTACTCCATCGCTCAATTATCACGTTTAGAATAGCCTGACCCCTTGCCCCACCACGAGGCATCAAGCTTTGCACGCGGTTCATCTCCGGCTGAAACCAACGATCAATTTCCGTAGTTCTTCGCCCACAGGCTTGTTGGTAATAACGTTGTGCCTCTTCGCTTAATCTCATAAGTGCCTATCATAACAAAAGCCCTCCTGTTTTCCGAAAGGGTCGTTTCCATATTTCTAACCTCTACTCATGCCGCGCCACATTCTCACCCTGCTCTGCGCTCAGTTCAGCGATGTAAGCGACGCTCATCGGATCAAGCCTCCCGTCTCTGAATTTGATTGCCAGTTGGGAGAACCTGGTCGACGACCTGCGCGCCTGATCGTCAGTCAGGCATCACGTCGCGGCTGCTGGTTTTCGCCACTTTGATCAACAGCCGCAACGCTTCATTTACCGACTCCGAATCCGGGAATGCTTGCGCGACATCCGGCGCAAGCCGTATCAGATTCGTGCCTGCTTTGTATCGCTCGGCGTATTTGCCTCTCACCCTGTTCTTGAGTTGAGAAAAATCATACTCCGGGCGCAGATCATCTTCTGTTTCATTATTGATTTTCTTCTTCATATTTCTCTTCGTCCCACTCAAATTCCACGGCCAGAGTATAACATCAGGCATTGCTCAATATCTCTTTTGTTGTTGTGAGCGATTCGTTCAGACAGCCGCAAAGTCTGTGTACTTGCGCACGTCGGCTGGATGAAACCCCAGAACTATATCCTCGCGCGGGATGCCCGCTTCCAACAGAGCTTCAGCCACCGGGCGCGAAGTCCCGTCGTATTGAATCCACACTTTTTCGTTGATGATATCGATATGAATCACTGAGCCGTGAACGCGCCGCACGCCGTCCCACCCTACATGCATGACCTCATAGTGGTTTCTTTCCGAATCAATGATCGCTTCGGTCTCTATCTGCCCGTGCGAGGGTTTATAGCTGGCGTACTCTCTGATGATCCGGCTAACGATCTCGCGATAATTACTTAGCTTATCCATTTGACAATCCTTTCCTGCTGCTCATCGAACACGATGAGTCGAATCTTCACGCGCTGAAGAATCAACTGGCCGAATCGCTCCGTGAAGATGCCTTCATAGACACGCTGAGGCACTGCAAGAAAGAGCAAACGATCCGGTTCCAATTCCAACAGCACGCTGCGGTAAACTTCGTACTGACCGACGGCTCCTTCCAGATCGCGCATTATCGAAGGACTCAGAAAACTTTTGATCTCAACGGCTATCTTATACCCGCTCTTCTCGGCGGCTATCGTGTCCCGCTCTGCTCCAAGATCGACATAAAGGTCTTTGCCGCCGAAGGAGAGCGAAAGTGGATCATCCGTGATCCTCCAGCCCTCCGCCGTCAGCGCGTGAACAACAACGTCGTGATATATATCCTTTGCAGGCATAAAAGATAGTTTCACCAGAAACGAAACTGTCGGCATCCCGTGTCGAACAGGTTGATTGTAAGACCGCAATCAGGTTGCAGCAAGAGAGCAGGCTGAAGCTACGAAGACACTATCGGGCCGATCAGAGGAAACAACTCTGAAGCATCAACATCCTTTTCTTCGCGATTGAAATCAGCGGCAGAGATGCCCTCGCTCTGCTCAATTTCATCATCATTGATCGCCTTTGCGAAAATCGTATGAGCATCGCGCCACCAAACAGCAACTTCTCCGCCGGGATACTGAATCGTTTCCGCTCCGTCTTCTTCATCAATCCCAAGCGCGACAGCGAGGCGCGAGAGCCAGTCGTCGCCTTTGAGCCGTGAGCGTAACGCGCCCGATACGATCAGGTGATCGCGCGCCCGCGTGGCCGCCACGTAAAGCAATCGCTTCTTTTCCGACTGCTCCGCTCTCGCCTCGATAAACTTCATCATTTTGAAATAAGCGGGCTGCAAATCATCGTCTCCCGCTGTGCTGTCAGCTTTCACCGCGACCGCAAGCCCGAATTCCTGATGCGTCCTCACTATGTCGCGGTCACGCCCGCCCGCGTAACTCGCATCGACGATCCAGACTATCGGAAATTCAAGCCCCTTCGCTTTATGCACCGTCATTATTCTCACCGCGCCCGCTTCTTCGACTGTAGCCTCGCCTTCGCGAGCCTCGCGGAATTTCAAATTCTCTATTCGATCCACCATCTCAAGCAATGTGAGGCGCGGAAGGGCGCGAGCCTGCTCGACGAATTTTTCGACGTTCGCAACTCTCCGCTCGCCCTTTGGAAGCATCATCAATGTCGCCAGATAGCCTGTCTCTTCAAGCGCAGAGGAGATCAAATCCGACGCGCTCACCCTTCCGGCCATCTCGCGCAGTCGCGTCAAAACTTCTCGCGCGAATATCACAGCCTCGCACTCATCAACGGGAATCTCTACCGACTCATCGCGCAACGCATCCCAGAGCAGGCCGCGACGAAGCCTCAACCTGAGAAGCGTTTCATCCGTGAGCGCGAACATCGGAGACCGCAGCGCCGCCGCCAGGTGCAGATCATCAATCGGGCTTGCGAGAAATGCCAGCAGGTTGTTCAGGTCGACTATTTCCTGTCGATCATAAAACCCGCGCCCAGCAGTCGTGACATAAGGAATGCCTTCGTCGGCAAGCGCCTGCTCGTAAATTTCGAAATAAGTCGAAGCCTGAAACAGAAGGGCGAAATCTCCCGGTTCTGCTCGCTTCAAACATCCGTCCTCATCGCATACAATCGCATCCCCACGGATGATTTCCTTTATCCGAAGCGCTATCAATCTTGCTTCAGCTTCGCGCAACCCGGCGGCATCGAGCTTTTCTTCCGCGTCTTTCTTCTGAGTGATGAAGTGAAACTCTACGGCAGGTTTCGAATGCAGGGCAGTGCGCGCCGCCTTCATCGATTGATAAGGCGTATCGTGTCGGCTCTCGGCGGTGAATATGAAAGGAAACAGATGATTGATGAAATCCACTAGCCGGTCGTGCGTGCGAAAGCAGGCGTCCATTCCGACTTCGCGACCGCCGGAGGAATTGAACTCCTCGCGGGCATCGTGAAAGATGGTCACGTCTGCGCCGCGAAATCTGTAAATCGATTGCTTGGCGTCGCCGATGATGAACAACTCCTCCGAACGCGGAGCTATCGCCCAGAGTATTCGTTTTTGAATCGGCGCAGTATCCTGAAACTCATCTACCATAAGCGCGCGAATCAGTCCCCGCTGAGGGTCGTTGTATCGAAGGCAAACTTCTTCCTGACCCGCAAGCAGCCGTTCAGTCAAGTCTTCGAGATCGTTGAAATCCAGCAAAGCGCGCTCCCGCTTGAGCGAAGCGAACCGCTCACGCGCTCTTGCATAAAGTCGCGCAAGTCCCGTGATGACTTCCGCCGCCGCCGCGTCCGCTTCGTTGATTTCCAGTTTGAGCAACGCCTCGCCGCGCACTTCTTCGCGCAATTGGTCGAGGGCCTCGCGAACGGCTCCCAGAGCCTCTTCTGAGGGCCATTTCTTTTTCGACCCCCCCCGCAGGTTGATGCTCCGCTCTATTTCGAGCAACGTCTCTGCCGCCTGCTCTCCATCCAGACGAGCGAGCAATGCAGCGACATCAGAACGAACCATCTCCATCTTGTCGGTCGGGTCATCAGCGCGAAGGGAAGCGACTATCTGCGCATTGCGTTTCCACGTCTCGCGCTCTATGAGAAGGCGGGCGGCGTCCGTGCGCGCTCGCTCGAACTGTTCGCGCTGAAACTCTGCGATATCGTTTGCGCTCAGGCCGTCGATGCGACCAACGGCGCGGGCGGCCCGCTCGCCCTGATAGATGAGCGAGCGCAAAATGGATCGAACTTCGCGCGAAGAGAGATGATCGAATACCTCGATGCCCGATCCGGTTTTCGCATCGCGCGCGGCATCATCGATAGCTCCCTCGATGGCGCGATCCATAAGCGCAGCGGCTTCGAGTTCGTCAACGACTTCGAAGGTCGGATCGAGTCCGGCTTCAGCCGGGTGGGCGCGGAGGATCGCGGAGCAAAGCGAATGGATCGTGCCTATGCGCGAGGAGTCGAGCGCGTTGCGATGTTCGCGCCATCGGCGACGATCTTCTAATGATTCGCTCTTTTCTATGCGCGAGCGAATTTCTTTTCTGATGCGCGAGACCATTTCTCTCGCGGCCTTTTCGGTAAACGTCACTGCCACGATGTCGGAAACTCGCCAGTCCCGGTTTTCTTCGAGCAGTCGAAGGAACCTCTCGACCAGCACGCGAGTTTTTCCAGACCCCGCGCCCGCCGACACGATCACCCTCCGGCCCCGCGTCTCTACGGCTTCAAGTTGTGAGTCAGTCCAGTTCATGAATGAGTGTGGGAGTATGGGAGTCGTGGAAGAAAACTCATCGCTCCCATTCTCTCAGAGCGTGTTTGAAAGTTAGTGCCGTAGGCACGAAATGTTTATAGAAAGAATGTTGGCTGGCTCAATCAAGCTCCGTAGGAGCGATATGAAGAACATATCGCTCCTACGGAGCTTGTCTTGATAGAGCATCATCATCTATAAACATCCCGCTCCTACGGAGCTAAAGAGGGAGTCGATTTTCCAAGCATGCTCTTACTCTCCCATACTCCCATACTCCCATTCATCTTTCCTCATCCCCCATCAAGCGATAAAGCGGCTTTGCCATTGCGATTATCAAAAGAGTGAGCAGCGCGCCGGCAAAGACATCGATTACGTAGTGATAGCGCAGATACACGGTTGAGATTATCAGCAAACTTCCGGGCGCAAGCAACAGCCAGAACGTGCGGCGATGAAAGCTATATGAATAATAGAGAACCAGGAGGGTGAGTTCAGTGTGGCCGCTTGGAAAACAATCGCGCGTTATGCCTTCGGCGCGATCCAGTGTCGAACGGATGAAGTCGAAAAATAATAAGCCTGTGAGCGGGAAGGTCTGCTCTGAGGCGAGTATGAATCGCGGCCCGATTGCCGGAACTGCGATGTAGCCGAGGTATGAAAGATAAAACCCAAGCACGATGACGAAGAGCAGGAATTGAAATCTGTCGAATTCGCGCCTGCGCCACAACACCGCGCCGAGTATGAGCGGCAGGAAATAATATGTCGTGTAAGAGAGTTGAAAAATTTCAGTCAGCGCGGGCCAGGTCACGCGCTCAAGCCAGACCGTCGGGTGCGCGCCGAAGATCGCATAATCGATTGCAGCAAGCTCATGGTCGTAGTCTCTCGGATGAATTCGCGGGATAAGGTATTCAAGCTCCTTGTAGACCAGAGGGATCAGCGCGACCGGATACCACGACCTTATGAAAAACAGGCGCGAAGGCTCAGGGTTGGTTGCTAGTGGCTGAGAGATTTTCGCGATCATAAAGATGAGCGCGATGGCAAAACCGTGTCCAATCCAAATCACCCACCACAGCGGGATGCGATGAGAGAAAATTATCGAGAGAATGACGATCACTGACAGGTAGCCCGCTGTCGCAAGGTCTGCCGGATTGAGGTAGCGTCTGATCCCGCTCACAGCCAGCCCTCGCTGCGATACCAGTTGATCGTCTCTTTGAGTCCTTCCTCTATTGATATCTGTTCGCGATAACCAAGCTCGCGCTTCGCTTTTTCAATCGAACAGCCCCAGCACTCCTGCGAGAGGTCTTTCACTTTGTCGCGATTGATGACAGGCATTTTTCGCGTGATGGCTGAAAGCATCTCTGCTCCCATCGCGACGGTGTAAGCGACGGGGCGCGGGATGACAAGGGATCGCACCTTGCGATCAAATATTTTTCCGAGCAGAGCGACCACTGAGCGAAGCGAATAGACTTCCTCGCTTGATATGAAATAAGCTTGGCTTGTAGACGCCTCGCTTTCGCCCGCCAGTATTATCCCCTCGGCAAGGTCGCCTGCATGAACGAGGCTCACCTGTTTATCTTGGCGACCGATTTCGGGAGAGAGTCCGCGAGCGATGGATTTGAAAAGCTCATAGAGCGCGTAATCGCGCGGGCCGTAGACGGCGGGCGGGCGGACTATGGTTATTGGCAGAAGATCGGCGACGGCGCGGGCGGCTTCTTCGCCCGCGAGTTTGCTGCGACCATAAGCGGTGATGGGCGCGGGTGTGGTGTCTTCATCGACCGGCTCATCCCTGCGGCCAGGCCCCACGGCTGCAAGCGAGCTTATGAGGACGAATTTTTTTATCCGCGAGCGATGTTTGATCGCTGCGGCAAGGATCGTTTCGGTTCCCTGATGATTGACCGTGAAATAATCCCGACGACGACGAGCGAAAGTCAGGCCCGCGACGTGATAAACCGTATCGACATCGGTGAAGGCTTCATCCCAGTCGGTCGCGTCGTCCAGTCCGCCGTAGCACAATTCCATCTCAGGATGGTTGAGGTAGCGAAGGTCGCTCGATTGGCGAACCAGACAGCGGACTGCGCGGTTGCGCTCGATCAATCGCTCGACGAGGTGGCTTCCGACAAACCCCGTTCCTCCCGTCACCAGAACCTTGCCCTGATTGGATTTTGCCATCGCAGTTCCCTTCTCCCCCTTTTGATCGCCACTGATGATAGCAAACCCCGGAGCGAGTGTGGAGGATCGCACGTTGACTGACTCCCTGAAGGGCGATAGCATTCCTGAGCGTTGCAGGACGCGCTTGAAATTTTTTTTCACATGGCTGTAATCGCGCCGCGCATTTATTGCATCAATAGCTTTGTGCAAGGCGTTTTGGAACAATTCAATTCAGGGAGACTGCACATGGCGGGGGTCGCCGGTATGTATTGCTCAGGCTGCGGAAACAAAGTTGCTGGATCAGTTCGCTTCTGTCCCCGCTGCGGAGCCTCCCAGACGCCTTACGAAAAGGCGATGCTCGTCTGGCAGCAAAAGCTCATCGGCGCTTCCATCGGCGGCAGATATCGGATAGATGAAAAAATAGGCGCGGGCGGAATGGGTACGGTCTATCGCGCTCGACGATTACTCATCGGCGATGATGTCGCAGTAAAAATTCTTCACTTTGAAATAATGAGCGATCCGCAGGCAGTCGAACGCTTCCGCCGTGAGGCTCAGGCCGCAGCGCGACTCAAGCATCCGAACGCGGTGATGATTTACGATTTCGGCGTGTCCGAAGACGGATTGCTTTATCTGGTCATGGAACTGGTCGAGGGCCAGAGCCTTCGTCAGATCATACGCGAGCGCGGGCCGCTCTCTCCTCAGACGGCGACGGAAATAGTCAGCCAGGTCTGCGCCGTGCTTGAAGAATCACACCGGCAAAATATCATTCATCGCGACCTCAAACCCGACAACATCATGGTAAGCACGACGGCGGAAGGCTTCCGCGTCAAGGTGCTGGATTTCGGCATAGCGAAGCTCAGAGACACGTCGCTTACGTCAGCCAACATCACCAAGACCGGCGCAATGATGGGGACGCCGCATTATATGTCGCCTGAACAGTGCATGGGCGAAGAGTTGGACGGGCGCTCGGATGTTTACAGCCTCGGCATAGTCCTTTATGAAATGCTGACGGGAGTGGTGCCGTTCAATTCGCCCGTCTCGTCTGCGGTCGTCGTTCAGCATGTCACTCAGCAGCCTCCGCCGCTGCGGGCGATAAACGTCAGCGTCTCGCCCAAGGTTGAGGCGGTCGTTATGAGCGCGCTTGAGAAGCAGCGCGAAGCGCGGCCTCAGACGGCGACGGCATTGACCGAACAACTGGCCGCCGCCATCAGCAGCGGGTTTATCACTCAACCGAACACGATGCGCTCGGGAACGATGAATGCGCTTCCGCACAGATCGCCATCGGGCGCGGCTCAGGCGTCTTTGCCGGTGACGCGAATATCGACTCCCGCTAATGAAGCGATGACGACTGTAGCCGATGCGCAGACTCAGACTGAAACGCCTTCGCGCGCTGCATCGAAGAAACGCGCGCTTTTGATTTTAAGCATTGTGGCGGCCCTTGCAGTGATCGGAGCGGCGATAGTTCTGATGCTGCGAGCGCGGGCTGGCGAAGTGCGAGGGCAGATCAACGATAATCAGTCGCAGAGCGTCGTGGAGCAGAGTGAACCGCCTGGGCCGAGTGATCGGGTTGTGTCTACGGTTCCGCCGCCCGGTATGGGTTACGTTGCGGGCGGAGAGTTTTTGATGGGCAATGATACGGGCAGCGAAGGGGAGCGCCCGCAGCATAGCGTCGTGGTCAAACCGTTCTTCGTTGATTTGTATGAAGTGACCGGCAGCGATTACGAAAAGTTCATGGAAGCGACGGGCCACCCGGCTCCGCAGGGATGGACGAGCGGGCATCATCCGCGCGGCGCGGGGAGAAAACCCGTGACCGGAATCAGTTGGGATGACGCCGCGGCTTATGCGAAGTGGGCGGGCAAGCGATTGCCTACGGAAGAAGAGTGGGAGTTTGCGGCGCGCGGGACGACAGGCTTTCGCTATACGTGGGGCAACGATTGGCGTCCTCGTCTGGCTAATGCAGACACTTCGGCGCACGGACACGGAGGAGCGGCTCACGTCGGCGAACACATGGGAGTTTCGCCCTTCGGCGCGTTCGATATGATAGGCAATGCGTGGGAATGGACGGCCAGCGATTTCGCGGCCTATCCCGGCGGGCAGGCGCAAGCGGAAGCGGGATTGAAGGTGATTCGCGGCGGTTCGTGGGCGAGCAACAGAAACGAAGCAACGACGACTTTCCGCAAAGGTCTTCCGGCAACAGGAGCCGCCGATTACAGTCAGGTCGGTTTTCGCTGCGTCAGCGATGCCGTGGTTTCGCAAACCCCGGATACCTCAAAAGCTCCTACGGGGATGAACGTCGTGGGAGTGAGCAGCGAGGCAGCACAGGAGCAAAAGAAAAAGGTAGCGCCGAAAGCTGTGAAGAAGTCCCCGCCTCCGCGACCGAAAAAGACAGATTCGGATCGCAAAAAACGGCGCAGCGACCGAGAGTTGCGGGAGGACGATTCAGACGATTCAGATGATCGAGAGCGATGGTCGTCATCACATTCACGCCGACGACGGGACTTTCAAGATCGAGATCGAAATTAAAGTTCGTAGTGCGCCACGCGGCGATTCTCTCAGATCATTTTCCGGCGTGCCGCTCAAGATAATCGAGCAAGACGCTCGCCATCACTTTTACCCCGACCACGAGGCTTTCTTCATCGACATCGAATTCGGCAGTATGCCACGCGGCGGTGATGCCTTTGGCTTTGTTCCCCACTCCGAGGAAGTAAAAAAATCCCGGCACCACTTTCTGATAATAAGAAAAATCCTCGGCAGGCATGAAAGGTTTGGGTGTTATGAGATTCGCGTCTCCGATGACGCGGCGGATCGAGGGCAGCGTCTCCGCTACGAGCGCAGGCTCGTTGTAGGTGACCGGATTCGGGCCATCGAATTTCAAATCGAATTCGGCTCCGTAAGCAGAAGTCACACCCGCAAGAGTTTCTCGAATCAATTCCTGCGCCCGCTTGCGGACATCTTCACTGAGCGCGCGCATAGTGCCTTCCATGCGCACCTCATCAGCGATTATGTTATTGCGATCTCCGCCGCGGATCGTGCCTATGGTGATGACCAGAGGTTCGAGCGGATCGATGCGACGGCTGCGAATGGTTTGAAGAGCGAGGACGCACTCCGACGCGACGACCACCGCATCCGTTCCGAGGTGAGGTTGCGCGCCATGAGATTTTTTCCCGCGAATGGTTATCAGTATGCGATCCGACGAAGCCATGGCGGGGCCTGAGTGATAAGCGATCTGACCGGCTTCGATGCTCGGCATGGTATGAAGTCCGAAGATGGCCTGCGGGCGAGGGTTTTCGAGTACGCCTTCTTTGACCATCAGCCTTGCGCCTCCTTCTTCGCCCGACGGCGCTCCTTCTTCAGCGGGTTGAAAGATGAATTTGACGGTGCCTGCAATCTGATCTTTCATGCGCGAAAGGACTTCGGCGACTCCGAGTTGGACAGTCATGTGAACATCGTGACCGCAGGCGTGTTTGACTCCGGGGTTTTGCGAACGGTAAGGAACATCGATAGTTTCCTGAATCGGCAGCGCGTCCATATCCGCGCGCACGGCGACGACGGGGCCGGGCTTCGCCCCGCGAAGCAGCGCGATGACGCCGTGGCGGGCGACATTGGTTTTGACTTCCAATCCGAGCGCGCGCAATCGTTCAGCGACGACACGAGCGGTTCGTTCTTCGCGGTTGGAGAGTTCCGGGTGCATGTGAAAATCGCGGCGCTGCGTGATGAGTTGCTGGCGGAGTGATTCCGCCGTCTGCGCGATTTGCTGATCGCGACCTGTATTTTTTTGCGAGAAGGCAGAGAGCGAGAGCATGAAAATCAAAGCGATGGCGATGATCGAATTTCGTTTCATCAGGTTTTCCCTCGTGGCGCAAGCTGTTAGCTTGCGCTTTGTATTTATGATCGTTTCAGGGTGATTAGCGAGCTTATGTTTTCCGGCGAGCGCGGGTCAAGTGATTCGTGTTGACGCCTTTTGCCGAAGAGTGCTGTAATCGAGTTCCTTCGATAGACATCGATTCACGCGACACATTATCGCGGCGCAACGAGGAGCAAGTATAATGGAAAGCGCAGACACACAGACACAAGGGATATCGAGTATGACAGCGCCTTTGATTTTAGATTCGCTTGAGATTCAGGGCTTCCGAGGATTTCGCCATCTGAGCATCGAACGGCTGGGCCGCGTCAACCTGATTGTTGGAAAGAACAGTGTCGGGAAGACTGCGCTTTTGGAAGCGTTATGGCTCTATGCAAATCAAGGCTCCCTTTCAATAGTTTGGGAAATTCTGGAAGCCCGCGACGAGAGAAGTCACTCATATTCATCTCGATATCTATCTGGGCCAGAAATTAAAGAATCATTCATAGGATCAGTATCGGCCATCAAACATTTGTTTTATGGACAAAGAGGTGTGAAAAAACAAATCGTCCAAATTCCTCCTATCCGCATAGGGCCTCTTAATGCTTATGAGCAAATCCTCGAAATGACTTTGATTCACACTGATCCTAACAAGACGGCACGCCTAGTCAGCGAGTTAGGAATGAGATCAACAATTTATCTACTGGATGCCGAACCTTCTCCTACTCGCGAATCTGTTACGACAACTTGCATATTCATTCCTGCAAACGGGTTGAATCTTGCGAAGATCGTAAGCCTTTGGGACAGCATCGGCTTGACAAACTTGGAGCAGGAAGTGGTCAAATCAATGCAAGTCATTGATAGACGGGTTGAGCGTGTGAATCTTTTGAGCGACCCCAACCTCAGTCATGACCAAAGCCGCATACCGAAGGCCAGAATATCTGGAGTTGATGAGCCTGTAGCTTTGCGCAGCCTTGGAGACGGGATGAATCGTCTCTTCGGAATCGCACTCGCACTGGTAAACGCGAAAGACGGAATGCTGCTCATCGATGAAGTCGAAAACGGGCTTCACTATTCCGTGCAGCCTGATGTGTGGAGATTGATTTTCGAGACGGCGCGCAATCTCAATGTGCAGGTCTTCGCCACCACTCACAGTTGGGATTGCATCGAGGCATTTCAAAAGGCGGCTGAGGAAAGCCCGGAAGATGGATTGCTCATCAGGCTGGCTGAGAGGAAAGGCGAAATAATCTCTGATGTATTCAGTGAAGAAGAGCTTGGCATTGCTACCAAAGGACAAATCGAGTTGCGTTGATTATGGCTGACGGAAATTTACTACTTTTCGAGGGCAAGGACGAATGGTTTGTTTTCCGCAGCTTGATGACTCATCACGGCATCGACGTAAAAGTAGCCGAATCAAAAAGCTTTGATGGAATAGCAGACCTGTTAGAAAAATTGCCTGTTCAATTGCGCAGCGATGAGGTAAAGCGACTCGGCATCGTGGTCGATGCCGACACTGATATTTCATCTCGCTGGCAAGCTATCCGAAATATTCTGATAGCGGGCGACTACACGAACGCGCCCAAATCTCCATCGCCTGAAGGCACAATTGTTGAGTTGGAAAATTTGTCTCTGGTGCGGGTTCCAAAGGTCGGCGTATGGATTATGCCGGATAACAAACTGCCGGGTATGCTGGAAAATTTTGTCAGCTTTCTCGGAGCGGCAACCGATCCTTTGTGGGATATCGCTGATGAGTGCCTGAAGCATATCCCGGAAGAACATCGTCGATTCAAAGAGAGCCAGCGAATCAAGGCCCATCTTCATACCTGGCTGGCGTGGCAGAAAAAGCCGGGTACGCCGCTTGGGCAATCCATTACTGCAAAATTCCTTGACGCCGACGCTCCGCACGCTCAACAACTCATCGGCTGGATTCGCAGATTGTTCGATCTATAACGCAACACGCAGAGATCGCGCAAAGTTTTTCTCTGCACAACCTCTGCGTGACAGGTTTTCGACTTCTCGCTTCCCGTGAAAAAATTGAGAAGCGACTTTTGCCTTTTTACTTTTTACTTTTGCCTTTCTAAGCTGCGCCGTGTTTCTTGAACCAATCCTGCAATTTTCGCCATCCGTCCTCGGATTGCTGCCGTCGATAGCTCTGACGGTAATCGGCATGAAATCCGTGAGGCGTGTCCGGGTAGAGAATGATCTCGCTCGGTTTGCCCGCTGACTTGAGCGCCGCCTGCATCTGCTCGACTGTCGGGTTCGGTATGCCTCCGTCGGCCCCGCCGTAAAGACCAAGCACGGGCGCTTTCAAATCCTTCACCAGATCAATCGGATGCTTTGGATGAAGCTCGTCCGCCTGACCCACCAAACGACCGTACCACGCGACCCCGGCTTTGAGCTTTGGATTGTGCGCGGCATACAGCCACACGATTCGACCGCCCCAGCAAAAACCCGTGATGCCGAGTTTGTTCGCATTGGCTTTGCCAGTTTTCGCGGCCCACTCGACCGTCGCGTCGAGGTCTGCCATCACCTGCGCGTCGGGGACTTTCGATACTACATTGGTGATGATCTCGTTGACGTTGGTCATCCGTGACACGTCGCCCTGTCGGGCATAAAGTTCAGGGGCGATGGCCAGATGTCCGAGCTTGGCGAACCTCCGACAGATGTCCTTTATATGCTCATGGACGCCGAATATCTCCTGAATGACTAACGCGACTGGAAAGGATTTTCCCTTGTCGGGCATCGCGCGATAAGCGGGAATCTCGCCGCCCTTGACCGGAATTTTCACTTCACCGGCTACAAGACCTGCGGTGTCGGTCGTTATCGTTTGCGCCGAGACTGGCTCGACGGCTGCGGCAAAGCCTGTGGCGAGAGTCGTGACGACGAACTCTCTGCGGGTGAATTCGGTTTTCTCTGTAAGACGGGTCAAGTCCTGATGCATCGTGTTCCTCCTCAAAGAAGTCTGGAGTCTGAAGTCGGGAGTCGGGAGTCTGATCGCTCGCGGCTCCGCCCACCTGTTCAAATGCTGATGAGTTCCACTGGAAATAGTTTACAGCCCTCGATTCAGCCGCCCGCGCGCCTGCGCCTGCGCTCGCGGTAGAAGACCGGAAAGGTGTGAATGGTCTGAAAGCCGCAACTCTCGTAGAGATGAACCGCGCCCTTGTTGCCTGCTGTCACGGCAAGCGAGACGGCATCTATCCCGCAGCGCGAAAATTTCACGAGCGCCGACTCGATCATCCATCGCCCTATTCCTAATCCCTGAAAAGCCCTGCGCAATGAAATCTGGCTTATGTGACCCGCGCCCTCTGCTATGCGAGAGGCTATCAGTACGCCGACCATCTGGCCGGTGTCCGCGCTGACGGCCACGCGGGTGACTTCGGGCAGAAAGTCTCCGCACCATATATGCCCGGTCAGAATCGATAGCGTTTCACTGCAGCCTTCCTCGCGCGCATACTGGCTGTTTACGCGGGCGTCGAGGCTGCCGCGATAAGAACTGTGAATGACGCGAGCGGCTTCGTCGAAATCATCTTCTTCCCACGATCTTATTTCGATGTGAGAAAACGAGGGGTCGACTTCAGCGGCGCGCTTGAGATGAGTCATCATAAAGCGCCGGTCGCATTGATGAAATCCGAGAGACTGGAACATCTCGCCTGCGCTGTCGTTGCCTATCTGGACGCACTGGCTCTCTATGCGGCGTATGCGCGTCAGGCGGTCGATCTCTTCGATCATCGCCTCGACTATCCGGCCATCGATTCCGCTCCCGCGCCAATGCTTTGAGACATAAATATCCCCTATTGATACGCGGCCCCCTTCCACGACATAAAAACCCAGCCCCGCGTACTGACCTTCGACCGAAGCGGCAAAACCGAGAAGCTCCGATTCGGCCAGAACATCGCGGATCATGCGGCTCGGCGCGGAGTAATCCCACCTAAGCAGGGAGAGCCACTCGCGGCATTGCTCTTCGAAGAGAGGCGCAAGCTCCGCCTCATCCGCCTCCGAGAGCGGGATGATGCGAGGTTCCGAATTTGTCAGCGCAGCGGTAGCCATAAAACCAATGTGAACGATGATCTTTCGACGGATTATAGAGACAATGCGCGCGGCGAGCAATGAAGTCAGGTCGCAGGCGACAGGAACTTTCGCAACTTTTTTGCAACCGAAACTTTCAGAAAAATGTGAAGCCGTCAACCGCAGGGCTGTTGCAATAGTGGAGTGATTCATGGTACATAGCAGCGCGTTGAAGCTTCGCTCAGACGAAGCAACCTGAAAATTTATGGCTCCTGTTCTTTGGTCTTTTCGCTCGGCAAATTCTCCGCTGTAGACAGACAACAGGATCAGAAATTATGTTTTCATACATGGTCAGCTTAGGAATCGCTTCGAGTTAGCGTCTCTCAGTCGCCCTGGCTATTAACAGTGGAGATTCTTTCTTGAAAAAGGAGAAAACACATGGGGGAAAAGAAAAAGTGGACGGTGATGGTCTATCTGAGCGGGGACAACAATCTGAGCGAAGAATGCGTGTGGGCGCTCAAGGAGATGTACAGAATCGGAGCGAACGACCGCGTGGCGGTCATCGCTCAGTATGATTCCAAAGCGCGCAATGTTCCGATCTCTCGTTATATCATCGGGCAGAATCCATCCGACGGCGCTCTTGACGAATATGCCAGGGCGCTCAGGATGAGTTCGCGAAAGTCGAAAGGCTCGCCTCTCTGGCAGGAAGCTTCGGCGTCGGCCAGGATGCTGAGGGATTTTATAATCTGGGGGGCTGATCGTTTCCCAGCGGATAATTACATGGTCGTCCTTTCCGGTCACGGCAGCGGGGCCGAAGGCGATTATCTGATAAGAGATGATAATCCGCCTTCCTACCTGAGCATCCCGCGTCTTCGCTGGGCGCTTGAGGAAGCGAAAAAGAAATTGAAACGGATCGACCTACTCGGTCTCGATGCCTGCCTTATGAGCACAGCCGAAGTCGGTTATGAGGTGAAGAAGACGGTCAGGTTTCTCGTCGGCGCGGAGGGCTTCGAGCCTGACGCCGGCTGGCCTTATCACAGAATTCTGGAAACGCTCAACGCAAGTCCTGATATAAAGCCGCGCGATCTGGCCTGCGCGATAGTCGAAAAATATACAGGCTATTATTCGGACTATGCGAGCGCGGGCGTATCGGTCGATTTGTCGGCCTGCGATTCGGAAAAAAGCGACGCGATGGCGGAGGCCGTAAATCGATTGGCCAAAGTTCTCCGTTCGAGCATAGAGGCGCGCTCGGTTGAAGACGCTGTTTTGCTGGCGCACTGGCGGGCGCAGTCTTATAAGTTTGAAGACTATGTTGACCTGTTCGATTTTTGCGATCTTCTGGAAGAAGGCTGCGATAACGAGCAGGTCAAAGAGGCGTGCAGTGCAGTGAAGATTGCGGTTGAAAGTCTCGTGGTGAAGTCGTGCTACAGCGGGGCGGCGTTTCAATACTCGCGAGGAGTTTCGATCTACTTCCCGTGGGCCGAAGTGACAGGCAAGTACAAAAATCTTCTTTTCTCGAAGAAGACGAAATGGGACGAATTTCTTCACAAGTATGTCGAGCAGACGCGCCGGGGGCCGCGCGGGCAGGAAGCGATACGGGGCAAGCTTCAGGTTCAGGGAGCCTCGTCCGCTTCCGAGGTGCGATCTGTTTCCGGTTCCGGGCGATTTACTCCGCCCTGGAGCAGATTTACCCCTCCCTGGAGCAGAATGGAATCTGCTGTATCAGTGAAGGTGAAGAATCCGCCTATCACCTTCAACAAGGATGAATGTAAGCCTGAGTGAAGGCCAGCCGGGCTGTTCGCTGGTTTGCTTCTGAGAGTACATTGCGAAATTCGATCCTCGTTTAGCTCCACAGGAGCAATATGTTTATAGCTGAAAATGATCTGTTCAACTCCGTAGGGGCGAAATCGCTTTCCATCTTCATGGCGCATTTGTTAGCTGCCATACGACCCAGTGCCCGATTTATATGTGCTTGCGTTCTTTCATTTTCGTTTCTCTCCCTCCCTGTCGATATCACAGAGCAGCAAGGCAAATGGGTTTTTGCTTCCGAAACCTTGCTCCCAAAAAGGGATCTCAAAGTCTTGCAACCAGCTTGCAGAGCCGGGATCAAATCCGATCAGCATCTCAGGAATGTCAATGAATCATTCGCCAATCGAGGAGTCCTTTCGAGAGACAGACTGCGCAGGGAGCAGGCCAGATCAGCTAATGTCAATGGCAGGTTCCGCATTGCGGCTGAAAAGGCATTTGCAAACGGAGAGCGGCTGTGGAGGGAATGGAAAGCAAAATCAATGGAGGAAGCAATAAATCAATACAAGCAAGCTGTGACGATGTGGAGGATCGCCGCGGACAGGCGAGAAGAGGCCCGCATATTGATAGCCCTGGGCGAGGCATACTATGTTATGGGAAGACTCCAGGCATCCCTCAAAGTGTACGGCCAGGCATTGCGACTCAGCCGAAGCCTCATGGACTTTAGATTAGAGAGCCGCGTCCTTAGCGATATAGGGTACATTTTCCTTTTTATGGGAGACGACGAAAAAGCTCTTGAGCATTGCAACAAAGCTCTGGCCATTAATCGGTCTGTTCAGGATATCGAAGGAGAAATTCGCAGCCTCAATAATATAGGAGAAATATATCATTTTTCTGAAGACCTGAAACAGTCGCTCGAATTTCTCAATCAGGCTCTGTCGCTTTGCGATGGATTGGGTGATGGCCGGATTACGGCGCAAACGCTCTTATACTTGGGATACGCCTATTCAGATTTGAACGATACAGATCGGGTGGCTGAATGCTATAACAAAGCCCTTCCTCTCTGGAAAGCCGCAAATGACAAACGCGGAGAAACTTTGACATTGATAGCGATTGGACACCATTACTCCAAGCTGGGTCTCAAGCAGGAAGCCCTCAACCATTACGAACAGGCCATGGCAATATGCCGCCCCAGCGGAGACTTGATATCGAAGGCCATGCTGCTCAACGGAAAGGGATATGTGCTTGAAGAGATGGGCGTATATCGAAGATCGCTTGAAAGCTATTTAGAGGCGCTGAAGCTTTATGATCGTATTGGCATCCGAAAGGCGCAGATAGAAACTCTGCTAAAGATCGGCAGCACGTATCACAGGCTCGAAGAAAACCAAAACGCACTGGCTTACTATCGGAAAGCCCAGCCTTTGATTCAAAAACAAAAAAACCGATATTTGGAAGCGATCCTTCTGAAATACATCGGAATGGTTTACGACTCAGCAGGCGACAAAACCAAAGCTCTGGATTACTACAACCGCTCGCTTGCGTTGAGCCAATCGACAGCAGACCGCAGAGAAGAAGCCTATACGCTCAACCTCATTGGAAATATCTATCGCGCTACGGGCCATAATCAAAAAGCTCTCGACTATCATCAAAAGGCTCTCTCCTACAATCGCGCAGCCGGAGACCCATTCGGTGAGACGACCACTCTCTTCAACATCGCCCGCATCCATCGCGATACGCGAAATCTTTCAGAAGCCCGCCATAATATCGAGGAGGCTCTCCGTATAGCCGAAAAACTTCGAGCCGATGTCATACGTCAAGACCTGCGCGCCTCATATCTCGCAACCGTGCGGCAAAACTATGAGCTTTATATCGACATCCTCATGCAGATGCATAAACAAGCGGGCGGCGAAGGACTCGACTCTCTGGCCCTCGGCGTAAGCGAGCAGGCGCGGGCAAGAACGCTTCTTGAAACGCTCGTCGAGGCCCGCGCCGACATTCAACAGGGAGCAGACTCGGCGCTTATTAGGCGCGAGCGCGAATTGCAACGACAGATCGATGAAAAAGCCGAAGCTCAGGCCCGACTGCCCGCAGGCGCACACACCCGCGAACAGGCAGAAGCCGCGGCAAGAGAGATCGATAACCTTCTCTCGGAGCGCGAGCAGGTTCGCGCGCAAATACGCGCGAAGAACCCGCGCTATGCCGCGCTCGCTCAACCCCAACCTCTCAGATTCGAAGAGATTCAGAAGCTGCTCGACCGCGACGCCGCGCTTCTGGAATACGCGCTGGGCGATGATCGCAGTTATCTGTGGGTCGTGACTTCAGATTCGCTCGCCTGCCGCGAGCTTCCGTCGCGCGAGGAAATCGAAAACGCCACGCGAGAAGTTTACTCGCATCTGACAGCA
Source organism: Blastocatellia bacterium UBA7656 (assembly GCA_002483445.1). GTDB lineage: Bacteria > Acidobacteriota > Blastocatellia > UBA7656 > UBA7656 > UBA7656. The sequence continues at coordinate 117,774 of DLHY01000007.1, forward strand.
CGCAACCGCAGCGTGAAAGGCGAAGCGGCATTTTCAGCGCAAGCGCGCGCTGATCGGCAATACGCGAAAGCATCGGCGCGGCTGGCGGAAATGATCATCGCGCCCGCAGCATCCGAGATTAAAAAGAAGCGACTCGTGATCGTCGCCGACGGTGCGCTCCAATACATCCCTTTTCGCGCGCTGCCCTCTCCACAGTGGTCAGCGGTCAGTGGTCAGTGGTCAGTTGCAGACAGCCGGAGTCGGACAACGGACAACGGACAACGGACAACGGACGCCTACAGGCCGATGATACTCGATCATGAAATCATCAACCTTCCGTCCGCTTCGGTGCTGGCAGTGCTGAGAAACGAAACCGCGGGGCGAGCGACGGCTCCCAAAGCGGTCGCGGCGCTGGCCGATCCCGTCTTTTCAAGAAACGATTCGCGGATGCTTAAAAGCGCGTCTTCGATCAACTCTCGGTCGAATCGCTATACGGGAGTGAAAAGGCAGGAAGAAAACCTCTCGCGACTGAGTTTTTCGAACACAGAAGCCGAAGCCATACTTGCGGCGGTCGGCAGGGAAGAATCCCTGATGGCTACAGGCTTCGAAGCAAGCCGCGCCACGGCCCTGAGTCCCGATCTCAGTCAGTACCGAATAATACATTTTGCGACGCATGGAATTCTGGACAACGAGCGCCCGGAGCTTTCACGCATAATACTTTCGCTGTTCGACCGCGAGGGGAGAGAGCAGAACGGCTCTCTCAGGCTTCACGAAATATACAACATGAGGCTTGCGGCGGAGATGGTCGTTTTGAGCGCGTGCGAGACGGCGCTCGGTCGCGAGATTCGAGGCGAAGGACTCGTGGGGCTGACGAGAGGTTTCATGTACGCCGGGGCTGCGCGAGTGGTGGCAAGCCTCTGGAAAGTGGATGATGCGGCGACGGCTGAATTGATGAAAAGATTTTACGAAAAGATGTTTCGCCAGGGGCTTAGGCCAGCCGAGGCTCTGCGCGCCGCTCAGATCGAAATGCTCTCGCAGAGGCGTTGGCGCGCGCCTTACTACTGGGCCGCCTTCATTATTCAGGGAGACTGGCGGTGATACTCGATCTTTAGCCGAGAGCCGAGGGTCAGTAATTTTTCAAACCTTATCAACTGTCAACCATGCCACTCCGATTTTTCTTTTTGCCTTTCAAGCCCGGTTAGAGTAATTTTTGTCATTCGCACACTTCTCAGGCGGGAGAGAAATGCCAATTCAGAAAAGAATCTGGTCTCTGACTGAGGAGGCTTTCAACAGCCTGCTTGCGCAACTTGACGCCGACGCGGAAGCCGCCGCACAGAAATACGAAATCATACGGGCTGAGATAACAAAGCTCTTCGAGTGCCGCGGCTGCGCGTCGCCTCTCGATCTTGCTGACGAAACGATCAACCGGGTCGCGCGCAGAATAATCGAAGGTCAGGAAATCCCGCCCCACTCCATCGGGGCATATTTTTACGGAGTCGCCCGCAACGTGATGCGAGAACATCTGCGCGATCCTGAAAGAGATTGGACTTCGATTGAAACGCTTTCGCCTTCGCATCATCCCGCCGAGAACCCTGAGCAGACGGACAGCCAGCGCCTTGAGCGATACAGCCTTGAACGAAGACTCGAATGCCTGGAAAGCTGCGTCGAAAAACTCCCGCCCGACATGCGCGACCTCGCCATCTCTTACTACAAGGGCGGAGAAGAAACCAGAATAGAGAATCGCCGACGGATGGCTCTCTCGCTCGGCATCCCGCTCAACACTTTGAGGATTCGCGTTCATCGAATCCGCGAAAAACTGGAAACCTGTCTCTTCACCTGCCTGAGAGAGTCGACCGAGAGTTGAAATGAAATTCGGTTTTACGCATTACATTATGGAGGAAGAGTGAAAGAGGGCGGCGACAACGAGATTTTGACCCGATACCTGCTCGGAGAGTTGAGCGAACAGGAACAGGAAAGGGTCGAGGAGCGATACTTAGGCGAACGCGAAATGTTCGAGCGATTGCTCGCGGTCGAAGACGAGATCATTGACGCTTACACGATGGGAAGTCTCAAGGGAGCGGAGCGCGAAAGATTCGAGAAACATTTTCTTCGCTCTTCTGCGCGGCGCGACCGCGTGGAGTTTGCCGAGACCTGGGCCGTTTATATTGATCGCCTGCCTGAAACCTCTCCAGATGGAAAAGCTTCCGAGAGTCGGTTTTTCAACCTCTTCAGAAATCGGGCAGCGATGGTTCCGCTGGCCGCGATTGCGTTGCTCATAATCGTCTCGGCGTGGCTCATCGTCGAGACAGCATGGCTTAAAAACGAACTTGAAGAGGTCTCGTCTGAGCGCGCATCGCTCGAAAGCAGGCAGCAGGAACTCGAACAGCAAATCGAGGAGCAAACCTCGCGCAACCGCCAGCTTGAAGGCGAGCTTGAATCCGAGAGACAACGCAATCAGCAGATTGATTCGAGGCAGGCATCTTCCGAAATCGCTTTTCTTCTTTCATCAAACGTCGCTCGCGGCGCGGGCAGCGGCAAAGAACTTGTCATAACTGCCGGAACGGAGCGCGTGCGATTGCAGGCAGTCTTGATAGAAGACCTTCACTCTGGCTACAGGGCTGCGCTGAAAACGGTCGAAGGAGCGATCATCAAAAGCTGGTCGTCGCTTGCATCTCAGGGCGGGAGAAACGGCAGGATTATCCTTATGACATTGCCCGCCGCCGCGCTCAAATCAGGAGACTACATTCTCACCCTCACAGGCGTTACGGATTCAGGCGCGACCGAAACGATAGACGAGTATCCATTCAGAGTCGTGAAGAGATAGCCTGCCTCGCAATCGCATCGTCATAAGGATCAATCTGAGAGCATCGAGCGAGGCGTAATGTTTTTCCGTGTTTGTCATATAGAAGTGTAGGGGATGATCGACAGATGAAATACCGGCAGCGGATGAGTTTTCCTGATCATAAGGGTAAGACCGGGCTTTTCAGGTCATCATAACGGCGTCGCACAGCATCATTTCCGTTCGAGAGCGTCGTCTTTTCACGGTTTCAATTTCTGGAAACACGGTTGAATTTATGAGTACAGCCCCGCACGTTCCAAACTGCACGGATGCTCAACTGGCCGCGAGATGCTCCCATCGTCCGGTTGATGAAATGGCCTGGCAGGAATTCGTGCGCCGCTTTCACACTACGATCCGCGCCAGTGTGCTTAAAACTCTCTCGCTGACCAGCGCGATGGATGATGGCCATATCGTCGAAGAACTCACCCAGGCGGTTTATCTGAGATTGATCGAAGATCGGGGTTTGGCGTTGAAAGAAGTAGAATGCGCCCGCGCGGATTCGATGAGCAAATACCTGATGCTGATCGCGATCAGCGTCGTCCGCGATCACACGCGGAAACAATTTCTTACGAGCCGCCCTAATTAAGGATGAGCTGCAAGCGCGCTTTTCAGAGGCAGCAGGACTGATCGCTCGATTTCAAAAACCTTCTGCTCGAATCGTCCGTCGAATAAATCCACGCCTGCCCGCATAATCTCGGCGGGCTTTTCATTCTTTACCGCTACGAGATGAAATCTCACTATCCCTGATCGCTCGTTGTAGTCGCGCTTTTCCAACACTCTCGATGCCGCATAGAGAGTGTCTCCCGTCAGCACGGGCGCGGGATGAGAGCCTCGATCAAAGCCCATCTCCCATATAGCGTTTGCACTGGTGTCGCGGCTCGCAAGCGAACAGGCCCACGCGAACACAAGCCCGCCCTCGACGACTCGCTCTCGCGTGAAGCTGCGCTCGCGGCAATAGACTTCATCGAAATGCAAAGGATGAGAATTGCGCGTCAGCATGGTGAGTTGCATATGCTCGCTGCCTCCGACCGTCCGGCCCCAGTTGTGCAGAATCACATCGCCCACGTCGAAGTCTTCGAAGAGTCCTCGCGGCCTTCCGTGCCACGCGGGGATTTTCATCTCCAGAGCCAGATCGCGCGGGAGCGCGCCCGTGACCGGCCCGCGATGCGGCGGCGCGTGATTGACGCTTTCCGGGTGCGCGCGGCCTTCGAGTCGTCCGGCAGGAATGAGGGCTTTTCTCTCGAATGTGACAATAGGCACGCCGTAGCGATTGACTCCCGTCGTGCGCAGATGAACTATTCCGCGATCAGGCTTCGATTCCGACGCGCGCACGCCGAGGATTTCCGAAAAGACGCTTATCGTATCGCCCGGATAAACGACGCTGGGAAATCGGAGATCGATGTAGGCGAGATGCGCGATTGCCTGCTCGGATATATCGTGAACCGAAAAACTGAGCGCGAGGTTTAGAAGCGCCAGCGGATGAACGACTCTATCCTTGAATCCCATATCGCGAGCGTAACGACGGCTCGAATAAAGCGGATTCGCGTCGAGGAAAGAAGCCGCGAACATCGCAAGCATTCCGTCATCGATAGTGACTTCCCACGGATGATGATAAATATCGCCCGTGTGGAAATCATCGAGCAGTCGCCCGTATTTCGGCTCCATCACTTTCATCTCTTTCGCCGTGCCGCTCATATCTTCCTCCTGTGGGGAGATGTTAGATATCAGATGTTAGATGTTAGTTGTCAGGGCTCACAACATCGTGAACACTTTTTGGCGTTTGGATAGTTGAAGCAGGGCTCACAACATCGTAAACATTCTGTGCGATGCAACAGCAAATAATGCTTGGTTTTGGGCCAATTCTTGACATTTGTTCACGATGTTCTGAGCCTTCGCTCAACTATTTTGTTCACGATGTTCTGAGCCTTTTTTGTTCACGATGTTGTGAGCCCTGACAGTTAGTGGGGGAAAGGCTAACATCTGTATTTTATTCAAAACTCCTTTTGCCGCGAAGCGGCGCGAAGAAGGTAGCCAGATGTGAAACATCTGGAACCGTCGAACAACGAGTCCCGCGTTGAAGACGCGGCAGAAGATTCTGGCGCTCTTTCAGAGCGCGGAAATAATCTGCTTGCGTCCAGACGTTGCACGTCTGGCTACCTTCTCGACGCACCTTCGGTGCGAATGTCGAATTACTAAACACGCTCTAAACGCTGCGTGACGCGAAATACCCGAACCAGACAAAGTACCCTCCGACCGTCAGGCACACGAACCAGACGACGTGGATAAAACCTGCGCGGCCAAGTATGCGAACCTTGGCGACGACCGCGCGAGGGAACATGATCAGAGCAGATGATTTCACCATTCCGCCCCACGCGATGATTTGAATGAAAATCGCGGCGAGGCTCGAAGTATTTGTGTGCAGTATGGCCAGCGCGATGCAGGCCATCAGCAAAGCGATGGGGAAAAGCGAAAAAGCCACGGTGTTGATTTCCCGCTCGAGTCCTTCCATCATCGTCGTGAAATGTTTGCGATCAAGCAATATCGATACCCCGCGGACGAGTAAGACGGGGCCAATGATTTTCGCGATGAGGATTGTTGTTTCCATAAGGATATTCAACTAAGAAAGCGCATCAGGCGATCCACCCAACGTCATTTTATCCCAAGCTCTTCAGCCAACTTATCATCCACGCGACCGAGCGCGAAGGCGGCCTTCAAAGTCGCGCGATTGATTCTGTCCGTAGCGCGGTCGGCCATCTTGCCTGCGATCATCGTTGCTCCCTTTCCCTGCGCCTCGGCTTCGAGAAAAAGTTTCGCCTCTTCGATTGCGCGCCCTATCTCATCATCAGGAATCTGAAATATCTCGACCGCAAGCGCGGTCTGATCTGGTATGCCTGTCCACTTGCCAGCAAATCCGAAATCACGAGCAAGCAGGGCATCTCGCCGGAATTCTTCTATCGCCTGTCGGCGTTCTTCTTCGCTCTTGTCCCGCGTTGGGTAGTTCGTGGTCATCTCGGCTATGGCCGGAATGCCTACGGCGGCAGCGGCGTTCACTATCGCGCATCGCGCCGCGTTGATCAGAGGATGGTCGGCGCGATAACCGACCCCGCGCATTCCGAGCGAGGCCCAGTAATCAAAAGAGCCGAACACTAAACCGACGAGCCTCCTTGAAGAGCAGGCTATTTCGAAGACGCGCTCCGCGGCTGAAGCGGATTCGATCAAAGGCTCGATTTTGATTTTTCCCTGGGGGAGTCCGTGCCTATTTTCGAGCGCAGTGAGCGTTTCGTCAATAGAGCGAACCTCGTCCGCGTCTTCGATCTTGGGGTAGATCAACCCGTCTAGGTTCGCGCCTGCTCGCTCCACTATCACACTGATGTCTTCGTGCGCGGGGTCGAGTTCAAGTCCTCGTGGTCGAAAGAAACGGAGTTTCTTTCCCCAGCCCAGTTCATTGAAAGCGCGTATGACGTTTGCGCGGCCCTCGGCTAAAAGCACGGCGTTGTCGCGCGGGATAGAATCTTCAAGATCGAGCATCACCAGATTGGCGACTGACTTTACGACCGCGCCTTCGATGTATTTCCACACGGTCGCGGGAACGGTGAGATGAGCCATCTGAATTAAATACTTTGGCTCAAGCTCGATCATTTGATTTCGATATCGATCAAGCAATGCTTCGTTGCGCTTTCGTGCGGCAGCGGTTATTTCCGAGTCGGGCGTTTGATTGTCGATTGCGTCAGCAGTCATTTCCAGGTTCCTTTTTTTATTTGGCGTTGATTAAAAGTAAAGCTGTTTCTGCTGCCGCGTAGCGGCCTCGTGAATTTAGCCCGGTGTTTCAACGCCGGGAAATGTCGAGCCTGTTTATCCTCGTCGCGCGAGCGACGATTGAATCACTCAACCGTCGCTGACGCGACGAGGATATCTACGCGCGTTTGTCCGCGCACTAAAGTACGCGGCTACACTCAACCGCCGCTACGCGGCAAAGCCGGAGCAGTCATTTCGCTCCTCAACATTCAGCCCGCCAGTGCAAATGAATAATCGAAAGCAGCAGCCGACGCAAGCCTAAGGTCGACCGAGTCATCTTTTATGCTCTTCAAGCATATTGCAAAACAGCGCGCCCTGCTCTATCGCGTCGTCCAATGCCTGATGCGTGTGCGGAAGATCGTCGAACCAGCGACGAGGCATCTGGCGTTTCGTCGATTCGCGGTAGCCGGTTTTCATCATCGCCATCGCGAAAGTTTTTATGTCGAGCGCGGAATGCGAAAAAGGGTTTTCGCCCGTGAAGCGTATCAAATACCACGCGACGAACATGAAATCGAAAGCCGCGGGGTAGCCCACGAAGACCGGATCTCCGGGCAGGCGTTTGAGCCACGCGAGATATTTTTTCATAGCGGCCCGCGGCGGCTGAAGGTCTTCGCGGCAGGCTCGCCAAGCTTCCGGCTGAGTCTGCCACCATCGCATGGTTTTCGGATGGCCCGTGGCGTCGGGCAGCGTTTCGAGATTGGCCGTAAACGTGCTGATCAGAAGCTTGTCTGCTGTGTACGCAGCCGACGCGAAGCTCAACATCGAGTGCGGCCCCGGTATAGGGCCGTCGGTTTCAACATCCGTGCTGACATAGATTTCTGTCATATTCCTCGAAAAAAGTGGCGCAAGCTGTTAGCTTGCGTGACCTTCAATGTTCGTACTTTCAGGGCGCGCAATCTGACCGCATTGCGCCACAAGGCTCTTTTCTATTTCTCCAGCATCGGGCGAAGATGCCTGTACACATTTTCAACGACCATCTTCGTCCCCTCTCGGTTCGGATGAATGCCGTCCGGTTGATTGAGCCGTTCCATCCCTCCCACTCCTTCGAGGAAAAACGGAATCAACTCCGTGTCGTGTTCTCGCGCAAGATCGATGAATGCCTGACGGGCTTCCCTGCGATACTCAGGCCCCGCGTTCGTTGGAGCTTCCATCCCTGCAAGCAGCACTCGCGCCCCCTTCGCTTTGGCGCGAAGTACGATCTGGCCGAGATTTTTTTTCATCTCCGCGATGGGCTGAAAGCGAAGGATATCATTTGCGCCGAGTTCGACTATCACAATGCGCACATCGCCATCCATCGCCCAGTCGATTCGTCTCACGCCTCCTGCCGATGTGTCGCCTGAAACACCGGCATTGACCACTTCGTATCTGAATCCGTCAGCATCGAGTCGCTTTTGCAAAAGGGATGGATAGCTTTCGGGAGGACTGAGTCCGTAACCGGCTGTGAGGCTGTCGCCGAAAGCGACTATCTTAGGTAAACTCTTTGCTGGCGCTTTGGACGCCGCTGTTGAGGCGGGCGGCTCGCTCGATTCAGTGGGCTGGCTGTTGCACGATGCAAAAGCTGCGGCTCCGATTAAAATAAAAAAGAGCAGAAATTTTTTCATGATAGAACTCAGCAAGGTATCGAAAATCGTCCCTTCCGGCTCGGAGATGCTCACCATTCTTCACGCGCTCGACCTCATAATACCCGATGGGCAATTCATAGCGGTAGTCGGAGCTTCGGGCAGCGGCAAATCAACCCTGCTTGGTCTCATTGCCGGACTCGATGCGCCGACTTCAGGAGTGATCCGAATCGACGGGCAGGCGATCAACGATATGAGCGAAGATAAACTGGCCGAGCTTCGCGGCGAAAAAATCGGCTTCGTCTTTCAGTCGTTTCATCTTATGCCTTCGCTCACCGCCTTTGAAAACGTAATCGTGCCGATGGAGATCGCTGGAGTCAGAGACGCCCGTGAGCGCGCCCATCAATTGCTCGAAGATGTAGACCTCCTCGGTCGCGCTCATCATTATCCTTCGCAACTTTCGGGCGGCGAAAAGCAGCGCATAGCCATCGCTCGCGCTTTTGCAAACGATCCTTCCATACTGCTCGCCGACGAACCTACGGGAAATCTCGATTCCCGAAACGGCAGGCACGTTTTGGAACTGATGACCGAGATGAACAGCCGCCGCAATACTACGCTCATTCTGGTCACGCATGATGCCGAGATAGCGGCGATGGCCGACCGTCAGATTTCGCTGCGCGACGGACGGGTGATAAATGACACGGGCGCGCAGACCCCGGAGATGGAGGCTTCCGAAGTATGAAGTTCATTCTGCAAATGGCGCGACGTGATTTGAGGGCTTCGTGGAAGAGGCTCCTGTTTTTCTTCATCTGTATAGCCATCGGCGTCTGCTCGATAGTCGCTTTGCGCTCGATGACTCAAAATGTCAATCGCGCAATCGCGGGCGAAGCTCGCTCTCTGCTCACGGCAGATGTTCAGGTGGATTCCAATCGCCCGTGGAGTGAAGAAACACTTTCGATCATCGATAAGACGGCTCGCTCTCCCAGGGCGGTGGGGAAGATCGAAACCATCGAATCCGCGACGATGCTGCGTCCGGCGGGCGAAGATAAAGAGGGCGCGTTGATGATCGAGCTTAAAGGCATCGATGAGGGATTTCCTCTCTACGGCGATTTCTTGCTTTTGAATGGCGAGAGGTTCGATTACTCGATGCTCGCAAACAGCGGGGCAGTCGTTCAGTCTGCCCTGCTCGACAGATTGAGCCTTCAGGTCGGCGATGAAGTGAAGATCGGGCTGAAGCTTTTTCAGATTCGCGCAGTGTTCAAAGAGGAGCCGGGAGGCACGGGCGGCTTTCGCCTCGGCCCGCGAGTCTTCATCGAAAGAGCGGCTCTCGAAGGTGCGGGGCTGACGGGATTCGGCAGTCGCGCAAGAAGGAAATTTTTGTTCACCGCGCCCGAAGGCGGAATGCCCGCGCTCGTCGCTCAACTGAAAGCTGATCTCAAAAGTCAACTCGTCAACGTGCGCTCGTACAAAGACGCGCAGGAAAATCTCTCGGATCAAATCAGCCGCGCTGAGGATTATCTGTCGCTTACGGGTTTGATCATTTTAGTCCTGGGAGGGCTTGGCATATCGAATGTCACGAGAGTGTTTATCGATCAGAAGAAAAAATCCATCGCCGTTCTGAAATGCCTCGGCGGGACGGGGCGAAAGATCACCTTCGTTTATCTCGCTCAGATTCTCACACTCGGACTTGCGGGAAGCGCCCTGGGGATAGCGATGGCGAAAGGCGTTTTGAAACTCGTGTCGCATTACTTCGCCGACCGCCTGCCGCAGAATCTTGATTACGGTCTCGACCTGTGGGCGGTGCTTCAGGGGCTTGGCGTGGGAATGCTGATTTGCATACTCTTTTCGGCTCTGCCGCTGCTTCGCATTCGACGCATAAAACCGAACGTGCTTCTGCGCGACGAAGACGAAGGGCCGCGAAAGAGATTCGATCTTCTGCGCTGGACTACCGGCGCGATAGTGCTTGCGGGACTTGTTTTCGTCGTGTCGTGGCAGGCGGGATCGTTCAGAGTGGGAGGACTTTTTCTCGCGGGGCTTGCGGTGACGGCAGGCGCGTTGCAGCTTGCCGCGATGCTTTTGATATGGCTCGTGCGGAGGATGAAAAACATTTCTTCATTTCCTCTGCGTCAGGCCATCAACAGTATGCATCGACCGGGCAATCAGACTCGCATCATCGTAACGGTCGTCGGGCTTGGAGTGTTTCTGATCGTCGCCACGCGCTCGATTCAAACGAACCTTCTGTATGAATTCGATTTCGGTCGCCAGAGCCAGTTTCCGAATCTGTTTCTGATCGATGTTCAAAAAGACCAGCGGCAGGGCGTCGAAGAACTGGTTGCGCGCGAGACGGGCCAGCGCATCAATCTGATTCCGACCGTTCGTATGCGAATGGTCGAGATCAACGGGCGCGAGATCGATTTCGAGCAATCCGAGATGAGACGCGAGCGCGGGCGGCTGGGGCGCGAGTACGTCGTGACATATCGCCCGAACCTTGAAGAAAACGAAGATATCGTCGCGGGCGAGTTCTGGAATAATGAGCCTTCCGAGGAGCCTGAAGTTTCGGTCGAAGAGAGTATGCGAGGGCTTGGAGGACTGGACATCGACAGCACGATCACGTTCGATGTTCAGGGCCGCCGCATCACTGCGCGAGTCACAAGTATGCGTCACGTCGAATGGAGAAGCTCGCGCACAGGGTTTATGGTGTTATTCCGTCCGGGGTCTCTGGATAATGCCCCGACGATGATGGTCGGCGCGATTGACGGCCCGACCGAAGAAGGGGAGAGGGCGCGATTTCAGAGCGCATTGCTCGATGTGTTCCCGAACATTTCGGTCATCGACGTGACTGATATTATCAAGAACGTCAAGCGAATAGTCGGCAACGTGACGCTTGCGGTTTCCTTCGTCGGCTTATTCGTTTTCCTCAGCGGCGCGTTGATACTGGTAGGCTCGATTGCGATGACCAAATTCCAGCGCATCTACGAAGCTGCTGTGCTGAAGACTCTGGGGGCGAAGAAAAAAGTTCTGCTGATGATTCTGATCGCTGAGTATGGTTTGCTCGGGTTTGTCGCAGGGGTGATCGGATCGGCAGCCGCGATGGGATTGTCTTACGGAGCTTCGCGGTATGTGTTCGACATCGAGTGGAATTCAACGCCGGAAATAAACCTCGCAGGGGTAGCGGCGACGATAGCTTTAGTGATCGTTGTCGGTTCGATTTCGACTTTCGATGTGCTTACGAAAAAGCCGCTCGGCATACTGCGGGCGCAGTAGTTTTTTCAGTAAAGTTCAGGCTTTGGGCTGAATCAGAAGAACAGCCGCGATTATTTTTCTTTTGCAGGCGAGGCGATTTTCAGAAACTCCTGCGGCTCAATCACCTTGAGCCGTCTGAGCTTTTGTCGAAACTCTTTGCATTCGTTCGTGTGTCCCTTCATGAGATCAAGCAGGTCTTTATCGCGGCTTACGATGTAGTCGGCATTTGCGACTATCGCGAGATTGATATAAGGCTCGTCTTTCGGATCGCGTGCATAGGCAAACTTTTTTGGGGCATTTTCAATAACTGAGGCTTTCTTCCTGAGATTTTCGATAAGTTTGTCAGATCGCTCTCTGGTGAGAAGAGGGTAGCGGGCTTGGAGCTTGGGGCGGGTTAAAACGTCAGAGATTTCGGCAAGGATTTCATCGCTTACAAAAAGCTTGACATCTCCTTTTTCAAATAGCTCAAGGCAGGCGACCGCAGGATTAGCTTCCCGGATCAAGCTTTGCAGAAAAATCATACAGTCGAAGACGACCGACGGAATATTTTTCTTCTCACTCACTCTTCCTCTGTCGTTCCTGATAAGCTTCTTCGCGGGCTTCCTCAAGAAGCGCGTCTAATTCTTCTTCAGAGATTCCGCTTTCTTTGATTTGCTCTCTTACTGGCGCAAACAAGACCCGCAGGCTGATGGATGAAGCAAGGTCTTCTTCGATGAGATAGCGGACATACTCAGGCGCGGTTGTGCCAACCTCTTCGGCTCTTTCGCGGAGGGCTTGTACGACTGACTCCGGCAGGTTGCTGATCTCAAGTGTAGTTGATTCCATTTTCATTACCCCCTTCGCCGCTAGCCCACTTTACCACAACTGCTCTCGAATTCTCCTGAATAAAGAATTACGGTCGCAATTCTCGTTGGAGAGAAACATTTCCAATTCTACTTCTCCGCAAAGCGTAAAAGAGCCTAGCGTAACGTCTTCACAAGGCGGAAGCCGACAGTGTGGAATGGTTGATCAGGCTTGCTACGGTTGCGGAACGCCGACCGCAAGTCCCGCGCGAAGATCGACCAAGCGCCGCCACGTAATACCCGGAGATTTGTATCACCGCCTTCCCAAACGCTTCCATCGTTCGGCGCACCTTCATAGTTTCCATGCCAGTTGTCCATGCACCACTCCCACACATTTCCATGCATATCGTGCAGCCCGAATCCGTTTGGTTTCTTTTGACCGACGGAATGAGTCTTGCTATCAGGGTCGTCGAAGTACCATGCCATATCATCCAGCCTTCCCGCATACGGTACTGTCGTCGTCGCACGGCACGCATACTCCCATTCCGCTTCCGTCGGCAATCGATACGTCTTCCCCGTCGCTTTTGACAACCGTTCGCAAAATTCTATCGCTTCTACCCAACTCACCCTCTCAACAGGCAGGTCGTCGCCCTCGAAATGCGACGGGTCGGGATTCAAGTCAATCTTCACCTTCGTCAATTTCGTCGCAACAGCCCGCCACTGCGCCTGCGTCACTTCGTACCTGCCCATGTAAAACGACGACACCATCACCTCATGTCTCGGCCCTTCGTTGGGGTGCCGGTGTTTTTCAGTATCAAGCGATCCCATCCAGAATTTCCCGGCAGGCACGCGAACTATCTCTATCGAAACGCCGTCGATGGTCTCAGTGTAGGTTTGCAGTTCCACATGCTCCTGTTTGCTTTCACTTGATGGAGCAGGTTGCGTGTTCGTCGGATTGGTCGAAGTCGACTTTGCCACTTCCAGTTGGCGCACCCGGTTTCGAGCAAGCCCCGCGAATCTGCCGTTCGGATACTCTTTCAAATACTCGCGGAAATCCTCCGCGTCCGAACTGTTCTTGATGCTCTCCCAGAATGACAATTCAACCGCAGCAGCATCCACACCTGTCGGATTGCTCGCCGGAGCAGTCACTCGCACCGTTACTGAAATGACAAGCTCATCAGCCCTGTATCCTTCGATGTAAGCCCACGGGCGTTGCTTTTTCTCCTGCCCAATATCCATCTGCACCCGGCGCGGCACTTTCTCCTGAAGATATCGCACAAGCCCCGCAAGCGTCACCTCTCCCCGCTCGTTCGCCGCTTCGCCCTTCAATCCCTCGACCAGAAACCATGTGAAGTATCCCTGATTCTTTTCCGTGTACTCATAAGCCCGCTCGCCTACTTCCGTTGCATAAATCGTCGCAAACGCTTCGACCTCACGGTTCCGCGTATCGAAGTCGAAGCGATAGGCTCTCGACATAGGGTTGACTCCGTCCGCTCGTCCGCCCGGATCGTTGCGGCAGGCATCGAGTATGACGAGTACCTGTTTCGCGCCCGTCTGTCGAATCAAATCCTTCATCTGTGAAACTGAGATCGAGGTATTTTCGAGAAGCGAGAGGCTGCCGACTCGTACATCCCAGGGCAGGAGAAAGGCTCGCTCTCCACGTTGCATTCCGTGACCGGCGAATGATACGAGCAGCAACCCGTCTCGCGGCACAAGCCCGTTGAGGTTGATCAAACGCTGAAGTATGTTTGCCCGCGATGGCTCTCGTTCTTCAGGCTCTCCCGTAGCGAGAAGCGTGACCTGATCAGCAGGAAAGCCCGCATACTTTACGAGAGCTTCGGCCAGAGTTCGTGCGTCTTTCGCAGCGCCGTAGAGAGGATTGATTTGCTTGTCTCGGTATTCATCGACTCCGATGACGAGCGCATAGCGTTTCGATTTATCGGGCAGTTTGTGGACGACTTTGACTTCTCTCCCCTGATCACGCGAATGCACTTTTGACAGATATGGAAACGAAATCAGAAAGAGACTGAACAGGATTGCAAAAACTCGCGGCGGTCCGGTTTTCATAGAATCCTTCTCCTGTTCGCAATCACGATTCGGATTATCATTCGGGCCTGTGCGACTCTGCCCATCGTTGCATAGAGTCGATTGCCTCATCCTGTCCCTCGGTTTTGGCCTGCTCGACGAAACCAGACATCGCGTCATCGGAGAGAAAAGGAAATGCTCGGCTCGAAGCGGCTTCCGTGTACTGCTCACCCTCAAGCCTGTAGAAGTGCATCCGTTTTCCGTCATAGCGCCATATCTCAGGCACTCCGAGGGCGACATAGATTGAAAACTTCTCTATTGACCCGTGGGTGAGATCGATTTCAACGACGAGGTCGGGCGGCAGGTCGATGGAGAGATCGAGTTTCCTTTTGCCGATCATTCGATCAGCATTCTGCACCCAGTAACATCCATCAGGTTCCGCGCCTTTGGCTTTCGCCTCGCGCCTGAGCGTAGCCGACCCACGAGTTTCCATGCGCCATCTCAGCCCGCGAGCAAGAGACCGCAGCAAATCATGAATGATATCTTTGTATGCTTCGCGTTCAGGCAGCGGACTCATAACTTCAAGCCTCCCGTCGTTGAAACTGACCCGGACGTGATAGCCCTCGCCGAGATCCGAGAGCAGTTGCTCGTACTCATCCCAGCCGACATCGAACAGACGAAGATGACCGCCCGCAGGCAATCGTTCGATGACTTCGATAAAGCTTTGCATCTCTGCGCTCATTGATAATTTTCTCCGATCTCACAAGTTGTTCGCAGCTAATAGCCGTTTGACCTTTGGCATTATATCATCTGCTGCTTCTCTTCTGTCTCTGCATAATTTCTTTGAACTGCCTAGCGTAACGCTCTCACAAGGCGGAAGCCGAGGTCGGGCGAGCGATAGCTGGGCCTGTCGCCGGAGCGGAGCGCCGACCGGCAGTTCCGCGCAGAGTCGCCCCAACCGCCGCCGCGAAACACCCTCTCCGAGCCAGCAGATGGCCCCGTCGGATCAACGATCAGAATAGGGGTATAGTAATCCTTCGAAAACCAGTCCATGCACCACTCCCACACATTTCCATGCATATCGTACAGCCCGAACCCGTTTGGTTTCTTTTGACCGACAGCGTGTGTCTGGCATCCGTTTTCCAGAATTCGTTTGACATAATTGCTCCGATCCGTCTTCCAAATCTTATCCGCATCAAGACGCAATCTGCCCGAATTATTTCCATACCAACTCATCCCATCCAGGCTCCCCGCGTGCGGCCCTCCCGTCCCCGCTCTGCACGCATACTCCCACTCCGCTTCCGTAGGCAGGCGATATGTCTTTCCCGTCGTCCCGGAAAGCCTTTCACAAAACTCGACAGCTTCTTCCCAACTTACCCGCTCAACCGGCAGGCTGTCGCCTTTGAAACCCGATGGGTCAGCGTTGAGGTCGATCTTCACCTTAGGCAACGCGGCGACCGCTCGCCATTCGGACTGCGTCACTTCGTACTTCGCCATGTAAAACGACGACACTGATACCTGATGCTGCGGCCCTTCATCGCTGTCGCGGTCTGCTTCACCAGCAGGCGATCCCATCAGGAATTTCCCGGCAGGCACAAGAACCATCTCTATCGCCGCGCCGCCTGCCGTCTCGCTGTAAGTTCGCGGTTCATCAGGCTCTTTCTTCTGATTGCCGGATTGCGCTTCGAAGACGGGCGGAAACGAAATCGAAAGAATCAAAAACAGTGTGACCCATGTGGCAAAAGCGATACGCAGGGTCTTCGTTTTCATAGAATCCTTCTCCTGTTCATAATCACGATTCGGCTTTGCGGCTATTGAATCAGAAGCGGAGGATTTCATCAACGCATCGAGGCGATTGAACTTTAAGCTCAACCTGCCTCATTTCAATCACGATCTTCAATGAAGCGAATAACCAGCCGCCTCCATTTTTCAGGGCAACACTTCAAACATATCCGCTCATCCCACCCCTGCGCTCGCATCCGGGCAGCAGTCCGAATCCCGTTCAACTTTAACTGAATCACCCGGCGAGAAGGGGGACAGACATGAAAAAAAGATTGCTCACTTTATTCACCATAGCGTTGCTCATCTTTGCCATCGGGGCGGTGGCCGAATCCATGGCTCTAGCCGCGCAGAAGAAATCCTGCAACTGCAAACCGACGCTTCGCCGGAGAACGGCGAAAAAACCCGTCCGCAAAGTCCGCCCAAAAACTACGGCACCCAAAACCACGGCAGCCGTTGTCGGGCCGGTAGTGGCCACATACACGCTTCCTGAAAATCAGGTCTTCACGCTCAGGATGAACGACTCGCTCACGTCGAAGACCGCCCGCATCGGCGACCGCTTTCGAACGACTGTGATGATTCCAGTCTATGCAAGCGGCGTCGAGGTCGTTCCCGCCGGATCAGTTGTCGAAGGGCGGGTGACGGCTGTCAGTCCCGCGCGCTCGCGGGGTCGCGCAGGCTCGATAGCCGTGGCTTTCGACAATCTCATTCTGCCTGATGGAACTAAACGTAAAATCGAAGGCAGCCTGACCGACGTTCAAGGCGACGCGGGCGAAGTCGATTCCGAAAGCTCGGTGAGCGGACGTTCGAGCGAGACTCGACAGGTCGTCTTCGTCGGAGGCGGAGGCGTAGTGGGCGCAGTCCTGGGCGGCGTTATCGGAGGCGGAAAAGGCGCGGGGATTGGCGCAGCCGTTGGCGCGGGCGCGGGCGTTGCCGGGGCATTGCTCTCGAAAGGCAAAGAGGCCGAGGTGCGGCGAGGAACCGAAATCTCTATGATGACGACCCGACCCGTCACCTTTACGGTCGAAAAGCCGTGATGGGAAGCAAAGTCAGGGTCGCGAAAAAAAACTAAAAACCATCAGGCAACGCGAACAGGGGTGGTTGGTTATCTAAGGGACAGGCAACGACCCTAAAATAAATAACGCTGGTAGAATCATCCTTTCGAGGCAGTCCGACACCAGGGTCGTTGCCCTTATCTTTTTCGAATCTACTCACTCAAAAAATGTCCGGCGGCCTTCCACTCGAAACCCTTTGCTGAGTACGCGCCCGACCGCTTCCGCATAAATCCGGTGTTCCTGTTTGAGAATGCGGGCCGAGAGAGTTTCAACCGTATCGTCGTCTCGAACCTCGACCGGCTGCTGGAGGACTATCGGGCCATGGTCTAGCTCTTCATCCACGATATGCACGGTGCAGCCCGTCACCTTCACGCCGTATTCGAGCGCCTGACGTTGCGCGTCGAGTCCGGGGAAAGCGGGCAGAAGCGATGGATGGATATTGAGAATGCGGTTTTTGAATTCCCGCACGAACAGAGGACTGACCAGTCGCATGTACCCGGCGAGGCAGACGAGTGCGACGCCTCGCCGTTTGAGTTCCTGGGCCATCTCGCGGTCATGTTCTTCGCGCAGTCTTCCTTTGTGATTGATGAAGAGGGTTTCGACTCCGCGCTCAGTAGCTCTTTCAAGTCCCGCAGCGGTTTCGATGTTGCTTATAACGAGGGCCGCTTCAGCCTCAAGGCGGCCCTCGCCGATAGCGTCAAGGAGCGCGACCATATTCGACCCGCGGCCTGAGATGAGAATGCCTATTTTCGGTTTTGTCATCGTGGGCCGAAAATACCTCAGTGGCGGCTGCGTCGCAAGTGAAAAGGCAAAAAGAACCCTGTATGCGAGCAAGGCGTGAATGCCCACTTTTGCCTTTTACCTTTTTACTTTTGCCTTACTGTTTGGCGGCCTTCGCTTTGGCGAAATCGCCCGCTTTGATGATCGTTATTTTCGCCGGATCGATATAGCGGCGCATCGCGGCGGTGATCTGATCGGGCGTGAGCGCGGCTATCTTTTTCTCAAACTCTTCATCCCACAAAAGCCTGCGATTGAGGAAAAGATACGAAGCCAGACTCCGCGCAAGCCCGCTGTCCTGAGCGCGCGCGACCTGGCGCGATTGCAGATAGCCCGACTTTGCCGCCGTTACTTCTTCAGCCGTGAATCCGTCCTTGAGCATGCGCGCGATCTCTTCCCGGAAAGCCGCTTCGAGTTTCTCGACGTTCTGCGGCGCGTAAATCGCAAAAGTTATAAACGCGCCTGCCTGATCCTGCGAGCCTGCGCCGAGATTCGAGCCGACGCCATAGCTGAGGCCCTCTTTCTGCCGGATGCGAACCGCAAGGCGAGAATTCAAAAATCCTCCGCCCAGCATGTAATTGCCCAGCGTCAGTGCCGGGTAATCAGGGTCATCATCTTTCAGCTTGAGATTCATTCCCGCGACGAAGAAGGCATTGGCCTTGTCAGGCGCTTCGAATGATTTGTTGATCGGCGCGATATCGCGATAAGCCGTGACTAGCCGCGCATAAGGTCGGGGACTTTTCCATGAGCCGAAAAGCTCTGCGATGAGAGCGGAGATTTCCTTTTCGTCGAAGTCGCCGACTATGGCTGCCTGCGCGTTCGAGGCTCCGTAGAAATCCTTATAAAACTTTTTCACATCATCGAGCGTCGCCGCCTTGATGTCTTCGACCTGCTCTTCAGCAGTCGCCGTGTATCGCGGATCGCCTTTCGGATACGGATTGAGATGGCGGCCCAAAGCGACGGAGGCGATGAAACCCGGCTCGCTCTTCTGGCTCTCGATGCCCGTCAGTTGTTCCTGCTTGAGCAACTCGAATTCTTTTTCGGGGAATGAAGGCTCGCGCAGAATTTCCGCGACCAGCCGCAAGACTGCCGGGAGATTCTGACGGACAGTTTCGATGGAAACGATTGCCGATGTGGGGCCGCCGAGGACGACAGCGCGGGCTTTCAGTTTATCGAATTCATCCTGAATCTGCTCGCGCGTGCGACGGGCCGTCCCGCGCATCAACATCTGTCCGGCAAGGCTTGCTGCCGTCCCCCGATTCATCAGGCTCTTCTCGTCGCCGAAGCGAAAAGTCATCGAAGCAAACACGGTTTCGCCGCGAGTCTTCTTCGTGAGCATCGCCGTGCTGAGGCCCGAAGGCAAATCATTTCGATGAGCGCGCGATTCTATGTTTGCGGGCGACGGGTCGAAAGCCTCGCCTGCCGACATAGCCTTTTCACCTTTGTAGTCTTTCACCATCGCCGCGATTTCATCATCACTTACAGTCGGCACTTCCGCGCGGTCAGGCTTAGGCGTAGGAATGAAGAGGCCGAGCGTCCGATTCGATGGCTTGAGATATTTCGCCGCCACGCGCTGAACGTCTTCCGGCGTGACTTTGCGCAATCGGTCGCGATGGAGGAAGAACAATCGCCAGTCACCCATCGCTATCCATTCGCTCATGGCAAGCCCTATGCGGTTGGAAGCGTTGAGAGTCAGATCGATGTTTTTCAAAAGCTGGGTGCGCGCTCGCTCGACTTCTTCGGGCGAGGGCGGCTTTGAGGCGAAGCTCTCTACGGTTTCGATGAGCGCGTCGCGCGCCGGATCGAGCGGGTCGGTCGCGCGAACCTCCGCGCCGAAGATAGACACACCCGGTTCCTTCTGCTGAAAGTCGAACCCGAAAATCGAACTCGCTTTCTTCGTTTCGACCAGAGCTTTGTGCAATCGGCCTGAAGGAGTGTCGCCGAGTATGATCGAGAGTATGCTGACAGCCGGGAAATCCGCGTGCGATCCGGGCGGCGTGTGATAGCTCGACAGGACGAGTTGCGTATCGCCCGTGCGACGGAGCGTCACCGCGCGCTCGCCGTCCTGCACAGGCTCGATGGTATAAATTTTCGGCAGCGCGCGGTCGGGTCGCGGGATCGGGCCGAAATACTTGTTGACGAGTTCCAGCGTTTTGGCTTCATCGATCTTGCCCGAAACCATCAGCACCGCGTTATCGGGCTGGTAGTATTTTTTATAAAACGCCTGTAGGCGATCTATGGGAACGTTTTCGATATCGGAGCGCGCGCCGATTGTGGATTTGCCGTAGTTGTGCCAGAGGAAAGCCGTCGACAGAGTGCGCTCGATCAAAACGCGGAAGGGGCTGTTTTCGCCCGATTCGAATTCGTTTCTGACGACAGTCATCTCCGAGTCGAGGTCTTTCTTTGCTATGAAGGAATTGATCATGCGGTCTGATTCGAGGTCGAGCGCCCAGTTGAGATTTTCATCCGTAGCGGAGAAAGTCTCGAAGTAATTGGTTCGGTCGAGATCAGTCGTGCCGTTGGGCAGCGCGCCGTGCGCGGTCAACTCCTTAGGGATATCGGTATGGCGCGGCGTGCCTTTGAAAACCAGATGTTCGAGCAGGTGAGCCATTCCGGTTTCGCCATAGCTTTCGTGGCGCGAGCCGACCAGATAGGTGATGTTGACGGTTATCGTCTGCTTGGTCGGATCGGGGAATAGCAGCACGCGCAGCCCGTTCGACAAGCGATACTCGGTTATGCCTTCAACGGAAGCGACGCGCTCCATTCCCTTCGTCGGAGCGGGTTGCTGAGGGGTGTTTGATGCCGTCCTTTCAAGCGACGCGGCGAGAGCGCCGGTTGCCAGCAAAAGGCAGAGCAACCAGGCATGTATCTTCATAACTGCACGTTTCATGATTTTGCCTCCTGAGCCTACTGTCCGGCGAAAAAAGTTCGTCGGCGGTTTGTAAACTTAATCATGACTCGACGCGCCGTGTCTACGTCTGGCTTGCAAAGAACGTGTGCTTGCCACGCGAAAGCAAAACAAGTATCTTTTATCCGCGATGGAGCCTGACCAGTTTCCTGCGGATGACAGATTGAGCGTGACAGACGATCCGGGTGAGCTTGAAGTTCTGGTTCGCCGGTCGGATGAAGACCTCGCCCTGTTCGATTCGCAGCGCATAGTCGACGCCCTCGTTCGCGAAGCCAGCATCGACCGAGACCTGGCGGCGCAAATAGGCAAGGAAATAAAACAGGTCATACACAAGCTCGGCCTTCGCACTCTCAGTTCATCTCTCATACGCGGACTCGTAGACGCAAAGCTCCTGGAACTCGGACTTGAAGAAGCGCATCGCTGGCACACGCGACTGGGAGTCCCTTTTTATGACGTCGACCGGATGATGCACAGCGCGCTGCGAGAATCGACTTCGCACCCGTGCGGCCCTGAAGGCACAAGCCTGATGCTGGCCGAATCGATCAAACGCGAGTACGCCATCATAAATGTCTTTTCCGATCAGATCGCCAACGCTCATCTCGTCGGCGATATTCATATCTCTGCCATAGGCGCAATCGACCGCCCTTACAGCCTGATTTCCGCCATCGATTATATAAAGCAGTTCGGCATCACTCTGCCGCAGGGGTTTGCAAACTCGCGGCCCGCCCGCCGCGCCGAAGTGCTGATCGCGCACCTGGTAAAATTCTCAGCCGCGCTGCAAGGCTATCTCGCAGGGCCTGTCGTCTGGGACTCGATCAATTTCGCGCTCGCGCCGTTTTTGACCGACCTCGATGATCGCGCGATGAAGCAACTGGCGCAGACTCTCGTCTTCGAATTCTCCGCCCCCGCCGTAGCTCGCGGCGGGCAGGTCATACTTGCGGATTTGCATCTCGACTGGGACGCGCCTTTTTATTTGAAAGAACGTCAGGCCATCGCCGCCGGAGGGCAGAAATTAGAAAAATCTTATGGCGAATTCACGAACGAAGCTCATCGCTTTCTTCAGGCTTTGCTCGAAGTCTACACGGAAGGCGACGGGCAGGCGCGCGCGTTCGTAACTCCGCGGCTGACGCTTCACATCAATCGACACTTCAACGAAGTGTCGGGCTATCGCGGAGTGCTTGAGCTTGCGAGCCGACTGGCCGTCGGGCGCGGCGGGCTGACAGTGGCGTTTGATCGCGATGATGAAGGGACGTTTTTCCACCGCTATGGGATCGAGGATGAAAAGGGAGTCAATCGGGCCGAAAGTCACGCGCTGCGCTCGGCCCAGTTTCAAGTCGTCGCGCTCAACCTCCCGCGAGTCGGCTATCTGGCGGGCGGCAATCAGGTAAAAGTATTCGAAGAGCTTACGCGATTGATGGAGACTGCCGCTCAGGCTCATCTCGAAAAGCGCGTGTTTCTGGAAAAGCTTCTCGCGCTCGGAGATCGCGGGCCGCTGGCAGTGCTTTCGACTAAAGCCAGCAACGCGCAGTTCCTCCGTCTCAGTTGGACTACTCACGCGATAAGCATCTGCGGATTGAACGAGCTTTGCCGCGCAGTGCTTGGCTCGGATTTGCACCAGTCGAAAGAGGCTATGGACTTCGGCCTCAAGGCTCTCACTCACATTCATCACGAAGCCGAGCGACTTACGAATAAACACAAGGTCAGATTTTTATTGAGCGGTCAGCCGGGAGGCGCGGTCGCGCATCGTTTCGCAAAACTCGATCTGCGTTTCTTCGGCGAGATGGCTGAAAGCGTGATAAACGGAAACCCGCAGACGGAAGCGGCCTACTACACGGACGGAGCGCGGCTGTCATCGAGCGGCGATGTGTCGATCATGGATCGCGTGCGGGCGGAAGGGATTTTTCATGAGTTCGGGTTCGTCGGCGCGGCGACTGAAATATGGATGGGCGAAGAGGCTCCTGAGCCTGATGATATTGGGCGATTGATCTCGCAGGCATTTTATCAATCATCGTGCGCGGGTCTTGTCTTCTGTCCCGAATTCACGATCTGCTCGGCCTGCAATCACATTTCACACGGGCTGAACCGCCTCTGCCCGGAGTGCGGCTCTGATCGCCTTGACGGATTCGCTTACGCGGGCGACCGCTACGGGTTGACCTCCGCTTGGGACGCAAGCCATGTGACTGAGCTTCGCGAAAGAAGGCGCGTGATCGGCGGAGAGATAAACGTGAGCGGGTGAGCGGAGTGCGCGGAAGAATGGGAGAGTGGGAGAATGGGGGAATGGGTGAAAGAAAAGATCAGGCGAGCGTGAGTAATTAAGATATATCTCCCACTCTCCCATTCCCCCATTCTCCCACTCTTTACAAAGATGCCATCAGCTAACACACATGATTTCATAACCATACTGCTGGTTCCGCCAGCGGTTGCTGCCGCTTATTATTTCACTGCTGATTGGACTCTGACTCTGATTGCGACAGGGGCTATGGTCTTCGGCGGTTTGATGTTCGGGCCTGACCTCGATATCCAAAGCCGTCAGTATGCCAGATGGGGGCCGCTTCGCTTTTTGTGGTGGCCTTATAAAGCGATGCTGCCTCATCGTTCGTGGCTCTCGCACAGCATTCTTTTCGGCACGCTGATTCGCGTCGTGTATTTTCTCGTAGTCGTCACACTGATTGTGGCTGTGGGGCTGTATGTGAGGGATGTGTACGTGAACGGGCAGCAGTGGGGGGCGGGCGAATTGAAAGGCGCGCTGGCGAGAGTGTGGGAGATAATCGCGCCGATCAAACGAGATTATTTGATCGCGGCCTTCGCGGGGCTGTGGGTGGGCGCGTCTTCTCACACGGTGGCTGACGTACTCGGATCGTTTTTCAAGAGCGTGCGAAAATCCATCTGACTTTGATTTTTCTGCGACCTTTTTCCTGCCGCGCGCACCAACACGACAGACACAGGGGCGAATTGTAAAAAACTTGTAAAAGCGCCTGTGAATATCGAACTTTCAGTGGGAACAGCCGTTAAAAGGCTCAACCAGTGGACGCTCATTACCGAGCCGGGAAGGAGAAGACAATGCTGAATGCTGGGAAAACAAAAAGCATAATGCTGGGAATGGCTTTTGCGGTGGTGAGCCTCGCTTCCGTTTCTGTGACGATTAACTGGAGCGCGAGAGGACAGGCGGCCCTAAGTGCGTGGGATGAGATGGCGGGGCTGTTCGCCTTCGGCTATCACCCGGTCAGCGCGAGCGAGTGGGCGGCGCTCAACAACACCATCGAGCCTATTTGCCCCGAATCGGATTTACCGGGCCGTCAGTTATTGGCGGCGAATCGCGCGAGCGAGTGGGCGGCGCAGTCAAAGGAGTCGAATAAAATTATGACTGTGAAAATCGTCCCTGTTCGTAAACAGAGCCGCAAGGTAAAAGCCCCCACTGTTATCGCGGCAGTGAGCAGAGAAACCATCAGCGATGAATCCCTCGGCCCTTTCGGGAGTGATTCGGAGTTGCCCGTTTACAATGTGGATTTCGCCGAACTGGTGAGCTTCGAGCAGGCGGCTGAGGTCGAGGAATTCACCGCTCGCGCAAGCGTGATAGCCCAATGCGAAGTCGATCTCATACACGCATTGCGAGCGCGCGAATACGGATTGAGAGTGAGAACCGCTTTCAGAACAACTCCGGCCTTCGTCGTGGAAAGGCCCGCGGGCTGGATCGATTTGGTACTGAAACTGCGCCTGCGAAAAGACGCGGTAACACCCGCGCCTGTGACTTGCGGGCCTTAAATTCTTTGTGCCTGAAAGAGCGCGATCAGATAAGTATTGCGCTCTTTTGGGTCAAAGCACCCTGCCTTCTGAAACCACACATCAACACAGCACGATTCGCACGCCTTCTCCATAATCAATCGATAATTCAAAGATCATACCCCGGCATCGCCGCACAAAAATCTCATCGCTTCTGAGCCATTTTTTTTGGCTTTTCCGCATGAAGGGTTGAAAGAAGCCAACCAGGCTTCATTGGAAATACTACCCAGGAGGATGAGATGGAAAGGAAACCCAAATGGCAATCTTTGATCGCCGTGAGCGTGATTCTGTCGCTGCTCGTATTGACGACCATCGCTGGATCACACGCCCTTAACTTCAATCACGAAGAACTATCGTTTCAAGGTGGAGCTATTGAAACGATGGCGAATGTTTCTATGGAGCAGACCTTGCGGCCTCGAATCCAACAGGCTTATGAAAAGTCGCCGCTCAGATTCGAAGCCAATCTCGGCCAGTTCGACACAAAGGCGAAGTTTCTCTGTCGCGGCAAGAATTACAATATGTTCCTGACTTCTACCGGAGCCACGATCAATCTCAGGCCGGGATCGGAAAGCAGTACAAGAGAACTCATCTCGATGCGAATCGTCGGAGGGAATACGGAAGCGACAGCCGAAGGACTCGAACAACTCACAACCGTGAGCAATTACTTCATCGGACGTGATCCTTCACAGTGGCGTTCGAACGTGCCAAATTACGCGATGGCGCGTTTTCATGATGTATACCCCGGCATAGACCTGCTCTACCGAAGCCTCGATCAGTCGGTCTAGTATGACTTCCTTCTGGCTCCCGGAGCCGATTCCAGCCGGATACGTTTGGCATTCGACGCAAAGGGCGAGGTTCGAATCGATGACGAGGGCGATCTGGTCATCTCGACTTCCCGTGGAGACATACGCCATCATAAGCCTGTGATCTATCAGGAAGCCGACGGAGTCCGTGAGCAGATTGCAGGGCGTTATGTGATGGTCGGAAAACAAACCGTAGGCTTCGATGTCGGAGAATACGATTCCACGAGGGCGCTCATAATCGATCCGGTGCTGACCTATTCGACTTATCTCGGCGGAAGCGGTTCTGATTATCCGCACGGAGTAGCCGTCGATTCGAGCGGCAACGCGTACATAACCGGAGAAACCGATTCAACCAACTTTCCGCTCGCCGGCCCCATCCAATGGCAGAATGCGGGAGAGTCGGATGCGTTCGTGACCAAGCTCAACGCCGCGGGTACGGCGATCATCTATTCGACTTACATTGGGGGCAACGCTTTCGACACCGGGTACAGCATAGATGTAGGCGCGGGCGGAGATGCATACATCATGGGATCTACGACGTCGCAGTATTTTCCTACGACTCCGGGCGCATTCGATCAATCATTCAACGGCAACTATGATGTGTTCGTCACAAGGTTGAATGCAAACGGGAATGGTCTCGTATATTCGACGTTTCTGGGAGGCAACAGTTACGAGGCCGCCTGGAGGATCAGAGTCGCGTTCGGCACCGCTTACATTGCGGGGCAGACTTTATCGGTCGATTTTCCCACGACTCCCGGAGCTTATGATCGCTCCTTCAATGTCGGCTCCGATCCGCTCAATCCTCCGGCAGAAAGTTTCGCCGTAAGGTTGCAGCCGATGGGCAATGCTCTGGTCTTCAGTACGCTGCTCGGCGGATCTTCTTTTGATCATGTCAACGATATGACCGTTGATTCCGGCGGCAATGTTTATGTGGCGGGAGAAACGCAATCGAGCGACTTTCCGACCAAAAACAGCTTCGACGGATTTTTGAGCGGAACGAGCGACGGCTTCGTAACCAAGCTCAACTCATTCGGCAGCGCATTGGTTTACTCGACATATCTCGGAGGCGGCAGTTTCGATTCCGCTTTGGGCGTGACCGTCGATGGCGCAGGAAGCGCATACGTTACGGGCCGCACTCAGTCAAATAACTTCCCCGCAACGTCAGGCGCTTTCGACACTACGGCGAACGGTTCGGGCGACGCATTCGTGACCAAACTCGGTCCCGGCGGCGCAACTCTCATGTACTCCACTCTTTTGGGAGGCAGTAACAACGACGTTGGGGTGAGAATAGTCGTCGACCATTTGGTGACGGCTTATGTTGTAGGCTCGACGCTGTCAAACAATTTTCCGTTCACGCCTGACGCTTTGGACAAGTCCAGCGGCACGAATGCCGAAGCGTTCGTAGCAAGGATAGATTCGGTTGGCAGTTCTCTGCTTTATTCTTCCTACATCGGTGGCAATGGGTTCGATCTCGGCGCTGATCTCGTGCTGCGAAACGGCAATGTATACATAATAGGAAGGACAGATTCCTCGAACTTTCCAATCACTCCGGGCGCAGCGGATTCTCAGTTAGTGGGAACAGATGGCTTCGTCATGAGGCTCGGTTTCTGAATAGTGAAAAAGGCGCGGAGAGCTTAAAAGAGTCTCCGTGCCTTTTCACTCTCACAGCGATGAGTTATTCGAAGCTCCGCGCTCAAACCAGCGCCGCCTTGAGCGCCTGCCGGACGGATTCGACGAAAATAAAATTCATCTCTCTCAATAACTCTTTCGGCACTTCATCCAGATCGCGGCGGTTCTGCTGAGGCAACACGACTGTAGTTACGCGGGCGCGGCGCGCAGCAAGCACTTTCTCTTTTATCCCTCCGACCGGAAGCACATTTCCTCTGAGGGTTATCTCTCCCGTCATCGCTACCGAACGCTTGATCTGCCTGCCCGATAGCGCGGACACGAGAGCAGTCGCAAGGGTTATTCCCGCCGAAGGGCCGTCCTTAGGTATCGCTCCTTCAGGCACATGAACGTGTATGTCGAACTGGCTGAATTTCTCCGGCGCGATGTTCAACTCTTCCGCCTTCGACTTCGCCCACGAGAGCGCGGCCTGAGCCGATTCCTTCATCACCTCGCCAAGCTGACCTGTGAGTTGCAATGATCCTTTCCCCGCTGTCAGCAACGCTTCGATGAACAATACATCTCCGCCCGCAGGCGTCCAGGCAAGCCCCGTAGCCACCCCTACCTGATCCTTCTTCAAAATTTCTTCCGGTCTCGCATGAGGCACTCCCAGAAATTCATGCAGATTGTTCACCGTCACGCGCACAAGTTTGTTATCGCCTTCCGCCACACGGCGAGCGACCTTGCGGCAGATGGTCGCTATCTCGCGCTCGAACTGGCGAAGACCTGCTTCGTGAGTGTATTGAAGAATGATTCCCTTCAGAGCAGTCCGGCTTATCGCGAGATGACGCGAGGTGATGCCGTGCGCTTCCATCTGTTTCGGGATTATGTGACGGCGGGCTATCTCGGCTTTTTCCTCTTCGGTGTAACCGGCAAGGCGTATGAGTTCCATGCGGTCGCGGAGCGCCGGATGAATCGTGTCCAGCACGTTGGCTGTGGTCATAAACATGACGTTCGACAGATCGAACGGCACGCCGAGATAGTTGTCGCGGAATGAAAAATTCTGCTCAGGATCGAGAACTTCCAGAAGCGCCGATGAGGGATCGCCCCGAAAATCCGATCCGACCTTATCGATCTCATCGAGCATGATGAGCGGATTATGCGTTGCGGCCTGCTGAAGCGATTGAATGATTCTTCCGGGCATAGCTCCTATGTATGTCCGACGATGGCCGCGAATCTCTGCTTCGTCGTGAAGTCCTCCGAGGCTGAGTCGCTGAAACTTGCGGTTCAATGCGCGGGCTATCGAACGGCCAAGACTCGTTTTGCCAACTCCGGGCGGGCCTACGAGACAAAGTATCGGGCCTTTCACTTTGTCTTTGAGTTTGCGCACGGCGAGCGATTCGACTATTCGCTCTTTGACCTTATCAAGCCCGAAATGATCTTCATCGAGTATGGTCTGAGCGCGCTTGAGGTCGAGATTTTCTTCTGACTTAAAAGACCACGGCAGATTCACCATCACGTCGAGATAATTGCGAAGTGTGGCGGCTTCGGCTGCGTCCGGGTGCATACGCTCAAGCTTGCGGATTTGCCGTTCGACTTCTTCTTCTACCTCTGCGGGCATTCGGGCCTGAAGCATCTTCTCCCGATACTGGGCGATTTCTTCAGCCAGTTCGTTGCCCTCGCCAAGCTCAGTTTGAATGGCTTTGAGTTGCTGACGCAGATAAAACTCGCGCTGCGAGCGATCAAGCTCGCCTTTGGCCTGGGTGTTTATTTCCTGCTGAACGAGCAGGACTTTGATCTCGCGGGCGAGAAGCTCGTTGACCTTGCGAAGGCGATCCGCCGGGTCGAGTTTTTCAAGCACGCTCTGCGCGTCTGAAACTTTCAGTTCCAGGTTCGAAGCCGCGACATCAGCCAAACGACCGGGGTCTTCGAGGTTGGCGACTATCGCCATCACTTCCGAAGAGATGTTTTTGCCGAGCGTTATCGCGCGCTCAAGCGAAGAGCGCACGTTGCGAATCAGAGCTTCAAGCTCAAGCTCGTCGGTGTCAGGCTCGGCGTCTGAAAGCGGCTCGATGTGCGCGATGAGATGAGGCTGATCGTCCTGATAGCGAGCCACTCTTGCGCGCGTGAGTCCCTGAACGAGGATGCGCAGGCGACCGTCGGGCATCTTGAGCATTCGCATGATGACGGCGGCTGTTCCGTAATCATAGAGGTCTTCGCCGAGAGGTTCTTCTTTTTCCAGATCGCGCTGGGCTGCCAGCATGATCATGCGCGATTCGACCAGAGCCTGCTCGACTGCGCGCATGGATCGTTCGCGCTGCACGAAGAGCGGAACGATCATGAAAGGAAAGATGACTATATCGCGGAGCGGAAGCACGGGGAGCGAATCGGGGAGTTTGAGCGGCTCCTCGTCTGAGGTGATCTGCACATCCGGCAATTCCAGATTTTCGAGTGATGACATTTATTTTGAACCTATCTGACGCGACCTGTGCGCACGAGCGATTTCAATTCGCTCATGAATTCCGAAACATCCTTGAAGTCGAGATACACGGACGCGAATCGGACGTAAGCTACTTTGTCCAGTTCCTTGAGGCGACGCATGATCATCTCGCCCACTTTTTCGGTCGAACGCTCGCGGTCGCGCGACTCCTGAACGTATTTTTCTATCGAGTTCACAAGGGCCTCTATCTTCGACATCGGGATAGGGCGTTTTTCGCAGGCTTTCAACACGCCCGCCATCACCTTCTCGCGGTCGAAAGGCTCTCGCCGTCCGTCTTTTTTCACAACCATGTAAGGTATCTCATCGATCCGCTCGTAGCTCGTGAAACGACGCTCGCACTTGAGACATTCGCGGCGGCGACGGATGACATCGCCCTCGCGGCTCTCGCGCGAGTCGACTACCTTATCTTCCAGATGCCCGCAGAAAGGACATTTCATAATCGATTCCCTCGTGATGGGTGATGGGTGATAGGTGATGGGGGATAGGAAAAGAGATGATAAATGAGTTGTCTGACTGCCACCCATTACCCATCACCTATCACCCATCACCCATCAGACTGCCACCTGCTCTTCGTTTTCCTTTTCCTGCTCAAGGAGGCTGAGTTTATCCACTTCTTCGACCTGACTCTCTCCGACGCTGCGAAGTCGGGCGAGCGAGAGGCCGTCTTTCAGAATATAGAACATGCCGAACAGAGTCGCGGGCGCGAATATGATCAGATGCAGAATGATCGCGACCGAAGCGGCTTTCATCGATGCGACTCCGAGAAAGGTCAGAGCGGCTGCTGTTGCCGCGTGAAACGGCCCCGTAGCTCCGCCCGGAGTGGGGACTATCGAGCCGAGCATCGAAAGCCCCATCACGAAAACCGCGCCCGTGAGCGGAACCTGAGCATAAGGGATATCGAACGCCCGCACGACTAAAAGATGCGCGACCGATACCATAAGCCATAGCAGAACGGTGTATGAAAGAGTGATCGTCAGGCTCCTCAGATCGTGCAGCACGGCCAAACCTTCGGATATGTGAAGCAGCAGGCTCAACACCGCTCGTTTTACAGGGCCGGGGAGCCAGTTCAGTTTCTGATCGAGAAAATCCAGCGCGCCTTTTCTGCGCCGACGGAAAACCGACAGCCCGTAGATGCCCGCTATCGATGCCATAAGCATCAGCACGCCGATGGCTTTGATCAGTCCGAACACCCGCATCGCTTCCGCGTCCGTCGAGGTGTATTCGAAGAAGACGAGATTGGCCGCGAAGAAAAAAACCACCATCACCATATCGAATACGCGCTCTATCATCACGGTCGCGTAGCTGGCCGATGGATGAATTTTCTCTTTGACCGAAAGCACAGCCGGACGGACTATCATCTCGCCCGCCCGCCCCATCACGAAGAGGGCGGAAAAACCTACGACCGTTGCCCGAAACAGTCCTCTCAACGGCGGCCTCGCCATAGGTTCGAGCAATGCGCGCCAGCGAAGCACGCGGACGAAATAAGTGCCGACGAAAAGTGAGACGGCAAGCGCGAGCATCTCCAGATTGGCCTTGCGCGCTTCCCGCCAGACCTCTGCCCAGTCAAGCTTATGAGCGAACCAGTAGACGAAGGCGGCTCCAAGCGCGATGCTCAGAATGGTTTTGTACCGGGTTTTCACAGTGTAGGTTTCAGTCCTCGTGTTATACTCTTCCCGAAATCATGGACAAAAGTTTGACATCTTGAATCGCCATGACCTGCGCGGCACAACCGGTTGAGTCGAGCGGGGATTCTAGCACAAAGCTTAGACCCTTCGCACGCTTTCACGCTCGCTGGCGGCGAAAGGTCTAACTTGGTGAAACATCAGGCAACGCAGTCTCGTTAAGCGAGTTTGGACGACTTTACCTTAGAAGGCAGCGTCTAATCTTTGATTTAGCGGGAAGGCGACCAGTGGGAGCAAGACCAGCGTTGACATCTAGCGATGCTGAATTGGTTCAGCGTTGTCAGCAGGGTGACCAGGCGGCCTGGGCCGAAGTAGTGCGTCAGTTTTCGCGCCGCGTCTACAACCTTGCTTATCGTTTCACGACGAGCCACGCGGCGGCTGAAGACCTCACTCAGGAAGTCTTCATCCGTGTTTATCGCTCGCTCAACCAGTACGACCCCGCGCTTGGCGATCTGTCGAACTGGCTGATGAGACTGGCGCGCAATCTGATCATTGACGATTACCGGAAGCGTCAGAGGACGCCTACGGATTCGAGCGACGATCTGGCCGATCACGAGTATCATCTCCCGGCTGCCAGCGACAGTCCGCAGCGCGCGCTCGAACGCCAGGAACGCCGTCTTCAGGTGCTTGCGGCGATCAACAAGCTCTCGCCCGATTTGCGCGAGTGCGTCATACTGCGCGACATCGAGGAGTTGAGCTATCAGGATATAGTCGATCTGCTTCAGATACCTGAAGGGACAGTCAAGAGCCGCATCAATCGTGGCAGGATCGAACTAGCCAAAGTCCTGCGGAGGATGAAAGTCTCGCCTGAGTAGTCGACATCCGCCGCCGCGCTAGGCCACGTAAAGGTAAAGACTGTCATCGATAGACTGACGGAAGTGTTTGAAAGAATTTTCAGGGAGATCGGGAGACCATTCCCGTTGAAGTTATGAATTGCAGCAGATTTGAAGAACTACTGAGCGATTACATCGATCAAACGATTGCGCCTCGGCACGCGAGCGATTTCCGCGCGCACTCCTTGCAGTGCCGCGATTGCCGCGCGCTGCTCGACGACGTGAAAACCGTCGTCAGGGAATGCAGAGCGGACGACGGCCTCGACATGCCGGAATGGCTTGAGACTTCTCTCGTTATGATCCCCGCCGAGCATCGCCCGCTTGATTGCTCAGGATTCGAGGATATCATCACTGAATTTCTCGACGGGTTCGTTCCGGCTGCGGTTTATCATCGCTTCGAAGAGCATTCCTCCGCTTGCGAGACCTGCTCGAATCTGCTCACGGATGTCGTTTACGCCGTCGCTGCATGTCACTCGGTCCACACTTATGAGGACTACGAAACGTCGGAAGCTCTGATCGAAAAACTTCAGGCGGTGATGCCTTCCCGTCGGCGCAGTTTCAGAAGGATTTTTGCCGACGCGGCCACAGCAGTTTTCAATCTTATTCTGCCGCGGGCCACTCAGGGCGCGGGCTGGAGTTTCGCAACCGCCTCGCTGCTCATCTTCATCACCGCCGCGACGTTGTTGTTTGGGTTTTCCGATGACGGCACTTTTACGGGCATCTATCGTCAAGCGCATGTAAAAGCGGCAGAGCTTTACAGCCAGGGCGCTGACTTCTACTCGCAGCGCGAAGAGGTTGTGGCCGAGTTTGAACAGGTCGGCTCGGACATCGGAGAGATATGGGATACGATTGGCGGCGAAAAGAAAGAGTCCGTTGATAATCAACCCCGTAAGGACGCGACCGCGGCCCCGCAGCAGGATAAGCAGTAGCCATTTACTTCCGGCTGCGAATTGCTCGAACCAATAAGCTGACACTATCGTTCTTAGCTGTGAGGAAAGAAAGAGACTCACGGCAAAGGCAAGGTTTAAGTATGCACTGTTCCTATCATCCATCGAATGCGGCCCGCTCTCGCTGCGCCAGTTGCGCGCGACCGCTTTGCGCCGCCTGTGATCACCGTATAAAAGGTTATCCTCATTGTCAGGATTGTATCGTTTTAGGCATTGAATATCTGTCGCGCAGTTACCGCGCCGATGCGCGCCCGAAAAGCAAAGCATGGATTGCCGCGCTGTGCGGAATCTTTCCGCCCGGATTCGGCGCAGTCTACAATCGCCAGAACGTCAAAGCCTTCCTGCATTTCATCACCATCATCGGATTGTTCCAGCTTTCAAGCTTCCTGCCCTTCAAGGGGCTGCTGAGGCTGGCCGGTGTGAGCTTTTACCTCTACTCGATAATCGATGCGTATCGCACCGCGCAGCAGATAGCTCAGGGCGAAAGCTCAGAGAGACTGGAAGCAAAATTCAAACAATCGCTCGTTCGTCGCGCTCCTGCCATAGGCTTGATACTTATAGTGGCCGGTCTCATATCGGTCATTCAGATTGCGCATCCTTTCGGGCTTTCGATCTCTGTCGTGCGGCTGCTGCCCGTTGCGCTGATCTTCCTGGGCGGGTATCTGCTCATCCGTTATTTCAAGCGTTCGCGCGAAGGCTATGAGGCGAGTCAGCCTGCGCCGCCCTACCCGCTCATACCGGGCCGCTTCCCCGACCGCACACAGGATGCGACGCGGGCTTCGCGTCACGATTACAGGTGAGATGTGGCTTCTGAGCGCAAAAGAGGAAAGGGCTTTTTGATAGCGGGGCTGCTGTTGCTTGCGGCCGGGGTGTCCTTTTTGTTCATCCCGTCGAGCGCAGGCCAGGTGGCGCGATGGTTCGCCCGATTGCTTCCTCTCATTTTGATCTGCGCAGGAGTCGTCCGCGTGATGAGTTATGCGGTCGAGCGCAAGCCTCGCTCGCCCATAAGCGGTATGCTGCTGATCTTCATCGGCGTGCTGTGGTTCGCCAATCGGATTCATCCTGAACTCAACGGCCTGCATATTTATGGCCGCTACTGGCTGCTGCTGCTCGGAGTGTTCGCAGCAGTGGAACTTGTGCGCTACTACTCGCACCGCGAAAGCGAAGGCCCGCCCCCGCGTGTCTTCACAATGGTTCGCGTCGTCGCTATTTTGTTGATAGTGGTCACGGGAGTGGTCGCGGGTCGAATAGCTGGCAACAGCCCTTCGCTGCTCTCCGCGCTTCGCCTCGATGGGTTCCTGGGTAATCTGCGCGATTCTGTCGTCGGGCAGGAATACTCTTTCACTGATCAGGCGATGGAAGTTCCCGCCTTCCATCCCGGCAGTCGGGTGACTGTCAGCAACAGCTACGGCGATGTGAAAGTCACTGGCGGAGCCTCGATCCTGCGAGCCACGCTTTCGAAAGGCGTGCGGTCGTGGAGCGAGGAGGACGCGAGAAAAATAGCCGATCAGATAAAAATAGTTATAGAACAGACTGAAGACGGCTGGCAGATAAGGACGAACCGCGATCAGATCGCTCAACAGTTCACTACCAGTTTGCAGATAGAACTGCCCGGCGCGGCGCGGCTTGAGATCAACAACAGCTATGGCCGGGTCTCGGCCAGCCAGATTGATTCTCCGCTCCTGGTGAGAGCGAGCTACGGCAAGGCTTCGATCAATGGCATCAGGGGCGATGTCGATTTGTCGCTCACTTATTCGGATTTCGAGATGGCAAACGTCAACGGGAATGCGACCATCACGGGAGCCAAACGCGCTCAGGTGAGCCAGGTGCAGGGCGCTTTGAAACTCGCGGGGAGCAACGGCAACATTGTCGTTCGAGATATTGCCGAAACAGTCGAGATAAACGCGCCGTTTTGTAAGATCACCGCGCAGAACCTTCAAAGCAGCGCTTCGATCAGGACTGAACACGGCAGCGTGAAGGTCGCGCGCGCGGGCGATGTTAAAATTGATGCGCCTTATTCAGACGTGCAGGCGGAAGAGATAACGGGCGATCTCAAGGTGGATTCTTCGAACAGCGATATCCGTCTTCGCTCGATTGCGGGCGAAGCGACTGTCGCCGCCCAGCGGAGCGCAGTCACCGCCGACGAGGTGCATGGAAGAATCGAAGTCGAGACATCGCACGGGGGAGTGACGATCAGAAATTTTCATTCGGGGCTGAGAGTGCAGACGAGTTATCGCGACGTGACGCTGGTGGCTGCTTCTCAGCCTACGGCTGACATCGATGTTGAAAACAGCCGCGGCGAGATACGATTGACTCTTCCCGAATCGAGTCAGTTTCAAATCGATGCCGAAAGCGAAAACGGACGGGTGCGCCCTGTTGGGTTCAACAATATCGCGCAGCCTTCTCGCCATAATCTTCTGGCGGTTTTCGGAACTGACGGGCCGAGGATAAGATTGAGGACTTCTTTGAAGGACATCACTGTTCAGGCCGTCGGTTCTCGTCAGGCTCAAATTCGAAGCGGCGTCAACTAGCGTCGTTTTTGATAATGGAAAGGAGTGTAGCTATGAATTTCATCAAACTTGTTATCGGCATGGTGCTTTCGATACTGGCGCTGGTGATCGCAGCCAAGATACTCGGCTTCCTGTTCGTGCTGCTGGCCATTGCCTGGTGGGTTTTGAAAGCGGTCTTTCTCGTCGGCATATTGGCGCTCATCTGCTGGGGAGTATATCGATTAGTTTCTCCGCGGAATGCTCAACAAACGCAGTAGCCGAAAGTCGTAACCGATAAATTGAATACCCTCTCTCAAAGGGTGGCGCGGCGATTCTGACTTGACTCATAGCCTTTCGCCGCGCCCCCTCTATCTTTTTTGAATTGTTGCAATTTTCTTAAACCGGCTTTTGACGCCGGAATCGCTATTGCCAAAAGCAAACTGGTATGGTAGCCTGCCGTCTGCTTTGGGCAAAAAGAATCCGCCTTATCAATTACAGGCTGGCAGCTAAAAGCAATAGCGGGAGTTGCTGTGGGACATTAGCAACTATTCCCATACTCTGAAATCAGAGCAGGAGATGCTAAGTGTCGGAAGATAGAAGCCAGTTCACACTCATCATCGCTCCTAATGCTTCATCGAGAGTCCGTCGGTTCCAGATCGATTACAAACTGCTTTATATCACCTGCGGCGCGATTGCCATCGTCGCGCTGCTCGTGATACTGGCCATAGTCCGACTGGCTCGACACGAAGCCCTCAACCTCGAATACCTTTCCGCAAAGGCCGAAAATGAGCGACTGAAGCGCGAAAACGACGCCTATCAGAACTCATATTCGAAGCTCAAAGGACAGATTTCCTATATTCAGGATATGTCGCAGGAGCTTGCCCGGAAGGCCAACATGGAGGAGGCTCGCGAGATCGATCAACAGCCCGGAATAGGCGGGCCTGAAACCATCACGTCGCTCGACCGCGCAGCCGATACGCTTGAGCGCGACCTTCGCCGTATATCGGATCGATTGCGCGACAATCAACTCCGTATAGCGTCGATTCCCACCGGACTGCCTGTCAACGGATATGTCACAGACAACTTCGGCATCCGGCATAATCCGTTCAGCGGAGAGGGACGCGAGAATCACGAGGGCCTCGATATCGCCGTCGATTTCGGCACGCCCGTCACGGCCACCGCCGACGGAATCGTTATATGGGCCGCGCCTCACGGAGGCTACGGAAACGCAGTGGTGATTTATCACAGCAACGGCATCACCACCCGCTATGGCCACTTGTCGAAGATAACCGTCGAAGCGGGACAGAGAGTCAGACGCGGCGATCAGGTGGGCAATGTGGGAAGCACAGGGCGATCAACCGGCCCGCACGTGCATTATGAAGTTCGCGAAAACGATCAGCCTGTCGATCCTCAACGTTATATAGGGCCGCCTCGCCCGTAAGTTTTCTATGTGGGGCGGGCCACCCGCTCCACCATAATCCTTCCTGTATTCCCTGTTGAATTTGCCGCAAGTCCTGCCGCATAATGCGTGTTCGCCCTCGACGCAGACATCAGAGAGAATGTTTCTATCTCTCTTACGATTCCTCCGCTTGTTGAGACTATCTGCCGAAAACGTCCGGCTCCTTGATGATGAGTTCAGATAACGACTGGCTTGATCCTGATCCTGCTCGCGCCGAAGAGAAGTATCACGAGCTTCGCCGCGCGCTGATCGAATACTTCGCCAGAAGACGATGCCGTGATGCGGAAGACCTGGCTGACGAAGTCTTCTCGCGCGTGGTCGAGCAAATCAAAAAGGGAACACGGATCGAAAAAGAAGACCCGCGCCGTTTTGCCTACGGCGTGGCCAAAAACGTGTACCGCGAATATGTGAGAAAAGATATAAGAGGCGAGAAGATATTGCAGGAGATTTCCTTTTCCTCAACGATCCCGGTTCCGAATAACCCGGATGCATGTATAAAGGAATGCCTTGAAAGCCTTGACCCGAATGAGCGCGAGATGCTTGAAAGATGGTTTCTGGATCAGGATGATGACCAGATGGAAAAAGATATGGGCATTTCGCGCAACAGTGTGCGGATCAGAATACATAGAATCAAAAAGAGACTCGAAGCCTGCTATGATAACTGCAAAAGGCAATGAAATGAACCACGCTTTTTTTGCACTATGAGACGGAGCAACTAGCCGTGCGCCAAAGATCGGATCGCGAAAAACTGATGGTCAGATACCTACTTGGGGAGATGACCGACGAGGAACAGGCCAGAGTCGAAGAGCAATTCTTCCTCGACCCCGACTATCTGGAAGAGTTGCAGGCTCTGGAAGAGGAGCTTGTTCGCGATTATCTGCAAGGCCGTCTCTCCGACCGCGAGCGCAAAGGGATAGAAGTCGTTTATCTCGATTCTCCCCATCTCAGCAAACGAGTGGAATTCTCAATCTCATTGATGAGCCATCTCTCTCGCCTGCGAACTGAGAGGCGCGAGGAGCGGGTTTCGTGGCGGCAGTCTTTGCTTGCCTCGGTGCGTCTTCAAAGACCGGCGGTCAGAATATCGCTTGCAACCGCCTGTATCATCATGTTCGTTGCCGCTCCCGCGCTGCTCGTCCAGACCCTGCGGTTGAGCAACAGTTTGGAACAGGAGCAATCGCAGCGCGCCGCTCTCAAACAAAATGAGCAGGAGTTGCAGCGACAACTCGATGAGCAACGATTGCGCGCCGATCAGCTAAGAGAGCAGATTGACCGCTTAGAGCGCCAGCGCGGTCTGCTCGAAGATGAACTCGTGCGATTGAAGCGGGCGCAATCTATAATAGTTTCTCTGGCCCTCAGCAAAGGCTCGGTCAGGGGGGCGGGAGCGCCCCCTAAACTCATCCTTCAACCCGACGCGAAGCTGGTCAGGCTTGAACTCGGCGTCGAGAGTAAAGTCGAATACGCCAGCTACGCTGTGCGCCTCAAAATGGTCGGAGGCGATTACATACGGGTTCAAATCTCGCCGCGCACGAAACGCGCGACTTCAGGCAAAATCGTCATCCTCAGTCTGCCCGCCGATATTTTCGCCACTGGTGATTATCTGCTGACGCTTGTGGGAGTCAGCGCGTCGGGCGTCGAAGAAGATGTCGAGGATTATTCCTTCAGCGTGGAGAAGCGTTGAGCTTCGATTCATTCTCTCCATCCTGCCATCCTGTTTTTTTTTTGAAATGATTTGAGCGCATTTCGCACTTAATGAGTGAAAGGCGATGCACGGCAAGATCGAGTCTTCCGGCCCGCCAGGAGAGGCATCTGCGCGCGGTGTCTCTTTCTTTCAAGGAGTAGGAGAAGAATGAAAATGATGCGCAAATTTCGCTTTTGGGTTTTTGTAGCGGCGCTGGCCGTGATGGTTTCCTTCGGGTTGTCGAATGCGTTCGGACAGTCAGCCTGTATCAATGAATGCCTGATAGCTTATGATCAATGCATTAACAGTCAGGGAACGAATAACTGTGACCTGGAATATGAAGCCTGCGTCGAAGACTGCATCGGTCAGTAAACCTCGATTCAGAAAATCCGTGACCGGGTTGTCCTGTTTTTCATCCGGTCGCTTTGCGAGGAGAAGTTGTTATGAAAAAATTCACTCACGCTCTTGTTGCAGTCATCCCGGTCTTTCTCTGGCTGCTGATCTCGTTTTCCGGGAGCGGCGCTCATTCTCAGGCGCAGACGCAACCCGCCGCGCAGCCAGATGGGCAATCGGCGTTTGAAAAATCGCTCGACGCTCACGGGGGTCGGGCAGCCATAGCCCGCGCCACATCCTACCGCATCGAAGCGGTGCGGTTGATGACGACCTTTCCGACCGAGTTCATCGAGCGGCGCATGACGCTTTCCGTCGATGGCGAGAAGTTCCGTCGCGACTCCATCGACTCGTCGGGCGCGAGTGACCGCGCTGAGATGTTCGATGGCATTAGGCTTTACGCCGCATCGGAATCGAAAGACGGTGACAGTATAGCCAGCCATTGGCTTCCCTCAGACGACGCTCGTTTGCGGGCCTTGCGATTCAACGTCGATACTTTCGGGCTGCTGCCGTTGTTGCGCATCTGCGCAGACTCAGTTGCGATTGCCGAAGGGCGCGCAGGTTCGCTCGACAAGTTCAGAGTCACGACCGCCAAAGGCGACTGGATCGTTTACACGGATCAGGCCGGATTGATTCGCCGACTGGAGATTAAAGACAAGGCTTTTCAGTTTGCCGATTATCGCCCGTCGGGCGAGCTTCGATTGCCGTTCATCGAACGGCTGTGGGTAAGCGACCGGCTGGTTTATGAACTGATCTTCTCGAAAATCGAGATCAATCCTGACTTCCCGCCCGATCACTTCGACTCTGAAGCCCTCTGGCGTTAAGCCCCCACCTCAAAGGCTCTCTCCGATTACCGCTTTTGTCGGAGAGAGCCTTTCATTTGCGCTGCCTCCGTCCTCGCGTTGTGTGCTATAATCCCGCCGCTCAAAACCAACAGGCGGTGTCATCAGTTATGATTCGGCCCCGATTCCCGGCTCTCCTTTCAAGCGCGCTCATAGTCGCATCGACGATTTATCTGGCAAGCGGGCAGCAGCCTTCCAGACCGTCTTCGGCTGATCGCGCAGAGAATGCGGAATCTCTCTACAAAGAATCGCTCTTTTCGTCCGAGACCGGCAGACACAGAGCAGCCACGATGAAGTTGTTTGAAGCTGTGAGCCTCTGGCACGAATCGCGCCAGAATGACCGCGCAATCGAGGCGCTTCTTCGAATGGGCCAATCTCATGAGGAAGCAGAGCGATGGCAGTATGCGCTTCAATGTTACAAGCGACTGGTCAATCTCCCCTCTCTTCCTGCCAGGGTTAGAGTGACGGCGCTCAATTCCATAGCCGCGCTTTACCTGCGCTTTGATCAATTCCGTCTTGCGGGCGATTACTTTCGACAATCGCTCGACGCCGCGAGCGATCAGAAAGATTCGGCGGCTCGCTCGATTGCGCTCACGGGACTTGCCGCCGTTTCTGCTGAGGACGGAAAAAAGCAGCAGTCGCAGGATTACCTCAATCAAGCGCGAAGGCTGGCCAGACAGTCAGGAAGTCGGCAGGCGGAAGCTGAGACGCTGCTTTTCATCGGCCAGATATGGCGCGAGCAGGAACAGAATGCCCAGGCGCGACAGGCATTCGAAGACGCCCTGTCATTTTACAGGCAAAGCAACAGCGATCAGCAGAAACAGGCTTTGCTGCTGTGTCTTCTAAGCGATTTGCATCTGGCTTCAGACCCGGCGAAGGCTGCCGAGCGCGCGATGGAGGCGCTCAATCTGAACAGAACTATCAAAGCAGGCGGACTCCAATGGCGAGCCTACCTTGCGCTGGCGCGGGCGCAGCGGGCGATGGGAGAAAAGAAGAAAGCCCTTCTATCATACTGGCGTTCCTTCAGCCGTATCGAGGGAGTACGGCTTGGTCTGTCCGCCGATGCTTTCAGAATTGCCCTCCTTGAAGAGCGGCAGGCCGTCTATCGCGAACTGTCGGATATGCTGATCGAAGAGGGCAATTCTCAAGAAGCGTTCAACGTGGTAGAAACGGCCAGATCAAGATCGACTCTCGACCTGATCGCTCAAAAACGCGCCGGAGAAGAAACACCAGCACCCCCCGATCAACATCAAGCGATGGAGGAGATTTCAAAAAAAATTTCCCTTCTCAATACTCAGTTGCGTTCCGCTCAACTCGACCCCAAACAAAGATCGCAACTGGAAGAGGATTTGAAAAAAGCCCAGCATCAGCTTGATGAAATCCGCCTCGATATCGAAATGAATCGCCTGCAACGCTTCACCCGCCCGGTCAACCTCAAGCAGGCTCAGGAAACTTTGCGCGGAGGCGAAATACTGATCGAGTTCTTTCTGGGCGAAGACTGCTCGCACGTCTGGCTAGTCTCTCAGGAACAATTTGTATGCGTCGCCCTGCCTGCGCGCAAAGAGATCGAAGACGCGATCAATCGTTATACGAAGCTGATTGCTGCAAAGCCGAACAGCTTTCGAATGGAGCGCGAGATTGCCGCCCAGAAAAAGATGGCCGGTGAGCTTTTCGATATGCTGCTCGGCAAGCTCGCGGATAAACTCTCTACTGCACGTCGGCTCCGTTTCGCGCCCGACGGCCCGCTTTACTATCTGCCTTTCGAGACGCTCGTCTCCGGCAATCGATACCTTGTCGAGCAATACGATATCGCTTACACTCCATCGGCAAGCGTGCTGGCGGCGCTCGAAAAATCGAAGCCGGACAGTCACGCAGATGATCGAATCGAACTAATCGCATTCGGCGACCCGGACTTCGGCTCTCCCGGCGCAGCCGCCCGCGCGGATGCGCTCTCTGACAGTTGGGCTGATTATCGCCTCCAGCAGTTGCCCGGCACGAAAGGAGAAGTCCTCTCGATCAGCGAGTTCTTTCCTTCTGACCAGAGGCGAGTTTATCTTGGTCGCGCGGCGACCGAGGATGCGCTCAAACGAGAATCGCTCACTCGCTGTCGAATGCTTCACTTTGCTACTCACGGGCTGATAGACGAGCGGCTCCCGTCACGCTCAGGCATTCTTCTCACGCTTGACGAAGACCCTGCCGAAGACGGTTTTCTGGATGCCGGGGAAATCTCCGGGCTTGAAATGGAGTGCGAGTTAGTGGTATTGAGCGCATGTCAGACGGGACGGGGACGACTGACGGGAGGCGAGGGAGTGGTCGGGCTTGCGCGAGCGTTTCTCTATGCAGGAGCGCGCTCGGTCGTGGTGAGCCTCTGGAGCGTGAGCGATATTTCCGCCGCGAATTTCATGCGCCGGTTCTATCGTCACCTTGCCGGAAAAGAAAACCCTGTCGCATCGCTCCGTCAGGCGAAGATGGAGATGATACGAAGCGACAAGCCTGAGCGACATCCCTTTTACTGGTCGCCATTCCTGATCGCAGGCAGGTCGGAGTGAGCGCAGGTTTTTCGCGCGGCGAGATTATTTCAACTGGAGGCTCACTGTGGAAGTCTTCAGCATGATCGATGCAAGGGTCGAGGCCGAACTTGTGGCAAGAGTGATGGCGGGCGATGAGCGCGCCGAAGAGGAATTGTTTCTCAAGTACCGGCGCGGCGTGGCTATCATACTCAATCACTCGACCGACAACAGCCCTGCCGCCGCCGACCTCTGCCAGGAAACATTCAAAATAACTTTTCAGAAGATCAAAAATGGAGAACTGCGCGAGCCGGGCAAACTTCCCGCTTTCATCTGGAAGGTCGCGCATAATCTGGTCACCGACCACTTCAGGAAACTGCGAACACATCAGATTTCAAGTATCGAAGAGGTCGAAGATATCACTGATGCGACGCCGGATCAGTTGGACATGATACTGGAAAAGGAAAAAGCGGCTCTCGTCCGCCGGGTTCTCAGCGACATGGAATCTGAAAGGGAGCGTCAGGCGCTTTATCGATTTTACATAGCGGAAGAAAACAAAGAGCGGGTTTGCGCCGATCTCGGACTGACCACGAAGCAATTCAATCTGATCATATTCCGGGCGCGAAAGCATTTCAGGAAACTGTATGAGAAGATGGCCTCCGGCAGATGATCGGCGACCAGCAAATGCGTCATGGGGGGTTAGTTGTCTCTCCTCGCCTTTTTTTTCAGAGAGGTGAAATAATCGAGTTATAGGTTACACTTTATTGAACGGGGATGCTTTATGGATCATCGTTACATCGATGAAAACAATGTAGGGGATTTGTATCTGATGGGTAAGCTCTCCGCCCAGGAGCGCGCCATCTTCGAGATGCACTTCATCAATTGCGAAAGGTGCGTCGAGATGCTCGAAGAAACAAGTTCCCTGCGTCAGGCGATTCGCGGCAACTGGCCGCAGGAGATATTGCAACCAGCAAGCCTCCTCCCCGTGCGAGCAGTCGCGCGCCCCGTGTGGCGGACGGTTGTGATGGCCTGCCTTCTGGCGCTGCTCGTGATCGTGCCAGCGATTTTCGTGATAGGGGAGATGCGCCGATTGCGCCACGAGCTTGAAGAGGCGAAAGCCATCTATGCGGCGCAAAGAGAGCCTCAAAACGCCGACGAAAAAGAACCCTCGACAGACCAGAAGCCAACTCCTTTCTCCGAGCGTCAGGGCAATGATCAGAGAGAG
The DNA here is from genome assembly GCA_002483445.1 of Blastocatellia bacterium UBA7656. Lineage (GTDB taxonomy): Bacteria > Acidobacteriota > Blastocatellia > UBA7656 > UBA7656 > UBA7656. The sequence goes on from DLHY01000007.1 coordinate 161,255, forward strand.
AAAAGCGAGTCGAATTCGAGCAATACGGCGAAACTCCGTGATTCGAGATCGCAGACAAACACTCCTGTTTTCGCGCTTGTTGCGGCCCGTCGAGGCGAAGCGGATTCGAATGAAATCATCACGGATGAATCGCAGAAATGGCTTTTGATTTCGCTCGACCTTGAAGGCGATACCGAGCATGAAACTTATCGCGCAACCATTGAAAGCCGTGGCCGTCGCTTCTGGCGCGCAGACGATCTTCGACCCAATCAATATAATGCGCTCACTATGAGCTTTCGATCCGATTCCCTCCCTTCGGGCCAATACCTGCTTACGCTGGAAGGCATCTCGAAAACCGGCGAGATGAAGGCAATTGCGAACTATCCTTTCCGGGTCACGAAAAAAAGCATGAAATAAAAAGCCTCTGACCTGCACTATAGAGGTGAGCGCAGAGGAAAGCTTCCCTCTGCCGCTTTGTATCCTGTTCGATCTCGGAGGTTGAGAATCGATCCTCAGGTCATGTTCGTACTGAGGTCAATCAATGACGCGATCACTTGAATCGGAGACAAAACACATGAGGAGGGCGGTACTTGCAGCGTTGATGGCGCTCATCATCCTGCTTGCTAACGTGATTGCCACTATGAAGGCTCCTGCTCAGGAAAAAAGACTCATCGGAAAAGACGCCGCTAAAGTGGATTGTGATCGCAGATAAAATCATCCCCGGCTTAGTCGGATGCAGGAAGATGAAAACGCTTCCCGACGCATCACCCTTTTCTGCCGGATGAGCCGAATGCCTTTGCTCAACCGGCCCGTATGGGATTCTGTTTCAGCGCGCAGCAACAGCACATAATCCCCAGGGGCGAATTTCGCTTCACCTGGCCCTGATGATTTGAAGAGCGACCGGCCTGATGGCTGTGTGTTGTTGCCGCATTGGGGGAGCCACACAAAGGTGTGGCTTTTATGGAGGCGCAGCGCAAGCTGACCGCCTGCGCCTCTATTTTTCCATCGTCCGATGCGAAAAAATCAGAGGGGGATAGAGGTTCCTAATGGTATTCAGCCAGTTTGCAAATCAGCTACGTTGTGCCTATTGCTCGAAGACTAACACTGTAACCGTCTGGCCTCGCAATGGCGATATGGTTCCTTTCTATTTCCAAACCAGGGAACGCACGGACGAAGCGCCCGGAGCATATCGCCTTCTCGTTCACTGTCCTGACTGCGAAAAGGACTGGTTCGTTGTTTGGGACGAAGACCCTCTTTGATGATTGCTTCGAATATAGGTGTCGCAAGTTTGCGAAAGGAGAACACGGATGAGCATTTCAATCGACGCGGCAAGAACCTCTTACGGCGGCCAAACGGAAGAGGAAACCCTGGAAAACATGGCGAAGGCCTGCGGCTGTCGCCGTATCTACAAATACGCGAACGATTATGGCGACAGAAAAACCCATACGGACTACAAACGAATTCCGTATCCGGGCCACCCTCAAGAGGTTGCACTGGTCAACAGTCCTTATGTCCACAATGTTGTGCTGGTCTACGAGGATGGCAAGATAACACTGAACGATGGTAGCTAACGAAAAGTGAGGATACATCATGACTCCCGGAGAGAAAAAACAATTTCATCAAGTACCAGGATTGATCGCTGCCTGGTGTCTGCTGGCGCTTTGTGTGTCTGATGCTCAAGGCGCTGTCATTGTGAAAAAGGATGGCACAAGTATAAGCGGCGACTTCGAAGCGGAGCAGTCAATCAAGTTATTGACCTCATCGGGCGAAACCTCGATAAGGTTATCGGATATTAAATGGATGGCCGGAAGCGATTTGAGACGGCTGCGGGTGTCGGGTATGAAATCGCTTTTGGCCGGAACGCTTAGCGACCCGGAGTTGACGATTCAGAAAATCGATAAGGATAAGAAGAAACCGACTTCGATACCGACGGGCGAGATCGCGTTCCTGTACGGCGGCGATGTTGACCTGAACAAAACGAGCGAGATGCGAATAGAAGAGTATGGCGGAGAGATACGCGTCCTGCTTTATTCCAAATCGAAAAAAAAAGCCAGACTGCTCGTCACTCTGATCCCCGAAAACTGGCAAGGCGATATTCAAATAATGAAACCCAGCTATCGCGAAAGTCTGTCCAACCGAGAAGAATTCACCCTCGGTATCATGTTGAGAGCGGATGCCGGGGCGAAGGCCAGCCTGGAGAAGATGACGACGGGTGCGAATGCCGAACGCCTCAGCCTCTCAGTCGATTACCTGTTCGAAGGCGGGAAGAGTCGGTCTTCCGGCCCTATAGAAATAAAACTGGAAAGAGACAAGACAGCTTCGGCGGAAAGCTATCAGCAGCAATTGACAAAAAATCTCGGCAAACCCTTCTACATGGAAATGAACGGCCAGGTTGTACATGAAATTTCAGGCGCTGGTCACTTCTATCTGTACATCGATTCGGGCATCGAGAGGCTGGCCAATAGTCAGGTAGAGATAATCAAAACAATGAGCAATGTTTTCCGTTTGCCAATTAATCTTGCGAAGTGATGAAGAGCGATACTGCCGACAGGCATTCTCGATACGCCAGCAATCGCGGCTGCAAGGAATCTGCGCCCATCGCTCGTTTCTGCCTGTTTGCTTTCAGCCCTATGGCGCCAACAACAAAGGAGGATAATCATGTCACGAGCGCATAAGATCGTTGCGCTTCTCGCGCTTCTGGTTTCGTTTCCAGTCGTCAGCGTCACTGCCATCGCAACTCGGCCCCAGGATCAGACTCCTCAAAGCCAGTCTCTGGCAGGCGCGGTGCGGCTCATTGAAACCAAGCAGGAATCCGAAAAGGTGTTCCAGCACGACATCGTGGCGCGCAGGCTATGCGCCATCGTCCTCACGCTGACGAATGAATCGAAAGAGATCACCTACAGTCTGCAACGTTCCAATATAACCATCCGCACCGAGTTTGACGCGCAGTTAGCATCGCTCGAACCGCAGCGGGCCTACGACCGATTGATGTGGAAAGTAGGCAGCGGCCCTTACTTTGCCGAAGCTGGCATCATCCGAGCCATCGGCGAAGGATCGCGCAAAAAGAAGCTTCAAAAATCTGTCCTGGCTGCGGCCATTGGCGCAACTGTAACTCTGGCTCCCGGAGAGGAGATCGAAGGCGCAATTTTCTTCGACCTGCCGAAAGACACCAAGACATTGCGGTTTTCGACTCTCGTTGTCGGAGAAATTGTCAACCAAAAGACCGGCGAGCGTTTCCCATTACGCTTTCCTCTCTCAACGCAACAATGATGATAAGGAGATCAAAATGAAAAAGGGGATATGGACTCTGGTTGTTGCTTTAACTTTCCTTCTGGCAAACTCTGCTCCGTTACTGGCCCAGGACGCCTCGAAGTCTGCTCAGGCTGATGCGCAGGAAACGCCCAAGTATCGCAGCAAGTACAAGGCGCGCGGCAATGTTCACAGCATCGTCGTGACGCTGCCGTTTTCGGTCATTTACGCGGGCGTCACACAGTCATTCACCAATCTGGAACTGACCATCAACTATGAAGACCAGGCGCTCGGTTACGTCGAAGGCGGACGTTCGCGCGGAGTCTCCGGGGAGATCGTGCAGGTGTGGATCGACCCAGAAGCGAATGGTCAATACCGATTGGAGGTTCGCAACATACGCCTGTCGCGGATGGGACTGCTCGGCTTTGCGGGGACGAAGGATTGGTCCAAAGATTTGCTTGCGGCGATCAACAAGGAACTTGCCAGCCGTCCTACAACATCTCAACTTCAATCCGCGGTCGAAAGCGATCCCGCATCCATCGATGCTCGGCGTAAATTGATCGAGGCTTATGTTGCTGGCGGACAGACGAACGAGGCTGTTGAAACTTATCGCGCGCTGCTGGCGAGATTCCCGGCCAGCCATCTGGATCGAGTCAACCTCGCTGATTTACTCATCTCGCGCGGTCAGGCGGATCAGGCGATTGAAGTCCTGAAACAGGCTCAGGGAGCCGATCCGGAGATCACTCTCCAATTGGCGCGAATCTACATACTTGCCGAAAGAGGGGCGGAAGCGGTGGAGTTGCTCACCCCCCTGGCGCAGAAAAACCCTGCTGACATCAAAGCTCGCTATCACATAGCCCGCGCCGCTTACCTTGCGGGCGACGTGTCCGCATCCAAAACGAGCTTCTCTTCGGTCATCGAGCAGGCGCCGCAACATCCTTTTGCGGAGCAGGCCAAACTCTGGCTGCGACTCCTCGAAGCAGGGCCGATCAGGAAGCCGATGGAGGCAAAAACCGCTCTCTCATTGTGCGAGTTGCTCATCAAAGAAAAACTCGACCTTCTGGCCCAGCGTTATCTGGAATCCATAATCGATTCCGCATCAGGGCCGGAGCGCAATCAGGCTGTGCGATTGCTCATTACCATCTACCAGCCGCAGCGGCAGTACGCAGCCATCGCTCGATTGATCGAGCCTCAAGTTGAACAACTCAAAAAAGACAAGCAGGGCGAGTTGATCTACCATCTGGCCCTTGCGCAGTGCGGGCTGCGGAACTTCAAGCCAGCCGCCGACTATTTGAAGGCGGCCAAAAAAGCGGGATACAAGACCCCTAAAGAGTTGGAGAATGTGCTGAGAGGGTATCAGCAGTAGCAGGGGCTGTTTCGCCAAAGAGGCTCATTCGAAATTGGTTTGCGGGCGGCGTGAAGATGCGGCTGTTTGCAGAGGCACAGCGCAAGCTGATTGCCCGCGTTCCGGTTTACAGGCGTTGATGCGGGAGTGAGCAGTCAAGTCCTGTCTCGATCTCTCAAAGCGACGGCTCAAGAGTGGGAGCCGAAGATTCTTGCATGTATGTGCTGGCGTCACGCGCAACGGGAAACGCCCGGATTTTCAACTCATGCGTGCAAGGATCCTCGGCTTCCATGCCTGCCCCATAAGATTTGCGCTTTGCAACACTCCTGAGTGAGGTTGCCAGACTGTAGGCATGAGGCTACATTGACAGGCAGTGGTCGGAGTAGGGAACAGGTGACAGGTTACAGGGAACAGGCGGGAAATCTCCGGGCCTGTTCCCTGTAACCTGTTCCCTGTCACCTCCTGACTCCAGACTTTTCTCAGGAGGATGCGCTTGAAACTCTTGCTCACAGGATTTGCCGCCGTTCTTTTCCTCACCCCGTTTAGTCCCGGAGCGACGGCATGCAAAACTCTATCTCACGAAAAAGCGGCGACTGATTCAACGGCTCGCTCGCTTGCGCCGCCAGCAACGAGCGATGGCGAAATCACGCTCGCGGCTGTGGGCGATGTCATGCTCGGCTCGACTTTCCCCGACGCGAGTCTGCTTCCGCCAAACGACGGCGCGAACCTGCTCGACGAAGTTAAACCGATTCTTTCCGCCGCCGATATCGCGTTCGGCAATCTCGAAGGGCCGATGATCGATGGCGGAACGTCGGCGAAGTGTCCGCCGGGAAGAGCGAACTGCTATGCCTTTCGTGTGCCGACGCGCTATGGCCGTCATCTCAAAGAAGCCGGATTCGATGTGATGAGCCTCGCCAACAATCACGCGATGGATTTCGGCGCGGAAGGTCGCGCAAGTTCAGCCCGGACGCTCGACGCGCTGGGGATTGCGCACTCAGGCGCCGTGGGCGACATCGCGCGCCTCACAGTGAAAGGCAAACGCATAGCATTGATCGCGTTTGCCACCTACGGCACTTCGTACAATCTCAACAACCTCGAAGACGCAAAGAAAGTAGTCAGCGATCTCGTCTCGGCATACGATATCGTGATCGTTTCATTTCACGGCGGGGCCGAAGGATCATCACGCCAGAGAGTGCCTTATGGAGCAGAAACGTTTTTCGGCGAGAATCGCGGCGATCTTAGAAAGTTCTCTCATGCGATGATCGACGCGGGTGTTGATTTAGTAATCGGGCATGGGCCGCATGTCGTTCGAGGAATGGAAGTCTATCGCAATCGATTGATCGCTTATTCGCTGGGCAACTTTGCCACCTATGGAAGGTTCAGTTTGACCGGCCCGCTTGGTCTTTCGCTCGTGTTGGAGGTGAGACTGGCGATGGACGGGGCATTCCTGGGCGGAAAAATTCATGCGGCAAAACAGGAGCGACCGGGCGGCCCTCGACTCGACCCGCAGGGCGCGATCATTCCGATCATACGTCAGCTATCGATGGAAGACTTCGGCGCATCAGCGGTTAAAGTGAGCGAGGACGGCACGCTGTCAGCGCCGTAGTATGAGGCGAGAAAACGTGGATGAAATCATGCCTTTTCAGCAATCAGGCAAAATCATCTTCTGTTTCCGATTCATCTTCAACGAAGTCTGCAAGTCCGAGCTCCTTTTTTGCAAACACACGGCGAGCTTTGATGTTTAATATCTCGACGATTCGCGTTCGATCATCAACTATTTTGCTTATGTCATTCCCATCGAGGAGGATTACATAGTATCTGCTGTTGTCAGTGACTTGATTGGCATAGTTGACAGCATCAGAAGTGAAACTTCCCGTAGTGACGAGCACAATAACATCAGCCTGAGTAAGAAAAGTGATCCCTACTTCTTTGGCAACCGTGTCGACATCTACTTTGCCTTTGATATTTTTGCATTGCATCTGCCATCGGCTATAAACGATCTTGTCGGATGCGGCCATCACATCTACTTCTGCTCCGCCTGTAGCCTGATAACTGCGCAACCGCCATTTGCTGAATCTCAGCCCCAGAAGCCTGATGATCCATACTGCGAATAACTCCAATGCAATTCCCCTGACATGCTTATCCTTGTGTTCCAAGTCGCTGACAACATCCTCGAATTTTCTGTTCAGATCGGCTGACGTTAGCTCGCTCAATTCGGCGAGACCTTCGAGCATCGGCAGGAGTAATTCGTTCCTGCTCTTATCTGTCAACCTGACATCGTGTGGTTTTGCGCCCCGGCCCGCAGTCGTTTTTCTCGTTTCGATGAATCCTGATTCTTCAAGCGGTTCGAGAACTTCTTTAACGAGATTTTTCGTTGTCAGCCTTATGCTGTAAACACTCCGCGTGTGACCAGCAATTTTATTGGAAGGCGTGAACTCTTCCACGCCGAGGCACAGCATTGAAAGAAGAAAGAACTTTTGCTCTGTCGTCAGGCCATACATTTGATCGATCTGGTCTGCATCCACATTGAGAAGATCATAAACAATGTCCCAGTTGACCGAGTACCCACGCGCCTCGACAACTCTAGCTTTCGAGAGCCAGCCTATCATCGTGCTTATGTAGGTGCTGTTGGGCGGAATCCTTATGCCCAGGTCGTTCATTTCTTCTCCCATGTATTCAAGAGACACCTGCTCTCCGCGAGCGCGGATATTTTCAATGAGCCGTAGCAATGTCAATCCGTATAGCCTCGTTAATATATGAGTGGCGAATCGCTTGAACATAGCCGCCTCGCCTTCACTCTCAGCAAGATTTATGAGGTCGCGAGCAAGCGATGCAATTCTGTATTCCGTTGCGCCTCGATCTTCATCCATCTCTATCAGTCTGTATGCTTTCAGAGACAGACGACAATTCATAGCCATCTTGTTTGAGTTGTCAGCATTGCCGTGACGGGGGAAATATCGTTTTCGTATTTGCTTTTGAAGGACAGCCAGGTTGGGTTCGCAATCTCTGCAAATATACAGAAGCTCCAGCAATGGAGTTTTCCCTTGCTCGAACTGGTCTCCATAAGTGAAACGTCGGCTTTTTCTACTCGCTGGTTTGCGTGGTGACATCGGCGAAAAGATTTCCTTGTTTTATCTCTTCAGGGAATAACTTTCCTTGCGTTGCCGCGTTTGCCTGAGCCTCAGAATAGCCTTCCATGACTTGCCTCGAATCGAGTTCGGGAAAGCGAAACTTCGAGCCTTTCAGATACTCTTCGTTCAGTTCAAAGGCGAGCCACCTTCTGTTCAACTTCTCCGCGATGAATCCGGTCGTGTTGGAACCGGCAAATGGGTCTAGTACAATGTCGTCTTCTTCGGTGCAGAGGTTGATGATGAATTCTGGTAGTGCGTTTGGAAACCGGGCAGGGTGCGGATTGATGCCTTCTTCTCTGCATCGTCTCAGATAAACGTCATTGCTCGATGTGTTGGATGCCGCGATCACATTAACCGGCGCCCCTATATCATTCGGGAAAACATCATCTTTTATGATATTTGGCGGTATAGCTCCTCCGTTGTCGACATCGAATTTGGTGCTTATCTGATGTTCCGAAGGTCTCAGCTTCGCCTTGTATCCATTGCGCATCAATTCCTGCTGAGATTCGCTGTAAGGCTTGAGAACTCTTCTGTTGTTCGCTTTTGGATTTGAAGACGGACTGAGCCACCACACATTAGTGACTGCATCCTTGACCCGAATTCGACGAACAGTCACCCACTCGGCAGGAGTTGGAAGCTTTGCCGGATTGTACCAGTAAAGCTCCTGCGCCAGATGAAATCCTGCTCCTCCCTCTTCTTCCATTTTGCAAAGTTGCAAAACCAATTCGAAGTGATAAAGACTGCGGGTTGGCTGCCCCTTATTCCAACTCCCGCCGATTTCGATGACAAGTGATCCTTGCGGCTTTAGCACGCGCCTGAACTCGCGGGCGAAATTCATGAACCACTGGACATATTCGCGCGAGGAAACATTGCCGTACTGCTTTTGTCTGAGCAATGCGAAAGGAGGCGAAGTGCAGATCAAATCCACAGAGCCGTCTTCAATCTCTTTTATGAGTTCCAGTGCATCGCCAAGATAAGCTCGCCCTTTCTTCGTTGAGCAGTAAGGCGAGGCACTCAAAGACGGCCATCTCATCGGATCGATCCTCCATTGAATTTCAACCTGCTCATCATAGCAACATAGTGCGGAGCGAGCCATCTGCAAACCTGAAATCACTCTTCAAATCAATGGCACGTCAAACTTGACACTCCGTCTGCCCTGCACATAAGATTCCTCGTTCTTGGTCATCGGCGGATATCAGCATGAACGCGCTCGCGCGCGGAGAATCCCGTCTGATGCTGGGGATCAAACATGCAGTCATCAATTACTAATTACCTTCCTATCCTGCTCATGTTCCTCGCGGCTTCGGGGCTGGCCTCAATACTGATACTTCTGCCCAGACTGCTGGCCCGAAGGCGACCGACTGAAGCCAAACTTCGCCCTTATGAGTGCGGCGTCGAGCCTGTCGGATCGGCCCGTGAAAGACAGTCGGTCAAGTTCTATCTCGTGGCGATGATCTTCCTGCTCTTCGATATCGAAGCCGTGTTCCTCATACCCTGGGCCGTCGCTTTTCCTCACGTTCTGAAAGACCCGGCCTACACCCCGCTCAAGTATGTTTTCTACGGCGAGATGATGGTCTTCATGGTCGTGCTGCTGGTCGGCCTCGTCTACATTTATCGCAAAGGCGTCATCGAGTGGAATCGCTGAAAAACTATGACTGACCTGCTTCTGGAGTGGACAATAAAAATAGCAGTCATACTTGGCGCATTGCTGACGGCGGTCGCTTATTCCGTGCTACTCGAACGACGGATCATGGGATTCATCCAGCTAAGACGCGGCCCCAATCGCGTAGGCCCGTTCGGGCTTCTGCAACCGGCAGCCGACGGACTCAAGCTCATATTCAAGGAAGACATAATCCCATCCCAGGCCAGCAAACTGCTCTACGTCATCGCGCCGACTCTTCTGCTCATCCCTTCGCTTATGATCTTCATCGTCATCCCGTTCGGCAGCGAGATCGTTCTCTTCGGTCGCAAGATAGCTTTGCAGGTCACGCATTTCGATGTCGGATTGCTTTACGTACTCGCCCTGGGGTCGGTCAGCGTCTACGGGATCGCGCTTGCGGGCTGGGCTTCCAACAACAAGTATTCGCTGATGGGCGGACTGCGAGCCAGCGCCCAGATGATAAGCTATGAGCTTGCGCTCGGTCTTTCCGTCGTCGGCGTCTTGATTCAATCCGGCTCGCTCGATCTGGTCGAGATAGTCCGCTCTCAGGGCGGATGGAACGGGATGCACTGGAATGTGTTCGTGTCTCAGCCGCTCGGATTTCTGGTCTTTTTCATCGCCGCTCTGGCAGAAGCGAATCGCACTCCGTTCGATCTCCCCGAAGCCGATTCCGAACTTGTCGCGGGCTATCACACCGAATACTCCTCGATGAAATTCGTAATGTTTCAGATGGGCGAGTATTGCAACCTGATTGCAGCGGCGGGAGTTTCGACGACTCTGTTCTGGGGCGGATGGATGGGGCCGGGAGTTGAAACCTACCCGGCGCTGAGTCTGGCTTATTTCACTGCGAAGGTGTTTGTCTTCGTGTTCGTATTCATCTGGATTCGCTTCACTCTGCCGCGCTTCCGCTACGATCAACTGATGCGATTCGGATGGAGAGTCCTTCTGCCGCTGGCGATTTTGAACATCATCATCACAGCGACCGTCAAGCTGCTCGTCAGTTGAGTAGGATGAGAAGACAGGAGTCAGGAGTCAGGAGTCAGAAGTCAGAAGGGATAAGGAAGTTGGCGCAAAGCGTCTCCCTTTCCATTCTGACTCCTGTCTTCTGACTCCTGACTTCTCCCCTAAGTGAGTATGGAAAAAGCTCTGTTCATCATATTCGCCGTCGTCTCGGTTGCAGCCGCGCTCAACATTCTGCTTCAGCGCAATCCGCTCTACAGCGCGTTGTCGCTCGTCGGCACGCTGATCGCGCTTTCGGCTCTTTACGTGATGCTGCGCGCGCAGTTCATCGCCGCCATTCAGATAGTCGTCTACGCGGGCGCGATAATGGTTCTGTTCGTCTTCGTGATAATGCTGCTCAACGCGCCAAAAGAAGCGCCCTACATCGAAAAGCACAAAGCTCTTCGCTTTCTGGCCATTCCTTTCGCGGGGCTGCTCATCGCCGAAGCGTTTTACGTCATACGATTGGTCAAACCGATTCAAATGCCCGCCTCAGACGACAGCGCGCAGGCAGTCGGGACGACCCTCAGCGTTGGAACGAAACTGTTCACGGATTACCTGCTTCCATTCGAGGTGACATCGGTTTTGATCTTGATGGCCATAGTCGGCGCGATGGTTCTCGCGCGCAGAGGGGAAGATTGATTTTTGTCCGTTGTCAGTCGTCATTTGCAACGGACAACGGACAACGGACAACGGACAAAAAGATGATTCCTTTATCCTGGTATCTCGGACTTTCAGCCCTGCTGTTCACAATCGGCGCGGTGGGAGTGTTCATCAAGCGCAACGCCATAACCATATTCCTTTGCATAGAGCTTATGCTCAACGCCGTCAATCTCACTTTCGTCGCGCTCTCCTCCTACTTCGGCGATATGGGCGGGCAACTCTTCGTCTTCATCGTGATGACCGTCGCCGCAGCCGAAGCCGCCGTGGGGCTGGCCATAATCATCTCGATCTTCCGCAACCGCGAATCGCTCAACGTCGATGAGGCCGACTCTCTGAAATTATGAATGAACCGCTTCTATCCGCAATAATACTCGCGCCGCTTGCAGGTGCGCTCATTTTGGGCGTGTTCGGCAAACGAATGGGCGAGCGCGTGATTTCTCTCATCGCCTGCCTCAGTGTAGGCATATCTGCCGCGCTTTCATTCTACGTTTTCTTCCGTCACCTGCACGCGCTCGAAGAGGGCGCGAAGATTCACGATTACCTTTTCACCTGGATCAGCGTGGGCGCATTTCGCGCAGACTTCGCGCTGCTGCTCGATTCGCTTTCAGGCATATACATTTTATTCGTCACCTTCGTCGCGTTCTGGATTCATGTATTCGCCACAGGCTACATGAAAGGCGAAGCAGGTTACTGGCGTTTCTTCGCTTATCTCAACCTGTTTATGTTCGCGATGCTCACGCTCGTTCTGGCCGATAATTTCCTCTTGATGTTCGTAGGCTGGGAAGGCGTGGGACTTTGCTCTTATCTGTTGATCGGTTATTACTTCACGAAAGACTTCGCCAACGACGCGGCCAAAAAAGCTTTCATCGTCAATCGCATCGGCGATTTCGGATTCGCGCTCGGCGTGCTGCTTCTGTTTTTGAAATCCGGCTCGATCTTTTATTTCGATGATCCGACGCGAGGCATTCACGGCGCATTCGAATGGGCTGCGAGTCAGGCCGCCGATCCCGCAACTCTTTCGGTGATATTCGCGGGCGGCATCACCACGATAGCCGTTTTGATGTTCGTGGGAGCTACGGGCAAGAGCGCGCAGATACCTCTGTTCGTCTGGCTGCCCGACGCGATGGCAGGCCCGACTCCCGTATCGGCTCTGATTCACGCCGCGACGATGGTCACGGCTGGCGTTTACATGGTTTCGCGCGCAAGTTCGATTTATGTCAAAGCCCCCACGGCGATGGCGATAGTCGCGATTATCGGCGGGGCGACCGCGCTCTTTGCCGCGACCATAGCCATCGCGCAATGGGATATCAAAAAAGTGCTGGCTTATTCGACCGTCTCTCAACTCGGTTATATGTTTCTCGCGTGCGGAGTCGGCGCGTTCACGGCAGGCATCTTTCACGTATTCACGCACGCATTCTTCAAGGCCCTTTTATTTTTAGGCTCAGGCTCGGTCATCATCGGTATGCATCACGAGCAGGATATGAGTCGAATGGGCGGATTGAGAAAATACATGCCGTGGACTTTTCGAACCATGGCTGTCGGGTGGCTGGCCATCGCGGGCGTGCCATTGCTTTCAGGCTTTTTCAGCAAGGACGAAATTCTTTATCGCACTTTCACGTCATCAGTCCTCGATCCGACGCTCGGAAAGCTTCTGTGGTTTGTCGGCGCAGCGACGGCTTTGCTTACGGCCATCTACATGACGCGATTGATGGTTCTGACCTTCTGGGGCAATGAGCGATTTGACACTCACGGCTCGCACAAACATGATTCGCACGGACACGACGATCATCACGCGCCGAAAGAATCACCCACATCGATGGTGCTGCCGCTCGTCGTTCTTGCCGCAGGCGCGATCTTTGCCGGTTATCTCGGCGTGCCTGAAGGATTGTCGGGCGGGCGGATTCAAAATTTCTTCGAGCATCTGCTCAAACCCGCCATCGCCGAGCCTGTCGCTCACACAGAAGAAGCCGCTCATGCGGCTGAAGGACACGGCACGGAACTGGCTCTGACAGCCTTTTCTACGGTCATAGCATTTTTGGGGATATGGGTCGGCTGGCGGTGGTTCAGGCGGACTCCGTTGTGGAAGCCGCCGCGACTGCTCGAAGAAAAATACTTCGTGGATGAAGCCTACGACGCCGCGATAATCAATCCTGTCAAGACGGCTTCGACAGGCGTGCTGTGGAAGATCATCGACGTCAAATTAATCGATGGAGCCGTCAATGGCGCGGCCCGTCTCGCCTCTCTGTTTGGCACGGGGCTGCGCTATGCGCAATCGGGGCTTGCCCGTAGCTACGTCGCCATAGTCGTTATGGGCGCAGTTCTAGTGATCGGATATTTCATGCTGGGATAAAATGGACAATTATCTGCTGACAATCATAACTCTGTTGCCCGTCGCGGGCGCGGTCGCTTTGGTCGCCGTCGGGCGGGGCGAAAAGCCCAATGCGAATGCGATGCGCTGGACTGCGCTTCTCACGTCACTTGCGACGTTCGCAGTCTCGCTCCTGTTGCCTTTGAAATTCAATTCGTCCGCGGGGCTTCAGTTCGAGCAGAACCTTCCCTGGATAGATGCGTTCGATCTCGGCGTGCGCTATCACGTCGGCGTCGATGGTTTGAGTTTGTGGCTCGTCGTGCTGACGACTTTTCTCGTACCCATAGCTCTCATCTCGTCGTGGAACTCGATTAACTTCCGATTGCGCGAATACCTCATATCGATGCTCGCGCTTGAGACCGGCATGATAGGCGTGTTCGTCGCGATGGATATGTTCCTCTTCTACCTCTTCTGGGAAGTGATGCTCGTCCCGATGTACTTCCTCATCGGAGTGTGGGGAGGAGAGCGAAGAATCTACGCCGCAGTCAAGTTCGTCATCTACACAGTGGTCGGCTCGCTGTTGATGCTTGCCGCGATCATCGCCTTGTACTACCTGCACGGACAGGCCACTAATAATTTCACATTCGATATTGCGACCATAACCGAGAGCCTCAAATCTCATGCGTTCACGCTCCCTCTAAACGAACAGCGATGGCTCTTCTGGGGATTTGCGATTGCCTTTTTGATCAAAGTTCCGCTCTTTCCTTTTCACACCTGGCTGCCCGATGCGCACGTCGAAGCGCCGACTGCTGGCTCGGTGCTTCTCGCCGGTGTGCTGCTCAAGATGGGAACTTACGGGCTGATGCGTTTCAATCTGCCGATGTTCCCCGACGCCTCGCGCAAGTACGCGACGTTTATCTGCGCGCTTGCGGTCATCGGAATAATTTACGGCGCGCTGGTAGCGATGGTGCAGCCCGATCTGAAAAAACTCGTCGCTTATTCATCTGTCAGCCATCTCGGATTCGTCGTTTTGGGAATTTTTTCTTTCACCGATCAGGGGCTTCAGGGCGCGTTGTATCAGATGCTCAATCACGGCATCTCTACCGGCGCGCTGTTTATGATCGTCGGCTTCATTTATGATCGCCGTCATACGCGACTCATCAGCGAATTCGGCGGATTGGCCAACGTGATGCCTGTCTTCTCGGCTCTCTTTTTAGTCGTCACGCTTTCGTCAATCGCTCTGCCGCTGCTCAACGGTTTCGTAGGAGAGTTTCTCGTTTTAGTCGGCGCATTCACTTCGACCACGCTTCCCAATGCGAAGCTATTCACATCGCTTGCCGCGACGGGGATGATTCTTTCAGCGGTCTACATGCTGTGGATGTATCAGCGCGTCGTCATGGGCGAAGTAAAAAACGACAAGAACCGTGAACTCACAGACATCGATTTCAGAGAGCGGTTGGCGCTTGCGCCGATGATCATTTTGATATTCGTGATGGGCATATATCCGGCTCTGTTTCTGTCGCGCAGCGACCGCGCGATAGCCGACATCCGTGCGCGAGTCGTTCCATCCGCAAAAGTTGTGGCAATGACCGAAAACTTCGATAACAGCAAATGAACAACATCGGAATCAACTATCATTCGATTTTGCCTGAAGCGATAACGGCGGGCGTCGCGCTGCTGATAATGCTCGTCGACGCTTTCATGCGCCGGATAGAGCGGCGCATCGCGGGCGCGATTGCTCTCGCGGGACTCACGGGCGCGGCAGCGGCGCTCTACACCCTTCGCAATCAGGACGGAGTGACTTCGTTCAACTCGATGATCATAGTCGATGATTTCCGGCTGATCTTTGCTGGCATTTTTCTCATCGCTACATTTTTGACTGTGCTTATTTCTCTGCGCTGGATCGAGGACGAACAACTTCCCACGGGCGAATATTTCGCGCTCCTGATGTTCGCCACCACAGGGATGCTCTTGATGGCGTCGGCCAACGATCTGGTGATGATATTCCTCGGACTGGAAATCACTTCGATTTCGACCTATGTGCTGTGCGGTTTTCGACGCTCGGATACTCGCTCGAACGAATCGGCGGTCAAATATTTCATACTCGGATCATTCTCGACGGCATTCCTGCTCTACGGCATAGCGTTCATTTACGGCGCGACTTATCACGCTGCGGCCACGCCCGTCGCAACGACGAATCTGCAACTGATCAAAGAGCGCGTGGCAGCGGGCCATCTGTTTTCGCCGGAGATGCTTTTTGCAGGCGCGGCGATGATGCTCGTCGGATTCGGCTTCAAGGTTGCCAGCGCGCCTTTTCATATATGGTCGCCTGACGTTTACGAAGGAGCGCCCACGCCCGTCACCGCGTTTCTTTCTACGGGATCGAAGGCGGCGGCTTTTGCGTCTTTCGCCCGCGTCTTCATTCTGACTTTCACGGCAACGTCGCTCACGGGCGCGCTCAGTGATCTGCACTCAGTCGCTACGAACACGCTTGCGGTGATGGCCGCGTTGACGATGACCATCGGCAACCTGGTCGCGATAACGCAGACGAACATCAAGCGAATGCTGGCCTATTCTTCCATCGCGCACGCGGGCTACGTGATGGTCGGGATGGCCGCTGCAGATTGGAAAGCGGTCGCGTTTTATCTTCTGAGTTATGTGGTGATCAACCTCGGCGCATTCGGAGTGATCGAAGTGATAGCCCGTCGAGGCGACAAGCAGACGGAGATCGCGGATTATTCAGGCATAGGCTTTCGGTCGCTCGGACTTTCAGCTACGCTGTCGCTTTTTCTGTTGAGCCTCGCAGGAATCCCTCTGACAGCGGGTTTCATGGGCAAGCTGCTCGTATTCAAATCAGCGTGGGCATCTGGTTTTCACGCGCTCGTAGTCATCGCAGTGATCAACAGCGCGATATCGTGGTACTACTACCTGAAGGTGGTCGTGGTGATGTTTTTCTCCGAGCCGCAGGCGGAATTCAAAGCGCCGCGTGTGGCCCGCTCTCTCATTGCCGCGTTGTTGCTTGCGATAATCGGAACCCTTTATCTCGGCGTCCTTCCCGGTCGCGTGCTGCGCGCTCTGGATCAGGCGACTGATCAGTTGAAAGCCGCGAGGAAGTAAATGTCATTTGTCCCTTGTCCTTTGTTCCTCGCTTTGTAGAGCCGCACTCTGACCAGTGACAAGGGACAAATGACGAAGGACAAATGTCAAAGATAGAATCGCTCACCGACCGCCTGGAAAAATCGGCCCGCGCAGTTCGCGCTGAAGATGTCGCCTCAGAGATCGAACGGCAGATGGGCGAGGCGAGGATTGAGACGATTTATAAAAAAAGAATTCTTTCGCAAAGAACGAGGCGCTATGAATTACAGGCAGCGGGCAAGGCTTCGAAGGTCGAGGTGCTTCACACGCTTCTGGGGATCGAGCTTAAAATCGGCAACCGGAGATTGCTTTGCCCTGATCTTGCCACCGCCCGTTACCTCGCCGTGTTCGCCCGCATGGGGTGCGAACAGGTGGCTGTGCCTTATGACATCACTCAAATCTCGCGCATAGCCGATGAGATGGAATCAAGCTGGCATCGAATGATGTTGCTCGTCGATCATTTCACCGAAGGCCGCAGCGCACGACTCGGTTTTTCTGTTCGCCGTCGCCTGATAGAAAATGCTCGCGTCGAAATCAATCGCGCGGGAGCCGGATCGAAATACCCTCAGTTCAATCAGAAAACCAGCCAGCGACGAAAGCCACTTTAGACCTCGACCCGTCAGCTTGCGCGCTCACTTATTGCAATTTGACGGATTCTCAACCCGACAGCCAAAACCCGGACTTCCCGCTTTGGGGAATAATAAATGGACTTGTGTGCTTTTACCCGCTTCTCGCTTTCTGACAAAATGCGCCGCTTGACGGAATTTGTGACTCTGTGGGTGACAATTTCCGGCAGACAGGGCGATAAGAAAAATGCCACACCTGTTAGCTCAAACACTTCCCCATTCGACAGAGAAGATACTTGTTTGTCGCTAATTTCCTTTTGAGCCTGTAGAACTATGCCTATCTGTTAGCAGGATTCACTTAATCCTGTGATGGGGCGTTCGTCCACAGCCGCCCCATCCAGCTACACATAAAATACTCAACCGTTACCGCGTGAGCCATGAAAGCGAGCGAATACCCGCGCTGGTGTCACCCGCTTTGGGAACAGGCTTTGCAATTGGTTTCAGCGTGAGCGCGACGATCAGTACCTGGCAGCGCAATTTGAAAGTTTAAGACCCATCAGGCTTTCGGCCCCGGACATCAAGGAGGAACCGTGAACCGCAAAATGGATACGGCAATGATTGACGACACCGAGCAGACAGGCGAATCGATTGATGCCTACTCTGTTCTTGACAGGAACAACATCTCTATCTTCGGTCAGGAGGATCCGTTCGCCGAAGCTCTCGATTCCGAAGACGATGACAACCGAATCGATGCGGATTGCGATGAGGATCAAAGCCTCGATCTTGCCACCGACAAAGCCGGAAGAACCGATGATCTGGTGCGAATCTACCTGCGCGAAATGGCTACGGCTCCGCTGCTCACCCGCGAAGAGGAAGTCACCGTCGCTCGAAGAATCGAGCGCGGCAGCAAGCGCGTGTTGAGGACGATATCGCGCTCGCCCGTCTGCGTTGAAGAACTGTTGCGGCTGGCCAGATCATTGCGCAACGGCGAGATGACGATTCACGATCTGATCAATTTCAGCGATCAGGAAGATGTCACGGACGAAATACTCGATGAAACGCTGCAAGCCGCTATCGATCTGCTCGATGTCATCAAGAAGCAATACGCAAAAACTCTCAGACTCAATGAAAGGCTCAACGCCGAGCCTAAAAGATCGAAGGCGGTGCCGAAGCTGCGCCGCAAACTCGCCCGCGCTCGCGTCGAGATGGGCCGCATGGTCATAGAGCTTGATCTGACCCCGGCTCAAAAAGAGCGGATGATTTCTCTTATCCGCGATACAGCTTCGGAGGTCAAAAAAATCAGATGCGCGGCTGAGGGAGCCGAGCGCGCGCTTGAGCGAAACCGTCGCAAACGAGAGACAGCATCTCTGCGCACGAACCTGCGAACGGCCCGCCGGAGACTTGGCGACATAGAGCGCCGCTGGCACATGAGCGCGGCGGAGATTGAGCGTTCGCTAAACGCAATCATCACAGGCCAGGCCGAAGCCGAATTTGCCCGTCAGGATATGATCGAATCCAATCTGCGACTGGTCGTCTCGATTGCCAAAAAATACACCAATCGCGGACTTCAGTTTCTTGATCTGATTCAGGAAGGAAACGTCGGCTTGATGAAAGCTGTAGATAAATTCGACTGGCGGCTGGGCTACAAATTCTCGACCTACGGAACGTGGTGGATTCGTCAGGCCATCACGCGGGCGATAATGGATAAGGGCCGAACCATCAGAATGCCCGTTCACATGATCGAAACGATCAACAAGCAGATTCATACCGTCAATCTTCTCAAACAGGAAACGGGACGCGAGCCAACCCCTGAAGAAATAGCCGAGAGAATGGAAGTGCCTGTATCGAAAGTGCGCTCGGCGATGGAGACCGTCTCGGAGCCGGTCTCGCTCGAAACTCCCATAGGCGAAGAAGATGATTTGAAACTCAGAGACCTGATCGAAGACAAAGGCATCGCCGAATTTTCAGACGCGATACTGAGAGTCAAATTGAAGGAAGCGACCGACGAGGCGTTGCGTCATCTTACGCCGCGCGAAGAGAAAGTCATCAAGATGCGATTCGGACTCGGCGCAAGCGGGCGCGAGCACACGCTCGAAGAAGTGGGCCAGCATTTCGCCGTCACCCGCGAGCGCATCCGGCAGATCGAAGCCAAGGCTTTGAACAAATTGAAGCAGCCGTCGCGCTCGCGCAAGCTCCAACCCTTTCTCAACGATGCGCGCGCATTCATCGCATCGCCCGAAAAAGCCTTTCCCTCATTGACACGGGCTTGAAGGGGAGGATTTGAATGGGAGAAAGGGAGAGCGGGGGAATGGGAGATGAAAACTCTCTCCCATTCCCCCACTCTCCCTTTCATTTTTTCCGCGCTCATCAGACAGGACGTTTGAAACTTCGTTCAATATCGCGAAGGCCATAGCGAATAATGATCGGGCGACCGTGAGGGCAGGTCATAGGGTTTTTGGTCTTCATCAACTCATCGATCAACCACTGCATCTTTTCCTCAGTCAGCGTCATATTGATTTTGATGGCCGCTTTGCACGCAAGAGAAGCGGCTATCTCGTCGCGTATGTGTTCAAGCGTGAAGCTGCGGCGCTCGCGCTCGACAGCCGAGAGGACTTCCCGAACGAGCGCGATGACATCTTTCGATGAAATGCCCGATGGAGCCGTCTTGATTGCGATGGTGCGGCCCGAAAGCTCCATCGTTTCTATGCCTATCGCTTCAAGCTCATCGCGCACGATGTCGAAGGCTTCCCGGTCAGCCGGACTTAAATCCATCGTTTCAGGAATCAGCAGAGGCTGAACCTCGGCGGCGCGCGCAAGCCTCAAATCGCGGAACTGTTCGAATAAGATTCGCTCGTGAGCCACGTGCTGATCTATGAGCAGCAATCCTTCCTCGTCAGTCGCAACGATGTAGCTGTCGCGTATCTGACCCATGGGCTTTATACCATGTCCGAATCCCGGCAAAGCGGTTTCTTCAAAAGTTTCTGTGGGTGCGCGCTCTTCGACCGGCGCGGGAGATTCGGCCACGGCAAATTCGAGCAGAGCATCGATGCTCTTCGACTGATTGCGATCTTCATAGCTCGCCGCGCTTTCATCTTTGGTAGCAGTCGATGCGGGTTCGCTTCGAAGTGGAGTTGCTGAAATTTGATCTTCGCTCAGAGAAGTGTCTGGCTCCTGGGCTTCGATGGCTTGCGCTTCCGAAGCGTAGCGGCGCAAAACATCGGCGCGAGATAGCGCAGGCGTTTCGCTTCTGACAAAAGGCATGGCCGGACGCTCGGTGATTTCTCTTCGCTCAGCTTCTTCTCTTTTGCCGACGCCCGGTAGTTGAGTGACTGGCCGCGTAGTGCGCAGGGCTTCGGTCACCGCGTCGCGCACGAATGCCAGCACCACGTTTTCGCGGAGGAATCGCACTTCGGTTTTCGCAGGATGGACATTGACGTCGACTTCAGTTGTAGGAACATCGATAAAAAGCACCGCTGCCGGATAAGTGCCTGAAGGCATCATCGAGCGATAGGCTTCGCTGAGTCCCCGGCTGATGAGTTGATCGCGGACGAAGCGGCGATTGACGAACAGGTATTGCGCGTCTTTTGAAGACCGCTGCTCCTGCGGATTGGAGACGAAGCCGCCGATCTTCAATCCTTCTGACTCAAAGCTGACTTCGACAAGCTTGCCCAGCAGACTGCTTCCGAGTATCTGATAAGCCCGCTCTTTCAGCGATTGAACGGGAGAGACGCGAATCGCTTCGCGTCCGTTATTGACTAACAGAAACGAGAGTTGATGATTTGCCAGCGCGTAATGCTGGACGAGGTTGGTTATGTGAAAGCTTTCGGTCGCGTCGCTCTTCAAGAATTTTCTCCGCGCGGGGATGTTGAAGAAAAGATCGCGGACTTCCATCTCAGTCCCGCCGGGCCATGCGACATCGCGCACGGCGACGAGTTTGCCGCCGCTCAGTTCGACTTCCGTACCCGCTTCATCCTGCGCGGTCTTCGTGCGAAGAAACAATCGCGAGACTGAAGCTATCGAAGGCAGCGCCTCGCCGCGAAATCCGAGCGTGGTTATCTGGTCGAGATCATCCGCGCTGCGAAGCTTCGAGGTGGCGTGACGCTCGAAGGCGAGTATCGCATCGTCGCGGGTCATCCCTTCGCCGTCATCGACTATGCGGATGAGCCGCTTGCCTCCCGATTCGATTTCGATATCTATGCGACGCGCCGAGGCATCGAGCGCGTTTTCGAGCAGTTCTTTCACGACTGACGAGGGCCGCTCGACGACCTCGCCCGCCGCGATCTTGTTTGCCACCGAGTCCGGGAGGACTCTGATCTTGGACATCTTCCGCGCTCCGATTCGGTGAATGAGAGAATGGGGGAATGGGAGAGTGGGGGTATGGGAGAATTGGAGTGATGACTATTCATCTCCCACTCACCCATTCTCCCACTCTCCCATTCTCTCTCTCACCCATTCCGCACCCAGCCATAGAAAGCGTTGCTTGGCTGGCCGTCGGTTTCCTTGTAAGCCGCTTTGATTCGGCTCATATAATCTGCGGGAATGGCGTTTCGTTTCTCTTTCACATCGATTTTGTAGACGCGCGCCGCGTTGAGTCCGAGTACCAGGTCTTTGTCGCGCGGAGTGAGCGGCTTGTAGCCGAATTTCTTCTGCATTTCTTCGGGAATCTGGAATCGGCGGAATGCTTCGATCTGCCATTGAGGCGATCCCCACCATAGCGAATCCGTTCCCCAGATGATGTGATCCGCGCCGAATGCGTCTTTCAATTGTCCGAGCAGATGCGCCGCCAGCGCGGGCTGCATAGTCGCTGCCAATCCGAAAGAGCTTCCAATCTCCGCGTACACGTTCGTCATCCTTGGATTCTGTTTGCGGTCGCGGCAGAAATCCGTAGTCCATTCGAACGCCCCATCGGCTCCGATGGGTGAGTCGAGTTTGGTGCGCGCGCTGGTAGTTGTCAGGTTGGACTTGAAGGCCGAGTGATAAATCACAAACGTGAGATCGGGATTATCGAGCGCGGCCTTCTTCACGTCGCGGGGATGAGAATGCGCTTCGTGCTGGCCTGTAGCCGGAAATCCTTTGTGTACGCTTATGACCTTGATGCCGAGCTTTCGCGCCTGATCGTAGTAAGGGTAGACGAGTTTTTCATCATCGAGCCACCACGGCTGACCCGTCGAACCGGGCGGGGTGGTATGCGGGTAGAGCTTCCACGAAGAATGCTTGTAGGTTTTGGCTTCGAATTCCATGCGGTCGAAGAGTTCCTGTTTCGTCGCGTAGTGATTAGGCGCGCAGTTGCTCTGAGCGAGTACCCGCGTAGAGCCTGCGACCTGATTGATCCAGTCCCGGCTCTGAGCCATGAGCTTCGTAGGCAGCACCGAAGTCGGGCCTTCTTCTTTGCCCGGTACGCCGCTGATGACGCACATCGAGGTGTCGCTGTCGAGGAATATCTCTTTGACGAAGTTTTTGAATCCGTAGGAGTCTTTATCGTTTGAGAGTTGAACGCCGAGGTCGCGCACGAAATCGAACGCGCGGAAAGGAAGGACTATTCCGTCGCGCACGTGATGAGTCTGCACGTCCATTATGAACTGATTCTTGGGCCATCGCTCATCGTAGGCCGCCGTCTCCCACGTTTCGGCTTCGACGACATCGAAGAAGTGGCCGAAGACCTGATTCATCGCCACGAAGGCGGTCGCCATGCCGCAGCTTGTACGGAGGAACTGCCGACGGTTGATGCCGAGTTTGCGCGCCTTCTTTTCGGCCATCTCGTTTAAGAGATGCTCGACCTTTTTTTGGTCTTCGGTTTGCGCAGGCGGATAGAATTCTTCATTCGATATGGCCTCGGTAGGCACGGGCGAATGAACATCATTGCGACGGTCTTTGATGGATTTTGGAATCCACATAAGCTCCTCCTTGTTTGAGAATTTAGAATTATCGCTGCGAGGTTCAGAGATAACACAACCACACAGGGCTTGCAACCAGCCGCAGGCTAATACTCGCACGCGCGGCTGTGGACTTCATAAGGCTTTCTCTCCTTGAAAGGCTCGGCCTTGTGACAGATCAGGCAATAATCCGTGCGCAAACGACGGCGATGGATTTCGGCGCTTGCGGGATGGAGGCGATGACAGGAAAGACAGGTCAGATCGGTTTTGCCCTCTAGCGCGATGTCGCGGATGTTTTGTTGAATGTGCAGGTCTATGGGATTGAGATTCGCATCTGCGCGAGAGAAATCGAATTCAAAATCCTTGAACAGGTTGTCGCCGCTTACGAAATTATTTGCAAAGGGTCGCCCTGTGGAGCGAGAACGTCCGCCGCGAAGATGACACTGGCCGCACGAAGACGCGATCATCGCGGGCGTGTCTTTTGCTTTCTTTGCGAACCTCATCGGCGTCGAGCCGTTGGTATGGCCTTCGTTGAAAGGGCCGTGACACATTTCGCATCCGACGAAAGTTTCAAATGCGGTGAGAGTTTTCGGATCGACTCCAGTCATGTGACAGCCTATGCAACGGGCTGAAAACTTCTCCTTGTCCCAGCGGGGTGTCTCTTTCGAGAAAGATTCTTTGCCCGACTGATCGCGGGCAATCGCGACAGATAATATCTCAAAGCTGCCTTCATCCCCCCGTCGCAGGAATCGCGTGGCGCGGCGGCCCCCCATAACGAAACCGACATCGCGGGCGAATCTTCTGTATTCCGGGCGCGAGGCAAGACGCTCGATTTCAGGCGCGAGGCGAAGGCTTTGAAACTTATCCCGAACGGTGAGAAAGTGCGCGTCCTTCTGCCAGAGCGTGCCGACCGTCGTTCGATGGCAGAAGAGACACTGATCGCCGCCCGCAAGCTGAGGCCGGGGCAGGCCCGCGTGAGTTTCGCCCCACGCGGCGGGATCCAGTTTATCCTGCAAGGTTTCGGCGTACGACTCGAATAGCATGATGGCGGTGATTCCGACGATGGAAACGGCCAGTTTAACTCGCTTCGCTTTCATGTTTGAGAGCCGATGGTAGCATCCTGAGCAGGCTCGACGCTATCGCTTCCGTTTAATCTGCCCGTCTGTTCGTCGCCCACAGCCACAGGTCGCAAAAAAATTCGCGCTGCTGTTGACAGACTGCCAACCTGAAAATATAATTGGCAGTCTTTCATCAAGAGTGCTAAAAGCATGAATCACTCTATGAGCTTATGCAATTCAATCAAATCTCAGAAAGGAGCGTGAAAAATCATGGCCAGCATCAGACCTTTAAATGATCGAGTGATCATCAAGAGGATAGACGAAGGTGAACAGATTCGCGGCGGCATCATCATTCCCGACACTGCGAAAGAGAAGCCCCAGGAGGGCGAAGTTATCGCGGTCGGCGAGGGGAAAAAGCTCGACAGCGGCGAGCGCGTCCCGCTCGATGTGAAAGCCGGCGACCGGGTGCTTTTTGGCAAGTACGCGGGAACTGAAATCAAACTTGACGGCGAGGAATACCTGATTATGCGCGAGGAGGACATCCTCGGAGTGATCACAGCCGTCGAAAAAGCAAAAGGCAAGGGCAAGTAATTTTAAGGAGAGGAAATAATGGCTAAACAAATCACATTCGGCGAAGACAGCCGCCGCGCTCTGCTGGCGGGGGTGAACCGTCTGGCTGACGCGGTGAAAGTGACACTGGGGCCGAAAGGCCGTAACGTGGTGATCGAGAAGAAATTCGGATCGCCCACTATCACCAAAGACGGCGTGACCGTCGCAAAAGAAATCGAACTCGAAGACAAGCTCGAAAACACCGGAGCGCAGATGGTGCGCGAAGTCGCTTCCAAGACTTCCGACGTTGCGGGCGATGGAACTACAACGGCGACCGTTCTGGCTCAGGCTATCTTCCGCGAGGGAGTCAAAACCGTGGCAGCGGGCGCAAACCCTATGTCCCTCAAGCGCGGAATCGACAAGGCAGTCGAACGAGCAGTCGAAGAGATACATAAGCTTTCGAAGCCAATCAAGGGCGATGCAATCGCTCAGGTCGGAACAATCTCGGCAAACGGCGATGCTACTATCGGCGGCCTGATCGCCGAGGCGATGGACAAGGTAGGCAAGGACGGCGTCATCACGGTCGAAGAGAGCCGCACGCTTGAGACCTCTCTCGAAGTGGTCGAAGGTATGCAGTTTGATCGCGGCTATCTCTCGCCTTACTTCGTCACCGATCCGGAAAGAATGGAGTGTACCCTCGAAGATTGCTTCATCCTCATCCACGAGAAGAAAATCTCTTCCATGAAAGACCTGCTGCCTCTGCTTGAGCAGGTCGCGCGCCAGGGCAAGCCCCTGCTCATAATCGCTGAAGAAGTGGAAGGCGAAGCTCTGGCGACTCTCGTAGTCAATAAACTGAGAGGCACGATTCAGGTTTGCGCCGTTAAAGCTCCCGGATTCGGCGACCGTCGCAAGGCTATGCTCGGCGACATCGCGGTGCTGACCGGAGGCAAAGCGATCACTGAAGACCTCGGCATCAAGCTCGAAGGCATTCAGCTTACCGATCTGGGTCGAGCCAAGAAGATCGTCGTCGACAAGGACAACACCACGATTGTCGAAGGCGGGGGCAAATCTTCCGAGATCGAAGGCCGCGTCAAGCAGATTCGCACACAGGTCGAAGATACCACTTCAGATTACGACCGCGAGAAATTGCAGGAGCGACTGGCCAAGCTCATCGGTGGCGTGGCGATCATCAAGGTCGGCGCTGCGACCGAGACCGAACTCAAGGAGAAGAAGGCCAGGGTCGAGGATGCGATGCACGCGACGAAAGCGGCTGTCGAGGAAGGAATAGTTCCGGGCGGAGGAGTGGCTTTCATTCGCGCGCAGAAAGCTCTCGAAGGCTTCATCCTCGAAAACGATGATGAGAACATCGGAGTCGGCATCGTTCGTCGCGCTTTGGAAGAACCGCTTCGCCAGATCGTGCAGAACGCCGGAAAAGAAGGCGCGGTCATAGTCGATAAGGTGAAGACGAGCAAAGGCGCAAGCCACGGTTACAATGCTGAGACCGAAGAGTTCGGCGACCTGATAGCGATGGGCGTCGTCGATCCTACGAAAGTGGCGCGTTATGCTCTGCAAAACGCTGCATCGATAGCAGGACTGCTGCTGACGACCGAAGCTCTCGTATCAGAAATTCAGGAAGATAAGGAAATGCCCCGTATGCCCGGCGGCGAAGGCATGGGCGGTTTCTAACCCGCGCTATCAAGCGTAAACTTCAAAAGGCTCTGCTCGCGGGCAGAGCCTTTTTATTTTCCAAGCGCATTTACTCAATTTGTCGCTCCAGCTTTCAATGCCATGCGCTGAGAAACTCAACCTGGTCTTTCATTTCATCAGGCGACTTAGCCGCAATGAGTTTCAGCAAACGGCGCATCTGCTCGCCGACCGAGTATTGCTGTTGTGGCGCAAGGATGATTCCTGCGTGTGATTTCCCTTCGGCAAGTAGCTGCGTGTGCAGGCGGTAGAAATCTCTGGCGTTGAAGCTGTAAAGCGCGCGACCTTGCGCTGCGGCGAACTCCAATTGCTCGCGGTCTTCGCGCCCGTTCATTCCGGCTTCTGCCGAAGTCGCAATATCCACCTCGCGCAACCGCAGTGCTTGAACCAAGTCGCTGTCCTGAGAGTCCTCATCGAAGTAGAGCGCGATTTTCATGGCCGGTTCTGTCTGCCAGCGTAATGCTCCCGCATCAATGTTTGATAGGCTTCATCTTCTTCGGCAATATCAGATTCGATGGCTTCGCTATTGGCATAGTAGTAAGCAATCGCCGCATGGATTTGCGCCAATGAAAGATGATCTATCTTGCGAGCGATCTCTTCAGGGGTGTAGCCGTGCCTGTGCCACACGGCGATGCGCTGAACAGTCACACCCGTTCCTGCAATGACAGGTCTTCCGCCATGAATTCCTGGAGAATGAACAATCAAAGTGCCTATATCAGTAACTGCTGACATGATTTGCCTCCGACTCGCGCTCCCAAATATAGCAGACAATGATTTGAGAGTCGCTGTCGAGTTGCTAGTGACTTGAAAGCCAAGCGTCAGTCGAAATCTTCCTGATTTTCCGCTTCGACTTTGCGCAATCGAGCGAAGTGATCGACTATCCTTTGCGCCTGCATCTCCCCAACGAAAGGTTTGAGTTCCGCGAAACTGGCTTCGGAAACCCGTTTCAGGCTCCCGAAGTTGCGAAGCAATCGCGCCTTGAGCTTCTCGCCCACGCCCGGAATCGATGTCAAATCGGATTTGAAATCGCGCATAGCCCGCCGCTTCCGGTGATAAGAAACCGCAAAGCGATGCGTCTCGTCGCGGATCATCTGGATCAAATGCAAAACGGGCGAGTGATGGTCTAGGCGGACAGGCTCCTCGCGCCCTTTGATGAAAAGCAACTCTTCCCGCTTGGCAATCGATGCGGTCGGCAATGCTTCAAGCCCAAGCTCACTCAAAGCCCGCGCCGCTGCCGCAAGCTGTCCCTTCCCCCCATCGATTAGAACCAGATTCGGCAGCGGCTTTTCTTCGCGAAGCAATCGCGAATACCTGCGCCCGACGACTTCATACATCGATTGAAAATCATCGGCGCGGCCCTCGACCGAGCGCACTTTGAATTTTCGATAATCGGATTTTTTCATCTCGCCGCCTTCGCATACGACCATCGAAGCGACGTTCTCCGCGCCCTGAATGTTCGAGATGTCGAACGACTCTATCCTATCGGGCAACTCAGGCAGTTCGAGCGCCTCCTGCAACTCCTGAAGTATTTTCTGCGTGTCGGGTCGCTGCACGCGGAAACGCTGATCGAAATTCAATCGCGCGTTCTTCTCCACCAGATCGATCAGATCGCGTTTGACCCCGCGCTGAGGGACGCGGATTTGCACCCTTCGCCCGCGCTGATTCGATAGGTACTCTTCCAATAATTCGCGGTCTTCGAAATCGACCGGCACATGCACTTCGCCCGGAGCGTAATCGCCCGCCGTGTAATACTGCTTGAGCGCCTGACCTGTGAGCGCGCCGGGATCGAAAGGATCGGCGATATCTTCCCAGTAAAATTCGCGCTTGCCGACCACCTTGCCTTCGCGCATCGTAAACAGGGTAAGCGCCAGTTGATGCGCTTCGCGATAATAGCCGAAGATATCGATGTCTTCGTCCGAGACGGTGAGCAACTTCTGCTGCTCGTGCATTCGCTCGATAGTGCGAATCTGATCGCGATAGCGCGCGGCGGCTTCGAATCTCATTTCATCCGAAGCGCGCTGCATACGCTCTTTCAATTCCGATTCGAGGTCGGCAGTCTTGCCCTCAAGCAAAAGCTCGACATCGCGCACGGCTTCGTCATAATGCTCGATGGCGCAAAGTTTTTTCACGCACGGGCCGAGACATCGCTTGATGTGATATTCCAGACACGGGCGATCCGCTTTCCCATTGATTTCAATCGTGCAGGTGCGAAGCTGAAAGTTGCGATTGATCAGATCGAGCGTTTGATAAGCAAGCGAGGGAGGAAGATAAGGCCCGTAATAACGCGATCCGTCTTTGACGATCTTCCTTGCAATGATCGCTCGCGGCGCAGGTTCGTTAGTGATTTTTATATGCGGATACTGCTTGTCATCCTTGAGCAGCACGTTAAAAGGCGGCTTATGTTTTTTGATGAGGTTGCATTCGAGCGCAAGAGCCTCGATCTCATTATCAGTGACTATCAATTCGACATCATTGATGCGCGAGACAAGCTCATTCGTCTTGGCGTCGTGCGAGCGCGGCGAGTGAAAATACTGCCTCACCCTATTACGAAGGTTCTTCGCCTTGCCGACGTAGAGAATCCTCTCGCGCTCATCGCGATAGATATAGCAGCCCGGTTGAACAGGCAGGTTGGCGAGTTTTTCATTAAGAGTCATGAGTCTGGAGTCTGGAGTCTGGAGTCGAGAGTCGGAGTTGACTCCAGACTCCAGACTCTCGACTCCAGACTTGCAGTTCAACCAATTTTCCTGACGGGAACGTATTTGCCTTCTTCGAATCGAAATCGAAAGCTTCCCTCGAATCGCCTTATCTGAGAGACTCCGCCGCCCGATGCCAGCGTAGGCATTCGGAGCGCGCCCTCGAATTGCGAATAATCTATCGTCGCGTTGAAAGAGCGAAGGTTGCGCCCTTCCTTGTCCAGAGCTTCGAGATTGTGCAGAGCCTCGATCTTTATCGTCAGCACCTCGCCCGTCGCGGGGTCAAGCTGGACGGTGCCTGACGCGAGCGGAATGTCGGAGACTTCAGCTTTGGGGACGAAGCGATACCATTTTTCATTCTTGCGCTGGGCGACCACTTCCTGAAAGTTGTAATACCTGATTTTTTCAGGAAGCAGCGGAAAGAAGGCCAGATCCCAGACGGCTCCGAACGAAAGCAAGGTGCGCTCGTTTTCGTTCACGCGGTTTTTGGGTCGGCCCTGTTTGTCGGTGTCCGAGATGACCAGGACATCTACAGGTATTCGATTGGTTTTATCTGCTGATTCGGCAGGCTCGACGCGAACGGTGGTCTCGCGCACTTCCTGAATTTTTTCTTCGCCCTTATCGATTTTGAATCTCTTGACGTGAAGCCTCTGCTCATATCGGCAGTGGTCGCGGACGTAAAGCGAACGATCCTGATTTTGCGCCGCTTTGCAGATGAGATCGGGAGCCGCGCAATCAGGCGCGTTTTGAGACAGAGCGGCAATCGACATAAGAGCGATTGCTATGAAGGGTTTCATCGGCTTTCTTGACTCCTAAGTTCGTTTCGTGTATTAACATTGGCGTCGTGCCTCAAAAGTATAAGTTAGCTGGCTGCGCCGCAGCAAATGTCATCATTGATCAATCAACCCCGTGTCAAAATTCGGCGACAAAACTGCCGAAACAAAAAAATATCTGGAGGAGCTTATGAGAGTTAGAGTGATGGTCGCTCTTGGCCTCGCCCTGGCGGTTTCGCTGGCGAGCGGCTGCGCGACCAAAAAATACGTTCGCAACCGGGTCAACGAGCGCGCCACTCCGCTCGAAAACCGGACGGGCGAGCTTGAAGAAACCTCGCGCCGCAACACTCAGGATATCAGCCGACTTTCGCGCGAAGTCGAAGACGTTCGCCTCAGAGCCGACCGCGCGCAGGAGTCAGCCGACCGCGCCTCAGCTTCAGCCGAGCAGGCCAATACCCGAGTCAACGGCGTCGAGCAATCCATCACCACCTTGAGATCGAACCTCGACAAGTTCACCGTGCAAAAGACCGTGACCGTTTTGTTCGAGGTGGGCAAATCCGACCTGCTGCCTGAATCGATGGCTTCGCTCGACGAGCTTGCGGGTCAGATCAAGGATCGCAACGGATTTCTGATCGAGATCGAAGGCTACGCTTCAGCCGAA
Organism: Blastocatellia bacterium UBA7656; assembly: GCA_002483445.1. Lineage (GTDB taxonomy): Bacteria > Acidobacteriota > Blastocatellia > UBA7656 > UBA7656 > UBA7656. The sequence goes on from DLHY01000007.1 coordinate 191,601, forward strand.
GGCGATCCGAAAAAGAACGACATTCTGAGTCAGGCTCGCTCGGAAGCCGTGCGTCGCTATCTGGCCGAACGTCACAACGTTCCGCTGTTTCGAATGTCGCTTCTCGGATTCGGCACCGCCCGCCCTGTGGCTGACAACGCGACCGAAGAAGGCCGCACGCGGAATCGTCGCGTCGAAATCCGGCTGCTCACTAATAACGCTGTGAGCCAGTAGAGAGGAGTGGGAGGGAATGAATGGGAGAGTGGGTGAGTGGGAGATGAAGAATCATCGCTCCCCTTCTCCTAATCTTCCATTCCCCCACTCTCCCATTCCCCCACTCTCCTATTCTTCTTTATGGAATTTGGAATCGACCTGCCACACGGCAAGCCTTACGACGCGGTCGCGTTGGGCCTCAACGCCCTCGATCACCTCGTAGTCGTTCCTCATTATCCTGAATTCAACACCAAGATTCCTTTTCTCTCACATACGGTCGCGCCCGGCGGGCAGGCGGCAACCGCTATGGTCGCGCTTGCGCGTCTTGGTTTGCGCGCTCGCTACATAGGAAAGGTGGGCGATGATGATTTCGGTCGCGTTCAGATTCAATCGCTCCTGTCTGAAGGAGTCGAAGCGAGCGGCGTAGGTATCGTCGAAGGCGCGCAGAGTCAAAGCGCGTTCATCATCATCGACCGCGAGAGCGGCGAAAGAACCATACTGTGGCATCGCGATGATCGCTTGACTGTAACGGCTGATGAAGTGGATCGCGAAATGGTGACATCCGCCCGCGCGCTTCACCTTGACGGGCATGACGTTGAGGCTTCAATCCAAGCGGCGAGGTTTGCGCGAGAGGCCGGTATTCCGGTCGTGATCGATATCGATAATCTCTATCCCGGCGCTGAAGAGTTACTGCCGCTCGTTGATTTTCTCATCTCTTCGAGCAGCTTTCCCGAACGGCTTACGGGCGAACGTGACCTGAAAGTTGCGTTGAAAATAATACACGAGCAGACCGGCTCGTTGTTCGTAGCGGCGACGATGGGAGTCGAAGGAGTGATGGCTTATTTTCGCGGCCAGTATTTTCATTCGCCCGCTTTCAAGGTCGAATGCCGCGACACTACGGGCGCGGGAGACGCATTTCACGGCGGATTCATTTACGGACTGCTTGCGGGTTATTCGGTCGAAGCCACTTTGAGATTCGCCAATGCGGTTGCCGCCCTCAAGTGCCGCGCGCTCGGAGGCCGCACTTCCCTGCCCTCAAGGGATGAAGTGAACGCCCTTCTGGCATCATAGACCATTTCAATCATCAGACATCTTCGCGCGCTGGCATGATAAGGATAAAAGTATATGACTCGATCAATTTCCTTGTTTCGCCAACAGGATTTCAGGAGAGATTTTTCGCCTCTTCTCCTCTTTTTTCAGGATCGCTCGAATATGAGATGTTGCTACGCCTGCGCGTCTGCCTGATCAAACTCGGTGATTATAGAATCGAGCATTTTAACAACCGTCTCGCGATCAAAGCTCAATCCGATCATCGTAAGCAAAGTTCGCTGTCGCGCGAAGCCTCTTATCTCCTCAAGCAGCAAGCGACAAAACGCCGTGACGACTTCCGGGTCGAATTGTTTGCCCGCCTGATGGCGAAGGTCTGCAAGCGCCTGATCGAGCGGAAGGCGAGCGCGATAAGGCCGGTCGGTCATCATCGCGTCGAATGAATCGGCGAGGGTCACGATCTTCGACCCCACAGGAATCTCTTCGCCGACGAGTCCCTGTGGATAGCCCTTCCCGTCGACTCGTTCGTGATGGCATTTCGTCAGGTAGGCGATCTCTTTCCACGGCTGGCGTATGTGCGAAAGTATCTCGTAGCCTGTGGTGACGTGACGATTGAGTTCGCGATATTCGCGTTCCGTCAGCGGGCGCGGGTTGTTGATGATCGCGCGCTCGACGACTATCTTGCCGATGTCGTGCAGGTAGGCGGCGACGGCTATGTGTTCAAGCTCCGCGCCGGTCATTCCCATCTGGCGAGCTATGGCTTCGGCGTATTTCGCGACGCGATGCGAATGCCCGCTCGTGTAAGAGTCTTTCAAATCGATTGCCGCGCCGAATGCTTTCACTGTGTCGTGATAAAGCTGTCGCATCTCGCGATACAATCGGCGATTGTCTTCCGCCTTGCTCTTGAGCCGCAGAAGCAGACGATGATTATAGATCGCTATTCCGATGTGGCGCGCGATGGTTTCGATTATAGCGAGGTCGTCGTCGTCGTAATCCGCACGGGAGAATTTCTCCGACAAAAAGATCATTCCCACGAACTGGCCTCGCGTTACCATCGGCACGACCTGATGGGCGTGCAGTCGGCGAAATAATTCATCGTTGCGGCGGATGAACTGAGAGAATCCGTTTCTCTCCGCTTTGACTATGACGGGTCGGGAGCGCGATTTGAACCGTTCGACCTCATCGCGACCGAGCGCGATTCTTTCATCCACTACGCCTGAGATTCCTTTTGCGGCGATGATGCGCGCTTCGCGAGGACGAGCGGAATACTGGGCAATCGCGCCTTTCGGAATGGCCAGCGTTCCCAGAATGGTGTGAAGCGACGTGCGCACTATTTCTTCGAAGTCGTGCGTGGAAGTGATCTCCGCGCCTAGCTCAGTGAGCGAGCCGAGATTGTGCAGCAATTTTCTGAGGGCAAGTTTCATAATTGATTTTCCTCGGAACCTGTACGACGGGCTGCCAGCCTGTCGTATGTTTTCACCATTTCAGCGCGCAAACAGGCTGACCGACGGTTCTACATCAACGCCTCCTCACACGGCTGATCTGAGCTTCTCAATCGCGTCTTCTTCCGTGTCTTCGATTCTCAGTTCCGCAAGCAGGCCAAGCACTTCGAACAACTCGCGCGAGGCCGAGTTGAGATTGGAAACAACCAGCATTGCGCGAGCGTCGTTCATCGCCTCGACGACTCCGAGTAGTATCGAGATGCCGACGCTGTTGATCAATTCGGTTTCCTCGAAATTGATCACTACCTGACGGATGCCTTCGGCCAGAAGCTCGCGGCAGCGGATTTCTATGTTTTCGCCCCTGAGTTGATTGAGGTAATGGCCGGGGTACAAAACAGCCACTCCATCGACGACCTTCTCTCTGATTTCGACGGCGGTTATCATCAGCGGTCCCCCTCAAGACACACTGACGGGCGCGGATTTTGTCAACGCCCGCAGCCCGATCCAATGTATTCAGTTTTGCGCTTTTGTTCGGGGCCGAATCTTTTCGCCTGAGTTCGAGGCGTCCTGCTACTGAGTGCGACGTTTCAAAAACTTGGTCATTACCAACACCGTCCCGTCGTCGGTGCGCTCGAATCCAACTTCATCCATCAGCGCGCGAATGATCTGCAATCCGCGCCCGCGCCCTCCCCTCACAGCCGATGCGGCAGGCGCGTTGCCGTTCATCCATCCGGCGACGTTGCCTTTGTTAGATACGCTTATAGTCAATCGATCATCTTCGAGAGTGAATCGCTGATAAATCCTGCGGTCGGGGCTGTCACTGTGTTCGGCGGCGTTGATGCACGCTTCTATAAGCGAGGTCTTTATCTGATTGATCGCTTCCTGATCGAAATCCGCGCCGCGAGCTATCTGCTCGACTGTGCGGGCGGCGATCAGTTCCGCTTCATCTTCGATGGGAATGACAAGCTCGAATTCGCTCGCCGGTTTTCTTTCGACTTCCTCTGCGGCGAGCTTCACCAGATAATCATGCAGCAGATCGAGTTGCGCGTAAGTCGAGCGATGAGCGCGCATCGAACTGAGCCTTTCGGATGCGCCCTCGGTGAATCCTTCTTTGCTTATGTACCATCGCACCACGGGAAGATGCGCGTGTTCGCGGGCGGATGATTCCAGGCGATGATCTATGCGAGTGAGCGATTCGACATCGACCGGCTCTTTGGAGTTGATGAGCGCGATCAGCCACAGCACTTCATTCGCGTCGCTGTAGATTCCTCCGTCAAATCCCGTGGCGGTGAACAATCGCCCGCCCGACTGTTCGCTTACGCTTATGTTGTTGACGGAAACTATCTGCGGCAATCTCACGCGCTCCTGTTCTTCATCCAGAGCGCGACGCGTCTGCACGCGGCTCGAACTGCGATAGCGCGTTTCGAAGATCGCCTGATCAAAAAGGCTGGCGGGCGCGCTTTGAAAATCGAAACGCGAAAGCACCTCGACCATCTGCGCTTCGATTGCGCGGTTGTAGCGCGACATCATCAATCGATATGAGTGCTTGAGCTTTTCGCCGAGAAGCGATTCGCCCGCGACGGGTCGGCGCGCGCCTGCTATCTCGTGCCGATAAACCGAGCGAACATAATCGGCAAGCACGGGGTCGGGAGAAGCGTTGACGAATCCATAACTGATTTCGAGTAACTCTCGCGCGTGCAATCGCTGAAGCACAGGTTCGGCATCTATCGAAAATTCGCTCATTCGCTCGATCACGGCTTCTATCGGCACCGAGTCTCTGGCTTCGACGGCAAGCTGAAGAGCTTCGAGCGCAGCGCGCCGCGAGCGACTGTCCGGGGCCACGTCTCTGAGTACCGCGCCGAGATAATGACAGATTCTCCCGCTCGTGACTTCCGCCGTGTAGACGCGCTCGAATTCCATGAAAGTCCTGAGTCGCGCTCGCTGCGAAGCGGAAGAATCGAGCAGAGCGCGAATGTAGAAGAGGTCGTAATTGAGTTGTTGAATCATCAACTCGATGGTTGAATCCGAAGTCTCTAGGCGGAGCCGCGCGGCAGTCTTTTCTATCATCTGCTCGATATGCTCCTGAGACATAGGCGCGATGCGAATCATTTCGAGCCGGTCGAATAATTCTTCGTCAGCGGGGATAAGCTCGATTGTCGGGCGTCGCAATCCGCAAAGCAGATAGGTCGCCGACTGACCTGCGGAGTCTCGCGCGGCGAGCGAGCGGATGAATTCGGTATGCACCTGACGCGCGCAGTCATTGTTTTCCGCGAGCAGATGAAAATTATCGATCATCACGAAAGGCGAAATCTGAGCGCGGGCCGAAGCGACTGCCGGAGATGAAAGCGCGCATCGCACCATCAAAGCGGCGTCGTTGGATTCAAGGGCGCGAGTGAAAGAATCGATCAGCCCTCTGACCCAGAGGTAATCTTCGGGCGCGGCTGCGCGAGCTATCACATCCAAAGGTTCATCCGCGAGGCTGATCAGGCGAGGGTCATCGCGGCGGAAGGCGATGAACTGGGCGAGCGTCTGCGAAAGATAATCGCGGGCGAATCGCTCGGCTCGGCGGCAAGGCTCGCGGAAAGAGTAGTAAATCGGCACGACCTCGCTGCCTTCGTTGAACAGGCGATCAAAAACTTTTCTGAGGAGTTCTGTTTTTCCGACGCGGGGCGGGCCAAGTACGAGAGCATTCGAAGTGCGGCGAAGGGCAGGTTCTTCCTGCGGCGCGGGGCGCCGGACTTGCGCGGTGGCAAGATGATAGAGCCGCATCAACTCAACTACGCGGTCGAAGAACTCATCGTCGGGTAGTCGGCTCAACACCTGCCTCGGATCAATGTCGCTCATTATCAATCTATGCTTCGCTGCCTTGCGACGGCGGCTTCTTCATAAACCACTACGCAGTTGCGACCCAGAGTCTTGGCTTTATAAAGAGCGCGGTCGGCGGTCTCGATGATGGCCAGGGGGCTTTGCCTTGAGGGGCTGAAAGAAGAAACGCCAATGGAGAAGGTCACCTGTCCCATCAGCGAGCCGTCGTCGGACTGAATTTCCATCCGGCTTACATTCTCGCGGACGCGCTCGGCTATTCGCTCGGCGTCGGCGAGATCGGTTTCAGGAAGGACTATGCAGAACTCGTCGCCCGCAAATCGCGCAGCCATATCGATGGAGCGGACGCATCGGCGCAGCAGTTGAGCGGCTTTCACCAATATGGCGTCGGCGTTGGTGTGGCCGTAGAGGTCGTTGTAACGCTTGAAGTGATCGACATCGATGAGCATGAAAGAGAGAGGCGTGCCATATCGCTTGCTTCGCTCGACTTCTTCAAAAAGTCTCTCTTCGAGATATCGACGGTTGGGAAGAGATGTCAGCGGATCGGTCAGAGACATTCTCTGATAGGCTTCGGCCTTGCGATGCCATTCGGTTCTCTCGACTATCAAAGCCAGATGTGGAGCCATTATTTCGACGAGCGAAAGATCGTCGCTCGTAAACGGAGACCCGTCCACGCGGTCTGTGAGATTCACAACTCCGACTTTTCTCGCTCCCAGAGTGATTGGAAAGCTTATGAATGATTTTGTTTTATAAGAGTGCCGCCCGGACTGAGGCACGCGGGCGTCTGTGTCTGCGTGGCGGACGATGAGCGGGATGCCGCTTGCCAGCACTGATCCGGCGACTCCTTCGCCCAGATGAAGACGAACGGGGACGGCGGCCTGAAAATCGGCTCCCACAGCCGCTTCCAGGACGAGTTCTTCCGCCTTGTCATCGAAGATCATCAGCGAGCTTCGCTCCGTTTTCATGATCTCGCAGAGCTTTTCCATAACCGCGATATAAACCGTCTGTGAATCGAGGCTGGAGGCGATTGAGCGGAGGAACTCGAAGAATTGAGATGTGGCGCGGTTCTTCGATTCGAGTTGATCCGACAGCCTTATGATCTCAAGATGCGCATCGAGCAGATCAGGCGAAGCCTCCGATTGCTCATCAAGTTCAGGAGCAGGGCCGTTATGAGTGCTGATCTGAAAATGGCTCTCGGCGGCGGAGACGACCAGTTGACCGGCTTCGCGCAGTTCCCTCGAATCGAGGAACTTCACGTTTCTCAAACCCTCGCCCGTAGCGACCGCCGCAAGGTCGTTATAGCGCGTGAGAAACTGCGAGTATTCAGCCGTCGAAGTGAAAGCCCTTCCTCCCAGCACGACCAGATTCTGCTTATCGACTTTTATGGGAGCAGCGAAGCAATGCAATCCGGCGTGGCAGCGAAACTCGATGGGGCGGCCTTCCGCAACCGCATTGCTGTAGGCTTTGGCGCAATCGGCAAAACACAATCGCGAATGCTCCGCAGAGACGCGCATTGATTGACATACGCTGTTGTCGTTTTCTATTCGTCCGACTACAGCGCCATCGCGGCTGAGGGTGGTCAACGCGATGCCGTTCTTTTCGGCAAGCGAGCGTTGAAGGCGCAGCCACGCGGCAAGCGAGCTTTGAGATTGCGCTTCAGCTTTCGGCTCTATGGTATCGGGGGTAAGTTGTTCGCTCAAGAGTTTTTCGAGCCTGTGGCTCTTTCCCTCCAATACAAAAATGCTGGATTGAAAAGGGCATTATACCCCATTCGCTCCAATCCGAATTATAATTCTGTTTAGGTAAACCTCAGGGCCACGCTCTTACCTGCACGAGAGCTTTTCGACGCTCGAAAAACTATCACAGACTCAACCGGTTTGCAATAGAAACTTCATGTAAGTTCTCAAGTATCTCATATCGAAAGTCTTGTTTCCGAAGCCCTCAGAACGAAAAGGCAGAAGCGCACTATTTTGTAAAATAGCCATTGAGCAGATAAGTCCAGCGATTTTGGTGAGATGACAATGTGCTTGCTAAGGGGGCGGCATTGGCATACAATGCGAGCCGCCGATAACGCTTCCCCATATTGGCAAGGTCTTCTCAGCAACTATCAAAGTAAGAAACTCTCGCGCAGGGCCATCGCCTTGCGTCAAGACCAGAAACATCTGCTGGTGTGAAAAGGCACAACATCGTTTTCCGGTTTGGGGCGATATTCCACAGTAGAAAACTGTCAGAGGTTATAAACTTCGGCTAAATGGTGATTCTATATGGAAGACGAACTGGCACAAAATTTGTCCTTACCCTCTGAGAAAAAAGTTCCGAAAGAGGGTGCTATGAAGGTTTTAGTAGTTGATGATGAAGATTTCGTGAGAGAACTGGTATGCGACGCTATGGCCGAGCAGGGCTATCAGGTTTTTCCCGCATCGAGCGGTAATGAAGCTCTTGAGCTTGCCAGCAGATATGAGTTCGATCTGATCTTTTGCGACGTGGTTATGGACGGGTTGAGCGGGTTCGACGTGCTAAGGGCATTCCGCCAGAACCTCAAATCGGAAGCCGAGATGGTTTTGATGACCGGTCAGGCTTCGGTCGAATCGGCCATCGAAGCGGTTCAGCACGGCGCGAATGATTATATCTGCAAGCCGTTCTCGATAGGCGTGCTTCAGGCTATCGCTTCTGCAGTAGAGCAGCGGCGCTATCCGAGCAAGCTCATAGAAGTCCAGTCGCTCAAGGGGCCGCAGCAGGAGATACTGGGCAACAGTCCTGTTATGATCGATGTCGTCAAGACGGCAGCCCGCGTGGCGCTGACCGATCTTCCCGTTATGATTCGGGGCGAGTCGGGAACGGGCAAAGAGTTGGTCGCGCGACTGATCCATCGCCGTAGTCCGCGCGCCGAACACCCGTTTGTCGCCGTCAACTGCGGCGCGCTTCCAGACACGCTTCTCGAATCGGAACTCTTCGGCCACACTCGCGGCGCGTTCACCGGAGCTGACACGGCCCGACGCGGTCTGTTCGAAGAAGCCGATGGGGGGACTCTCCTGCTCGACGAAGTGACCGAAACCAGTCCCGCTTTTCAGGTCAAGCTGCTTCGTGTGCTGCAGGAAGGAGAGTTTCGACCGCTTGGCACCAATACAAAGAAGAAAGTCAACGTCCGAGTCATCTCGGCAACCAATCGCGATCCTCAAGCTCTGGTCGATCAGGGTCTCTTCCGCCAGGATTTGCTTTATCGCTTGCAGGGCGTCTCGATCACTCTGCCGCCGCTTCGCGACCGTCAGGAGGACGTTCGCACGATGTCGCTTGCGTTCCTTTCGCAATACTCGACGAGCGGGAGAAAACTTTCGGTGACCAAAGATGCTATGCTGGCGCTTGAGCGATACGCATGGCCGGGCAACGTGCGCGAACTCAAACACCTGATGCAGCGGCTCGCGGCTCTGAGCAGTGGAATCATAAGGCTTGAAGATTTGCCGCCTGAGATAGTCTCGACTCCCAAGATCGCTTCGGTGATGAATGACCTCATTCCTGAAGGCGATCTGCCGACGCTTGAGCAGTTGGAATCGAGTTATCTGCTGAGGGTGTTGAGCGCCGTCGGCGGCAACAAATCGCGCGCCGCGCAGGTCATGGGCGTGGATCGCAAGACGCTCTATCGAATGATTGATCGCCAGGTGAACCAGTCCAGCAAGGCGAAAACCACCTGAGCGCGAAACAGTTCTTGAGGCGGGATATGTGAATCCCGCCTCAATCCCTTCTCAGTTGCGAAATCTCGCTTTCTGAAATTTCCCTGCCTGACAATCCTTCCTTGAGCCAGTGGGCGGCGCTCCGAGGAGCGCCGTCTTGACAACAGACAACTGCTCGTATAGCTTTCAGGTGCGAGGCTTTCCTCGCGATTCTTTTTCGGATGGCAGGAAACGGCGGCCATCTGGCTGCTCCAGAGTTGAACCTGCAATCAGGCTCCAGGATATTCCGGTTTTACAATGAAGACCTGCCCGCAATGCCATAAGAATTACGACGACCTGTTCCAAATCTGTCCTGATGACGACACGGCGCTTGTCACCTTCACCGGACATTTCGATACTGATCCGCTCGTCGGCAAAATGTTTGCCGGTCGTTTTCAGATCATGGAGAAAATCGGGCAGGGCGGAATGGGCGCGATCTACAAAGCGGTTCACACCCGAATGGATCGCACGTGCGCCATCAAACTGCTGACCGCGCTCTCTTCCGACAATCAGGCGGCGCTGGCTCGCTTCAATCGCGAAGCGAGAATGGCAAGCCGCATAGATCATCCCCACGCAGTTATCATTTATGACTTCGGCGAATCGGAAAGCGGCATACCTTACCTGGCGATGGAGTTCATCGATGGCAAGCCGCTCTCGCACCTGCTGGCGAAGGAAAAAACTCTTCCGCCTGATCGCGTCGTGCGTATCACCAATCAGATAGCCGAAGCGCTTTCGGCTGCGCACGCGCTAGGGATAGTCCATCGCGATCTCAAGCCCGATAACATAATGCTCACGCGCAAGGGAGCCGACCCGGATTATGTCAAGGTTCTGGATTTCGGCATAGCCAAAACCATAACGGACGAGGAGACTGATGCGCTGACAAAGACCGGTTTTGTGCTGGGTACGCCTCTTTACATGTCGCCGGAACAGTTGTCGGGCGACAAGCTGGACGGACGCTCGGATGTCTACAGCCTTGCCATCATCGTCTATGAAATGCTGTGCGGGCAGTTGCCTTTCGAGGGCGACAACACTCAGGCGATGATGATAAAGCGCGTCATCGGCCACCCGATTCCGCTCAGGCAAAAAGCGCCCGATATAAGCGAGGAAATCGAGCGAGTGGTGATGAGCGGTCTCGCTCGCGAACACGAGGATCGCGCGCCGAGCGCCTCTGAGTTTGCCGTTTCGCTCAGGCATGCGTGCCACGCCTCGCCCATACACAGCAAACCGACAACAACCGCGCTTGGGCAATCGGGCAGCCGCGAGACGGTCGAGTACGCAAGCGGCGCAGGGCCTACAGTAGCAGAGCAAGCAGGCAATCCGCCGCAGGGAACGATGGTGTTTTCAAGTTCCGGCGGGGCTGAAGCGAAAACGCCGCAACCTCCACAGGGAGGTTCCTCGACAGTTCCTTACGAGGCGATGCCTACGGCATGGGAATCGGACGAAAGCGACACTGACGGTAATCAGGCGGAAGTAACTTACTCGGAGAACACAGACAGACAAACCAGATCCGAGATACAAATCGAAGCGCCCACCGAGCGCGCAATCCCCAGGCTCAGACAACCAACTCCGCCTGACATCAGCCCGCCTCACGGCGTGATAAAAACCCAGGAGCGGCGCATCTCGCCAGCGGTGTGGGCAGGCGGCGCGGTGACGGTCATGGCAGTCGCCGCTCTTATTTATTTCCTTCTGCCGTTTGGCGGATCAGGCTTCACTCTTACGATAAAGGGAGCGCCGTCGGGCAGCGAAGTCTTTATCGCCAGCGTCAAACGCGGCGTGATCGGCGCGGACGGAACATTAAAACTTACGATGAGCGAAGGCAACGCACAGGTGCGCATCACTCGCGAAGGCTATGCCGATTTCGACGCCAGCATCACGGGCGCTCGCGGAGAAGAGAGAAATGTTGAAGCGCGCCTTTTACCGATGGAGATGGACTACCGCGGCGAGATGGTCTTAGTCCCCGGCGGGGAATTCACCATGGGAGACAACAACGGCCCGGACGATGCGAAACCTGCTCACTCTATCGATGTGAAAGCTTTCTATATCGACCGATACGAAGTAACCAACGCCGAGTACAAAAAGTTCTGCGAGGACACAGATCGCAAGCCTCCTGCCAATCCCGAATGGGATTTGAATTATTTCGAGGCGCACCCTGAATCGCCCGTCCTCGGCGTGACGCGCCAGGAGGCTATCGAGTACGCGCAGTGGGCAGGCAAACGATTGCCTAAGGAAGAGGAATGGGAAAAAGCGGCTTCGTGGGACCCTGTGACAAAAACAAAACGCCTCTGGCCGTGGGGCAACGAGCCTGTAAAAAGCAACGCCAATCTTGCGCCTGATACGCCTGACAATGGACGTCCCGCCTCGGTCAGGCATCAAACCAGAGACCGCAGCGCGTATGGGGTTATAGGAATGGCAGGCAATGTCTGGGAATGGATCGATGGATTTTATGAGCCGTATCCGGGAAATACTGCATCTAACCCCGACTTTGAGAAGAAATTTTTAGCGATCAGGGGCAGCAATTTCAAGATCGGCGATATGAACGCAGCCAAAACGACTTACAGAAATTATCTCCCCGCTGTTTTTCCCAAAGGGCTGACCACCCCTGTAGGATTTCGCTGCGCGATCTCTGCAGATAATCCATCACTTCAGGAGCATCTCGGCAAACTCCTGAAGTGACGGGAAAGGATCGGAGCAATGAAGTTTCGAGTTACGGTTGTGAGTATGATGGTCGCTGCTTTGCTGGCAGATGGCACGGCTCTGGCTCAAAAGCAGGGCGCGAAACTCTGGTATGCGAAAGCCCCAATCAAGCGCGTCAAAAAACCGGATCGCAACACTGGCCCTGTCTCATCGAAGCCTGTGACGGCATCGCTTTTGACCATTCAATGGCACCTGATGAAGCGACTCGACGGCAACCAGTCGGAGATCGTCGACCCGCGACAGTCGCTCAAAACGGGCGATCAGGTGAAACTATCGATCACAGCCAATCAGGACGGCTACCTCTACATCATCAATCAGCCTGAAGGCAAAGACGGCGTGCTGCTCTTCCCTGATCCGCTGATCAATGACGGCAAAAATTTCATCAAAAAAGATCAGGAATATCTTCTGCCGTATCGCAAAGAAGATATAGCCGACCCGTCGGATGCCTGGATGCAGCTTTATCCGCCCGCCGGGACTGAAACTATGATCGTCATCTTCACCCGCGATCAGATAACCACGCTTCCCAATGAAGTCGCTCGCCCAGGCGACGCCATAAAACCGGAAGTTGTGGCCGATCTCAAAGCCGCTTCGCAGCAGAAGGTAAAAGAGTTTTTCGGAAAGCTGGCTGTCCCGGGCCGCAAAGCGGTTCCGTTTGCTACGCGCGTCAGAAACACCAACACCAGCGATAACGAGGATATGATAACGACTATCGCAATCAAGCACGGGCAATGACCCGCTGAAAGGAGTTATAGAGATGAAAAATATACGAATCAGTCTGACTTTGATAATGGTCGCTTTGATTTCAATCGCAGCCTTCGCGCAGAAGAAACCTGCGCCTGCGTCTTCGAAGACCAGTGACCGCACGCGAGGGCTGTTCCTCGAAAAGCGTGCTGACGCGATGCGCATACTGGTGCTGAAGATGGAGGAGAGCCAGCTTGTGCCTGTCGCGCCCAATCACGAATTCAAGGAGGGCGACGAGATCAAGGTGCAGTTCGAGAGCAACTTCGACGGCTTCATTTACCTGATCAATGTGACTCCGGGCGGGAAGAGGTTGATCCTGTACCCGAATGCCGAATTGACCGACAACGTCGTTCGCACCAACCAGAGGTATGATTTCCCTCCCGGCGGAAACGTGATCAAGTTCGACACTGAAAAAGGCACCGAAGTCATTCAGGTCATCATGTCGCGCGAGCGAATCGATTATCTGGATGAAGCCATCAAAAACGGAGGCGATCTCGGAGAGTCAGCCGCCGGAGCCGCAGCCGAAATTCAGGCTGGACTTGCCGCAGACAACATCACCAAAGTCATCCCCGAAGACAAAGGCGTTCGCACCCGCGATATAAAATTCGCGGCGGGAAAGGACAAGGATCAGGAAGGCTCGTTCGTGGCCATCTCCGATAAGAAAGGCAAGCTCGGCAAAGGCGACGTGGGCGTGTACGAAATTCGCCTCAAGCATAATTGAGCGCGGAGTCCGGAGTCGAGAGTCTGGAGTCCAGGCAAAAGCGGGCAGCCAGGGCTGTCTGCTTTTGCCTGAATGAATAGCGATCAAGCAATGTCGGACATGAAGAAAAAATCTGCGATGGCGCAGGCGTTGATTCTCGCGCTTGTGTTTTTCTCAGCCGGACAGACGCGAAAGCGCGATGTCGCGCTCTCACAGCAATCGCGCGCCAACATACGTCAGGCCGTTGCCGCAGTGGGGCTGATACTGGTTCGCGGAATGGATGATTCTTCGCCGAGGCCGCGGGGATCGGGAGTGATCGTCAAAAGCGACGGCGTGGTGGTTACGAATCATCACGTCATCGCCGACGGCAAACCTGACAGGCTGTTCAAGGAAATATTCTTCGCTCTCTCCGAAGACGGCATGGCGGCGACCAGTGAAGCGAAACGCTATCGCTTGAGACCTGTGCTGATCAATCGCGAACATGATCTCGCATTGCTGCGCATAATAAACGATGGCGGCGAGTCGATAGTATTTCCGGCAATCGAGATCGGAGATTCGCAAGCGATCAAGCTGCTGGACGATCTTACGATCATAGGATTTCCTGAAAAAGGCGGCACGACCGTCACGATCAGTCGTGGCGAGGTTCAGGGCAAAGATATCCTGGGCAACTGGATCAAGACCGACGCGCGAATGATTCACGGCAACAGCGGAGGAGCGGCTGTGTCGAACAGCGGCAAGCTCATCGGCATTCCGACGAAAGTAATAGCCGACTCGCAGCCGATAGATAAAAACGGCGACGGGTTCCCTGATGATTACAAAGTCTACGGCGCGGTCGGATTCCTCCGTCCCGCGCATCTGGTCGCTGCGATGCTCGCGCAGATTGATCGCGGCGCCCCCGTCTCCACAACCGCGCAGTCTCCGCCTAGGATGATGCCTTCGGTCGAGACCGTTACCGTGCAGGGAACAGTCAAAGCGTCTGTCGGCGCGCGGCCCGTCGCAGGCGCGCTCGTGGGGCTGCTTCCGATGGGAGCCGAAGCGGTGACGGCGAACAATCTTTTGGCGTGGGGCAACACCGATCCTGACGGACGATTCACGCTCAACAAACAAATCCCTCCCGGCAAGTACACCCTGAGAGTGAAAGCTCTCGGATATAAGGTCTATTCGCGCGATGTCGAGATAGACCAAAAGAGTCCGCAGGTAGTCATAGAACTCAGCCCGCCGGACAAGAAATAGTTCGCGCATACATACTCTCAGCCTCGCCTGTTTTGATCCAGCGATGCTTTGACAGCGATCTGCTTTTTCGTAACATCCCCCCCATTCCTTCGTTGACATCAAAAAATCCCAGTAGTATCATCTCGCACGGTAAGTAAATGACAGCCATTACCGGCTGGTTTTCTTCGGAAAGAAAAGCCCGTGCGATTCAGCCTTTGTTGTTTGGTGATTTCATCAGTTCGCGCATCTGTGATGTTGTAGCGGGCTTATGACTCAAGGATGTTTGTCTCTTGCTAACATCGTGTTCCTTTTCTATCAACCCGTGTTGATGTGCAGACGATTTCCGCATACGTGATGAGCGATCATTCAGGGTGAGCGCGCTTTCATGTTGACCGGGATAGCAGGCAAGGCAGCGCCAAATTGGACATCTGGAAATCTGCCTTGCCTTAACCACAACCCCCAGAAAGGAGTATGATATGCGCAGTGTAAAAGAAAATGGCAAGACCAGCAATCGTCGCGTTCGGTTCGCGCAGTTTTTTATGATCGTTCTGTTATCCGGGATACTCTGGATACCGGGAGCTTCAATCGCGGTTCAACAACAGGATTTTCCCGAAAGGGCCATCGCTCATGCCGCTCAACTCTACAAAGTTCCAGCGAGCCAACTCATGATTACCAATAGCGCATGGCTTGCAGGGAAAATATTTCGAGCAAAAGTGTTCGATAAAGTATCCGGCGATATTTACGTTGTGAGCCTTCACAGGTCAGGGCAATCGGCGGATGAGCAAGAGATAGAAGACTTGATGAGAGATGAAAGAGAAAAAGCGTTCATTGGAAAGATCGAGGCGAGTCTGAAGAGAAAGATTGATGATGATCCTTTCAATACCTCCAGCGTGGTGATTTGGGCCAATCCTCCGGAATTACCCCGTGAAGAATGGAAGGCATCCCTGGCGGCTGGCAACAGAGAGCAAGTCATGAGTCAGGCAAGGATTATGCACTCCGAGGCCAAATCAGATGTTCTTGATTTCCTGGAGAGATCGTCCATCAAGGTGAAGTATGACTCTCCAATAACGCCAGCCATGGCCCTGGATGTCCCTAATTCTCTGTTGTCGCTTATAGCGAATCTACCGCAGGTAGCCCGGATATATCCTCTGACACATCCTCAACCATTGCTCAATACTTCGATTAAGACCATAAAGGCGGAAAAAGTATGGGCTGCGGGCTTCACGGGAGCAGGGATAAAGGTAGCGGTTGTTGAATCAACGTTTCCGCCTCCTAATTTCGGATCCGCCATTTCTAGCAACAACCCGTATCTAGGACCAATCGCCATCGCCGCCTATTATGCTCCAAGCTCTCCGATATATAGTAACCACGCTGCATACGTGGCCGGAGTGATTGCCAGCACACATGCAACCTACAGAGGGGTAAGCTATGGCGTTTCTCGGCCTAATGACTTGCTGAGTGGAAATGCCTTTGATCCAGGCGGGGCAGGTTTATTAGCTACTACGGATTGGGCTGTAGCCAATGGCGCTAACGTGATCAATCAAAGCTGGGGAGATCATCCTGACATCATCTGTGAAAATACCAATGCTTCTCCGAAGCAATGTACCAATAATGATTTTCCTCAGCCAATAGAGCCAAAGGTATGTTGTTGGAAACCTGGTTTGGTCAACAGCATTGATGCTGATATCTTTGCAATTCATGATGACTACCTGGTTAGCAACTATCAGGTCGCTATCGTTTGCGCAAACGGTAATGACTTTTGGAAGCCCACTGTCAGCCCTGCGCACGGGTACAACGTAATAGGCGTTGGGTCATTTGATCATCAAGGCACCAAGAGTTGGTCTGATGACATATTTTCCGGCGGCAATTCGTACCTGAACCCCAAGTCACCGCACAATGACAGGGAGAAGCCAGAGTTGACAGCGCCGGGGCATGTTTACAGCACCATTGAACTCTCACCGTGGGTGCGCACTCCTTCAGATGGCCCTGCTCTCACAGGTACCAGTTTTGCTGCCCCTCATGTGACAGGCACGGCTGCACTGTTGATGCAGGTCAAGTCTTCGCTCAAGACTAGACCAGACGAGCTAAAAGCGGTGCTGATGGCCTCAGCCATACATAATATCGTTGGCAACACGCGGTTAAGCAATGAAGACGGAGCAGGCGGGCTTGAAGCTTATGCCGCGTATCAAACAGTCGTTAATGGCAGGTCAGGGATTACGTCCGGCCCTGGCGATATCAAGAATTGCAGAGGCGTGAGTTTCAATGCCACAGCCGGTCAGAAAGTAAGATTCACGATTTGCTGGCTTTCCTCTGTGAATACGGCAACCAACCAGGACACGATAAACGATATCGATCTTTCAGTCAGAAGCCCCGGCGGATTCACGATTGCGACCTCAACCAGTTTTGACAACAACTTTGAGATTGTCGAGTTCACCGCGCCAGAAACAGGCACGTATTATGCTGCGGGCTGCTTCAAAGGAGGCGGCAGTCCCTTCTTCCTGCCGAGTTTCGCGTGGGCTTACCATTTGCAGTAAGGAGGTAATGATCATGTTTTCCCGACATGTAAAATCTTTTCTGTCTGGATCAAGCTGGCTTGTACAGGCCAGCTTGATTTTAACTTTCCACCCACATCCGCCCGTGCTTTCTTACGCCACTTCTCAATTACAAGCTATAGTGCAAATCCCCACGCAGGTTGAGATAGGGGAAACACCTGACGACATCATTATCTTTGAGGATGCCCCGGACAACCCGATTCTGGCGGCTGGAGATATCAATGGAGATGGGATTGACGACCTGGTGCATACTTACAAACGGCCTCCGGTTTCTTTGCCAGCCTCGCTCAAAGCAGGGGTTATATTTGGCAAAAGGGATATAAACTCCCCAAGTACGATAAACCTTGCCGCTGCCCAACCGGATTTGGCTATCACCGCAGAATCCTTACAGTCAGGAACACGCATAGCCTTCGGGAGCCGTAAGGATATAAACGGAGACAACATAGATGAACTTAGTTGGGGAATCAACGGGACTCAAGTACCGGGAGGCCAACAGGCAGACGCGACTTTCATCATGTTTGGCTCGCAGAATCTACGACCAGGCATGATGGATTTAGCTCAACTACAACCCGACTTGGTTATTCTTGACAGACCTAATGGACTAGCGAGGTTGATTGATCTGGCAGACGTAAACGGTGATGGCGCGAAAGACCTGATCTTTAGCGTAGTCCCATTACGAGGCAGCCAAATATCCTATTCTATATTCTTCGGCCCCATTGCGTCCGGCACGACCATAGACCTACAGACCCAGCAACCCGATGTGTTCATAACGGGTGCTTCAGAGCTTCGTCAGTTCGACAGAATGATAGACATTGCCGACGTCAGCGGCGACGGCATTGATGACATCATCCTCGGAAGGCCAGGGCGAAGCCCGAACGACAGGATCGAGGCTGGTGAGGTTGATATATTCCTGGGTTCGCCCTCTCTTGCAAGCGGAACGGTGATCGATCTGTCTCGCGCTCAACCTGACGTGAGGATACTGGGCGCGGTGGGCGGCATGGATTTCAGTTTCGGAGATGCTCTCGGAAGAGCGATTGAGACAGGAGACATAAACGGCGACGGGATAGACGATATTTTGCTGGGAGTGGTTATCCACTATGGCATTGAGCCGGGAACGCAAACCGGATTCCCCGGAGAAGTGTACGTCATATTCGGCTCCGACTCGCTAAAGGGACGTGTGATAGATATTCTCCACAAACAGCATGACCTGACCATAAGAGGAGCCGACGGCAACCCTGCCATTTTCAAGTTCGGAGACGCGCTTGGCAGCAGCACCACCTGCTGGGATATAAACGGAGACCAGATAGAAGACATTCTTGTGAGCGCGCCTGCGGCAGACGGGCTAAAGAACAAGTTCGAAGATTCGGGCGAAGCCTATGTCATCCTCGGTTCACGGATGCTGGAAAGAGGGACGACTATCGAAGTCGGTCGGAACCAGCAGGACGTAATTATCTTTGCCGGGAATCGGGAGGAGAGGGTAACAGGAATCGGGTTTGCCACAGGCAAGTTCGATTTCAACGGGGATGGGATATCGGAAATCGTCATCAGAGGAAAACTCAAGGATGATTCTCAACCCGGCCAGCCAGCCCGCAATGTCACGCTTATCTATTTCGGCGGACAGATGCGCGCGCCTGAAATCACCAAAGTGAAATTCAGCAAAGACTCTTCCGAACTGCTGATATTCGGGATGAACTTCAACGGCGCGACGCAGGTTGAAGTCAACGGGATGCTCCTTGATCGCGAAGCAAGGTTCATACTTCATAAGAACCGGCTCGTCGTGGAAGGGGGCAAAAAGGCGTTGAACCTCAAATCGGGCCGCAACCAGATAACGGTGATAAGAAAAGGCGCGCGATCAAACACTTTCACTCTCAGGATTTAATGTCCCCGCACCAGCCTTGACTTTGTGTGGCGCATATTATAAAAAGGGCGTCCGTTTTGTGCGCTTCCCTGGGGTCAGTCACCAAATACGTCAGACCTGAGCAATCGCAGGAAAATCAATGGTCGCCTTGCCGGGTGTTGAACATCCGACGCAGGTCAGAGATTTTGCGCTCGCGCAGGATCAGCCCTTACACAGTCTGTGCTGATCTCTGCTCCTCCCCCTCGCACGATCACTGTCGCTACACCATCGATCATTCTGTGATCCTGTGAGTCGCCGCTTCGATACACCTATCAGAGCAGCTTGCTCAAAAGGAGGATGAGAGCATGAATAAGTTTTTCAGATTGTTCGTTGTAGGTCTTCTGTTTCTGGGACTGACAATAGGCGTTGCGGGCAAAGCCAACACTGCGCGCAATGTGATCAAAGCCCGCGCAGATATCGAGGGCGCTCCCGGCTCCGGAATCTCAGGCGAAGCCCTGTTCATCCAGACCAATGACGACAGCATACTGCCTACGGTCAAAGTCATCGTCTTCGTGAGAGGATTGCCGCCGAATACTAAGCACGGCATCCATATTCACGAGAACGGCAGTTGCGCCGACACGACTGTTCCGTTCGGCGGCGCAGGCGGTCACTTCGATCCGGGACCCTTCAGCCAGTCAAACCCGGACACCAATCACCCCTTTCACATGGGAGACCTGCCGAATCTGGAAGCCAACCGGTTCGGCGTCGCCATCCTGCAACACCAGACCAGCAGGATAACCTTGTCGGCAGGCCCTCTGAGTGTGTTTGACGCCAACGGCAGCGCCGTCATCGTTCATGGCAATCCCGATCAGGGAATCACAGGCGCGGCTGGCTCAGGCGTATCGGGCGGCCCGAGGATCGCCTGCGGCGTGATCGAGGCGATTGACTGAAACGAGAGGTAAGTTCTCTCGACGAGCGGGCGCTCTCTTTATCCGTGCGCCCGCTCGATAACATCACAGAAATCGCCACAGCCAAATCTCGCTTGCCTTTCCCTCCAGGATTTCAATATCCTAAGTGATCGCAATCGAACCATATGAGAAGGGCTGCGAGAGTGTGCATCAATCTCAACCTCGCCCATCCTCGGATATAAACAGACGGAGAAATGATCTAGATGAAACTCATTAACCGCTTTCGCTCAAGCTCATTACATATCAACCGCCGCGTGATGGCGCGAGCAGCCATTCTCTTTTCTATTATTGCAACACTGATGATCGGCGCTCCTGCTCGCCGCGCGCAGCAGGATCCCTGCCGAACCATTGGCGGAGGCGGCTCGACCAAGCAATGCTTCGAACAGCCGCTTTATGACATGGCTTTCCTGCTCGACGCGAGCGGCAGCATCGCGCAGAGGGGCCAGACCTACAACCTCGAACTCGAAGGCGTAATCAATGCGCTTTCGGATCCGACCGTCATACCGCGCGATGGCACGGTGGCCCTTTCCGTCTTCACCTTCGCAGGCGGCACCAACCTTCAGGTGCCTTTCACCGAGATCAATTCCGAAGCCGCGGCGCAGGCCGTCATCGCCGCGCTTCAGGCCGCAAAATGCCCGAACATCGGGAGCATCAATCCGCCCTGCCCTACGGGTGAAACCCTGTCTTCCGGCGTTGTTCAACTTGCCAACGCGCACATGAGCCAGAATCGCCGACCCGGCGCGCGCCGCGCTCTGGTGATGGCGACAGACGGCGTTATCAAAGACGAAGAAGTTCAGCGCACCATCGCTGAAATCGCCATCGCGCGAAACGCTGCGCTTACTCTCGGCGTCCCGTTCGAATTCGATGTGGTGTTGATGGGACTCGATACGGCGAGTCAGGACTTCGCCGACTCCAAAGCGCGAGTCGATCAGTTCGTCACGCCTCCACCCGTGGGCGATCTGCCCGGCGCGACGATTGCCATCAACGCGGGCGAATGCAATCAGATGGACGCCGTTTTCGATTCCACGGATTGCCAGCGACAGGCAACAGAGTTTGCCGAGATAGCGCGCGACATAATCCGCACAGACGTTCAGCCCATCGAGATCGTTGTCAACTCGCAAGCCGACACTCCGCCCGGAACGCCCATAGGCCAGACAGTTTCTCTCCGTCAGGCGCTCGAAGCAGCCGCCTGCAATGGCGGAGATGCCTCGATCAGTTTTGCGGCGTCGCTCATCGGCGCAACTATACAACCGATTGTTCCGCTGCCTCCCATCTCTCAACCCGGCACCGTCATCGACGGATGCGATGGCGAGGATTGCCAGCCTTCGATCACCATCGACGGATCGATTGTCGAAGCCGACGAAGGTCAGGGCCACGGACTTGTCCTGCGCTCGAACCGTGCTGTCATTCGCGGAGTGCGGATAATCAATTTCCCCGATTCGGCAATCTCGCTCAATCCTTTTTGCCCGCGCGATACAGGCGGTCGCAATCTGATCGAAAAGAATTGCTTTGAAGACAACGGAGTGTCGGGCATCACGATTCTCAATTCGCCCGTCGAAGGCCGGGGCGACAACACGGGAAACACGATTTCACAAAACAAAATTTCAGGCAGCCCTACCCTGATCGATCTCGGCGGCGATGGCGCGACTGCAAACGATGCGGGCGACGGGGACACCGGCCCGAACACGCTCGTCAATTTCCCCGACGAAATCAACGTCGTTGCCACCGATGGCACGGTGACTGTAACGGGGCAGGTCAACGGTCCGGCAGCCCTCTGCTCGAAGGTTGAAATATATGGCGTGACGAGTTTCAACATTTCTGCGGGCGCAACGAACATCGTCATCACCGGCGTGGTATTTCTCGCAGAAGCGACGCCCGATCAGACCGGAGCTTTCAACGCGATGGAAGTTCCAGTCTCGCCGACAGGAATCTACGCTGCAACAGTCACCGACTGTAGAGGAAACACTTCTGAGATGACTTCAGGGTCGACCATCGCGCAGCCCATGGCGCGGGTCAACCCGACATCGGTCGCCTTCGGCAACGTGCAGGTGAATTCGACTGCGCCGACGCGGCAGGTGCAAATCACCAACATCGGCAACGCGCCTCTTACCATCTCGGCCTGTATGCTCGCTCGCTGCGTCGAAACAGGCCCGAATGATGCGGCGAGATTTATGATAACCGGATGCCCGACCGCGCCGCTCAATCCCGGCCAGCAGGCTACGATCACAATAACTTTGCTGACGAACATCTGCGGCCCTGCGCGAATCTGCCTCAATATCAGAAGCAACGATCCGCGCGCTTCCGCCATCACGGTCGAAGTCACAGGCAACGTAATCGGCGCGCCACAGGCTCGCGTGACTCTCGAAGGCGGGGGATCATCTCTCGATTTCGGGCGACTGACGGCGACCGCGAAACCGAAAAAGCGAGCCAGACGTCCGGCGCGCACTTTCACCATCGGAAACATCGGATGCGAGACGCTCTCGATCACCATTCAATCCATACGTCGAACCGGCAGCGATGTCACGAGCGGCAGGATTTCCAACCCGGATGACAGCGGAATGTTCGTCATCACTCAGGTCGGCGCGGGCGGGGCGGAGACTACCATCACACCGGGCGGCGGCCCAATCAACATCGCGTCAAATCAGCAGGCGACTTTCCGGGTGCGGTTCAGCCCTGTCATCCCTGCGGTGGCGAATGCCACGACCGGGCTTTCCGCATCGCAGGTCTTGCCTGATCAGCTTACGTCCGCGATAAACATCTCGCAAAACGGAGGCGCTACGATCACAGTCAACCTCGCGGCCCGCGTCGAGACTGCGTTCCGGCTGATTCATCCCGATAATCCGCGGCTCACTCCTCTCGTGATGCTCACGAGGACAGGCGCGGAACTGGCCGTGGAGTTTTCCGTTTACGATTCGAACAAGGATGTCAGCCGCGCTCGCTATGAGTTCTTCGACCGTCGTGGTCGTCAGGTGGGAGACACCTTCGATATAAATCTCTCCGAGGCGATTGCTGACAGAAATCCTGTGCGCGGCCAGAGCTTCCGCGTGCTTCACCGTTTCGGCGACAGCATCCAGTCGCTTCAAGTCGTGACTGCGCGCATAACAGTATTCGACAGCGAAGGAAGTCAGGCAGCCGATTCACAAACGGTCGTCGTGACGGGCGCGGCTGCGCGACGACGCTAGAGGGCAGATCAAAAGATCGCTTTTGATAAACCGATAACCGCACACTCAGGAGGCATCGATGATTAAACGAATCAGATATTCTTCAATCACACTATTGCTGATCGCGGCTTTGATGATGAATTTTTCAGTCAAACCAACCTTAGCCCACGACGACGGGCAGCCGATTCGCCTCTACGCCAACGCGATGGTCGGCCCTGTTGGCCGGGTCGAGTGGACTTATTCGAGCCGGGGCGCGTTCACAATAAACGGTCGCGCCTGTCGCAGCGAACAGCTTCTCTGGGGCGGCGAGATTATCGAGTCGCCTTTTGACGCAAGCCTTCGCATCAGTATCGATTCCATCGGCGAGGTGACGCTTGCTCGCGGGTCTGCCGCAAAACTGGCGACATCTTACTCAGGCGAACGCGCCTTGATCGCTTCGCTGTTTGCAGGCGAGATCAAAATCAATCTTCTGCCCCAGGCCACGGCGCATGTGGAAGCCGGAGACATGACATTCGCCGCATCCGACGGAGCCGCATTTCATATCGATGCGCGAAGCGGCTCGCCCGCGCTCAAAACCATTGCGGGAGTGGTCGCAATGGGACAAACCACTCAGCGACGTTACGTGGTTCGCCCCATAGGACTCGGATCGGCGATCAGCGTGCGCGCGCGCGCGACCCGCCAGATTCAGATTCAGGTGACGGATGAAAACGATCAGCCTGTGCCTGATGTGCCGGTCGTCTTCACTGTCGGCACGAGCGGCGGCCCGGCACTCGGAACCATCGCCACCACGGCTGCGGCTGTCGGCGCGTCCACCTCGACCGTAAGGACAGACCGCCGAGGTCTGGCCGCTGTGATATTTACCGCAGGCGATTTGCAGGGCGCGACTTCGATCACGGCGACGGTCGAAGGAACCCGTTTCTCGTGGACTGGCAACATAACGGTCACGGCTGCCGGATTCTGGACGGGGAGGAAAACGGCCATCGTCGCAGGCATCGGAGCGGGAGTCGCTGTAGGCGTCGCCCTCGGACTGAGGAGCAATGACCCGCTACGCCCGCTGCCGCCGCCTGACGTGAAACCCTGAGCGGTTGCATATCGCTCCTTCTTTAGAAAAATCGAAAAGGGCGACCATAGAATGGTCGCCCAAAATTTTCAATCCTTAAATTTTTTCATTCTCACTCAACAGCGCCGCGCTCGCGCAGGAACGCCTCCATCTCGACGCGCTTTCGCGCGATGGCAAAAGCGAGCGGCGTTTTGCCGTCCTTCATCTTTGCGTTGATATTCGCTCCATGGTCGAGCAGTAATTTAGCGAATTCCAGGTCGCCGTTGAGCGCGGCTTCGTGAAGAGGCGCGAAGCCGCTTTCAGCCTGTTGAGCATTCACCTTCGCGCCATGAGCTATCAACACGCGGGCGATGGCGACCTGTCTGGCTGCGGCTGCCGAATGAAGCGGCGTGACTTTCATCTCCTCTCTGGTGGCCACGTTCACCTCCGCCCCTGCCTCAAGCAAAGCTTCGACTGTTTCCTGATGGCCGAAGAAGACGGCCAGTCCGAGCGGCATGAAGCCATCCTGTGAGAAAGCATTGGCGAGCGACGCATCGCGTTTCGTCAAAGCGCGCACACGTTTTGTCTGTCCCGTTGCAGCCGCCTCGAAGATATTCAATTCCAGTCCTGACTCAAGCAGCGCGGCGACAACTTCTTTCTTGCGATAATAGACGGCCTTTATGATAGCTGAAACGCCATCCTCATCTTTTGCGCGCGCCAGCGTCGCGTCCGATTTGAGCATTTCTTTCACCTTCGCAACATCGCCTTTGGTGACGGCGCTGAGGAATTCTTTTTTCATCTTCGCATCCTCCTGACAGGCGTAAGCCGGTTCGATTATCATGGCGAACGCCAGTAAATTAACTGCCCAGATCAGTTTCAATGTCCCGCGTGTTTTGGTTTTCATTTTTGTCTCCATTTGATCGTTATTCCTGCGCCCCTCTCCTGCGCAACAGTTCTTCCGCTTCATTCTGTTTTTCTTCAACAGCCACGCCCAGCGGCGTCCGCCCTTCGTCATCAATCGCGTTGATATCGCCGCCGTAAGCGATCAACGGATCGATCAATTCGATCAGTCCGCATCCTGCCGCGTAGTGCAGAGCAGTCCACCCGGCGCGCGACCATCCCTTCCCTCCTCGTTTGATATTCACGTCCGCTCCGCGCTCGATCAGCAACAACGCCGTTTCCCTTTGTCGCCCGAACAAAGCGGCGTGCAGGGGCGTGACTTCGAGCGGATGGAGGGAAACGATGCTGGCATTCGCCCCTCGGTTGAGCAGATACTCCGCCGTCTCCCTGTGGCCGAAGTGCGCCGCAAGGCCGACCGGCGTGAACCCTTCGGCCGAGTATGAATCCAGCAGGCTTGCGTCTTCATCTAGCAGACGAGCTACGCGCTCAGTCTGTCCTATCGCCGCCGCTTCGTGAATGTCCGGCTGCACGCCCGCGTTGAACAACAACTCGGCTATTGCCTGATGTCCCGAATTGACAGCCATGATCAATGCCGTGTTGCCGAGCCAGTCTCTCGCCGCGAGCAGACTGCGATTCTGTTGCAGCAGCTCTTTGACTCGCTCAACATCTCCTGTTCGCGCAGCCGTGAGCATATCCATCACGCCGTGAGCGAAGCTCTCGTCGCGCGAGGGGCGATGAGAGCGAAGGCTGTCGGCCAGGGCGTCGATCAGCATCTCGCGCAAACGACGGCGCGCTGAAAAGAGTCGCTTCTTTATCGTCGTCACCGGCACATTGAGAAACTCGCTCATCTCCTGCTGCGAATAGCCGCTGATGTAAAAGAGCGTCACCGTCTCGCGCTGGTGATCGGGCAGGGAGTCAATCGCCGCCCAAATCTTATCTTTCATTTCGCGTTGCTCCATCACTGCGACCTGATTCGGATATGGCGACGATTGCTCCAATGCGGTTTGCAGCGGATCAATCGCTATCTTTCTGCCGCGCGTCAGCCGGTCGCACTGCTTGAAGACGATGCGGCGAAACCAGCCCGGAAAGGCCGCAGGCTCGCGCAGACTCGACAGGCAAAGGTAAGCTTCGAGAAACGCCTCCTGCGCCGCGTCTTCGGCCATCTGTATATCCCGCAGAAGCGAATAGCCATAGCCGACGGCCATATCCTGAAAGCGTCGCACTATTGCGCCGAAGGCATCCGCATCGCCATCACGCGCTCGGATAATCAGCGCGCTTAAATCTTCCATTCCTACTCTCCGTTGGCTGTCTTAGCCTCTTCAAAAAATAAGTCCCAGGTCGAAGGAAAAAGGTTGCTGAAGGTTGCAGATATTCGGGTCGGCAAGAAACTGTCTGATCGCACGCCCTGATTTTGCGCGAGGTCTTTTTTGCGCGCAACACAGGGCGGATAGTTTGTTTCCTGGCATCTTCGAAATCAGCGCGCAGCAGTAGAGATCGTGTGAGTGAAGATCAATCATGGCAAGGGGTGATTGAATAGCTTTGGGATGATGAATGTCAATGTCTTCCATGCGTCATTGTAACAATGAAGATTGCGGGAGCGCGGTTTCATCGGTCATTTTTTGCGGCAGCCCCCACCGCCCAACTTGCATCTTAGGCGCGGTGTGGGTTTGCAGTCTTGCCCCGCACCGCCGATAATAATTAAAACATCGCCGGATTTATCGAGACTGTTATGGAGCCGCTCCGTGCGGTTGTTTGAAACCTTTGAAACCAGTGGCCGCCCTAAGCGGCTGCATTTCAGGAGAAGATATGAAACGAGCATACTTGATTGTTTTCAATTCCCTCACCGCTTTCCTGCTCATCGCTCTTGCATCCCCGATCATACGTGCGCAGGAGCAGCGCAGCCGAGGTCTGACAGTAGGGAAAACGCGCGCAGAAGTCGCTTCAAACCAGCCGATCAATCTATGGGCCGTCATCATCGGCGTTTCGAAATACAAATACGGCGATCAGAACCTCGAAGGCTATCAGATTTCCAATCTCAAGAACGCCGCCGATGATGCGCAGGCGATTTATAGTTTTTTGAGAAGCCCCGAAGGCGGCGGCTTCCGCGACGAGAGCGAAGGCGGACACATGGTTTTGCTCAAAGACGAGCAGGCCACGAAGACCAACGTCGAGGCCGCGCTTACGAAGCTCAAGCAGGCGAAACCGAATGATTACTTCGTCCTCTACATCGCCGCGCACGGAACCATCATGCCCACGCGCGAGCCGGGTTCGAACAAGACCATAGAAATTCCCTACTTCGTCCTCTACGACACAGACCTGCGCAATCCTGAAGCGACGGGAATACGAATGGAAAAGTATCAGCAGATAGTCGCCGAAATACCCGCGATCAAGGGAATGGTCCTCTCCGACACCTGCCACAGCGGCGGAGTGCAACTCGCCGGACGCGATGCGGCTGACTCCTCAAGGCGCGCAAACATCAGATACCTTCAGGAAATGAATTCGATCACCAAAGGGGTCGGCATCATTTCGGCAGCCGATCAGCTTGAACAATCTTTCGAGCGCGATGACATCAATCAGGGCGTTTTCACCTACTGCCTGCTCCAGGGGCTTTCGGGAAATGCCGACGCCAACTTCGACGGCATAGTGACCTTCAACGAAATCTCGGCCTACCTGCGCGACGAGGTTCCCAAGCTGACTGACAACAAGCAGCACCCGAAAGCGAACACCACCGCTATTGAAGCCAACTACCTGCCGCTTTCCGTAGTCGCCTACGCCGATGTCAACGCGCTCGGTCGGCCCGACCAGTATGGTTTGCTGGTCATCCGCACGCCGGATATCGATGGCGTCGAGGTCGCGATTGACGGGCAGGCTTTCGCGAAATTCAACGCCGGGTCGCAACGCTCGGTGATGACGAAGGTCGGAGCTAGAACCATCTCCTTCAAAAGAGGAGGGATTCGCCGCGACGTAAAAGCGCAGGTGCAGGCGGGCAAGCCGAAAGTGGTCGAAGTCAATATCACCTTCAGCGAAAGCGATTCCGCCGAAGACTCGCTCATCGAGCCGTCAGATCAGCAAATCGGGGTCTACCTGCGCGAAGACAAAGAGCCGACGAAAGAAGCGCTGGACATGTTCAACAAGGGAGTCGACAGTTTCAACCGCCAGAAGTTCGACGTGGCTATCGATCTGCTCAATCGAGCCGTTCAGGAAATGGGCGGGGCTTACACCGATGCGCTGGTTTATCGGGGCCGCGCGGAACAATCGCTTGGCCGCAAAGAGGCTGCTGTAGCCAGTTTCAAGGCGGCGCTTCAACTCCGTCCGACCGATTTTGAAACTCAGACTCTTCTGGCCGAAGCGAGGTTCAACGCCGGAGGCAACGTCGCTGAAGTAATCTCCGCTCTGCGCAGCGTCATCACCCGCCATCCGAACTTCGATTTTGCGCGAGTGGTTTACGGCGATGTGCTGCTGTCGCGCAGGGAATTCGCCCGCGCAGAATTCGAATTGCGTCGGGCAGTCCTCATCAATCCGAAATCGCCTCCCGCACATTTGATACTCGCCGACGCGCTCACTTATCAGGATTCCAAGGAGAAGCAGCGTCGCGCCGTCGAGGAAGCTGAAAAGGCAGTGGCGTTGTTTGCGGAAGTTTCGCGTCCCCGGACTTCAAGTTCTCCCGGATTGAGCCGCCAATCGATCAATCGCGTGATACTGGGCGGAGGAAGATATCTAAACGTCCCGGCTATGGCCGAAGCGCGTCATATTGCGGCGAAGGCGCTGACGCGAATGGTTGAGCGAGACGAAACGGTTGTAAACCCGGATGAATATCTTGATCGCGCTCGCGCTCACCTTCAGGAAGCGTTGAAGTTGGCCGAGACTTTGACAGACAAGCGCAGGCTGGTGCTTGCGCTCGACACAAGCGCGCAGAATCATTTTCTCAAGGGCGATCTCGCCCGCGCGATTGCCGACGCCGAGCGGTCGTTGAAGTTGAGCGAATCGATCCCTGACCTCAAGGATTTCTACGAAGCGCACTACACGCTTTATCAGGTTTACAACAGCGATCAGCAATTCGCCAGGGCTTACGACCACCTGGAAAAATTCATCAGCCTTGCCGGATCGCAACTCAGCCCTGAGGAACGCAAGGCTATGGATGACGAGTTGAAGCAGGTCAAGCGGCAGCGCGACGCGAACAAACAGAAGAAATAGTCTGAGAGTCTTGAGAGTCTTGAGAGTCCAGAGAGTCGGAAGATTTCCAGACTCTCCAGACTCTCTGGACTCGATAGACTCTTTTGAAGGCCGCAGTTTTTGTGATAGATTTTCTGGCGCAGTTCTTCACATATCACACTAATCAGAGGACGCAATGATAGAAGCTCTTGAAGAAATCGAACCGGCTTACAAATTGGAGCCGATGTCTCACGGTCGAGCGGATTTGAGAAAGAAGAAGCCTAAGATCCTCGCCGTCATACTGGACAACTGCACCGGATGCGCAGGCTCTCCGGCCTGTGTCGAATACTGCCCCGTAGATTCGTGCATGTACTGGGTACTGGACACGGAGCATCCGCCGCTGGGCAGGATAGAAGTCGATCCGAATCTCTGCATCGGGTGCAAGCTCTGCACCAGCAAAGGCCCTGACGGAACATTCCTCGAAGGCTGCCCGTGGGACGCTATCGAAATGATGGACGTAGCGGAATGGGAATCAAGGACGGGAGTCACACTCAATCCGTAGCAGAATCGAAATCGATCACTGATCGCCTTCATCTCGCGCGCAAGCGAATGGCTTCTATCGTCTCGGCGGCCTGTTTCTGCACCTGATCGGGCAGGCCCGGTAGCGGGCGCGTGTAACGCTCCACAAAGGGCGCGTCTTCCGGCTGGCCAACGAGGTAAAGCGCCCTCAGAGATTCCCACACCTGCTCTATCGTCGGCGACATCACCATAATATCCGTCCCGGCCTCGACCCTACTCTCGTTGGCGACAGCCAGTGAATCGATTCGCCCCGCTTCCGCCGCGCGAATTTCAATCGTCTGTCCGTCATCTTTTTTTATGCGGGCGACGGGCGCTCCAACTGTGACGGGGAGACCTTCTTCTTTGACGAAGAATTCGATAGTCCCGCTCGCTTCCGCGCGAATGGTTGTAAACCTGAGCATTCGGACAAGCTCCGGTCTGCCTGAAGCGTCGTTGAAACGGACGAGCCACAATGCGGAGGTGCCGCGAACAGTTGCGCTTTCATCCTGAAGCAGAGAAAGAAGCGAAGCGTGAAATTCTTCGTTCGTGTTGTCATGTCCCATGGCCCAGGCAGCGAATTCGCGAACCTGCGGGATGGGATGCGCGGCGAGCGACGTGATTTTCGGATACCAACGTTTGACCGACTGATCGCCTTTTTCCATGCGCTCGACTATCTGGTTGAGAGCGTGTTGAATGTTGCGCGGCTTTTCATCGTCGTTGAGGTAGGTTTCAACCTGCTCGTCCGAAAGCTCGCGGCCAAACCATGAGCCATACCACGACAGAAACGGAATGATGACGAAGAGCGCGGCGACGACGAACATGCCCCACGGAAACTTGCGCCGCGCCGGAGTCGGATTTTCCTGTTGCGTTTGTTCTTCCAATTGATCTTCTCTGAAAAGTCTGGAGTCGAGAGTCTGGAGTCTGGGGTCAGAATGTGTGCGCGCATTCTCCGATTGACTTATACTCCCGGCTATTCATCGTTGACGATTCCACTTCAAAAGCGATTCTAAGAACGCGCACCGCGCCAGGTCAAGGAAGTTGTCATTCGATCTCGTAGACTTTTTTCGTTTCGTTATCGCGCACAGAGCAGGCCCGCGCGTCGAATGCTTCGAGAAACAATCGCTCATCCTTCATCAGAGCCTTGCGAAAAGCCGACCCGGTTATGAACCCCGACGCTCGCACCGCCGCAAATGTCAGCCCCGCGTAAGCCGTGAGCGTGGCCGCCGTGATCATTCCGCTCAGAAGAAATTCGATGAACAGAAGAACCAGAGCCACGCCGCCAACGGTCGACCAGCGTTGAAAACTCAAGGCCGGTTGAGAGAAATAAAACACAGCGGTCTGAACAGGAATGGCCGCAAGCAGCCAGTAATTGTCGAGCCACAACGCGCCGATTACGGACGCTGCGGCGGCAGTGAAAAGAAGAAGGGATAGCGCGGCGACGAAGAATTTTTTGAAGCGGCTCAGGTGCGCTTCGGCCCACTGGGCCGCAAAGAGAGGATCGACGCCGACTGTTATTTTGCGACCAGAAACCGCGCGGCTGAGATCGGCAAAAGTTTTGAAGGGGCCGACCGCGCGCCACACAGGTTCCGGGATGTCTGATTGTTTGCGCGCCAATACAGCCTCATAGCGATGGATAAAAATGATAGAGCATCAGGTAGACGATCACGCCTGTCACGGAAACATAGAGCCACATGGGGAAAGTCCACCGCGCGATTTTTCGATGCCGGGTAAAGTCTCGTCGCAATGCGCGCCTCAGCGTGATGATGACGAAAGGCAGGATGACGACGGCAAGGATCGTGTGCGAAGTGAGAATGACGAAATAAAGCGGTCGTACCCAGCCCGTCCCCTGAAAGCGCGTCACTCCTTTGGCGAAACCGACATGATAAATCACATAGGAAATCAAAAAAAGGATCGAAGCCGTCACCGCTCCCAACATGCAGAATCGATGGGCTTCGATTTTGCGGCGACGGATCATCACGTATCCGGTTATGAGGAAAAGTCCGCTCGTCGCGTTGAGCATGGCGTTGAGCGATGGAATGAAATCGATTGACATAAAAATAAGGCAAAGTAAAAAGGTAAAAGGCAAAAGAGAAACCCGCGCGACATCTTACTTTTTCATTTTGCCTTTTTACTTTTGCCTTTCCGGGGCTTCGTCCTGCGGATTGCGATATCGATAAAAGACTCCGAACAGACCGACGAACATCGCAACCGCAGGAACGAGCAATACCAGAATGGCCATGTTGAGCCGGGATGCAAGAGAGGCTCCTTCTTCCGAATTGGCGACTGATTCCTTGCACATCGCGCATTGAGCGAGCGAGGGTTCCGCCGCGAGGAGGATAACCGCGACGAGCGCGATCACAAGGATCAGAATGATGCCGCTTCTTCTCATCACTTCTCCGCCGCCTGCTGCTCTTCGAGCGAAGGCACCTGCGTCGATCTGAGATTCTTCACCCGCATACCGTCGGGGAAAAATACTACGAACAGACACAGCAGCACGACCAGAATCGGGACGATCGTGAGTATGAAGCTCATCTTCTCGAATTTCATGTGCATGAAGTAAGCGATGATCAGCACCGCTTTTATTATCGACAGCCCCATCAAAATGATGAGCATCAGCGTGATGTTCAAATGCACATAAGCGAGTAAGACTTCGATGCCGGTCAAAACGAGCAGCGCGATCCACACGACCGCATTTTCGCGGTTGCCTCCGTGCGCCTCGCTCTGATCAGCCGCAAGCGGATTTGAAATCAATCCCTGCTGGGCGGCCCACATCATCGGCCCTATGGAAAAAACCAGAGCCAGCAGCAAACAGACCATCACCAGAAACAATGTGTCCGTGCCTGATTTGAAACCATCCGTAGCCACTGCCCAGACGGCCACCGCGAGACTGCCTCCCGCCAGAAGAGCCTGCACCATATTCAGCAATGCTATCTCTCTGTTTTTCGTTTGCTCCATCTCTCTCTCCCACTAGCGCGAGCGCGGCTCGCTTATTGTTTTTCTGCTCAATGCCCAACCGCCGAAAAATCCACCGACAGGAGGTAAAGCAGCGGGAAGACGAACATCCACACCAGGTCGACGAAGTGCCAGTAGAGTCCGCTCGTTTCCACGTCTTCGGCGTTGAATTTCTTTATCCGCGCCGCGATCACTCCGAGGTAAATCACGCCCGTAAGAACGTGGAACATGTGCAATCCCGTTATGCCGAAGAAGGTGGCGCCGAAGAGTTTCGAAGAGCCGGGCCATTTTGCGAGCCATTCATCGGGCAGGGCGTCGAAGTAGAGTCCCTCGTGAAAAAGGTGGAACCACTCGGTCACGTGCAGCACGATGAACATAGCCCCGAAAAACATCGTCGCCAGTATCCACGTGCGCGCGATTTTTTTCTCTCCGCGCTTGGCAGCCGCCACAGCAAATACCATCGTGAGACTGCTCGACAACAGCACGAGCGTCATCATCGATGAAAAAATTATGCTGGGGCTGAACGGAAACGGTGTGGGCCAGTTCTCGCTCGACGCCCGCGCATAGCTGTAGCCAATGAGCAGCGCGCAAAACGTAAGCGAGTCGGACATGATGAAGAGCCACATTCCGAGTTTGCGGTGGCCTATCTTGTAAGGAAGAACGCCCCCGTTCCATTCTGCAGCCAGGTTTTCGGCTTTCGCTTCTGCCGCCATCAATTCACCTCCCTGAAAACTTTCACTACAAAAAGAAAAGCAGCACGAAAATGTAAATCCAAAGCGCATCCATGAAATGCCAGTAAATGGCCGTCACTTCAGCCACGTTGCGCTTGCGAAATCCTATGCGCGAGCGCAGCGCCGCCGCAGTCACCGCAAGGAGCGCGATCAATCCCCCCACGAGATGAACCGCGTGCAGGCTCGTGAGCAGGTAGAAAAACGAACTGTGCGGATTGGTGTTGACATAAACTCCCTGCGCGCGAAGATCGCGCCACGCCACGATCTGAAAGATGAGAAAGCACAGCCCGAGCGCAGATGTAAGAGTTATCCAGCGACTGAACAAGGCGTGACGGCTCAGGCGAAGAGCGCGGCGCGCTAACTCGAAACTGATGCTGCTTGCAAGTATCGCCGCCGTGCTGATCCACAGAGATGAGGGCAACTGAATCGAAATCCAGTCGGGTTTGGTTTCGCGAAAGATATAAGCAGAGGTGAGCGCGGCGAAAAGCATACTGATGCTTCCGAGCGCGATCCACATGCCTATGCGGTATTTGGCAGGCTCACGCGCGTCATCGCGCGAATATCCCGGCGGCCAGTCTTTCGGGTCGCCGGGATCGAACGGCCCGCCGCCGCCTGTCGGAACGGGCCTTACTTTCACATCAGTTGTTATGCTCGTACCCATCAGTTCAAAACAGATTCGCCTTAGCTTCGCTAATCTCCGGCAGACTTCGCCCGTTCGGGGTCGGTCTGCATGGTGTAATCTTTCTCCGCGCCCGGCACGCTGTACTCATAAGGCCCGTGATGCACATCAGGCTCGTGGCCCGCGAAGTTGTCATGCGGCGGCGGCGAAGGAATAGTCCATTCGAGCGAAGTCGCTTCCCACGGATTCTCCCCGGCCTTTGGCCCTTTGAACCAACTCCATACCAGATTGACGACGAATATGAGTTGCGCGGCTATTGTGACAAATGCCGCGATTGAGACGAACTTGGTCATAGGCATAAAACTATCGCCCAGATATGCAAGCCCTTCGTGCGACGAATAGCGGCGCGGCGCTCCGGCTATGCCCATGATGTGCATAGGCATGAATATGCAGTTGACGCCGATGAAGGTGATGAAGAAATGAATCTTGCCCATAGTTTCATTCATCATCCGCCCGAACATCTTGGGGAACCAGAAATAAGTTCCCGCGAACATCCCGAATATCGCAGCTACTCCCATGATGAGATGGAAGTGGCCGACGACGAAATAAGTGTCGTGCAGCGGAATATCGACCGCCGTCTGGCCGAGGAAGATGCCCGTGATGCCGCCCGATACGAAGAGCGAAACGAAGCCAATGGAAAATATCATCGGCGTGGTGAATCGAATCCGCGCGCCCCAAAGAGTGCCGAGCCAGTTGAACGTTTTGATGGCCGAAGGCACGCCGATGGCCAGAGTGATCACTGAAAATACTATCGCGGTGTTCGGATCCATGCCGCTCTGGAACATGTGATG
This sequence comes from Blastocatellia bacterium UBA7656, assembly GCA_002483445.1. Lineage (GTDB taxonomy): Bacteria > Acidobacteriota > Blastocatellia > UBA7656 > UBA7656 > UBA7656. The sequence continues at coordinate 226,479 of DLHY01000007.1, forward strand.
GCCCCAGACGAAGAAGCCCAGAAGCCCGATAGCGAATATCGCGTAGACCATCGCGCGATAACCGAATACAGGCTTGCGCGCAAAGGTCGAAAGTATGTGCGAGGTCAGTCCCATGCCGGGAAGTATGGCGATGTAGACTTCCGGGTGGCCGAAGTACCAGAAGAGGTGCTGCCACAAAATGACTGAGCCGCCCTGTTTTTCCATAACCAACTGGCCGTTGACATAGGATCCCGCAGGAACGAAGAAACTCGTGCCTCCGATATGATCGAACAGCATCAGCACTCCGCCAGCAAGCAGCACCGGAAACGACAGCAAAGCCAGCACGGCGGTCGTGAACCACGCCCAGCAGGTGAGCGGCAATCTGAGGAGCGACATCCCGCGCGTGCGGAGGTTGAGCATCGTGGTGATGAAATTCAAAGCGCCAAGAAGCGACGCGACGCAGAAAAATGCGATGCTCGTTATCCACAGCACCACGCCTGTTCCCTGCCCCGGTCCGGCCCTCTCTCCGAGCGCGCTCAGAGGCGCATATCCCGTCCATCCTCCAATCGGCCCCACCACGCCCACGGCGGCAGTGTCATCGATCACGTTGGCGAATATGGCGAGCATCATCACGGCGAGCGCGACGAACGTAAGCCAGAAGGAGAGCATGTTCAAAACGGGAAAAGCCATGTCCGCCGCGCCTATTTGAATCGGCAGAAAGTAATTGCCGAATCCGCCCTGAGGAGCGGTCGTCAGCACGAAGAAAACCATGATGGTGCCGTGCATGGTGACGAGCGATAAATAAAGCTCAGGCGAGATCGTTCCGTTTTCCGCCGCTGCGGGAAGCAGGGTTTTGAGGAATCCCCACTCCCGCCCCGGCCAGGCGAGTTGCAGTCGCATCAGCAGGCTCATGATCATACCGACGAAGACGGAAAACAAAGCCAGGAACCAGTACTGTATGCCTATGACCTTATGATCGACGCTGAATATCCATTTACGGATGAATCCGCTTGGCGGCTCGTGGCGGTGAACCTCGCCGTGAACAGGATGAGCCTCTGCCATCTTCCACCTCCTAGAAGAGAGAAGTCAGGAGTCAGAAGTCAGGAGTCAGAATGCTGATTGAGCCTGAAGCCTGACTTGATACATGTGTTTCAAAGAGCCGTCTTCGACGTATTGACGGACTCTCATCTGTTTATCGGGTACTGCTGAAGCAACTCAGTCAAACGTTCCTTGAATTTTTCTTCCGACATCGCTGCCATCGCCCGGTAATCATCTTTCGGAAGCACCAGCATGAACGATCTCATGTTGTAATGAAGCTGGCCGCAAAGCTCCGCGCAGGGAATTTCGTACTTGCCCGCCTTGTTGGCTGTGAAGTGCATCTTGATCGACAGTCCCGGAACGGTGTCCTGCTTGAATCTCAGCGCCGGAATGAAAAGGCTGTGAATAACATCCTTCGAGCGAAGCGTGAGATCGACGGGATCGCCCACGGGGACGACGAGAGTGGTCGTCTGCACATCATCCTTGCCGTTTGCGTCCGACGGGTCGAGGCCGACGTAGTTGAGCGAAGAATCGTTGATGAACTTAGGCTCGGTGCGCCCGAACACGCCGTCCGCTCCGGGATAGTGAAAGTTGAACTGGAACTGTTGGGCGACTACTTCGACCTTCACGGCATTCGGGCCAGCCTCCTGCAAATGCACCTGCGCCCATATAAACTGCGCCATGACTGCAAGCACGATGAATACGACGCCGGTGGCTACAGTCCAGATAGCTTCCAGCTTGCCGCTGCCATGTATGTATTGGGCGCGCTCCTGTCCGCGACGCCCGAAGCGAAAGACCACATAGCCGAGCGCCACCTGTGAGAGTACAAAGGCGATTCCGACGACTACCAGCGTGCGCGAAAACTGCGTGTCTATCGTCGCGCCGATTTCAGAGATGTTTTCCGGGAACCACAATCTCCCATCCCCGAACAACACATTCTGCCCGACGAACAGCAGCACCGTTCCGATCACCAGAAGCCACATAATTACGGCTATGATTTTGCCCATATAAGCCACCTCGGTCTTAGTGGGTTATGGGGGATGGGTGATAGGTGATGGGGTGAGAAAACTTGCTCACCTCTTCACCCATAACCCATTACCTGTCACCCATCACCTATCATTTAGAGTTCATCACCATCAATGCGAAAAGAGCAGGCAGATACAGCACAGACGCAAGCAGCAGGCGACGGGCCTGCAATACGGTTCTCGACAGCGCAGCCTTCACGCTGAAGTACAAAAACGCGATGCCGAGCGCGACCGCCCCCGCAAGATAAACCCGTCCGGCAAGGCCGACCATCACGGGCAGCAGGCTCACAGGCACGAGCATCAGCGTATAGATGAGAATCTGTTGCGCGGTCACTTTTCCTTCCCGTTCGACTACGGGAAGCATACGGATTCCGGCTCGCGCGTAATCGTCGCGATACATCCACGCGATTGCCAGAAAATGCGGGAACTGCCACAGGAACAAAATCGCAAAAAGTATCCACCCTTCCACTCCCAGTCGCCCGCGCGCAGCGACCCAGCCCATAAGCGGCGGCATCGCTCCCGGCAATGCTCCCACCGAGGTTGAAAGCGTCGTGCGAGTCTTCATCGGCGTGTAGATGAGCAGATAACTCGCAAAGGTCAGCACGCCCAGCAGTGCGGTCAGCGTGTTTATAGTCGCGGCCAGATACGCGATGGCCAAAGCCGAAAGCGTGAGTCCGAATATAAACGCTTCGACGGGCGCGAGCCGTCCTGCGGGCAGCGGGCGCGCGCGGGTTCTCATCATCAGCGCGTCCACGTCGCGCTCGATGTATTGATTGAGCGTCGATATGCCCGAAGAAAGCAGAATGATGCCGAGCGAGAACTGTAAAAGCTTGGAGTAATCCACCTCGCGCGAAGCCAGACAAAAGCCCGCAGCGGCAGTCAGGGTGACAAGCAACGTGATTCGCGGCTTGGTCAATTCGAGATAGGCCGAAAGCCTGCCAGCAAGAGTTGATTTCCTGTCGGCGTCAACGATTATTTTATCGGCGAATGATTCCATAAAAATTAAACGACAACGCCCTCAGCGCGTGGCGCGGCAAAAGTTTTTTCGGCCCGCTCAGGAGCCAGTGAGCCGTAACACCTCAGCATAAGAACTATCAAATCGGCCAGCAGCAATGCTCCGACCGTCAGGTGCGCGACCGTCAGCGAGATCATAGGCTCAAGCGGCTGCGCATCACCGGCAGCGGCCAGCCGCGCCAGATATGCGCCGACTCCGAGGCAGAGTTGCACGATCAACAAAGCGATGGCCGTGATGGCAGGTCGTCGCAGAGAGCGTTCTCCCTTGTGGCGGGCCACAACAGTCATCGCTGTCCATAGCAACACCGCAGCGACGATCACTGCGCCGATGATATGAGGTATGATTCCAAAAGCCCTGTGACGAAATCCCGCGCCAAGCACCAGTTGCACAAGCACAGCGCCGACGCTGTAGACGGTGAGTCGCGCGGTTCGCGCATCGACCGCGCTGAATTTGACTCGACTTTGCTCCCACCAGCTTCGCGATGTGAAGACCGCTATGGCGACTATGGTTCCGAAAAAGCTCTGAGCCAGGAGCGCGTGCGGAACTGCGATGAACGGCTTTCCTGCCTCGCCCGTCAGCACTCGCGCGCCTCCCAGCAATGCCTGCGCGACGACTGCGGCGAAAGCCAGCCATCCGAGTTTTCGCATCCACGCGCGGCTGTCGCTTCGCCACGCCCACACGGCTAGTATAAAAGTCGAAAAGCCGACCATCCCCGCAATGAAGCGATGAGAGTATTCATATCGGATATTTGCCACGAAGTAATCCGAACTGATGAGCCAGCGCCCGAATGAAAGGGGCCAGTCGGGAACGGAATCTCCCGCTTCGTTGCTCGTCACCAACCCCCCGACCACGAGCAAGACGAGAGTCAACGACGCGACCGCGAGCGCGAAGCGATGCAGGCCGCGTGTCGGGAAATTTTCAATACTGCTTTCGGACTTCAACATAATAAAGTCTTGAGAGTCTTGAGAGTCTTGAGAGTCGAGAGTTTCGGACTCTCCAGACTCTCTGGACTCTCAAGACTCTCTGACTACCTAATGACTCATTTACGGCAGAATCAGCGCGGCTTCTACTCTGAGCGAAGTCGGCGCATAAGCCACACTGGACTTGTAGGTGAAGTCCTGCGTTTTCTTTTCGCTCGCGCCTACGGTGATCTGCGTCTTCTGCTCGCCCATGGTTTCGTGCCACGTCACAAGCGTATAATTGCCCGGCGGCACATTTTTGATCGTGTACGTGCCGTCCTGCGCGCTCACACTGAAGCAGGGATGGGCCAGCACGCCGACGTTCGCTTTCATCCACGGATGCTGATTGCATTTGACAGGGATGAGCGTTTCCGCGCGATTGAAAGTTTTCTCTTTGGGCGCAGTGCCGGGCGGCTGCGATTCATTCCACTCAGGATTGTTTTTCGGCGTAGGATGGACGTTATGCGCGGTCTGATCGCTGTTCAAAATCCTGAGCGTCTGTTTGATCATAACCCCCAGCACGTGAGGATCATACCTGCATCCCTTTTGATCGAGAACGACCGGGTCTGAAGGGGGCTGGAACGAAAACTGATCGACTGGCCCGCCCGTGAGGTAGACGAATACGTTGGCGAGTTTGCCGTCGGTGACGAGGACTTCTTCGGTCAGTTTCTCTCCTCCGGCAGACGCGCAGTTGGCGTCAGCGCCCATATCGATCCTCTTGCGATCCGGGGGCGTGCCGTCGAATTTGATCACGCCTGAAATCGTCCCTTCGTCGTTTTTGGATTGATAGGGTGATTTCCCTGTGTCAACTGGCCCATCATCTTTTTTCTTAGGCTTGCACGAGGCGATCATAAAGGCCACGAGCGCAGCCGCTACTATCATCGATCCATATTTCTTTAACATTGCTTATTTCCTCCGTCGCGCCCTCAGAGAGAGCGATACTACTTGAATAAAACATGGGAGTGTGACATCCGCGCGCCTTATGAGCAAGTCGGCGATTTGCTCCTTATCACATCCATGCATAGCGAATGCAAAAAATCCTGTTCGTGCGACCGGGACTGGCGGCCTTGCCGCAAGTCCTCCAAAAGCTCGCTCTCATCGCTAAGGCCCGTTGACGCGGGACGTAGGTCTGCGTATCGCGCGATCAAGGGATGAAGTCGTGGTCGTCGAACCCGGAGCGGGCGCAGACGGAGCCGCTCCGCCTGTACCCAATCGCCGCTGTTCATCGGCGGTTAGCTGGAACATGTAGCGCACCAGCAGTTCGACATGATCCTTGTCGTAAGTCTGAAACGAGGGCGGCGTCGGCCCTGAAAACACCCAGCGCCCGTGCATTTCGTCGCGATTGAACAACCCCGAAGGCATAGCTGTTCCGGGGCTGATGAACGCCGGATCGATGAGCCACCTTCGAGTCCATGCGGGTTTCAATCGTTCGGGCGCGAGCAGGAAGTTCGGCGCAGTCGCCCGCGCGTCGTGAGCCGGATCGCCCGTCATGTGACACTTCAAACATGGCGCGGCTGCCGAGGTGAACAGGGCGCGCGCAAGCGTCTGCTCATCCCCTGTGAGAGGTTCCAGCCGTTCAGGTATGTAAGGCTGCGGCTGAACGGACGCGCCCATGAAGAAATTCACCAGCATTTGAAGCTCGTTGGGCGAGAAGTCGAAGGTCGGCATTCGCGCTCTCAGATATTGACGCACGCCATTTCGATTCGCTCCGGGCTGCGACGTCAGACCTGCTACCGCAGATGGTTGCGCCGCGCCCGCATCATGACGGGCGATCTGTTGAGCTAATTTTTCAGCCGCCTGCGGCCCCGCAAGCGACGGGTCGCGCAGGAATTTCAACAGCCAGTCGGGGTTGACTCTCGCCCCCTCTGTAGTCAGTCTCGGCGGCAACTGCTCCTTGCCGTCCGCGTCCTGATACATAGCTACGCCCGCAAGCGTGGGGTCTTCCCCGATCAGGACGTTGTGACATCCCATACAGTTATATTTTCGAACTACCCACCAGCCGTCCTGCGCCTGCTTTGCCGCCCCCGCAGGTTTGTAACGAAGCGATTCGGGGATCGAGGTCGTCACGCTGCCCAGCAGGAAGGTGGTCAGCGCCGTTATCTCGTCTTCTTCGAGATAGATGTTAGGCATCTTCAATCGCTCTTCGGGCGATTTCACCTTGCCTCGATCATAGATGCCGGGATTTCTCAGCTTGTATTCGAAGAAGCCTTTATGGTTGTACCACGCCGAGCGTTCCCCGCCCGTTATGGGATCTTTTCCGCGCATCGCGTCTTCTGTCAGCAGCGCGAAATCCAGTCGCTCGATGGGCTTGCTTCCTTCGACCGTCAGTTCCGTCCCTATGCGCCCTTCGTCTTCAAGCCCGCGAATCTCGTGACAGCTTGCGCAGCCATACGCTTTCACCAGTCGCTCGCCTTCCTGTTTGAGCGACGCATCGTCGAGATAGGAAGCATCCGGGTATCGAGGCTCGCCCTTTTTGAGCGACATGAGAAAGCTTGCGATATCGCGCGCATCCTGCTCTGAGAGCCGGAAATTCGGCATCACCGTCATGTTCTGAACCTGAAGCTCGCGCCCGTCCAAAGGACTCTTCGAATGATCGTCATCGAAGAGGAACGCGAGGTTTTTGCTCTTGTAATCATCAGGCGTGAGATCGCGACGCAGGCTCGGCGAATAAGGCGCGAGTCGCTGGCGCGGATTATGAATCCACCGGACGATGTAGTTGAAGTTCGCCTTTTCGCCCACCCGCGAGAGGTTGGCGGCGAAGTGTCCGCCGACGGGCTGACTGCCCTGATTTATCGCGTTGCCGTCGATTGAATGGCAGGCGACGCATCCGGTCTGCTTGAACAAATCGCGCCCACGCTCGACATTGCCCTGCTGTTGATCGGCAATCCTGACGTAATCGATGGCCGACTGCCAGAGGAAGGCCGATATTGCGCGGATTTCATTGTCGTCCAGACGGAAGGAGGGCATCTTGGTTCCAGGACGAAAAGCCTGCGGATCGCGCAGCCACACGGGCAGCCATTCTTTGCGCAACTTTGCCTTGATCTCTTTGAGATTAGGGCCGATCTTTTTCTGATCCTTCATCAGGTACTTGGTCTGAAGGTCAAGCTCGCCTATGCGGCCATCGATCTGGCTGACGAGTTGAGGCAAAACGACATCGGCGCGATTGAGCAGGGAGCGCGCTTCTTCATTGCTTGTCACCTTCTCCGCCGCCTCGCGAGTCTCGCGCATTTCGCGCAGTCGCGTTGCGCGATCAAGCTCAAGCTGCTTGATGGTCTGACGGGCCGAGGCCAGCGCGTCGGCTTCGCGATCAAAGCCCTCGTAGCGATGGCAGCCGACGCAGCCTTTCTGATAGTACAGGTCTTTGCCGCGATTGAGCGTGTCGGCCATGCGGGTGACTCGATCCGCGTTATGACACTGATTGCAGCCCGCCTGAACGTTTTCCTTGTAGTAAAGCGGCCAGAGCCAGTGCTTGTAACGCCCGTGTCCTTTTTCAACCGAAGTGGTTCCGCGCCCGTTGCCTCCGTGGCAGGTCGAGCATCCGAATTTTTCCGGGTCGTGAATCGTGAGCAGGTCGCGTGAGGGATGGGAGACGAATGCTTTTTCGTCTCCCATCTTGTCAGCAGTCAGAGTGAGCGGCTCGCGCACTCCGAGATGGCACGACTCGCAGCGGTCTACGACCTGTCCGCCCGCGACATTGATCTGGCGTATGCGGTATTCGAAGGCATTGGTGCCTTTGATGATGTTATCGACGGCCTGCTCGGTCAGGCCGGACATCTGGTTTTGAAGATAATCCTCGCGCTTCCTGAGCATCTCGCCCGACTCTTTCGTAAGTCCTGCAAGCTCGACGTTGAGGCGGGCCTTTTCGTCACGGAGATCGTTGTAACGCTTTTCGAGTTGCTTATAAGGCACTCCTTCTTTTTTAATCGAGCCGTCTTTTTGAGTGAAAGCGACCGTGATCGATTCGTTGCGTTTGTCTTCTATGCTGCTGCGCACGCTTTCTTTCCCGCTCTCGCTGGCGGTGGTTTCAAGCTGATAAATTTTGGAAGCGATCCACGCCCTCGCTTCCTGAAAAGGATCGGTGATATCGCCGATCTCGCGATCTATCTCCGAGACGCGAGCGCCTATTTCCTTCACGCGGGGGGCGACCTTCTCGGTCGCTTCACGGTAGGCCGCGTCGAGTTTTTTGTACTCCGCAGTTTCCCTGATCGCTTTTTCGTTTCTCTCTTCAGGCTTCGCCGCCGCTTTTTTCAGTGTTTCCAGATGCTCCAGATAGCTTGCGACGAACTCGCTTTGATAAGCCTTCCACGGTCGCTGACCGAATATCTCATCATAGAGCGACCAGACCAAAGTGAGGATCAACAGTATGGAAGTGATGAGCAGCGCGCGGCTCATCGAGCTATCGGCTATAGGATCAGGCTCTGCGGTCTCGGCCCGCTTTTCCAACTGTTCATTAGCGACGTTATCAGCCATTTTCACTCTCCCAGGGTAGAGGCCAGATGTTAGATATTAGATGTTGGTTGGGAAATTCACTAACATCTAACATCTGACATCTACTAGATGTTGAACCACGGCGTGACCAGTACATACTTGATTCTGAAAAGCAGCCTGAGCAGCAGCTTGACAGGCATGGCCCACAGTATGGTTATGGCGAAGAACTGAAACACCGAATACTGCAACAGCGACGTGCGCTGAAAAATCTTCTTTTCAAAATCGGTGCGAGTCACAAGTTTGTGCGTCAGGTATCCGGCGACGATGAAGAACAATCCGACCATAGCCGCGCCGAACAATCCTTTCCACGGCTGAAAGCCGATGAAGCGGAGTCCCCAGCGGGCAACTATGTCGGGCAGATCCTGATTGACTTCGAAGGGAACGAAATTGTGATCCCACGTCTGCCCCGGCCAGAACCACACCCAGCCCGGCCCACGGATGAACGTCCCGATGAATATGAGTACGATCCAGGTGACGAAGCCTATCAGAAACGAGCTTATCGCCACTCTGCGCTGACGCCATGTGTAATAGCCCACTCCGAGGGGATTCGAATCGAGGTAAGGAAAAGCCATCAGTCCCACGATCATAATGGAGGGCATCACCACGCCCGCTATCCACGGATCGAAGTAGACCAGCATCTCCTGAAGTCCGAGGAAGTACCACGGAGCTTTCGAGGGATTCATAGTGAGATTGGGATTTGCAGGTTCTTCGAGCGGAGCGTTGAGCGTGATAGACCAGACGAACAACACGACTGTCACTATCAGCGTGGCGAGAAATTCTATCCTCAACAGGTATGGCCACACGTGCAGTTCGCGCGCCCAATGCGGCTTCCACGGCCAGGTCTTGCGATGATGAGTCTTCGCCAGTTTCGGGTCAGCTTCGAGTTGGACTACCAGGCGATCATTGGCAAGCGCCTGACGAAACCCGAGCCACGCGAAGAACGGCACGAGAAACAACATCGCCACGATGGGAACATTATCCGGCGCTGAAACGATCACCCATAGTTGATGCCAGTCCATAATTCCTCCGAGTGATAGGTGTTGGGTGATAGGTGATAGGTGATGGGGAAGACGGGATTCGATCCCCATCACCCATCACCCATCGCCCATCACCTACTTCACCGACTGCTTGACCGCGCGAGCGCCCGGCGCTTTCATTTCCGTTTCAAGTTGAACGGGCGCTGGTCCCGAGATGCCGCCGTCTTTGCGCACGCGCCAGAAATGCACAGCCATAAGCACGCTGGCTATGACCGGAATCGCTATGCAGTGCCAGATATAACTTCTCAGCAATGCGTTCGCATCGACTATCGAGCCGCCCAGGAGTCCGAAGCGCACGTCGTTGTACGGAGTCATGTTGAGCAGAGGGCCGAACGGGCCTTCGTGTCCGAGTAGCGGAGTCGCTCTCGCCATGTTCGTGCCGACGGTGACGGCCCAGAACCCAAGCTGATCGTCGGGCAGAAGATATCCCGTAAAGCTCAACAACAGAGTCAGCACCAGAAGCACTACGCCCACAGACCAGTTGAATTCGCGCGGAGTTTTGTAAGCGCCTGTAAGCACGACGCGGAACATGTGCAGCCAGGTCGTAATGACCATAAGGTGCGCGGCCCAGCGATGCATATTGCGCAGCAGTTTGCCGAACGGCACATCGTTTTCGAGATAGAGAATATCCAGATAAGCCTGCCCCTTCGACGGATGGTAATAGTACATCAAAAGGATTCCGGTGAAGGTCAGGACTATGAAGAGGTAGAAAGTGATTCCACCCATGCCCCAGGTATAGCTGAAGCGCACGGCATCGCGATTTATTTTTGCCGGGTGAAGGTGAAGGAAGACGTTAGTCAAAACGCCCAGGGAGCGCGAGCGCGGCGTAGGCTCGTGCTTGACGCGAAACATCGATTTGTAGATTTGCGTCTTTGTCGGGTCTTTGAGATTTTCAAGCTCCTCTTTGATGTTCTCTTTGCTGGTCTTCGATTTTATAAGCTCGATGTCTTCCTTGACTCCTTCTCGGACTCGTTCAATGAGTCCGACGGAAGCATGAGGTTTGGCATCGGGTTTGATCTCTTCCGGTTTATCGGGTTCCATATCAGACCTCCTGATAAGAGCGAAGAAAGCGATTGTCAGTGTGCGGCTGCCGTGACCCTGCTAAAGAGCAAGGCGTTGAGTGCGACCTTTTGGCTATTCGATAAAAAGAAGTCCGCCGCGCCGTCATACTTCGATGAAAGCGCCTTTGTCGTTGAACTTGCTGCGCTCTCCTTTGGGCCAATCGTAAAGGCGGCTGGTATCGACGACGATCTGGCCTGACGGATCAAGCTCAATGAGTGCGCGGTCCATCGGTCGCGGCGCAGGTCCCTCGAAGTTTATCCCATCCGAGGTGTAGCCGCTGCCGTGGCACGGACATTTGAACTTGTTCTCGCTTGGTTTCCAGTCGGGCGTGCAGCCGAGGTGCGTGCATCGGGCATAGATGACGAACAATCGTTCGGCATTGCGGACGACCCAGATGCGATAGTCCTGCTGAAATTTCGTATCCACTCCGAATCCGAAGTCTGAGGGGTAGCCGATGCGGAATCGGGTGCTTGGTTCGAGGAGTGTGCCTGCGCGCGGGAGGAAAAACCGCACGAACATCAAAAAGCAGGTCGTAAGGAATGCGCCCAGCGAAACCCAGATGATATGGCGGCGAGCCTTGTTGACAGGATCAGGGTCAGCATCGCTTTCGACCGTTTTGGTTCGGGCGGCTGACGATCCGACGGCGGGCCTTGCTGGTTTATCTGTAGTGGTGGCCTTAGGGGCCGGTGTCGTTACTTTCGGCTTTTCTTCACCTTCAACTTTCTGGTTCGTTTCCTGATCCATGCCGAAGGTCTCCCTGAATGCCTCTTATAAAGAGACGATAAGTGCAAAACCAATGACGAGAGGCCGCGCGCGCGCCTCGACGACTTATGCTGTATGAATCAAATTTCCTGCGCACTAATGTACCCACACCGCTTGTGCTGAGACTTCACTTTATAATGAATGGCGGACTTGTAACATGTCGGCTGAAACTTTGTCAAGCAACGGCAGCCATCACCGTGCTTTGCCTTTTGCGCGATCCCCAATTAACATCAGACTTGGCATGAAAAAAAACCGAGTGACCATCTACTCTCGTCCCGGTTGTCATCTGTGCGAAGAGGCGAAGGCCACAATACTCGCTTCCACCTGCGCCCGCGAGTTTGAAATCGAAGAAATCAACATCGATGAAGACGCCACTCTCTGTGAGCGATACAAATACGACATACCCGTAATACTCATCAACGGAGTGAAGGCGTTCAAGCACAGGGTTGACGCAAGTGAGTTCGCAAAGAAATTCCGACGATTGTCGATCTGAGGCAAGGGATGAAAAGCATCGCATCCGGTTTGTCTGCACGCCTGAGCACACGAGATGGCTCAACCATCTGGAGCTATGGTTTTCAATCCTGGTTCGGAAATTACTCAAGAGATCGAGTTTCAAATCAGTAGAGGAATTGTGAGAAAGGATATTGGCATTCATTGACTACTTCAACCTGACGATGGCCAAGCCCTTCAAGTGGACTTACACAGGCCGTCCCCTGATGGCATAGAATGATGGATCATTTCAGCCAGTCGCCGCTAGTATGATAGATATCGCAATGCTTATCGCGCTATTGACATTTAGCAACGTGTGATGTATAACCGTGACCCTACAAAGTAGGTTTGAGTAAATCCGGGGAGTTGTATAGCTAAGCCGTAAATGTAGGCGACTCTGGCTATATCGGGTAGTCCTCACACTTTGCGACTAATCGACTTGTGTTCGGTTAGAGTTTCATGCCTTAGCTATACGTCACCAAATCCTTATGTCTGGAGGCCGAAATGGCCTTTGCCGGGAGAGGTATGCGCAGCGCACAGAATCTACTTCTAATCATCCTGTCTCTGGCAATCCTGGCAGCCTGCGGCAAAGGCGCGGATGAGGCTCGGATACAGCTTGCGCAGATGAACATCGCCTATACCGAAAGCGCTCTTATAGAGAATGCGAGGCAAGGCAATAATGCTGCTGTCGCCTTATTCCTGGAGGCCGGGATGAGTCCGGAGGTCAAAATCAATGAGGGCCAGACAGCTTTAGAAGCCGCCACTCTAGCAAATCAGATTGAGACTGTGAAACTCCTGCTCGACAAAGGCGCTGATAAAAATATAAAAAACAAGTACAACGGGACGGCCCTGATGAACGCGGCTTCGAAGGGCTATGGCGAGATCGTCCAGCTACTACTGGCTAAAGGCGCCGATGTGCAGCTAAAGGATAATCGTGGCATGACGGCCTTGATGTTTGCTGCCTGGGAGAACCACACCGAAATTGTAAAAGCGATATTGGCGAAAGGCGCTGATGTGGATGCGCGAGACGACAATGGGTGGACAGCCTTGATGCGCGCGGCCTTCAAAGGCCACACGGAGAGCGCCGTGGCGCTTTTGGAGAAGGGCGCCAACGTAAATGCGAAGTCTAATAATGACGACTCTGCTTTAATACGCGCGGCAGAGCAGGGACACGTCAATATGGTTAAAACCCTGCTTGATCATGGGGCAGATATGAATGCGCAGGATAATAATGGCAAGACCGCTTTGATGGTTGCGACAGAAAAGGGTCATAACGAAGTTGTGCAGACTTTGCTGGCAAAAGGGCAGACCTGAATGCCAGGGATAAAAACAGCAGGATTGGCATTATAAATTCGCAGGTTGGAGGCTGACTCCGACCATTAAAGCTCAAATAGCATCACTGACAGTTTCCCGTAAAGCGAGAGGCTTTACTTTGCCGGTGAGGGGCAACTCGCCCAAGGTGAAATGGATGTTCCGCTATTGCATCCGTTTTATGGGATCACCTACACCGCCCTTGATATCGCTGTAAGGGCCGACTCCTGACACGATATTGGGGATCAACAACCCTGGGAAAGAACGCGTTTAGGAAGCAGACAGGCCTTCTTGTCGTTAGAGAGACCGTGTTTGTTACCCTCCGAATAACGTCTCAACCGGTGAGCTACAGGTTGTAGACTCGCCCCCCATTTAAAGGAGGACAGATGAAAACCAGAACCCTGAAGCTAAGTGCAATCGCATTTCTGATGGCGTGCGCGCTGTGCGCTTTTTTGTTTAGCGGCGAGACGTCTTCAGATTCGAACGATCAGATGAGTACAGGCTTTGGCACTCCTGAAACTCTGGAAGCCAACTACGAAGTATGGAAAGCCCAGTATGTAAAGGATGGAGGAGACCGCAACTGGGTAATGGCCATGGGCTGGTTCAAAGGGCTATCTACTGAGCAAACCGATGCCCGTGGAACGGCCATCTTGAACCTGGTTGATGGAACGGTGTCGGTCGAAATCAACGGGCTTCCTAAAGCGGAAGGCTGGGACGTATGGCTGATTGACAATGGCCCTGGCAGTGTGTTGCCTGAGTCGAGCGATAAGCTGTTGCGCATAGGCAGCCTCAAGCACGACAGCAAGGCGGCAAAGCTGGAGGCCAATCTGGGAAGTGATGCCTTCGCGGACTTTGAATTGGACATTATAGCCGTCACGAAGGCAGGCGCGAGCCCGATAGAGAACCGTGTCGTGGTCGGAACGACTACGCTGTTCCACCGGCTGTATCGCAGTGAGCAGCGAGGCCAGTTCGGGGTACTCAGCGATCAGGATGAGCTGGCAGCTACAGTTGCCGAGAAGCGCAGCATATTCGAGCGGCTGATCGATCTGGTAAGCCCGACGGCTGAGGCACAGATAGGCCCGCAACAAGGTGTCAATAACCTTATCACCAGAGGAAGAAATGGATTCTTCAACGAGACATTCAACGGCAACGGGAGGACCTGCGGGACCTGCCATCGTGAGAATGAGAGCCTGACCATATCCCCTGAATTCATCTCGACTCTGCCCCAGAACGATCCGCTGTTTGTGGCCGAGACCCAGCCCGCCCTGGCAGCGAACTTCGAGAACCCGGTGTTGATGCGCAAGTTCGGGTTGATTCTGGAGAACACGGACGGGTTCGGCGATCTGGCGAACAATTTCGTGATGCGGGGGGTTCCTCACACTCTCGCCTTGCTCCCGAACACTCTCCTGCCAGCGCTTTTGGACGGAACGACTATTCCGCCCAATGAGAGAACGGGGTGGGGCGGCGACGGCGCTCCCGGTACTGGAACTCTCAGAGAGTTCATCATAGGAGCGATCACGCAGCACTATCCGAGAAGCACGAATCGAGTAGTGGGCGTGGATTTCCGTTTGCCGACGGTGGCAGAACTGGATGAGTTTGAAGCTTTTCAGAAATCGACCGGACGTCAGGCGGACCTGGTTCTGAGTGGTCCAGGCGCGCTGAGCCTGAAGAGTGAAGTAGCAGCCCTGGGGCAGAGGATCTTCAACAACCCGAGCCCGGGCCTCGGCCCCCCGAACGACCCCAATATCGGGGCCGGCAATTGTTTCCTTTGCCACCTGAACGCCGGGGCGGGCGACTTTTTCGAACCCGGGCGCAATGCCAACTTCAACACCAATGTCGAGGGGCAGCCCGCTCAGCCCGCCGACCTGGTGGGCCAGCCTAACCCTCAGGACGGAGGCTTCGGCGGCGGCGTCTCTCCGACCGGCGGCATCGGCAATGGTTCGTTCAACACGCCGGTTTTGGTAGAGGCAGCAGACACGGGCCCCTTCTTCCATAACAACTCGGTTGACACGATTGAAGGAGCTGTAGCCTTTTACAACAGCGACTCCTTCAACAAAGCGCCTGGGTTTGGC
The DNA here is from genome assembly GCA_002483445.1 of Blastocatellia bacterium UBA7656. GTDB lineage: Bacteria > Acidobacteriota > Blastocatellia > UBA7656 > UBA7656 > UBA7656. Next base: position 241,716 of record DLHY01000007.1, read on the forward strand.
GGCATAATTACCGGGAACGCCGGGTTGATAAACCTTGAGGCCACCGAGGTGGTTGCAGTGGCCGCGTTCCTCAGAGTCATCAACGCACTGGAAAACATTCGATCTACCCGCGACCTTGCAGTGCGGGCTAGAAACTCAACCAACCAGGCGATAGTCAATGAGCTGCTGAGGCTCGCAGTCGCCGAGGCAGAGGATGCCCTGAAGGTGCTCAACTGTGGGAATCTGCATTTCGTCGCTCAAGCGAGGTTGCGCGAAGCTCTGGTTGAACTCATCCTTGCACAGGTGATTTCGGACCGGGGATTAAGGAATGTGGTGATCAACAAAGCTATCGGTGATCTCGACTCTGCGAGGGGCGATATCCGGAATTAGCCCAAACCTGAAGTGAAAGCCCGCGTTGCATGAGCGCAACCGGATGCTGACGACGCGGGTATATCGATGCGGGAGATGGAAGCGATTCCACCTCCCGCATCTCCTTAGCGCAAGAACAGGCTCGGTAGTGTGACACTCCGACCGGCTTCGCATCATTGCGCTGATGAAACCACGCACACTGGCCGCTCGCCTTCTATCATCACATCATCGATGTACCAGCCCAATCCTTTCAGGCTCGAATCCGACCCCACGCGGAATCGAATGATCACAGTCTTTCCCGCGTAACTCGACAGATCGACTACCGCTCGCTCGAACTCGCCCAATCGACCATCGACCCAGCCCGGACGATTCCCAATTGGGTTGGACGTGCCTGCTCTGATCTTGCCGTTGTAGCCGCCTTCGATGATCTTCTCCCCGATGTCTTCGAAATCGCCTCCCGCGGAAATCTCAAGCACCCCGCCGTCGAACTGCCCCGGCTCGAACGAAAAGGTGTGATAAAAAACAAGTCGCACGGTGCGCGAATTGGCAGGTATCTGAATCGGCACGGAGTCGAGATGCGCGTCAGATGTCTTCGCCAGATCGGCGCTGAACCACGCGCTCGCGCCTGAACGGAATCGGCGAGTCGAAATCTCCCAGGTATCGACGCGATTTTTCTTCTTCTTGATCCCTGAAGCGTGAGTCCACTTCGCTTCGCCCATTTCCACATCATCAGCGAACAGTCCTGTATGCTCAAGCAGGCCGACTCTCACCTTGAATGTCACTCTCGTCGCGGCGATGTCGAGCGCGAACTCCATCTCAGTCCCGCAGGCGACGTTCGCAGCCACGCTGAAGACGAAGGGCGTGAGGCTTTCGCCTGTCGCCCCGCGCGCTATCTGCGGGAAGTCAGCCATATCTGTCGTCACCGTCACGCCCGGAGTGATCGCCGTCAGAGAGCCGCGCCCGCTTGCAAGCGCAACCGTTGAAGCGTTGCCGAGATTGACTTTTATCGAAACCGTCTCGCCGGGATCGGGAACTCTGTTCGCCCCGCCCTCGACAGTCGCGCTGTCGAAGGTGGCAACCGCCACGTCCTTTTTCTCGCCGTTGTAGACGACGAGCGCAAAATCCTGATCGGCAGAGATGAGATTTCCCGGCACTGCGTCTCCTGCGAGGTTGGCAAGACGCACTCGGACGAGAAAAGTCCCCCGCGTGCCTGCGGGCAGCCATACGCTTTCGACATTGTTTCTCGTATCCGGCTCGCCGCCCGTTTGAGAAACCTCTCCCTTGAAATTATTGCCGCGATAGACCTGCCCGTTGATGACGACTTCCAGATCGAGATCGTTGACCCACGAGGCGAAGGCCGAAAATCCCGGCGCATCGCTCCACGCAAGAGTCACGCGAAACGGGCGGCTCGCGTCTTTCACCTCTCCGGTAAAAACGAACTCCTGCCCGACAACCATTAAAAGCTCAGTCTGATTGACGAAGATTTTCGGCGTCTGATCGAAAGCGCGATCCAGATTGAGCAGGCCCCAGCCCTGCACAGGATGAGGCAGATCGCCGCCCGCAAGCGCGCCATTCATGTAAGTCGTCGTAGATGTGAGCAGCGCCTTGATCAAAGCGGCATTCGGCTCTATCGAGCGATCCAGGAAATACTGGTGGGCGAGAGCCGCCGCGCCTGCAACGATGGGAGTCGAATGACTCGTGCCTGATGACCAGGTGTAGAGCGTCTGGCCGCTGGGGAAATAAGGCTTGTCGAAATCCTCGCCGCAAACTCCGCTGCCGTCGTAATCGGCGTGTTGAGAAGCCGCGCCTGTGATGTGCGAGCCGGGCGCGACGATGTCGGGTTTCATTCGCCCGTCGAAGAGCGGCCCGCGTGAAGAGAAAAAAGCCATGTCGAGCGCGCTGTCCGCGTCCGTGTCCTTGATGTTGCAGCCATCGGTTCCCTGCTTGCGAAAATTTTCGCTCGCGCCCACCGTGATGACGTTCTTCGCCGTTCCGGGCGATCCCATGGTTTCCGGCAGGCCGGAATTCCCTGCCGCAAAAACTATAGTCATTTCCTGATCGCCTCTTTGATTCGATGAAGCGTCGCGCACACGAGCGTCGTATTCCTGAGAGTCAAGGGTGTACTCGTTGACGGTCGCCGCCCAGCTATTCGAAGAGATGCGGGCGCCGCTGTCGTAGCCCCGGAAAATCAGATTTGAATAAGGCTCGAAGAGATCGAATCGGCCCGACGACAAAAATATTTTCGACGAAGCCAGTTGCGCAAACGGCGCTATTCCTAATCCATAACCATATCCTTCCTGATCGCGCGCCGTCTGAGCGAGGTTTGCGCCGCCTGCTATCGAAACATTTATCGTTCCATGTCCGAAAGCGTCGCCGGGGTCGCCCTCCGCAGTGAAATCGCGGGCATAAATGACGCGGCTTCTGCCTTCAGAGTCGAGTAAATCAGGATGCAGTTTGTCTGCGGTCGTCAGTCCGCCATCAAGCCCTGAGTCGGTCACGTCGATTGCGAAGTCGAAGGGTGAATGAAACCCTCGCGCGTTGAGCCACTGCATATAGCCCGCGCCTCGCGGCTGCGTACCGTCGTCGGTGAGCGCGGCAGCCACTATCTGCCCCGCGCGCTCGTCCATCAATTCAGGCGGCGACCACCGCTCGATATTCACCACGTTTCGAAGCGCGGCCAGCGCAGTAAGTCGATCTGCACGGATGCGCATTTTCAGATTGGTCATTCCCTGAACCTGATAAGCATCTACCAGAATGGAGTTGGCCATGCGACGCGCCGCTTCCGTATCGAGTCGAGGCTCGACGCTCCTGGCGCTTGCGGCGATTTGAACAGCGACCGTCACTTCATCACTTGATTTCTGATCGATGAGCGAAACGAGCGCGGGATGAATCTTGTAGCGATCTTCGAACTCCCCTTCCCACTGAATGAACCCCTGGCCGCCAGCGTGACTGCGCCTTGCGGCTCGAATCAGTCTGTCGCTGGCCTGCTCCGAGCCGCGCACGAGATAGCCGTTGTTTGGAACGTAGGCGATGATTTCCATTCCGCTCGATCTCAGTTCATCCATCCATTCGCGTTTGACCGGGCCTATGAATTGAACGATGCGGAGTCCGCTTCTGCCTGCGCGAACTTGCTTATCGTAAAATCCCGTCGCGCGGCCAAGCCCGAAAAACGCGCCGGACGAATTTTCATCCGTCGTATCGATGACGCCCGAACGCAGAAGCAGCGCGTTGAAATCGTCGCGCACGAGCAGGCGCGAAGCATCAGGCGAAGCTGCTTTTTCGACGGCGGCAAGAGAGAGCGTGTGACGGGCATCGGCAAGCTGCGCGTGAGCGATGACGAAAAGTTTGAACGAGCCATAGTCGGCGATTTCAGTCGCGCCCGCCGCGCGAACTTGGGCAAGGCTCTCCTGATCATCCGAGTCGATTACCACTTTGCGCAGAGGGCCGGGGCTGCGATAGGACGAGACGCCTGCGGTCGAAGTTTCGCGGAAAGGCGCTGCTGACTTGTCAGGAGCGGGCGATTGATCGAACAGAGATCGAATATCGGCATCGACCGCAGAAGACGCGATCAGCGCGACGAGCGCGACGAAAAGAAAAAGCAGCCTCATCTTCATAAAATCTCCTTAGAAAAGTCTGGAGTCGAGAGTCTGGAGTCTGGAGTCGAAAGGTAGTGCGCATTCTGAGATTACCGTCTGACTCCGAGATTGCATTCTTTCGGGGCGTAATCGCAGATCAAGCGTGCAGCGATCAGGATTGAGGGCCGCGTCGCTTGAGAGAAAAGCCCACGAGTTTCCACTCTCCGCCCTCATCCTTGAAATTGAGCATGATCTCGGTGGCAGCCTGATCGAACAACACGCTGTAGGAGGGCGACGCGATGCGATTCCTGTCTCCTTCAAAAAACATGCTCAGTCGGCGATAGTCCTGTATCCTGCCGATGGCCGTTATCTGCTGAAGGTTGTCGAGAATTTCTCCCTTTGACTTCTGCTCCCTGAACTGGCTGGAAGCGTCCGCGTAGATCGCCTCGTACTCAGCGCCTTTGAGCCGTTCGAAGAATAGCGCGGCAGCCTTATCCACATCCGTCGGGGGAGCCTCGCGCGAGCATCCGGACACAAAGCAGACAAACAGGACGGCAATCATTATTCGAAACATCGGAACCTCTTCCGAGAGTATGCCTCGGCAAAATGGATCACCAACAATACCAGCAACTCTGATGCCCAGGCAACAAGATGTCTGTTGCGGCCCTCGATTCGGCAGGGGATAATGAACGACATGGCGGAAGAAAGCGAAAAGACAGACAGATCGCCACAGCGATTCCTCGCGAGGCTGTTGGCAAAAATGAATGGCGTGAAGGCCACCCTCGCTCGCGTCGGTCGCGGGTTGTCAATCACACTCAAAAACCCCCGCCGCGTGATGATGGCCGCCTGCCTCGCGCTGATATTTTTCGCCTTGTTCTCGAATCTCTACATCCTCGGCAGTTCTGCTTCATTCGTTTTCCATGAATCCGCCGCGTTGCCTGAAAACTCGGTGGGACTCGTTTTAGGCACGACGCCGCGTCTTACAGGCGGAGCGGTCAATCCGCATTTCAAAAATCGTATCAACGCTGCGGCCTTTCTTTATCACGAGGGCAAAATCAAACATCTCCTTGTGAGCGGCGACAATCATCTCAGAGAGTACAATGAGCCTGTGGCCATGAAATCGGCTCTGATGGCTGAAGGCGTGCCTGAATCAGCGATGACGCTCGACTACGCGGGACTGAGAACTCTGGATTCGGTCGTTCGAGCGAGAGAGATTTTCGGGCAGAGCAAACTGACCATCATCACCGATGAGTTTCACGCTTATCGGGCGGTCTTTCTGAGTAAGAAGCATGGCATAGATGCTGTAGCTTACTGCTCGGAGGAAATTCCTTTCGAGGTATCGGCAAGAGCGAGGATGCGCGAATACGGCGCGCGGATAAAAGCCATGCTCGACCTTTATGTTCTCGACGCGCAGCCGAAGTTCCTGGGCGAGAAGATAGAAATCAAACTCTGATGATCGAAGGAGCGAATAAAAAAATCAGGCCGGTCACCCCTTGACCGGCCTTTTTCATGCGCTTGGTGCGCCAGTTATCCCCTTCCGCCTCAGGGATAAGTCAGGAGGTAGTCAACCATTTCAGTATCCAGACCTGCATCGAATCTCTACCGTCAATAGCTGAAATCAGCAGCCAGAGATGCTGACTATCTTTAATGTTTGCAAACGACTTAAACTCATATACAACAGGGAGGCGGGTGTTGCCGTTCTTTAGCCGGAAGAAAAATACAACGACTGCTGCGCCCGCACTACTCAATACTTATAGATGGGGTACACCGAGATGTGGAGAGGCCGACAGGTCAGTACAGGGAGCGGTAGCAACCTTGTGTCAATCGCTCTACTCGCCCGCTACCGCAGGAGGTACTGACTCGCGCCTCCCGTCACTCCACATCCTGGTGTACCCCGCACATAGAAGACTTCACAATAAGGCAGACATACTCGCTGCCATGCTTAATTTTCGCTTATTTTTTCTTAGGAAGTATTAAGAGGGTTATGAGGCTGCGCCTTTTGCGACGCAGCCCCAAATCTACCACGAATAAACCACGCGCTCTATCATCACGTCGCCCGCGGTTTCGCGGCGGAGTCGCATCTCGCGAAAAGCTGTAGCCGCTACGAGGCTCGACAGGTTATCGCTGAAGAATCTCACAGGCGGCTCTTCTCCTTCGGCGGTGTCGACAGGCCCGTCGAGTTTTTTCATCAGCGTGTCGAATACAGGCTTTGCATCTGAAATTCGCACGAGCGCGTAAAATAGGGCAGGGCCATCGCTTCTCGATTGCGACGCCACGGACGCTGCTCGCAAAATGTCGCGGGCAAACTCGCGGCTCGAAGAAAGCACCAGGTACTTGCCCGAAACAAAATAAGCCGCGCCCTGTTCGAGAAGCGATTGTGCCAGATATCGCACGCCCGTTTCGTCCTGCCACTCAAGTCGCGGATCGATTCCTGCGACGACGAATCGCCAGCGCATCTCGTCAGTCACGGCCCTCTCGAATACGGAGCGATCCATCACGGCGGCGTTCATCTCTATCACTATCGCGCGCTCGAATCGCACGAACGGGCGACCGGCTTCGACGCGCGACCTCACCATTTCGCAATAACCCACAGGCGCGGCTGCCGCAAGAACAGTGTCGATTGCTTTCTCGAATTGCGCAACGGGTTCCTGTCTGACAGTCGAGGAAGACTGTTTGCCGCCTGCGCGGGGCGCGGTTTCGTCATCGACATCCATATCGAAGCGAGTGTCCAATCGACTGTAACGCTCGGTGCGCGTCCCATCGTCCGAACTGGAATGATCCACGAACTGATTCGAGATCGAGGCTTCATCGGGCAGTTTGCCGAAAAATGTCTGCGAGATGGCCGCGTTCAACTCTTCCCTCGACGCGGAAAGCGAACGCGCCTCGACAAGCTGCGCGTCCGGGGGAGCCATTCGCATCAATGCGCTTGCCTGATCAGCAGTGAGCATCCGTTCGCTGCTCTGGCTCTTCAACACGAACCATCTCCGCTCGCTGAGTCCCTGCGGAGTGATCCTCAAATCAATGAGTCCACTTTGAATGTTTGCCGGTGCGCTGCGGTGTATCCAGTAACTTCGAAAGTGGCGATTCTGATTTAACTTCGCCTGATCGAGCCACAGAGTCACTTCATTGGCGCTAAAACCCGTGGCGCGTTCGGCGGTAGCCATCACGTCCGCGAGTGCGGAGTCTTCGCCCGCCTGACGCGCGTTTTTAAGAGCGCGAATCATCAATCCTTCCGTTGAAGTGACGATCAATTTGCCGTCCGAGTAGGCGAAGCAGAATTGCTGATTGAGATTTCCATTGTCGGTCGTAAACTCGCGGGCATAGTAGGATGCGCCTTCTGCGCTTCGCTCCTGAAATTGCGGCAACTGTTTGAACAAGAGCGTAGCGATAGCGCGCTCGCGAGGGACTTCGGTGACAAAGACCATTTCGAGCTTGCCTATGTCGTAGATCGCGAGAGCCGACCCACCGCCTGCAAACTCTGCGAGCCGGGATTCATCGATCCCGATGCCGGTCGCTTTTTCGATGTCGGCCTTGCGATCCTGAAATTTCAGAAATACCCGTGATTGAGAGAATGCCTTGAAGCTCGGAGAGTCGTAGAACTGCGCGCGCACGGGAGAGGCGACCCATGTTTTCATCAGCGAAGAGAGGTCGCGCGCCTGCGCGTAGACGAGCGGGCCACGGGGCATAAGGCCAGCCAGTTTGAGTTGATCGCTGACCGGGCGAGTCTGCTGTCCGTCAGACCTCTGCACTAAAGCCAGCGCCAGAACCAGAAACAGAATCCATTTGCTTTGTCTCATATTTCGATCTCCACCAGGCTCGAACAATCATGCTTACAATGGCCTTCAGTTGGGTGAACGCGTTGCCCTCTCATTAACACCGCGATTAATCGCGGTGAAGAGAGCGACTCGGAATCAGGGAACTGTTTTAACAGTTTCCATTGCCTACGCCTTTCACCCTTTTGATTCAGCGATGATATGGTGCGATAGCGTAGCGCGCGGAGGCGATAAGGATTGGAAGCAGGGAAACTGTTGAAACAGTTTCGGGATCGTGTCTCTCGTTTTTCACCGCGATCAATCGCGGTGCTAATGAGAAGATCACTCTCCGCGCCTACGATCAATATGTTCATCCAAACTGCCATAACGCATTCCCTTCTCGTCATGCGACGGCATGGGAGTGATGCTCCTGCCAGTACTCATAGCTGTTACGCTGGCGCACTTCGTCTATTTCATCTCGGTTGTCATGATAGTAAGCCAGCGCGCTGAACACCTGGGCGGGCGTGAGATAATCCCACTCCGCCAGAATCTCTTCCGCTGACATTCCCGCTTTGTAGTAGTAATCGAAGACGTGCCAGACGGCTATTCGCGTTCCTTCGATTATGGCTTCGCCTCCGCAAACGCTCTCTGCCTTCACGATATGCGGATAAGCAGTCTGGTGAATCATCTTTTCATTCGCGCTCATAAGTGAGTCTCCTTCCCCGCTTCGCTTTCCATTTTCAGTAACAATGTTATGCAAAGCCTAACCGCCCGTCACGCGCGCGACATAAACCGACCGCGTGGCATTAGCGCGACCGATTCGCGAAAGCTGCACGGCTCGCGACTGACTCGCACTCTGCGCCGCAAGCAGATCAGCAACGATTTTTTCAATCGCAGCTTTTTCTTCAGGTCTCGCTGCCGAAGCGCGCGTGCGCTCTATGGCTATTGCTCGATCATAATCACCGAGTCGAGCCAGCGATTGCGCTACCAGCGGAGCAAGGCCGCTTTGCTCTCTCGATGCGGCAGCAGCATTAAGCTCGGCGATGCTCCTCAATCCGTCGCCGCGCGAGCGCGCAAGCTCAAGCGAAGGCTCGAACGCAACGCCCGTCACCGCTCCGCCCTGAGTCATTACGCCTATGATCGCCGTCTGAGGCGCGCCGTCGCCCTCAGCCAGCCGGACGGCGGCAATGTCGCGCCCCGAACGGCTGTAAAGTCTTATCAACTGAATTCGCGTCGCCGCAGCGCGAAACGCTATCTGAGACGTCAGCGTCCCCGCAGCGTCGAGATACATCGCCCGCTCGAAATTCGTTATCGCCTCGGCATCTCTCCCCGCTGCCATCGCAATCAGGCCGAGCTTCGTATGAGCCATCGCAGACATCGGCCCCGCAGTGACGCGGCCAAGCAGTGAACGCGCTTCTTCCATGTTGCCCGCCGCTTCGCTTACCGCCGCCTGAGCTATCAATGCGCCTGCATCTCCTGCCGCAACGCGACTGCTCAGGGCAGACGATGCCCGCGAAGCAAGCGAGCGATCACGGCGAACCATCTCGCCCATCATTTCAGCCGCCTGAGCGCGAATGCTGTTCGGAACTTTTTCTCCGATCAAAGCCGCCAAGCGATCAATGGCTTCCTGCCCGCGGCCCGAAGCGGCAATCACGCGCGCAAGCTCCAATTTGTTTATCGCATCATCAGGACTGGCCACAGCTATCTGCTCGCGGAACTGCGCGGCGTCAGCATATCTGCCGATGCGAGCGGCAGTCTCGGCAGCCAGTTGCAACGCCCTCGCGTTATCGGTTGATCGCTCGACCAGAAGACGGAGCAACCGGGTCGCTTCATCCGCCCGCCCGCGCCGCGTTTCAATTTCGGCAAGCCCCGCGAGAGATGCGTCATCCGAATAGCGCGAACGCGCTGCTTTGCTGTATGCGTCATAAAGCAAAGCGTCGGCTTCCGCTTCGCGCCGTTCGCTTACGAGCAACGCATAAGCTTTCAAACAACGCTCGCTGAGTGCGCCTTGCAACTCCTCCGTATCGATTCCGCAATACCGCCGCAATTCGGCTATCGCCTTCGTCGCATCGCGATTGCTTCTAAGCTCGATGAGCGCCGATACGAGCGGCACCCATTCATAATGATCTTCACGGTACTGGTCATCTTCGAGCGCAAGCTCAAGGTCGGCCTTCTCACGGTTGATCGCGGTTATGAGCAATCGCCCTTCATCATAAGCTCTCGTGCGGATGAGCAGGTCGAGCAGGCGACGACGAAAATCAGAAAGTTCTTTCGCCGGGTAGATGTACTCGGTTCCGTTCCAGTATCCGTTTTCGTATTGAGATGTGCCGAAAACCGATTGAGCCTGAGCGGACAATCGCTGATGCACCGCGCGATAAACTGGCGCAAGCGCAGGTTCAGGCAAAAGGCTTTCATCGATCAGCATTCTTCCGATGGCCAGATCACCCGACGAGCGGCTCACGATATTTTGCAAAACCGCAGCGACATTGTTCGCCGTCCTCGCATCCGCGGTCGCGCGGCGCGCGATGTCGCGCACCATCGGTTTGATCGGTTCTATTCGATCATCACCCGATTCCGAACGGCGATTGAGGTAAGCGACGAGGAAACTTTCCATCTGAGGCAAGGCTTCCACCATCAGGCCGTTATCGGCCATCACTCGAAAATAAAGTTCAGCGTTTTCGACCCTCACCCTCCCGCTCATCAATGCGCCCCAGGCTTCCATCGCAGCGCGACGATCCCCGCGCGCCAAAGCCACAAGCCCGCGCGCTATGACGACCTCTTTAGCCGTGGGCGCAAGCTCTGCCGCAAGCGCGGTATGCTCTGCTGCGCGAGTCGCATCTTTGCGATCAAGATAGTAAGCCGCAAGCTCAAGCTGCGCAGTCGCGCTCGACGGGCTGCCTTCGAGTTCAGCCAGAGCCAGTCGCCTGCTTTCAGCCTGCCGCTGAGAATTGAGGCCCAACCAGTAGCCATAGTTGCGCGCAGCCGCGAACCAGTCTTCGCCCAGAAGCGTGTTAGCGGAATCGACTTTTCGTCCCAGCATCTCGCCGATGGGCCGAATGTCGAGCGCGGCCTTGAAGAACGCTTCGTATTCAACTGAAGTGTCTTTCAGGAAAAATCCGACTTCGCCGCTGCGCGAGGCCGCCCACGCCGCAGACTGTTTGGCGTTCGTGATGGCTTTGCGAGCGAGAGCTTTTTCATTCTTCTCGATCAAAAAGTTGATCAGTTGCAACTGACGCGGATTATAACTCGAAGCCAGCCGGTCAAGCTCGGCGGTGTCTTTCGCTTCATAAACCATCGTCAGGTATCGCTCTGTCCAGTCGGTGTTGCTCTCGACGAGATTGCCGCTCGCGGCATTGTAAGCGGCCCTAAGCCATTCCATCTCACGCGAGCGGTCGCCCGCCAATCTGTATTGATTGGCAATCTGATTGTGATAGTCGAATAGGTTCTTGTATCGATCAACGGCGAATTGAGCCGAAAGCGTCTCGGCTCCGCGCACATAGGCGGCTCGACGGTTGTAGAAACCGACCAGCGCGCGAAGCTCACTGTAGCAACGCGAATCTTCAGGCTTCGTGCGCGCCTTGAACGCCGCTTCCTTGATCTGAATGTAAATCTGCTCCTCCACATCCGTCAGTCCCGCGCCGTGAGCTATGGTTAGATAACGCACCAACTCTTCGCGGTCGCCGTAGGTGGCAAGCCTCGATGTTGCCGCGCGAATCGTCTGCGCGACCGCTGCCTGATCGCTGACCGTCGCATAATCTATCACTCCGCGCCCGAAATCCGTCCACGTCGCCTGATCGAGTGTCCCAACGATGCTGCGCGCTTTGTAGCCATCGGTGTCCTGAGAATTTTTCGCTATCGCCGCGTATTGAGCGCGCAATCGCTCGATCTTCTGAAAGACGGTGTTCGTCGGTTCCACGCGGACGAGCGCGCGAATGTAAGAGTTGACGTGACTCGAATCGACGTAAACATCTTTGAGCGTCTTTGGAAGTTCGGCGAACGACTCTTCATAAATTCGCGCCGCTTCCGTGTTCAATCCCCACTGCGCGAGTTGCGCGGCCACGAGCATTCGATCCGTCACCTTCGCGTTTTTGTTCGAGGCCATCGCCTGACGGATGGTTTGCGTGGCCTCGTCGCGTTTGCCCTGCTGCAACTCGATACGCGCCACTTCGATGAGCCACGCGGGGTCGCGGCCCGCAAGCCTCCACCCTTCGCGAAGCGCGGCTATCGCTTCATCGAATCTGCGCTGACGAGCGAGCGTCGAAGCGAGGAAACGGCGGAGGTCGACTCTTTGCGGTTCGTTCGTCACCGCCGCCCGATACTGATCAGTCGCGCCCGCGACATTGCCGCGCCGCTCAAGGATGCGACCAAGCACCAATTGCCAGCGATAGTTTTTATAAGAGTCCTTCGTCAGCTTTTCATAGTAAGCCGTCAATCGGTCGATCAGCGTGTGACGCTCCGAGTAATCAATCGCTCTGGCCACGAGGTCGGCGTTTTCAGGATCGGTGTTTATGAGCTCGATGTACTGATCGACCGCGTCCTGAAATTTTCCGAGGCTGTCGAGCGTTTTGATCATGCCTTCGCGCAGAGATGCGATATCTCCGACGCCCGATTCCTTCGCGTCCTTGAAAGCTGTTCGATAAAGCTCGGCCAGCGGTTCGAGCTTGTTTTGCGCGCCCAAATTTTTGGCGAGCGCGGCGAACACTTCCGGGTCGTCGCGATTTTCCGCGTAGTAAGCGCGAAGAGTCGTTTCAGCATCAGCAAGTTTTCCGGCATCGGTCTGCCTTCGCGCAAGCTGAAGCGCGAGGCTGCGACGATTAGGCCCGCGCGCAGAGGCAAGCGACCGTTTGTAAAGATCGATTGCGCGATCCGAAAGCCCGCCGCGCCAGTAAAACTTCGTCGACTCTTCTATCACGCCGACGTTCGTCGGGTACATTGCGACGAGTTTATCGATTATCTCCATCGCGCGGTTCGCCTGATTGTGACGTTCGAGAAAAGCGGCGAGTTGAAGCTGATACTGTATGTTTTCGCGTTCGTCGCGGGCGACCGAGGTAAGCCGCGTGATTACCTGCTGCTCATCTTCGGGACGAAGTATCGAGCGAAACAGATCGCGCACGGATTCGAGAAAAGCGACATCCGTCGATTTCCCAACCTCGCTGCGAAGTGTGGCCAGCGCGTCCGCTTCAAGATCGCGCGCGGCCTGATAAACCGCAAAGCCTATGATCGATTGCCAGTCGGAAGGCTTCTCGGCGCGAGCGCGCGCGTAAGCGGCATTTATTTTTTCAGCCACTCCCTGCCGCCGCGCGAGTTGCGCCAATCGCTCGGCAACCGTGTCGCGTCCGTCGCCCGGTTCGCTCAAGACTTTGACATACTCGGCAATGGCCGAATCCAGATCGCCTTTGCCTTCATAGACCGCGCCCATTCGATAAGCGTAAATCGTTTGATCGCCCGTCACGTCGCGCAGTTGTTTGAAGACGCGCAGCGATTGATCATACTGATAATAATCCCAGTAGACGGTCGCCACTTCGAGATAAGTGTTGCGCTCGCCCGGTTCGGTTTGAATCAATCGATCCCATTGCTCGCCCGCGCGACGGAAATCTCCCATCTCGGCGTAGACTTCGCCCGCTTTGATTCTGTAGTCATGCTGCGCCGGATAAATTTCCGACATCTGCGAGTAGACGCGGGCGGCTTCTTCATAAAGCTTGTCCGACTGATTGCCGAAAGATCGCGTCAGGTCATGGAGCCGCTGGGCATACTGCGGCTCGCCGGGATAAAGCGCGATCAATCGACGATAGGCGCTCAAAGCTTCGTCGTGATGCGAGAGCCACGCCGCCGCGTCAGCCGCGAATATCTGATAAGCCGTAGGGTTCGCGGTGTCCGCTTTCGGTTCGAGATCGGCGGCGCGAGGTTCGAGGCTTGAAAGCCCTGTTGCGCCTTTCGACTTCTGATATCGTTCGCGCAACTGATTCTGACGCGAGAGCCAGGCCAGATAAGGCGCGCGTATCGAGCGGTCAGCGAAATAATACTGAGCCGACAGCTTCTCCCACTGAGCCGTGTTGTTTTTGGAGAGCCATGTCAACATCCCGCGCACGAAGTAGGTGTTTCGCGGGAATCGATTGTGCGCATAGCTGTAGAGGTCGTAAGCGAATCGCTCGTCCCAATCCAATTGATCGCCCGTCGCCGTTGTGCCGTAGCCCGCGAAGCGATAGATGTATTCGGTGATTTCGTCTTCATCAAAGATATCGACCAACTGGCGAGAGTAGCGCGTAAGCTCGCGCCCGCGTTTTTCGCGGACGTACCATCGAGCAAGCCGGTGATACCACGTGTTGGAATCGAACTGGCGGATGGCTGAATTATAAGCCTTCAACTGCTCGTTGAGAATTTGAGCCTGTCCGAGCCATCGCAGGAATCTTTCATAAAGCCCTTCTTCTCTCGGATGCTTTTTAATCTCGCCCCAGAAAAGCGCGACTGTTTCAGTCTTCTTTTCTTCAACGCCGAGCGAAGAAATATATCGCTCAAGCACGCTGCTGTAACTCGGCCCCTTTTGGGGTCGAGAGTCGCCTCCGTCGGATTCTTCATCAGTTGAATAATCTTCTTCATCTGCGCTGTCGTCATTGGCTTCGGTCGGGTCGTAGGTGTCGCTATAGGCTTCGATGTTGTACCGAATGCGGTCGACGAGTTGGCCGAGTTCGGGAGAGACGCCATAAGTCCATCGCTTCGACGAAGCGGGGATGAGCGGCGCTCCCTTAGCCCGTTCACGCGCCAATCGATCAAGCAAAGCGGCGAGCAGTTGGCGTTCACCTACGCGATTCTTGAGCGCGACGTAAGAATCGGCCATTCGCAAAGTGACATCCGTGAAGGCGGGCGAAGCAGGGAATTTCTGTTGAAACTCGCGGCCCGAATCGATTGCAAGTTTATGTTCGCCGAGCGCGGAAAAGACGTTGATCAAGTCGAGATACATTTCGCCCAATCGAGGCGAAGCGGCGTACTCCTGTTTGAACGAATTGAAAATGCGATAAGCGAAGGCGCGATTGAAATAGCTGGCGGCGGATTTCTCCTCGGTCGCGAATTCCTGCGCGGGGTTCGTGCCTGAAAGAATCAACGACAGCACGCCATTCATCACGCCGGGATTCTGATCGACCTCGGCGATGTCTTTATAAAAGGAGAGGTCGCCCGCGGCAACGCGCGTCGGCGTGCCTTCGGCATCGATAAGGACTTTGAACAATCGATAAAGCGTCTGCTCGCGTTGAGGCGTGCCTGCCTGAAGCCCGCCCGTCAAATAAAGCGTGTAGAGATAGCGCGAAGCCTGATCGTAGTGGCCGATTGAAGAAAACATCGCGGCTACTGATTCAAGCTCACTTGCAGACCAGGTGTTTGACTGACCAGTCTTCGCTCTTCGCGCTTCGAGATCGGCGAGCAGTCGCGAAGCCTGTTGATTGTTGCCTTCATAAGCGTAGACGCTGAACAGTCGCGCGACGGTTTGAAGATCGGTCGCGCCCGCGCGGACTTTCGATTGAAGATCGCGACGGGCCACGCGATAGCGCCCGAAACGTCGAAGCAGATCGTAGTAATCATTCGTGATTTGTCGCGGCCAGTTCGGATCGAAAACAGATGAATAAACTTCTTCGGCTGCGCGACGGTCAGTCGTTTCCAAAATCGCGGCGCGCGTCTTTAGAAAGTAAGCAAGCTCCGAGGGAAACCTGGGTTGGAACGAAGCGAGCGTCGATAAAGCTTCGCGGTTTTGTTTCGCCAGCCTTAGCTCTTCGACATAATCCTTCACGGGTTGAATATTGGTCGGGTCAGCCGAGACGAGTTCGGCGAAAAAGTCAGCGGGTTTGAATTCCGTAAGCGAGCGAGCGCGAACAGCTTCGGCAGCGGCTTTGTAGATGGGCGCGCGTTCCGAGACGGGAAGAGCAAGGGCAAGCTCGCGCATGGTTTTGACTTCATCCGAGAAGCGAGCGCGGTTGTGATAAAAGGCAGCCATACGGCGCAGCGCATCAGGCGAGCGACGTTTGAGAGCGGCGTACTCATTCATCTCCGACGTGGCGCGGTCGAATTGTGCGGTTCTCTCGAAGAGTCGGGCGGAGTGCAGGCGGAGTCGCGCATCTTTCGGATAGCGGCTGATGAGCGCGCTGATTCGTTCGAGCGCGGCGGCGTAAGGTCGAGCGACTGATGTTTGAGAGCCGAAAAATTCTTCGTTGGAGAATAGCGCGTCATCGACCATCGTTTGAGGCGCGCGTGCGGGATCAGCCGCCCGCAGAGGCGCACCTGTTGCTTGCGGAGTTCTTCGTTGCGCTCCCGCTGGAGTTTTCTGAGCGGAAGTTTTCGCTGGTGATTTCTGTGCGGCGACATAGGTTGCGACCGCGATTGACACGAGCGAGAGCGCGATTGCTGCTATTGAAAAAATTCTTTTGCGCATAATGGCTGCCTCATCTGCAACATCATTCAACTAATCGTTCAAGATGGCCTCAACCAATTCTCATGGCTTCGGCTAATCATTCGGATTCGCGCCGGAGGCGCGGCGGATATTAGCCGGTGGTGAAGCCACCGGAATACGTCAACACGTCGAAACCCACGCGCCCCGAAGGGGCGCAGGATCAAGCTACCAAAGGTAGCGATCATCGAACTCGATGCCGCTTTGTTTCAAAAACTCCAGATACTCTTCCTGAAATGTTTTTCGGCGATGATGTTCTTCCTGCCGCTCGATGTATCTCTTCACATTGCCGAATTGCGAGGCGCTGACCGTAAATGCGCCATAGCCCTCCTGCCATGCGAATTTCGGCTTTCCCAACTCCTCGTGAACCCATTTCGACGAACCCGATTTGATGTCTTCCAGCACATCGCACAATCGATGAGTGGCTCGAAGCCCGATCAACAGATGAACGTGATCGTTCGTTCCGCCTATGCACTGAGCAACGCCGCCGCAGGTTCTAACCTCGCCGCCGAGGAAGGCGTGGAGTCGGTCTCGACAGGTTTTCTCAATCATCGGAATTCGGCCCTTCGTGCTGAAGATCAAATGATAATGCAGGCTCAGATGCGTTGATGGCATACGATCCTCCCTTGCCTTCCAACCCTGCCCGCAAATCCTCCGCCTCTGCCGGGGCGGGAATGAATTATCGAACGCCGTTCCGGTGGCTTCACCACCGGCTAATATCCTTCGCCACTCCGGGGCGGATACACATCATTCAATCCTTTTCACCCCGTCACCTCTTCACCTCTTCACCTCTTCACCTCTTCACCTCTTCACTTCATCACCCACATCATCCGCCACCAGTCACCTCAATCATGATTTCCGTCACGCTGAGGTTGTGCGCGAAATCTTCTGCCGTCACCTGAATCGTGTAAGTGCCTGAAGGTAGTCCCGCGGGTATTCGCAACTGTCCGACGTTTGCCTTTGCTTTCGCGTCCCACACAATCGCCACAGGCGAGCCGCCGAATATCCTCGCCGCAATGCGCCTCGTGTCGCTGTCTGCGCGAACCGTGATCGCGATTTCTTCGCCCGCTCGCACCCTCGTCTGGCTGAGCGAGGGCTGAAGTCGCGGCGGGCGACTGTCGATGACGAAACTCTTTTCTTCCTGATAAGCGCGGCCCTGACGGTCGACGAGAATCAAACGGCAATAATAAACGCCGTCCGTCATCTCGCGCGGCGCGATGAATCGAGTCTCCCACACGTCTTCATCCTTCAGGTATTCAAGTCGCTTCACCATTCCGAACGGGAAAACAGCCGTCACCTCATTGATCGAAGCGTCAGCGCGCACTTTCAAAACAGGATCGCCCGGTCGGATTACTCGCGGGCGAAGAAGCGAACGCGGCGCGGCGAGAAACGATGTGTAGGGGGTGACGAATTTGTACTTCTTCGACAACGCGATTATTTCATCGACGGCTTCTTTCGTTTCGCCTTCGAGCGCGATCTGACGAAGCAACGCATCGACACGAGCGCGCGCCCACATTCGCGGGACGTGCGGATGCGCGTCGTCGCGTTCGGGCAACGTGACCTGCTCCGTGAGTCTGATCTGTTTGCCCTGAGCGTTGCCGCTTAGGGTGAGCGCAGCAGGGCCGGGTCGTTTGTAGCGGCCTACGAAACTCATTCGCGCGCCATCATAAGCCGCCGCTTCATAGTCGGGATAGACCTGATAGAAATTGCTGGCGTCCGTGTTTTCCAACTTGAGCGCGTCAATCGGATCGCGTCCCACTTTGCTGATGAACGATTTCAATTTGAATGAAAGATCGTCCGTCTCCCGCGTCCAGTCGAACACTCCCCGCGAAGCGCGAGCCAGTTCGCCGAGCAACTGAAGATTCGTATCCGACCCGATGCCGAAAACGTAGAGTCTGGCCCGCCCCGCCGCGTCGTTGGCTCTCTGGAATCGCTCGACTATCGCTTTCGTCCGCGTAGTCGAAAGAGTCGTGTTGCCATCGGTTATCATCACTATAGCGCGCTCTTTCCTCACGGGCATATCTCTGGCCAGCCGCGCAGCGCGTTCCATCGCCGCGCCCATATCGGTGCCACCCGAAAGGTAACTCGCCTTGATAAATCCCAGAGCGCGCTCTATCTGAGCAGGCTGCGCATCGACCGAACGAGGGTCGAACGTCTGCACATCATCGTTGAACAGCATCAGATTGAAAGCATCCTGCGGCGTGAGCGAGCGCAACAATGCTTCGACTGCTTCATAAGCGCGGTCGAGTTTTTCCCACTGCATCGAAAGCGAAGTGTCGAGCATAACGAGCATCGAGCGCGCAGGCGGCGGCTCCGTATCACCCGGCGCGCGGCCCGCTTCATTAAAGACAGCAGCGGCTTCGAAATAACCGTCAGGCTCGCGCTCGGCAAGGCGCGGATCGCGCAATTCTTCAGCCTTGATTCGCTCAGGCGCGCGATAGGCCAAAAACTGAAACGCCGAACGCGGCACGTTCAAGCCATAGCTGAAGGCGAGGTCTTCCGTGAGATTGACGTTCGCAGCTTCGAATGTGGCTGATTTGTACTGCGGCGAATTCTCTATGAAGTTGAGGCGATAGATCGCGCTCAATAATTTCAGATCGGTCATCGGGAATCGGCTCATCATCTGCAATCGGATTTCGAGATGCCCGACCGATTGAGCGCCGTAATCGCTCGGCTTGAACGGAAACGAAAAAAATGATTCCAGATTATCAACTCTCAGCAGTTCGGTGTATTCAAGCTCAAGCCGCTTCGTCCCGTAAGCCGGGATAGGCGCGACTTCGACAGTGAAAGCGGTCGCCGCTTCGTTTTCGTCTTCCTGTTGCAGAAGTCCCGGATCGATGGATTGAAGCGCGAGGTCGCGATAGATTTCTTCGGCCCGCCGTTTTTCGAGTATGACTCCGGGTATGCGCACATCTCCGTCCCATACGGCGAAATCCGATATCGCTGCGGTGGTCGGTATGAGAAAAATGTATTTGCCTTCCAACGCTCGCTCGGTGCGATTGCCGAATATCTGAACGACTCGCACGCGGGCGAACTGGTTATCGATACTGACATTGACCAGCATCTCGTCGAGCGCAAGCGCCGCAGGATCGGGCTTGTCGGAGTTTGAGGGAATCAACACGCCTGATTGCGCCCGCGCTATGACGGGGGCCGCGAGCAGCAAAATAAAGATTGCCGCTCTTTGCGACAACGTGAAAATTATTTTTTTCATGATGAATCTACCCGATCACTCGCTTTTCAATTCTCATCAATCCGTTCAACGTGCCTATGTAGATGAAGCTTTCGTCGGAGGCAATCGCGGTGACGTTTTGAGACGGAAGCCCTGCGCTGAACTGACTCCATCGGCGGCCGCGCGTATTATACACTAAAAGTCCCCGGTCGGTTGTGCCGACATAGATTCTCTCGCCATCGCGATGCATCGCGTTTTGATTCACTTCGAATCGACCAAGCTCGTCTGAAAAGTTTATCCACTCGCCCGTCGCCATCAGCGCATCCACTCCGCCGCCGTTCGTGCCGACATAAATCGTACCCTGATCTTCGACCAACGCCGTCACCCAGTCGTGAGAAAGTTTCGAATTCGAAGTCTTGTATGAACGCACGACTCTCAATCCTTCAAGTTCGACAAGCCCCGCGAGGCTGCCGAGAAAAACCCTTGAGCCGGAGGCCGCCGCCGAGTAGAGATGATTGCTCGCAAGCCCGTGAAAAGCAGTGAGCGACCGCGCCCGTCCGCCCGAAATTTCCGTCACCCCTCCGGCAGTCGCGCACACGATGGAGCGGCCCCTCGCCCCTTCGGTGAAAAGCACATGCGCGACCGCATCGCTTATCAACCCATTTTGCTCGCGCGTCATCACCGCAGGCGTCATCGAACCTGAGAATATGACCAGCCCTCGCGAGGTCGCCACATAAACGCTTCTGTCGGCGGCGATGAAATTGATTTCTCTCACGCGGTCGTCTTCGATATGAGATAGCCGCTCGCCCGTCTCCACAGACAGCACATCTATGCCGCGATCAAAATAGCCGACCCACAAACGGCCCTGCTCATCGAAAGCAAGGCTCATAATGTGGCCCGCAGTCAACGCGCGATCTCCCGCAAGCCCGCTCGTGACCGCCTTGAACCGAGGCCCGATTGATCGCTCTTCTCTCACGAATGCGCCTTCGCGAGTGAGCGCCCACAATCCCGCGTCATCCGAATAAACCGTCGCCGCCGCTGTTGGCGGCAATCCTACGACTTCTTTTTGACTGTCGCTCAAAGTAACTTTGCGCTCTTCGCCCTTGTTGATCTCGATCACCCCGCCGCTGAAAAGACCTGCCCACAATCTTCCGCCGCTTAGGGCGAGCGATGTCACGTTCGGTTGATTCGATACGGGTTTGATCTCGTTCGATTCGTCCATCGCCACCACGCCGAAGTCCGTCGCTATGGCAATATCGCCATCAGGCAAAGCAGCGAGTCCGGTCACGCGGGGCGAAGGAAGATTTTTATCCAGGTGATCGATCTGCGCCTCGCGCCAGACGTAAAGCCCGCCTGTCTGCGTGCCGATGTAGATGCGCGAATCTGAAGCGAGCAAAGCGGTCACCTGCTTGAAATCGGCTCCTGTGGCTGAATTCAGCCGACGCGAAAATCGCTCGCCGTCATATTCGAAGAGTCCGCCGTCAAGCGTGCCTGTTAAAAGCTCGCTTGGGGTCGAAAGCAGCGCGCTGACCCGTGTGGCTTTCGGTTTCTCGAATCTGTAGGAAGTGAACGCTTCGCCATCGAAAGACATCAGCCCTGCGCTTGAAGTGCCGATGAAAAGTTTTTCCCGAAAGACAGCCATAGCCGTCAGGTCATTATCCGCAAGGCCATCCATCGTGGTGTACCGCCTGCGTATGCTTCCGCCGGCGTCGAGCGCGATCAGCCCGCCTGATGTCGCTAAGTATCGAGCGCCTTTGAATTCAACAGTCGCCCGCGCTTCTGATGCGCTCAGATAAAGAGTCATCCCTTCGGTCGCGGGGGCGCGCAAAAGAGTCTGGCGCACATCGACGCGCGCGGCCTCGGCGAGACTTTCGCGCTCCGTTGCGATTCGGCTGTTGAGCCATAAAACGAAGAAAACGATTGCCGCTATCGCCACGGCTGCGACCGAGGCGATGAGCCAGAGTCGCTGGCGAGAGAATTTCAGATCAATTGTCATGAAAGAGTTTCAAAGTTGAAATCTGATATTTCATCGGGCGACCGAGGAGTGGGGACCTTTGATCACCGGTCGCATTAGATGCGCGAATAAAAAATCAGTTGTCCTTTGTCCTTTGTCCTTCGTTAGAGAGTCACCGCGCGAGCGGCAGGAACGAAGGACGAAGGACAAGGGACAAAGGACAAACAACAATTGACATTATTTTGACGCCTCAATATAGTCAAGAAGCTAAAACACATGTGAATCCCCACATCACTTTTAGCCGATGATGACTGTATTCGATTGGCAGCAGGAAATCACTTGAATCTTCCAAACGCGCTCACTTTATCGAGAATTTTCATTGTCCCGTTCCTGGTCGTCGTTCTGCTGACGAAGGCTCCGAGCGACTGGATAGGCGTGCCTCAACAACTTCTGGGACTCGCTCTCTTCGTCGGAGCATCCTTCACCGACTGGCTCGACGGTTACATCGCCCGCAAGCGCGGACAGGTATCGACTCTCGGCATACTTCTCGACCCCATAGCGGACAAGCTTCTGATTTCCGCTGCGCTCGTCGCGCTTGTTGAAAACCGGCTCGCCCCCGCCTGGGCTATAGTCATCATCATAGGCCGCGAGTTCGCCGTCACGGGACTTCGCTCAATAGCCGCAGCCGAGGGATTCGCTATCTCGGCTTCTCGAAAAGCCAAATTCAAAATGCTCTCGCAGGTCGTTGCCATCACCCTTTTAATCATAGGCAGTTCATCGGGCGGCCCTTCAGGGCTTCAGCCTCCTCCGCCTGTCCGTCCTGATGTTTCCTTCTCATCATTCGAAGCGTCAGGGCAGGTACTGACCACGTTCTTTCGCGATGGCCAGATGAGCTTCGACGGGTTTCGCGTCCTGTGCTACGGCGCGGGTCGCGCGATGATCTGGATAGTCGTCGTCTTCGCGCTGTGGTCTATGTACGAATACTTCACAAAATTCTACGGCAAAGTGCGCGACCGCATCGAAGTCCGCAAGCGCCGAAAAGTACGACTCCTCAAAAGACGCCAGAAGAGGCAGGCCATTAACGAGTCTGGCGAGCGGGTGAAGGGATGAGAAGGAGAATGGGAGAATGGGAGAGTGGGGGAATGGGAGAATGGGAGAATGGGGGAATGGGAGAATGGGAGAATGGGGGAATGGGAGAATAAGAAAGGGGGATTGGAAAGATGGTGATAGCTCATTTTCGCCAGTTGCGGGTTTATCAGATGGCATTCGAGGCAGCGATGAAAATCTTCGAGTTGTCGAAGATTTGGCCGAAAGAAGAGAAGTATTCTTTGACGGATCAAATTCGGCGGGCGTCACGATCTGTTTGCTCAAACATAGCAGAAGCCTGGCGTAAGCGACGCTATGTTGCTCACTTCATCAGCAAATTGACTGACTCAGACAGCGAAGGCGCTGAAACTCAATCCTGGTTGGATTTCGCTCTCCGGTGTGGATACATTTCGAAAGAGGATTATGCAGAACTGGATCAACAATATCACTCTATCAGTGGAGGGTTAGTGAAAATGATGTCGGAGCCTGAAAAGTGGTGCGGCCCAGCCAATCTATCGTGAGAATGAAATATCATCTCCCATTCCCCCACTCCCCCATTCCCCCACTCACTCATCGTTTCCAATCAAAGAAGCAATCAGACTGAAGCTGCCGACTGACGAACGGGTTTGGGTGTAGACTCCCTGCCCTCGGAATTCGGTTGAGCTTATCGAAGGCACGAGTTTGCCGAGGGCGTTTTTCACAGCGGGTTGTTCGAGGAGTTCGAGCGATCCGTCTGTTACGCGGGTGAGTTTCGAAATCGCAAGCATCATCCCTCCCGCGTCCGCAGAATCAGGGCGACAGGAAATCATCGCCGCCGCGTTCGTGCGACCCGTGAGAGCCTTTTGGAATCGCTCGTCCGTAGCTGCGTTTTCACCGCTCGAACGCGCATCGATCATGCGGGCTATCTGATCGCGAGTTCCTAAAATCACGAAGTCATCAAGGAATGCCGCCGCGCGGCGATCTTTATGCGAAGATACGGAAATCTCTACGCCCGCGTATTGCTCGGTCGAAACCGTCGCGCTCCCTCGCGCGAGATACTTTGAAACACTCGCCGACACTTTGGCCTTATCGATAACCCGAATGAGCATCGCTGTCGGCTCCTCGTCGCTGAATTTCGCAAGCGCGACCTCGCTGCCCACCGCTCCGGCGAGCGAATCATTCTGCTCAAGCCCAAGCTGCTCGCGCAGGCTCAGGACGAATTCTCTCAGGGCGACTCCCGCGACTACATCGAGCGTGGGCGTCAAATGTTTCAATGCGCGCTCCGCAAGGTCGCCCGCGCTTTCGATATTCAAAAGGGTGAAGTCTTCCACCTGTCGGGGCAGGAATCGAAGCGCCCCGAAACTGGCCGCAGGAGCCGGTTTTACGGCTTGCGAGAGAGCCTCGGCCACCTGCGGTCGAAGCGCCGTCATATACTTTTCCAGCACCGCTCCATCATCGAATGAGGCGCTGTAGAGCAATCCGGCGAAGGTCTGCCTGGAGAGATGTCCGAACAGATTGGCTATTGAGCTTATGCGATCCGGGTCTGTCGTGAGCCGCGAGGCAAAAATCGCTGGGCCAAGTTCGGAGAGTTTTTCAACTCCTGTTTCCGTCACCATCGCAAAAATTGTCGCGTCTTCATCGATAGTCGAGCGCAACTGTTTAAGCCTGTCATCCGAGGCAAGCGAGGGCGCGCGGCCTGTTGCGGTGTCGAGGCATGATTTTATGGCCGACTCGTGATTGGCTATCAGGATGAGACTGCCTGACGATGCGGCTATCATTTGCCGGTCGGGTTGAGGGCTGCGATAAATCTGAAGCCGCGCGCCTGAGTAATCCTGAATTTCTTCGGTCACTGACGCGCCGTAGATTCGAGACGCGAGGATCGAAGCTCGCTCGCGGATGACACGCGCTGCGGTTTCAGGCGAGGAGTGAGTTTCGGCTATCAGGCAGAAGCGCGGTTTGAAGTGAAGGTAAGGCCCGTCTTCGGTCGCGCCGGTTTCGGTTTCAAGACCGGTGAGCGCCACAGCGTATTGAGCGCGGCCTGCGATTACTGCTTCATCAGGGCCGATTCCGGTTCGACTCATAATATCTGTGGCGAGTCCAATCTGGCGCAACTGGCTTGAAACTCCGAGCGCCGGCGCAAGCTCTCTCCATGCATCGGTGTCGGTAAGCCCGTCGAGCAGATCGGTGAGGTTATAAATTTCTATCAAGGCGAGAGAGGACGCGGGCGCGTAGCGATCCATCTCAACGCGGGCGGGCCGACGCAGCAGGAAATAGCCCGAAACGACGAGCGATGCGACGATGACGACCAGCGCGATGATGATATTTCTTCTGGTAAGCAGGGCGCGGAAATTCATCACTCGAATGCTAACACAACGAGGCTCCGTGCTATAATCTCCGCCGTGCAAAAGATGTCAGATGTCAGATGTTAGAGATTAGCGCAATCACTCGCATGAACTCTAACATCTAACATCCAACATCCAACATCTACGAAAATGACCCAGGATGTCATCAACTGTCCGGCCTGTTCGCGTAAGACTCCCGCAGCGCGCGGCAAGTGTATGTACTGCGGCGCGGGACTGCCTGTGGTTGAAATTCATACGGCTCCGCATCAGCGAAACATCGAGCCGCACGAACTTGCATTCAATACTATTCTGCTGCCTTCTGAGTCGAGCCACGATTCATCCGCAGAGACAGCATTCGCCGCGGCCCTCGCCATAGAGTCGGATCAGGCCTGCGCTTATCTGGCGGCAAACAAGCCGCTGCCCATTGCCCGATCTCACACCCAACAGGAAGCCGAGATGATATCGCTGCTCATTCGAAACTGCGGACTCGGCGCAACCATCATTGCCGATGAAGACATGCAGCTTGAGGCTCCACTCGCGCGAGCGCGCAGACTCACTCGCGCAGATGACGCAATAGAAGTTCACCACATAGGCGGCGCGATTACGGTTCCCGCGTCGGAGATAAAACTGCTGGTCGTGGGCGCGCTGAGAAATATTCGCGTGGATTACACGGAGGTCATAGCGAGAGGGAATTCGAGAAAAGAGAACGTGCTTGATACGGCGGAATTCCTCTCTGAAGAAACTCTGCTCGATGTGTACGGTGAAAGTCTGGAGCAGAGTTTTCGCATCAGGGCTGATGCGTTCGATTATTCAAGCTTCGTTGAAAAGCTTTCGTTTCGCGCCGAAGAAAATTTTCAGGCTGTGATCAAAGGACTCAGCCTTGCGGCTCCACAGGCGAGGACGGACGCGGAGTTTGCGCGTGTCAGGTCTCTGCTTGGGCGGGCGTGGCCGGAACGTTCTCACAATGAAGCGCAGGGAATAAAACGAACCGGCGCTTCTTATCGCCCGGTGGCAAAATCAAGCGTGGTGAGCGACAACCGGGATCAGTTTGAAAGATATTCGAGATTGATGTTTCTGATGATTCAGTGAAAAGCTCTCCGGCTTTCGAGCGCCGTAAGCAGCACTTTTCTTATCCCGCGCGCCTGACGAAGTTCGCGCAGAGCTTCTTCCATCTCAGCAAGCAATTTTTTTTGCGCGTCGTTGCCCGAATCTTTTTTCGGCTCGCGCAGCAACTCATCCGACAAGGCTCTTATCATCACATCCAGCGAACTGACCTGCTTTCGGAGATCGATTTTGTTGAGCATAGCTTTTCACCTTTCAGAAAATTTGGAGCGAGATGACTGCTGAACTCAGGCAGGCAGCGGAGACCGACGTGGCCCCCTTCACCGCGATCTCCGCAACCCGCAAGATTTTCAAACCCGCACGAGCCAACAACCCTTATCAACTCTCGGCTCTTGCGATAAAGCTACGCTCGACGGATTGGCAAATCCTGTGCCAGATGCGCCTACCTGCGCAGGGTACGATTAAGTCCTTCATAAACAAGCAGGCAATCGCCAGCCTACCTGCGCAGGTAACAGAATGTGGGATTTGGGAAATTACAAATCACGGCACTTTTTCAAGAAGACAGAAGTCAGAAGTCAGAAGTCAGAAGTTGACAGGGAACAGGTGACAGGTTACAGAGTCGAAGATTTCCCGCCTGTCACCTGTCACCTGTCACCTGTTCCCTACTCCGACCCCTGCTCAAGTGATTCGCACGACGATGACTGAGGAATTGTCTTCTCCGCCTGCGGCGTTGGCCGCGACGACGAGTTCTTTTGCGGCTGCGTTCGGGTCGGGATTGACCATCAGGATGTCGCGTATCTGATCATCGCCTATCATCGAATTCAATCCGTCGCTGCACGACATTATCACGTCGCCGCTCGTGAGCTTGCGGCGAATGATATCGATTTCGATGTTTTCGTCAGCGCCTATCGAGCGATAGATGACGTTGCGATAAGGATGTATGCGCGCTTCGGCCCTCGACAGATTGCCCGTGTTTATCATGCGCTGAACCAGCGAGTGATCTTCCGTGAGTTGCGTGAGACGTTCTCCCGAAAGCAGGTAACAACGACTGTCGCCGACGTGGGCTATGGTCAACACGTCGCCTACTATCATGGCGACTGTGACTGTGGCTCCCAATCCGCGCTCTTCCGGGTTGGCCCGCGCATAAGCCAGCACTTCCTGATTGGCGTGCATGACGGCCATCTTCAAAAGCTCGCTCGTACCCATCTCGTTGCCGTCGGCGATGGCCAACCGCAAGCCGCCGGTCTGAGTCGGCGCAGCGATTTTTTCTTCCCGCGTGGATTTCAAAGAAGCCGAGATGAGTTTTTCAGTCACAAGCTCGGCGACCGCGCGAACAGTCACGCGGCTTGCGACTTCGCCCGCAGCTTCTCCGCCCATTCCGTCCGAGACGATGTAAAGCCCTATCTGAGTCTGAACCGATTCGTAGTATTGAGTCAGATTGAGAGCAAGCACGCTGTCTTCGTTCAACTCGCGCACTAAGCCCACATCAGTGCAATGTCCCGATTGAAGAACTGTCGGCAGGTTCAATGCCATCAGAGATTCGCGCAGTTCGACCACGCTGCGGAATCTGTCCGCCGGGTCTTCCGAAAGAGCGCGGGAGAGCAATCGCTCGAAGTCGGGCGTGACCGTGGCGACAGGATAGAGGTTCAATCCTTCGCCGGGGCCGAGGCTTTCGCCCGTGAGCAGAAATTGCAGCAGTGCGCCGATTGAATAAACATCCATTTGATAATCGAAGATCGCGCCCTTTTCGAAAAGCTCAGGGGCGCTGAATCCGCGACTCGGATAAATCGGCGCGTCATCGACGCGAGTGCCGACCTGACGCGCGCGGTCGAATCCTATCAAGCGGACTCGGCCCTCTACATCCAGCACGATTCCATAAGGCTCGAATCCGTTGTACACCCAACCGTGTCGATGGAACTGCTCGGCCAGCGTGCAGAGTTGAACCCCAAGGGCGCGCGCTTCCTTCTCATCAGCCTGATCCAGATGGCCGAAAGCCTGTCCCTGAATGTGTTCGAAGACTATGTAGCGGGTGTCGCTTTCGATGGCATGTTCGATGGGTCGGAATATGCCGAAACGCTCGAAAGCGGCTCCGGCGTCTTCGAGGCTGCCCGACACTTTTGCCGATCCGATCCTCGGCCCCTGCCCCGACGCGCCGACGGGCGAGATTTCCGCCAGCGGGTCATCGTTCATCAGGTATTGCTCTATGACCGTATGAGTGCGGCCCTGCGTATCGGTAGCCGAAGCCGAGTATGCGTTATAGGTTGGCGCAGTCCACAGGAGCGAATCGACGCGGTAACGATTGCCGATCATGCGGCCCTGGTCGCAGAGGTTTGGCGGTGGAGGAGGGAGCAGAAGGTTCGACCCGAGGCGAGAGCCGCACACCTGACAGAAACTCGCGCCTGATTCGTTACCGGCGGCTCCGCAGTTGACGCAAACGCCCTCCATATTTCCTAACTGTTTGCTCATAAAAAGGAATTTCAGGATAACACAATGCTGCCGGACTTTGAACTGATCAGAGTAATGAGTGATGAGTGATGAGTGATGAGTAAAAAGAAAAGCCGAAGCGAGCGAGTTCAAGATACGCACTTTCACGAGCCAGTTTTTACAATCACCGATTGTAGGAAAAGTATGACGTTCAACTTCTACTCATCACTCATCACTCATCACTCATCACTTCCTATCAGGGTCGTCGTCTGAGCAGGGGCCGCCTCGGTCTGATGACAGGCGCGGGCTGATCGGTCTGCGCGCCGGGATCGGGCGCGGCTTCCTTTCGCGGGTCTCTGTCTATGCGAAGGAAAGCCAGATTAGGCCCGCGTTGAATCACTCTCTGTTCGGTTCCCAGAATTCTGCGGCCTCCGAACAAGGCTATCCTGACCGAACTGCCCGGCGTAAACCCGCACTGGTGCCAGCGACCATTTGCTCCCGTGTGTCCGTGATGAACATTAGATGTCGAGCCTGTGTTCTCATCGCACACAATCCTTATCCCTGCGGCAGGCTGACCGTCCGAATTGGTGACTGCAACGACCAGACAGGTGTTCGAATCCGCCGCTGGCTGATTTTCCTGACGGGCCGGTTCAGTCGAAGGCGCGGGCGGATTTGTTAGAACCGATTCTGTTGAAACCGGCTTTTCGGGCGCGGCTGGTTTTTCTTCTCCGGGCTTTTGCTGCGATTCTAATTTTTTCTTTTCAGCTTCGAGCCTCTTTCGCTCCGCTTCGATATTTTCTTTTTCAGCAAGGCTGCCGCCCTCGGCTTTTTTCTGTAGTTCTTCAAGCTGTCGCTGAAGTTCAGAGAGTTGCTTTTGAGTTGCGGCCAGTTCCTCCTGAGATTTGTTCTGATCCGTCAGCGCAGTTGTGCGAGGCCCGCGAATGACGAAGTAAGCTGTCGTCGCAAGCGCGAGCAGCAGAATCACCGCAACGGCAGCGGCGATCTTTTTGCCAGCGCGTGATTGCTCGTTTTCAACGGCCGCAGGCTTGGGTTGAGTCCGCGCAGCCTGAAGCGAGGAAAACGTCATCGTTCGAAACGAGCCGCTGTCCTGTTTATTCACCGCTACGGTTTGCTTGATGAGCGCGCCCGATGGGGCAGTCGCCTGAACCTCATGCTTACCCGGAACGAGATGGAGAGTGGCGCGTCCGTCCTCGCCCGCGAGCGCGACGGCTTTCGAATCCACGAAGATAGTTGCGCCTGCCGGAAGTCCTTCGACCTGAAGCAGGGCGGTTGCGACATCCTCGCCGCTTTGGATGCGGGAGGTGCCTGAATCTATGGGCGCAGTGTTTTCTGCTGCGGGCATCGCCACCGTAGGACGGGCTGCCAGAGCCACTTGCAAGTCGGTTCTCAGTCCTTCTTCGAGCGATACGCTGATTTTATATTCGCTGTATCCCGACCTCGAAACTCTCACTTCGTGAAGACCAGGCGAGAGATTCTCGATAAAAATTCTTCCCGTCGCCTGATCCGAATTTCCGCGCAGGAGGCCGTCGACATAAACCTCAGCCGGAGACGGAGCGACGCTCAGAAGGAGGGTTGCGGATTGCCGGGCCAGCGCGCCGCTTGCGCGGATGTCGCTCACAAGGCTGAGATCGGCCAGCATCTCATCGGCTGTTGCGTAGCGGTTATCCGGCTTCTTCGCGGTGGCCTTGTTGATTATTCGCTCAAGTTCTTCGGATATGCCTGTGGAAGCGAGCGACGGGAGAGGCTGGCTCATGTGGAAATCGCGCATCTCGGCCCAGTAAACCGCCGGGTCCGAAGCTTTGGAATCGAAAGGCAGATGTCCGGCGAGCATTTCATAGAGGACGATGCCTGCGGCATAAATATCCGTGCGTTGATCGATGTCGGTCTCTCCGCGAATTCGTTCGGGAGACATATAAGCGGGAGTGCCGAAGCCTTCTCCGGCCACCGTCAGATTCTCTCCGCCGACCATGCGGGCTATTCCGAAATCGAGGACTTTGATTTGAAGCGAATCGCCCTCCAGGATCATGACGTTATCGGGTTTGAGATCGCGATGGATTATCTGGTTGCGATGGGCGTAGCTCAGCGCGTTGAGAACCTGCGCTATGATCGAGGCGGCGCGACTGGTTTCAATCGCGCCTTTTTCATGAATCTCTTCGCTGAGGGGTTTGCCCGACAGGAATTCCATCACGAGGTAGTAAGACCCCTGATCTTCGCCGAAGGTGTGCAGGCGCGGCAGGTTCGCATGATCCAGTCGGGCCATGGCGAGGGCCTCCTGAAAGAATCGCTGTTTTATGGTCGCGCTGCGAGTGTGTTTTCGGTGAAGCTCTTTGATAGCGACTATTCGACCCGGAGTGTTTATGTCTTCAGCCTTGAAGACTGAGCCGAAGCCCCCGCTGCCCAGATAATCGATGATGCGATAATTGCCTATCTGTCTGCCAGCCATACCTGCGCTCCTGTCTGGAAAATTATGAGTGCGGGTTGAACAAGTCGGGGGGGGCTTTATGCTCTGAAAGGCCCGGTCGCCATTGTCACACACCCACTTACCTCAGTCAATACACACGTCCGACGAACATAAGACGCCGCCTGTCAACCTCAAGGCCGGATTTATTCCGCTCCGGCCTTGCCAGGTTCGCGCCAGTTGTGCAAATGTTAAGGCACCGACTTGCTCAGCCGCATCACAAACCAGTCCCCCATGAAGCGAGCCGGACGGTTTGTCCCCGAAATTCAGAATCAACTACTCGACGAGGTATCGCCATGAAAACTTCCGCGCAACTGGAACGACGCCGTTTCGAGCGCGCGCCTCTCACGGCGACAGTTGAATATGAACTGACCAACAGCAGCAGCGGCCCGTCCCGAGTCCGTCGCAGTATGGCCAACATCAGCCTCGGCGGTTTGTTCATCAGCACCGAAGAGCAGATACGCGCAGGCACGCGAATGGTCGTTCGATTCGAGCTTCCCAACCGTCATCGCGTGATAGCCGTCTCGCGCGTGTGCTACCTGAAAAAAGGCCAGGGGCTTGGCGTTGAGTTCCTCACCCTGGACGACGAAGATCGCGACGAAATCCAGTCTTACATTCTTGCGATGAAAGCAAAGTAAGGGTTCTCGCTTTGAGCGGTCTGTCGATAGGATTTGTAATGGTACTGCCCTGTGCTATAATTCTGACCGTTCAGCTTCTGCCCCAACGACGCAACTGCCCCGCTAATTCGAAAATTGATAATCGGCAGGCAGCCTTCTTCAGGCGAATTCTTTTACCCATGGAGTCGCAGGCAGGGCTTATCAGCTTATGCAGGTCGAGACAGCAAAAACAGTTTGCCCTTTGTGCCGTCAGGCAGCAGCGAACGGGTCAGTAGCGACGCGATTGTGCGCGTCGTGCCGGTCGCTCATTCACGTCATCCTTCCCGCAAGACAATTTGCGCCTCGGCCCTCAATCGATTCCGTAGTCGCAGTCGAAGCGCCTGATATGAGCTTCGCAAATCTGCACACGGAAGAAGAGCCGGATTATCTCAACACTCAGCCGCTCGACGAAACCTCGCGCACAGAGGCGCAACCGGAATCGGATGAGGAGGTGGTTTTTACATTCGACGCGGAGCCGCCGCAGCGATCTTACGAGATGCCGCAGCATCAGTGGTTTTCTCAGTCGCAGCCGCTCGAAGTCCCCGAAGCGTACATTCAGGCGGGCGCAAACTCGCAGCCGCTCACGGAGCATCCCGCCCCTGCCGCAGTCGAGCAGTCGGCGGCGACTTCGTTCGGCCAGGAAAGCGGATCTCTGGCCAGCACATCGGCTGACCCGTGGGCCGATCCGCTTCCCGCGTGGGAGACTTCACGCAACGAATGGCCGGTGCTGATGCAAGCTCCGAAACCGACTACACTTTCGAAGCTGAAAATCCCTGTCGCTATCCTGCTGCTCGTGGCCAGCCTCGCAGCCCTTTTCTTCGTGGTCATTCTTCCTCTGATGAAATCGAATGCGCCGGAGCCGACTCCGAGCGTCGTCAAGCCGACTGAGACGAAGCCGAGCGCGCCGCCTGCCGCTCCTCCGACTTCGGCTCAGACTGAAACGGCTCAACCCAGCGCGCCGCCCGCAGTTTCTCAGCCTGCGACTTCACCGACGGCGGAAGATTTGAAGGAGGGAACGATCACCCTGCAGGTGATGTCGTCGCCCAACGAAGCCGAGGCGAAAGGGATGGCTGACAAACTCACGCGCGCAGGCATAGCGGCTTACGTCATCGCCGCCGAAATAAAAGGCAAAGGCCGATGGTACAGAGTCAGAGCGGGCCGCTTCAGCACACGCGAGGAAGCTCAACGATACGCCGAGCAGTCGAAGGCGCGCGCGCGCGCCGCCGGCGTGAAGCTGGACACTATGATTCCGGTCGATTACGAAAAGCCATGATTGAGAAACTGAAAACTGAAAACTGAAAACTGAAAACTGAAAACTGAAAACTGTTTGCCAGAGGATCAGACATTGGAGACGAATTTCAAAATTCAGGATGAGCGATACGCAAAGATGGTCGATCAGTATTCGCGTTATATCAAATCGCCCGTGCTGCGATTGAAGTTTCTCCAGAGCGCGCTCAAAACGGATGCGCCGCAAAAATGGGCTTGGCGAATTCCCTTCTTAGGGTCGATTCCTGAAAGAGCGAGGCTCGTGCTTGAGCTTTCGAAAGTTCTTCCGCCCGATCAGCCCGCGCCTTTTTCTTTCCGCCTCGCCTCCATCGTCTGGCGGCTTCGATACGTCGCTTATGCGCTGTGCATGGCAATGATCCTCTCCATTGGCGCGGGACTTGTCTACGTCACGTCGAAAATCATCGGCAGATTCTCTGCCGCGACTGAGGCGAAAGAAGCTCTGCATCAACCCGACGCAGACGCTCCCGCACAGGGAGAGGCGGTCGCAAGCATAGGCTCGGAAGCGGGACTCACGCTCGATAAAGTATGGCTGGCCGAAGAAGGCGAAGGCTATGAGTTTTACAGCAACGGCGCGCGCATACTGACCGAATACCAGACCGATGGCGCGGAGCGAAGTTTTTATCGCTTCGATATGGAAGCCAATTCTTCCGACCAGATTATGACTCGCCCGGTCGGTATCATTTACCACCTGTCGGAAGGCGACCTGCTGCCCTTCGATGACCGCTACAACTCATCGCTTCGAGGCAGGTCGAAATCTCTGCTCGAATACGCGCGCGATCACAGGCTTTACAATTATGTGATAGACCGCTTCGGGCGAACCTATCGCATAGTGCGCGACGAGCAGACGGCCAATCACGCGGGCAATTCCGTTTGGAGCGACAGCCATAATCTTTATGTGAATCTGAGTCCGAGCTTCATAGGCATCTGCTTCGAGGGGAGGTCGGACAGAAAAAAAACAGTCGGGCCTGATGGAATCAACGAGGCTCAGATTTATGCCGCGCGCGTGCTGACTGCGGTGATGAGATCGAAATACAGAATAGAAGACGCCAACTGCGTCACACACGGGCTGGTATCGGTCAACCCTGCGAACAAGCTGATGGGCTATCACACGGACTGGGTGGCCGGATTTCCATTCGAGGCGCTGGGACTCGCGAACAAATACAATCATGAGCTACTAGCAGTCTCGCGATTCGGATTCAACTACGATCAGACGTACATCAGCGCGGCGGGCGGCAGGAGATGGGCGGGGCTTGAAAAAGCCGACGCTGCGCTCAAGGAATCTTCCCGCCGCGACTCTCTTGCAGCCGAACGCGGGCGGGCGGAGCGATGGGAAATTTATCAACGCGCTTACTCGAAACAACACGCTCTGGATGAAGCCAGAGCTAAGAGCGAATGACGCGCTTCAGTTATGAACAAGTCTGCCCTGATAAGAGAAGCCGCCCGGCGCGCGGGGATAAATATCAGACAGGCTGGGCGAGGAGTCGAAGCGACGCTTGAAGTGATAGCGCGCGAGCTTGGCCGGAGACGCGAGGTCACGATAGAGGGGCTGGGCCAGATCAAGCTCGAAATCAAGAGAGCAGAATTGCTTCCCCCTCTCAGCCAGAGCAATCCACAATCCGTTCCGGCAGGCAAAGCTGATCAAGAGGCCGACCATGCCGGAGGCGAAGAGTTTGACTCATACAAAATCCAATTCGGAGGAGATATGAAAGAGAAGAAAGAATCCGATGCCAACGATGAGACGGATGTCTCGGATACGGCCATAGGTCTCGACGTGGGAACGAGCCGCGTGGTTCTGGCCACAGGCGCGGCTGAAAATGCGAGAACTGTGGATGAACTCAATGCCTTCATCGCTCTGCCCTATTCGAAACTTACGGAGCGAATCTTCAAACAGAAAAACGTCCCCTATCAACTCAACGGCGGCACAGAGCTTCAGGTCTACGGCAACGAAGCGGCGCGATTCGCCAACGTCTTCAACATCGAAGTGCGACGCCCGATGAGCGGCGGCACACTCAACCCCACTGAAGAACAATCGATGAACGTGCTTCAAGCAATATTTCAATTTCTGCTGGGCAAGGCTCCCAAGACGAAGAACCTGCGCTTCAGCGTTCCGGGCGAACTCAGCGATGGCGGCTCGTCGGATCTGGTCTATCACGAAGCGATGCTCAAGAAAACCATCGATGCGATGGGCTACAATTCCAAAGCCGTCAACGAGGGACTGGCGGTCGTATTCGCCGAACTTGAAGCGGAAAACTTCACCGGCATAGGCATAAGCTGCGGCGGAGGGATGTGCAACGTGGCTTTGGCGTTTATGTCGATGCCTGTGATCACCTTCTCGACGACCAAAGCAGGCGATTACATAGACCAGAGCGTCTCCTCGGTGACGGGCGAGACAGCGAATGTGGTTCGAACGATCAAGGAATCGAGTCTCGATCTTGGGCGCGCTCCACAAAACAAATTCGAAGAGGCTTTTCATACCTACTACGACAACCTGATCAATTCTCTGGTCGATTCGCTTCGCAACGCGCTGGCCGATACGAAGAATCTGCCCAAGATCACCGAAGCCATACCGATTGTTTTGAGCGGCGGGACGGCCTGCCCGCGCGGGTTCGATCAGAAATTCCGAAAGGCCATAGAGCGCGAAAGATTCCCGCTTCGCATTTCTTCTATCCGCATGGCCTCAGACCCGCTGACGGCGACCGCTCGCGGATGCCTCATCGCAGCGATGTACGACGCATAGAAAAAAGCCGGTTCGGGAGATCGAACCGGCCTTCATTCATTCTGCAAACCGATAATAATCGAGGGCAGCCTCGCGGCTGCCCTTACGCTTGAGCGCGCAGCTTCAAGGAGTACACGGAGCAACGATGCTGTCTCTGGTGTTAGAGTCTATGATCGTACACTTCACCGTACCGGGCGGCATCTGCAACACTCCCTGTCCCTTCTTCTGACACGTGTCATAGGTCACTGTCAGCCTCCTGTCCGGCGGGTTGTGCGTCAAAGTCAACACGCATCCTTTCTTCACTATCGTTCCCCTTCCTGTCACGATCATCCCTCCGCAGCAGATCATGTAATCTCCTGTCAGCGTGTTGATGAATATGCTCCCTCCTCCGCTGTCGCTCGTTATCGCCTGATCGAACGTCGTCACCACGAAACTGCACATCGCACTGTTGCCTGCCGCGTCCGTCGCAGTGCAAGTCACCGTCGTGAACCCTGCCGGGAACGTTGATCCGCTAGCCGGATTGCACACGACCATCGCTCCCGGACAATTATCCGCGAATGTCGGCGGCGGATAATTGACCACTCCCGGAGGAGCGACCTGAGTTGGCGGACAGGAGATTGTCGGCGGATCGTCATCTACGACTGTCACGGTGAACGAGCAGTTCCCCATGTTCGCGGATGAGTCTGTAGCCGTGCAGTTGACCGTCGTCACTCCCTTAGGGAATGCCGTCCCTGATGGCGGTGTGCAGGTCGGAGTCATCGTCCCGTCGCAATTGTCCATCGATGTCGCAGTGTAGTTCACAACAGCGGAACACAAACCGCCCGCCGTGCCTGTCATTACAGGCGACGGGCAAGTCACGACTGGCGGATCATCATCGACGACCGTCACAGTGAATGAGCAGTTGCCCATGTTCGATGATGAATCAGTCGCCGTGCAACTTACTGTCGTCGTCCCTTTCGGGAAGGTCGAGCCGGATGGAGGCGTGCAGACAGGAGTCAGCGACCCGTCGCAGTTGTCCATAGCCGTAGCGGTGAAATTCACCACAGCAGAGCAGGCGTTGCTCGCCGTTCCCGTCATCACGGGCGACGGGCAGGTGACAACAGGCGCGTCATCATCGTTGACCGTGACCGTAAACGAGCAACTGCCCATGTTCGATGATGAATCAGTCGCCGTGCAACTTACTGTCGTCACTCCCTTNNCCAGAGGCGGGCGTGCAGGTCGGAGTGATCGAACCGTCGCAGTTGTCCGTAGCTGTAGCAGTGAAGTTGACAACAGCGGAACACAAGCCGCCCGCCGTGCCTGTCGTGATGGGAGACGGGCAGGTCACTACTGGCGCGACTCCATCATCTACCGTGACGGTGAATGAACAGCTACCCATGTTCGATGATGAATCAGTCGCCGTACAACTTACTGTCGTCACTCCCTTNNCCAGAGGCGGGCGTGCAGGTCGGGGTGAGCGAGCCGTCGCAGTTGTCCGTTGCCGTCGCGCTGAAGTTCACAACAGCAGAGCAAGCGCCGCTCGTAGTGTTCATTGTGATGGGCGACGGGCAGGTCACTACAGGAGCCTGATTGTCGTTGATCGTAACAGTAAAGGAGCAACTGCCCATGTTCGATGATGAATCAGTCGCCGTACAACTGACCGTCGTCACTCCCTTAGGGAATGTCGAACCAGAGGCGGGCGTGCAGGTCGGGGTGATCGA
>DLHY01000047.1 GCA_002483445.1 Blastocatellia bacterium UBA7656
CATTCTCCCATTCTCCCATTCTCCCAGATTCTTCAACCATGCGCGCTTTGACGGTGACGACCGCCTCGCCCGTTTCAGTGAACTTCACGGCGTTCGACAGCAGGTTGACCAGAACCTGCCGAAGTCGGGTGATGTCTCCGATGATCGATGCGGGCGCGCTGTCATCGAACAGATACGCAAGGTTGAGTTGCTTCTCCGCCGCTTTCGGCGTAACGAGGTCGAGAGCCTCTTCCACGCATTCGCGCAAGTCGAAGGGTTGCGTTTCCAGATCGAGGCGGCCTGATTCTATCTTCGAGAAATCGAGTATGTCATTGATGATCGTCAGCAGCGCGTCGCCCGCGTTGCGAACCGTCTCGACGAAATCGTGCTGGTCGCGCGTCAATCTGGTGTCGAGCAGCAATCCCGTCATGCCGATGATGGCATTCATGGGAGTGCGAATCTCGTGGCTCATGTTAGCGACGAATTCCGACTTGGCGCGTGTTGCATATTCGGCGGCTTCTTTGGCCTGCAGAAGCGCGCCTTCGAAATGCTTGCGCCTGGTGATGTCGATAAAAAACCCCTGAAGCCGTTCAGGTTTGTCTGCGCCCTCGACTGCGCTGACGAAGCCGTGAAACCAGACCTCCCTTCCATCGGCTGCGATCATTCGGAATTCGATCTCATATTCGCGCTCGCCAGCCGCTCCATCCAGGCAAAACCCGATGGCCCGCTGGCGATCTTCTTCGTGAATACGATCCGCCCATAAATTCTCTTTTCGCCACTCCTCAATCGGATAGCCGAGCAGGCGGACTGCCTGCGGGCCGACATAAGTGAACCGCCCCGCGCGAAGGTCGGATTCCCACGGTATGATATTCGTCGTTTCCACCGGCCGGCGGACGCGCTCATGCTTTCTATCGCTCCGGCGCATCACAGCATCGCCTCCAGAGCGCGGCGGGCGCGCTCGAATTCCCGCTCGACATGCGCGAGCAACTCAGGCGCGCCCTCGACTGAGTTGCTGCGTCCGAGCTTTTCCATCTCAAGGCAGGCGGCTGCGAGGAGGTTAGCGCCGAGGCTTGCGCTGCTTCCTTTCAGAGTGTGCGCGGCGCGCTCCATTGCGTGCGCGTTGGCCGACTCCACGGCAAGTGAAATATCAGCGATGTAGCTTGGCGCGTCCGCGATGTAAATCTCTATAAGCTCCTTTATGAGATCGTCTTCCCCGTCTTCCTGCAGGTCGCGCAGGCCGTCGAGCGCCGTATGATCCAGCACATCGTTTTCATTTATCGAAGGCTCTTGAGCGGCGGTCTGATTTTCAGCCCCGTCGGCGCGCCAGCGATTGAGCATCGCTTCGAGCGCCTCGATCTTGACGGGCTTCGAGAGGTAATCGTCCATACCGGCGGCGATGCACTTTTCGCGGTCTCCGACCATCGCGTTGGCCGTCACCGCGATGATGGGAGTGTGACGATTCGATCCTTCCAGTCGGCGTATCTCGCGCGTGGCCTCGTAACCATCCATAACCGGCATCTGACAATCCATCAGCACAAGGTCGTAAGCGGTTCGCGAGAGGCAGTCGAGAGCCTCAAGCCCGTTCGAGGCGACATCCGCCCTGAAGCCGCGCTTTTCGATCATCTGCACGATCACCCGCTGATTGATCGGATTATCTTCGACCACCAGCGCGCGCCCTCTCGTCAGGGGCTGCGCCGAAGGAAAATCGAAGATGCTCAGTCCCGCAGGCGCGCTTTCATCTTCGGTTGAAACTGCACGACGTTCAAGAGTGCTGTTCATAATCCTTTTCCTTCCCTGTTGCTCAAACATCGATCACGCTCTCAGAATTCCTTCTCTCGCCGATACGGTCGCCGTATCGCTCAAGCGCAGTGACAATCTCTTCAACCTTGACCGGCTTGGAGATGTAATCATCCATTCCTGCCGCGAGGCATTCCTCTCGGTCGCCCTGCATGGCGTTGGCCGTCATCGCGATGATTCGCGGTCGCGCTTCCGGCTGCCATCTGCGAGTGATTATCCGCGAGGCTTCCAGCCCGCCCATTTCAGGCATCTGTACCTCCATCAGCGCCACATCGTAAGACTGACGCGACACAGCCTCCAGAACTTCTATTCCGTTGGCTGCGACATCGGCGCGATAGCCGAGCCGTTCGAGTATCCGCAGGGCGACTTTCTTCTTCATCGCTCCCCGTGTCAGCGATGAATCTCTTCGGCGAGAATCATCGTGTATGAAGTGTTTTTCATGATCTATCGAACCTCGCACTCATCTGTCCCGGAAATCCTCGGCCCACATCCCGATCAAGGCGCATAAAAAGGCTTTGCTCCGGATGTGAATCAGGGCAAGCGATGTGCCGTCTTGCCCCTGAAGGTGTGGACGTGTGAAGTGATTGCGGGGATAGAACTTAATCGAGCGGGATTTTGTTTCTTGCCGGCATCGAGAGGAAATATGCACCATTATTGAAAAGACAGTGTGGAGCAAAGGGGCAATCGTTTCTGAAGCGCGAGCAGGTGTTCGAGAGTCCCCCGATGGTCAGAGAATCAGCAGGCATTAAAGCGGCATTCAAATGGATGAAGAGGAAACTCTCTCTCTAACACCGCGACCCGTCGCGGTGTTAGACAACGCGCGTAAGGACAGAGAACTGTTTTAACAGTTTCCCTCCGCCGATCTTTAATTCGTCGGCTGGTCGTCATGCGCACAGATATTATCGGGATTGGCATCTGCGTGGGCAGAAAAACTGTTGAAACAGTTTCGGGTTGAGGCCTCTCGCTTTTTCACCGCGACGGGTCGCGGTGTTAATGAAAAGGTCACACTTCTGCTCTATTCAACCTGTTCATACATCTGCATACCGCTATAAAGCGCCGTCGTCGAATCTTTCATCTTTGTGCGTGACGGCGCAACATCGCACGCGACTGACTATTGACTGTAGTCGGTTTGATGTATTAAGCTGTCCCGGCATTTGACCGAGGGCTTTGCAGATGAAGATATCGAAAATAGCCATGCGAGGATTCCGCCCCTCTGACCGGGGCATCAAGCAGGTACTCGGCAAGCTCGAAGCCGAAGTCATGCAGGTACTCTGGCAGCGCCCGGATCAAACCGTATCCGAAGTCGAAGAGCGCCTGCGCCGCAAACGGGAGATCGCTCATACTACGGTGCTGACTACGCTCGACCGCATGTATCACAAGGGCTATCTGACGCGCGAAAAGAGCGGCAAGGCGTTCGTCTACGCGCCGCGCTATGACCGCGAGCAGTTCGAGAGCGAACTGGCGCAGGAAATCCTCGGCGCGTTGCTGGGCGGGCTGGGTGAGCCTGTGCTATCGACGTTCGTCGAACTTGTGGGCGAGGACGAGGCGAAGCTCGACCGACTGGAAGCCTTGATCAAAGAAAAACGGGAGGCGCGAAGGTGATGGAGTTGCGCGGATGGTCGCTTGCGCTTGCAAGCATCGAAAATTTCATCCTCATCAACACCGCGCTCTCGGTCGTCTCTTTTGCCGCTGCATCGATCTTTCGCGCTGGCTCTCGGCATCCGCTCTCGCTGGCGCGGTTCTACGCGGCGGCTCTCATCGCTCCGCCTGTAGTGTCAGCGTGGCTCGTTTGCGCTTCGCTTCTGCCCGCGTTACTGATTGGATCGAATCGCTGGGATATGGAGCATGAAAACTCGCACTCTCTTCACCTGCTCAATGCCCTAACCTCTCCCTTAGACCCTGCGCTCGGATATGCCGCTGCGGGATTCGCGCTGCTCACGGCTATGATTGCGATTTATCTGGCATGGAGCGCGCGCTTTCGTCTCAGTCAGGTTATAAATCGACTCGATATCGGCGCGGAACCGACCTCGATTGATCGCGTCAAACAGGTCGAAGCGGTCTGCCGCGAGCGCGGCCTTGCTGTGGGCCTTGTCGTCAGCAGCTATCCTTTCTCGTTCGTGTGGGGCTATCTGCGCTCGAAGCTCGTCGTTTCGACCGGGCTGCTCAATTCGCTTTCCGCGGAAGAACTGGCTGGAGTGCTGGAACACGAAGCGGCTCATCACACGCGGCGCGACAATCTCATGAAATGGACGCTCACTATCTGCCGCTATCTTTCGCCCGCGTTTCCGCTGACCGTGCTGTTATATCGGCGGTGGGCGGAACAGATCGAAATGATATGCGACGAGATAGCAGCCCGACGAATAGCAGCCCCTGTCGAGATTGCGGGCGCGCTGGTGCGAATCAAACGGCTCACTCTTGCCGCCCCGCGCATCGCGGGATCGGGATTCTTCAGCAACGACGGGCCGAACTTCGAGCGGCGAGTGGCGCGGGTGCTGGCTCTCAGCGATGAATCGGAAATCGGCGCGGCGGATTATATGTCGCGCTCGTTCACTCGAATGGCGATGGTTGTGGGCGCGATATTCGCCCTCTCGCTCGCCGTGACGCTCGTCGTCTCGCCGCTGGCCGTCCACCGCGCCATAGAAGCCGCGTTGAACCTTATTTGATGTGCCGTCTTTCACGCAAACGAAAGCGGCTTTTTTAATGCGCGTTGCAACTACAGCCAGTAGTCGCAGAATGAAAGGAGACGAGAAAAGATGCGATTGATCCTCAAGACCTCCGCTCTTCGACTGACAGGGATGATTTTGCTTGCCTCAATTCTTGCAGGCTGCGCGCGCGACGCGAAGCCTCAGATGGAAGCAGAAGAGGAGGCGATAGCGCGCACGGAATTCACTGACCGGATCGAAAACTTCTTTGAGTACGAGCCGCTGAAGGCAGGCAAGCCAAGCCAGTTTCTGATTCACCTGACCGATTTGACCGACGGCTCGCCGGTCGAGAAAGCTGAAGTGACATTGACTGCGCGGGCGAAGGGAGGCGGCGCGACCATAGAACAAGTCGCAGCGCGCGTGGGCAAGGTGACTGGAATTTATGTGGCCGATCTGACCCTGGCGCAGTCGGGCGATTATGACATCGAGTTCCGCGTGAAGAATCAGAAGCTTGATGAGCGAATGTCGCTCACGGATTTCAGAGTGGATATAGCGACAGACCGGCGTTGAGAAAAACATGACCACACAACCAACCGACGAGCAGCCGCAGCGCAAACGATGGATCACGCTTATCGCAGTCATCGTGATAGCCGCCGCAATCCTGATCTTCGTCCTTTCGAGAAGACCATCGAAAGAAACCGCTGCCGCGCCGACAGCGCCCAATTCTTCAGGGACGGTCAAATTTCTGATGGAGCAGCAATGGCGCATCCGAATGAAACTCGCCCTCGTCGAACAGCAGGCCGTCGCTCGACAGATAAGCGCGACAGGACGGGTCATCCCTGCGGCCAATCATCACGCAGTCGTCGCGCCTCCGGTCGGCGGCATCATCACGCGCGGCTCTCTTCCTCGAATAGGCCAGCGCGTCTCAGCCGGACAACTCATCGCCACGTTGCAACAGACCGCGACTTCCGCCGAACAATCGC
The DNA here is from genome assembly GCA_002483445.1 of Blastocatellia bacterium UBA7656. Lineage (GTDB taxonomy): Bacteria > Acidobacteriota > Blastocatellia > UBA7656 > UBA7656 > UBA7656. The sequence continues at coordinate 5,402 of DLHY01000047.1, forward strand.
AGGTGCGAGCCGCCGCAGCGCAGGCCGAGTCCCAAAACGCGCAGGTCGCGCTCGAAGCGGCCCGCTTCGAATCGGAACGCCGCGCTGCCGACGGAGAAGTCGAAGCCGCGCGCGCTCGCCTCGAACTCGCGCGCCGCGAATCAGAGCGAACGCTTCAGCTTTACAATCAGCAGATCATCCCTCGTCAGCAACTCGATATCTCTGAAGCCGACCTCAAGACGGCGCAGGCTTCTTATGATTCGGCTGTGGCCCGTCGCCACGCGCTCGATTCAGTCCGCCGCGTTCCGCCCGTCAATGTCGAAAGCGACAAGTCGAATGCAAACCACGAAGTGAAGTCTCCCATCAGCGGAGTCGTCACCTCTGTAAGCAAGAGCATCGGCGAGCGGGTCGCGCCGGGCGAGGCGATTCTGGAAATCACCAATCTGGAAACGGTGTGGATCGAAGCGCCCATCTTCGAGCGAGACCTCGGCCTGCTCGCAATGAACCGAACGGCGACTTTCAACACAGCGGCCTATCCGGGGCGCTCGTGGAGCGGATCGCTCATAGACCTCGGCGCGGTCATCGATGAGCAAAAACGCGCCGCTATGGTCATCTTCGCCGTGACGAACAGAGATCGCGCCTTGCGAATAGGAATGCAGGCCAACATCAGACTCGACGCGGATGAATCGGTGACGGCTATGATGATTCCCCGCGAAGCGGTGCTTGATGATGAAGGAAAGAAAATCGTTTATGTGCTGCTTTCGGGCGAAGAGTTCCAAAGGCGAGAAGTGAAACTCGGCGATGAATACGGCGAGCGCGCGGCTGTGCTGGAAGGACTCCATCCCGGCGAGCGCGTAGTCACACAGGGCGCGCTTCAACTCAAATTGCAGGAACTCAGTCCGGCTGACGCCGGAGCGCACACCCACGAAACATAGATGCTCAATTCAATAATTCAATGGTCGCTCAAAAACCGGCTGCTGGTCATTATCGCGGCCATCGCGCTGCTCGTCTACGGAGGCATGGTCGCTCTGCGCTCGCCTGTAGATGTCTTCCCTGACCTGACCGCGCCGACTGTCACGGTTCTCACCGAATCGCACGGCCTCGCGCCTGAAGAGGTCGAATCTCTGGTCACGCTTCCAATCGAATCGACGATGAACGGAACGGCGGATGTGTTTCGCGTGAGGTCGAATTCGGCGGTGGGCATCTCGATAGTTTTCGTCGAATTCAATTTCGGGACAGACATCTATCGCGCCCGCCAGTTGGTGACCGAAAAACTTCAGCAGGTGCGGCTCCCGGCTGAGGTCTCGCCCCCTGTGCTTGGCCCCATCTCTTCGACGATGGGCGAGATCATGCTCATCTCGCTCACGAGTCAGACGACTTCGCAGATGGAATTGCGCAGCCTCGCCGACTGGGTAGTGCGCCCGCGACTGTTAGGCGTAGCAGGAGTCTCGCAGGTATCGATCATCGGCGGTCAGCGCAAGCAATATCAGGTGTTGGTCGATCCTGCCCGTCTCGTCGATTACAACCTGAATCTCGAAGAAGTCACGCGGGCGGTGAGAGGGTCGAACGTCAACGCATCGGGCGGTTTTATGGAACGGCCCAACGAGGAATTTTTGATTCGAGCGCGTGGCCGCGCTTACTCGACCGATGACCTTGCAGACGCCGTCATCACGGTGCGCGATGGCGCTCCTGTTCTGGTTAAGAATGTCGCCACTGTTCAAATCGGCGCGGCGCACAAACGCGGCGACGGCAGTTTCGATATGAACCCTGCCGTCGTGGCCACGATTCAGAAACAGCCCAACGCCAACACTCTCGAAGTCACCAATCAAATAGAAAGCACTCTCGCCGCGCTTAAAAACTCGCTGCCTTCGGACGTGGAGATAAACACGCGGGCTTTTCAGCAGGCCGACTTCATCAAGCGGGCCATAGGGAATGTTCAGGAGGCGCTCATCGAAGGCGGCCTGCTGGTAGTCGTCATCCTGTTTCTGTTTCTGTGGAATTTTCGAACGACGTTCATCAGTCTGACGGCGATACCTCTTTCGCTGCTGGCGGCTGTTCTGACGATGAGCTATTTCGAAATCGGCATCAACACGATGACGCTGGGCGGGCTGGCCATAGCTATCGGAGAACTGGTCGACGACGCGATAGTCGACGTGGAAAACGTCTTTCGCCGACTGAAGCAGAACTCGCAGGCAGGTGAGCCTGAACCGGCTCTCAGAGTCATTTTCAAGGCATCGAGCGAGATTCGCGGCTCGATAGTTTTCGCCACGCTCATCATCGTGCTTGTCTTCCTGCCTCTGTTTTCGCTGGGCGGATTCGAGGGCCGCATGTTCGCTCCTCTCGCCTTCGCTTACATCATTTCCATACTCGCCTCGCTCATCGTCGCGCTGACGATCACGCCTGTGCTGTGCTATTACCTGCTCGGACGCTCGAAGATAATCCGCGAAGAAAAAGACTCGCATCTCGTGTCATGGCTCAAGCTGCGCTATGCCCCGACGCTCGAATGGACTTTGCGCCATCCGCAAACGATCATCGGCGCATCATTGGCGATGCTTGCGGCGGCCATCATCGTCGGGCCGCTGATGGGGCGCGAATTCCTTCCGCCGTTCAACGAAGGCGCGCTCAATATCAATGTCAACCTGCCGCCGGGAACCTCGCTCAGGGAATCGAACCGCGTCGGCAATCTCGTCGAGACAGCTTTGCATGAAATCCCTGAAGTTGTTTCGACTACGCGCCGGACAGGTCGCGCTGAACTCGACGAACACGCGGCGGGAGTCAACACCAGCGAGCTCGAAGTTGTCACGCGCGAAAGCGACCGCTCGCGCTCCGAGGTTATGGAGGATGTGCGCCAGAAACTCGGAACGATTCCGGGCGCAGCGGTCGAAGTCGGCCAGCCCATGTCGCATCGCATCGATCATCTGCTTTCAGGCACGCGCGCCCAGATTGCCATAAAACTTTTCGGCCCTGATCTCGCCTCGCTGCGAACGAAAGCCGGAGAGATACGCGACGCGATGGCCGAAGTCGAGGGCATAGTCGATCTGCTGGTCGAACCCCAGGTGGGCGTGCCACAGGTGCAGATCAATCTCAACCGTTCCGCTGCTGCGGCTGTGGGGTTGAACGCCCAGTACCTGGCCGAATCGGTCGAGACTGCTTTCAACGGCCATGTTGCATCGCAGGCGCTGGAAGACCAGAGGACTTATGATGTGCTGGTGCGGTTCGATGATTCGGCGCGGCAGTCAGTCGAATCGATCAGCCGCACTTTGATCGACACTCCCGTAGGCGCGAAGGTGCCGATAGGACAGGTCGCCGAGGTGCGCCTCGATCAGGGGCCGAACACCATCAACCGCGAAAACGTGCAGCGACGAATAATCATTCAGGCCAACGTTGCAGACCGCGATCTCGGCAGCGTGATTGAAGATGTGCGCGCCGCGATCAATGGGAAAGTGGACCTGCCGCAGGGTTATTTCATTCAGTACGGCGGACAATTCGAATCTCAGGAGAAGGCTTCGCGACAGATCACGTTGTTGTCGCTGCTTGCGATAGGCGGAATTTTCCTTCTGCTTTACATCGCGCTGAAATCCGCGCGCTCGGCGCTATTGGTGATGGCCAATCTGCCGCTCGCGCTCATAGGCGGAGTTGTGATGGTGTTTCTTTCAGGAGGCACGCTCTCAGTCGCGTCATTGATAGGGTTCATCACTCTGTTCGGCATAGCCACGCGCAACGGGATCATGCTCATAAGCCACTATAGACATCTGATGGAGGAAGAAGGCGCGGGATTTCGCGAAGCGATAGTGCAGGGATCGATGGAGCGGTTGAGTCCGATACTGATGACGGCGCTTGTGACAGGCGTGGGATTGATACCGCTGGCGCTGGGCGCGGGCGAGTCGGGCAAGGAGATTCAGCAGCCCATGGCGGTTGTGATACTGGGAGGCATCATCACTTCGACTTTTCTGAATATGATCGTCATCCCGGCCTTGTTTTTGAAGTTCGGGCGCGTGGTTCGAGCCGCGACGGATGATTATCCGAACGCGCCGGAATTTGTGTCGGCAGGGAATTGATGGCGGCCTGACCGTTGGAGGCTGGGGCAAAGCGTATACCGGCGATATGCAATTATCCTCGCGCCTGTTCCGCCAGTTTTTTCAAATCAGCATTCATCTCATCGAAGCCGCGATTATGAGCGACGCCGTTGCTGCAAGCGCCGCTGCCGCCCGGACGTGGTTCCAGGCCGTCCAACTTGCAACGTAGCTGGCCCACAGCATCGCGCTGTCAGGGTCATCAGGTGCGACCCGTGCCAGCGCATTATTTCGAGGTATGTTGAAGACGACCGTCACCATCAAGGTGCCGACAAGATAAAGAGCGCATCCGACGAGAGAGTAGACAGCGCCTGCGTGCCACCGCAGGAGTGGTGAAATGATCACAATGGCGCAGGCCGCGGCAGTTCCCAGAAAAACTCCGAGGAACGATGGATTGATAACGACGATGTTGATCGATTGCATAGCGGCGATGCCCTCGCGCGGAGAGAGTCGAGTGAGTGCCTTCATCACGAAAGCAGAGAAGGCGAAAAAGACTCCGGCTATCAGCCCGCATCCGAGCGCCGCAAAAAGCGTCAGGGCGTCGAGCAAGTCATCAACTCCCATAAAGCTTCCTGCCGTTCGGCATCAATTTATATAGATCATCAACGTGTCCCCATCGTACTTCTTAAAGCTGAATTCATAGGGCAGTGGCCTGAAATACAGAAGCGAAGTATTGTAATCCATCACGTTGGCAAAATCGTGAGTCTCACGAAGTTTCGGCGACACTTTGGTTGCGTGGCGTGAGTCGTTTACCGGGACAAAGACCATCAATTTGAATTTGTCGTTGAACCAGGTGGAGTTGCCAGCAATCGTCGCATTTTCAGAATGGAAATTGGCTAACTTTTGAACTGACTGAAAAAGCGTTTCGTACCTGAAAGTGAATTTGAAAGGAAAGCTGAATTCAGCGAGGCTGTCAGCGCCCGCGCGTTTTGGGTTTCCCTTCACATCGGGAAATCGCGGTGTACGCCTGTCAGGCGAATTGATTTTGGCAACCTGTGGTTCAAGAGGAGCCACGAGTTTTTTGTCGACGAGGACATCGAGAAACAATTTTGTTTTCTCGTTTTGTTTTTTTACTAGCTGAGAATCCGCGGCCAGCCTGAGTATTTGTTCTTCGTCTGTTTTCAAATAAACGAGGATGTAGGCCTGATGTTCGTTATGCTCATAAGGCCCGCCGTTTTTCTTAAACAGGAAGTCAATCGTTATCGCATCCTGTTGGCCACTGCTCTCATGGTAGATAGAAATTTTTGGCAAATAGGCTTCCCAGACAGGAGCATCTCTTTGCCCAAACGCCGTAGATACCCAAAGAAGAGCGACGAAAATCGAAACCCAGACTCTTTTCATAAAACACCCTTTCCAGAGAGATACATTTTTCCGAGGCACAACGAAGAGTTCATCTCTTTTGCTCTCCATTCGTTTCAATACTATGCCGCTTCGACCTCGACGACTTCGCTTGAGGAAGAAGGAGGAGGAACGGGCTGACCGCTCTCCTTGAGGCTTTCAATGTGAAGTTCGATTGCCTCACGGATCAGTAATAAGGCTTCTTCCCTCGATTCACCTGCTGCGATGCAGCCCGGCAAGTCAGGAACATACACGCCGAACGACTCAGGCCCCTCTTCGACAACGACAAGATATTGCATATTGAGTACAGCCTGTTTCAAAGCATTGTTGAGAGTGCCGGGTGGAATATCAACATTTGGTTTTCCCGACACGGTTACGGTTCCAGGTTTTGTGTGATGGTGAAATTGCCGATGGCTGCCTTTCATTCGAACCTGAAACCAACCATCTGCTTCAAGCAGTGAGATCAATTCCTTCACCTTCATCGCACACAGTTTACTACGCTGCTACGCGAGCCGACTAAGGGTTAGGATAACTGGGCGCGGGCGACAGCATTGGTGAAACGTTAAGTAATTTGCTGCCCGCGCTCCGGTCGATGCATTTGTTAAGTGCATGGGTTTACACAATTCAAGGTTCGACACTTAATTCAATTACTTCACGGCTAAAATTCCTGAACAAGAAAATCCGGTCGAAGCTGGATTTATAAGTTTGCTTTTTGACTTCATCCGAGATTACGAAATAGCTAGATGGTGTAAAGCCATCTTCTACTATAAGTAGCCAAATCTTAGAACACTTTCTCAGATATTTGCCAAGTCTCGTCTCCTTGTCTCGGATTCGCTCTATGATTTGCTCTGAGGCAAGGTCAGGAACAGCACCTCCTCTGCCCACACCCCAGAACATTTCGCATGAATTATCGGGGCGGTCTATAAAAACCATCTGAATCGAAGGAGAACATCCCTCTGAAACAAATCTCCATCCTTCAAGAACAAAGGATCCTCCAACAGTAGGAATATATCTACATGCTATTCCATTCAGACTAGCCGCGATTGAATCTATATCTCTCACCCGAAGTCTAGTTTTCGAGTCGAACAAAACAGTGACGTATAAAGGCGGGCCACCACTAGATTCATAAATTTCTTTGGCTCGACCAACAATTCGTTGTTCTAAGCTTTCTTTTTCCTTCAATACCACACGATAGAGACGGGTATGTTCAACTCCCCAAAAGCCCTCTAGGGTCTTAATAAGTACATCAGGGGTGTCATCGAAGCATAGAATGCCTTCCGGAAAGTCGAAGAACGATTCCTTAAACCGCAGGATATGTGAATACTGCTCTCTTTCGTTTTGTGTTGGCGATCTCATAAATTCAATCATGTGCGCCTAACTTTCGAGGATCTATCCTCAGCGCGGTCAAATTTTATGCCCATTAGTCCGGCCATTCAAGAGCCACGCCGACTAAAAGCCGCAAAGTTCTGCGGGTTTTAGCACGCTTGAATATTGATCTCTTTGTTCGGCGCATCTTTAGGTTTCAAACAATCTCTTATCGTTCGTTGTATCAAACTCTCCCATCATGTTAAAGTCCGAACAAGTGAGGAGGAGTTACTGATGTCGAGTAGAACCTCAACCATAGACGCTTTGATACAATCCGATCTATGGCGCGAATTTGAGAAAACAGCCCGCAATAAACGCCGCCGCCCTGTTGAATTGCTGGCGGATGTGATTGCTGATTTTCTCGAAACACAAGAAGGCGTTGCCATCTTTGACGACCTGGAACGCGACATCCGCCGCACCGGTTACACCGAAGACGATGCTGTTGAAATTGTAAAGTCCTATCGCGCTTCACGGAGAAAATGATGTGGCGCGAAAAGCTCGAATCCCTGTCGTCTTCGACACCAATTGACGAACTTTAAATTCTCTCTATGTATGCTTTCGTGCGGCAATACTTCTCTGCTTTTCATCGTGTCGAGGCTTTCGCTGTCGCTCTAACTCAACTCCGGGCGACCGGCGGCTTCGAGATTCTCAGGAAATTCCTTCACATCCTGAGACCTTTCCTTACGAGCCACCATCAAGGCGTCGGGCGTGTCTACGACGATAAGCCCTTCGACTCCCATCAGAGCAATCGCCCGACCCGATGTCGAATAAACCAGATTGCGCTTCGCATCAATCGTCATCGCTTCGCTGAGAAGAAGATTTTCGCCCTCGTCATACTCGTCGCTGCGAAGCTCATACAAAGCCTGCCAGCTTCCAACATCGCTCCATCCGAAATCGCCGCTCAATACCCGAACCATTGCTGAAGTCTTCTCCATCACTCCGTAGTCAATCGAAACGGATTTCAACTGCGGATAAACGCGCTCGATCACCGCCTCGAATCGGTCGCTCTCCATCGCCTCGCCGATTTCTTCCAGCCCTTCATGCAAATCAGGCAGACACTCGCGAATCTCCGTGAGAATAGTCTTTGCCGTGAAGATGAATATGCCGCTGTTCCAGAGAAGACGCCCGCCTTTGAGATACTCGACCGCAGTTTCGAAGTCAGGTTTTTCGACGAACTTTTTCACTTCGAAGACCTCTTCGCCCATCGCTTTTTCCGTTTCTTTGCCGCGCTCGATATAACCGTACCCGGTTTCGGGTCGCGTGGGCGGTATGCCTAAAGTCACAATCGCGCCGTGCCGCGCCGCTTCACACGCAGCGCGCAGCTTGAGCGCGAATCTTTCCCGGTCTCGGATGAAGTGATCCGAAGGCAGAACTATGATGGGAGAGTTTTCATCCCTGCGAGCTATGTGAATGGCGGCAAGAGCTATGCACGGAGCGGTATTTTTTCCAACAGGCTCGACCAAAACTCGCGCGTTGCTGCTTCCGAGAAGATTGCGCGTCGTTTCTTCGTGAAGGCGGTTTACGACAACATACACTTGTTCATCAGCGACAAGCGTTTTGATTCGATCAATAGTTTCTTCAAACAGAGTGCGGTCGCTTGTGATCCGCAAAAACTGTTTGGGCATTCGCTCGCGGCTCGCGGGCCAGAACCTCGTCCCCGATCCTCCCGCCATCACTATCGCATACATTCGCTCACCTCTGGGAAACAGTTTTCAGTTTTCAGTTTTCAGTTTTCAGTTTTCAGTTTCTCATCGCTTCAATGAGCGAAGAGAAATATAAAGGCGCAAGGTTTCTAACCCGCGTTATAAGGCTTCAATGCCAGGTTGTATCGCCGTGTCGCCGTGTCGCGCGATTATGCGCTATGATCTTCCGAAATCGTCCTCGAATCGGGTGATGTCGTCTTCGCCCAGGTAATCGCCCGTCTGAATTTCGATGAAAATTAAATCTTCATCTCCGGGATTTTCGACTCGGTGCGCGGCCCCGACAGCTATATCGATTGTCTTGCCAGCTTCGACATCTATGATAGCCCCGTCGAGAGTAACTCGCGCCAGTCCCCGGACGATCATCCAATGCTCTGCTCTTAGGGTGTGCTTTTGATAACTGAGTCGCTTGCCCGGAAGCACCTCAAGGCGTTTGACCTTGTAGCCCTGGCCTTCGTCAAGCACGGTGAAACTTCCCCACGGACGCCGGTCATAAAGCGACGATTGGTCGACCTCTGATGTTGTGTTTATTTCGTCAGTCACCCGCCCATTATAGATGAGAAGTGTCGAAGGTTCACGCGGCGCTCATCACTAATTGAATCTCTCCCACACGACCAGAAATCGCTCCGATTCGGCGGCCCAGTCGCCGACATCCTTGTGCGTGAGACCCAGCAGGACGGGCAATCGGCGGTAAAGCCATTCGCGCGGGTAGAGCCACGAAAGAGTTCCAATTTGAATATTGCGAATGACGTTTCGCGCGAGAGTGTCTATGGTGTGTTGCTGAGGCTCGCGAAGGCCGAACCAGCGCGAATACTCTTCCAGCGAGCGAAACCCGCGGCCCGCGCGCTTGCTCTCGATGTGAAGGAAAGTCGCTCCCCAGAGACGGGCCAGTATCTGAAGGCTCTGCTGTGTGAGCGGAACGTCTGGCGACTGGTCAGGCGCGAATTTGAAGAGCAGGGATATTTCGTAGAGCAACTGGATATTGAGCGCGGCCACTTCGTCAGACTCGCTCGCCAGCGCGGCCAGTCGTTCGTCGCGTCCGCGATAAGGAGTGGCGTATCTGCGATGGGCGATAAGGGCGGCGTCGCCCAGCGCAAGCCCGCACTGGAAATAGTTGCGCCGGACGAAATCGGCATTGGGAGCCGATTCCACGCCTCGCGCGATTCTCATCGCCCGAAGCAGCGCCGCGCCGCGATTGAGAAGCAGACGGGTCGCTTCTATCAGGGGCAGCGCGTCGCGAAGAGAAGGGGGCGCGTTCGCTATCAACGCATCATCCTGTCCGTAAAGCACGATGTGACCGTTGAGCAAATCCTGCCACATCAGCGAGCGCGGCCAGTTTCGAATGTCTTCGATTGTCAGCGGACGACTGAAATCGACGCGAATCTTCAACTCGGATTCATACTTTTTGCTGATCGCTGCAAGCTGATCATATTGGACGGCGCTCTTGTCCTCAACGATCAGCGTCAGATCGAGATCGTCGCAGGGCTGCTCGTAGCCATCGAGGCGAATAACTCCTCCCTCGCCGTGACCGTAACCGCCGCCGAGTATGAGGGCAACCAGATTGTCAGCCATCGCTTCGCGCGCGTCTTCACTGAGTCGCTGAAGCGCCGAATCCATTCGCGCGTTGAACTCATCTGAAGCGTGATGACAATACTTGAGGTCTGTGTTGTATGAAGGCAGATCGATACGGATTTCAGGTATGACCGGGTACGGATAGAAATTGCTTCCGAGGGGCTTCATCATGCGTTTCGCTCCATATAGCCTGGGGTTTGATAATCATCAATCGGCAGTGGGCAGAAAGCAGTGCGCAATTGTCGGCGTTCGATCGCAGACGGACTGGGAAACCGTGCCCCTCTCCGAGACGATTTCCTGCGAGGCGTCTCCCCCTTGCCTCCCGCCCGATGAAGGCTCATTTGCGCACTGTTCACTGCCCACTGCCTCTGTCATAATCAAGCGTCACTCATCAAATCTTCGAGACAGTCCTTCAGTCGCTATATCGCTTGCAAACATCGCCGAAGAGTTTTTATCGCAAGCGTCGAATTCATTTCAGCCTCGGCAGTCCGCAGCCAATCGTCCGTTGCGGTCGGCGGAAAAGATCGCTGCCTTCGAAACATTGCCCCTGATCTCGCGCACGGCTTACAACGGACCATTGCCTGCGGACTGCGGTTGATTAGTTCTCAAAAGCCAATGCCGCTTCTTCCTTCGAATTGTAGATGTCGAAAATCCTGTGCATACGCACAAGCTCGAAGAGTGAGCGCACGGGTCGCGACATCGAGCAGAGTTTCAGGTCTCCGCCGCAGGCGTTGAGATAGCGGAGGCACGAAAGTATCGCGCCGAGTCCCGAACTATCGACGAAATGCAATTCGCTCAGATCGAAGACGATATGCTTGTGCGATTCCATAATCAGACTCACTTCCTGCTTCAATGCTTTCGCGTTGCTGGCGTCGAGTGAAGAGCCGGGCAAAACGATGACAACCGCGCTGCCGATCAATTCAATCGTTGCTTCCATCTGTATGGTCTCCCTTTATTTTTTTCGTCAGACGGATCGAATGCCTTCCGCTTTCGACTTCAGAGTAAGCGACTTCGTCCATCGTCTTCTGAATGATGAAGATGCCGAATCCGCCTTCACGCGATCCGTCGAAGGCAGGCGCCTCGACACGCGCCGGGTCAAACGTATCGCCGCCGTGCAGCAATTCGATACTGACGCTATCGCCTGCGACGACAGCCCTGATTTCGATCATCTCGTCCTCGCGACCGTGATAAGAGTGCCGACAGATATTGGTCAGAGCTTCGGTCATTGCCAGTTCGAATTCGGCTATTCGATCTTCACTCATTGAGGGAATGCGCGCTTCCAGGCAGAAGCGGCGAACGAACTCGCGCGCTGGCGCGAGGTTCTTCAGGTCGCTTGAAATCTCCATATTCTCTTCCGTCAAAGGCGTGTCTTTCGATTTCCGGTTTGCGATCCTGACCGCCACGCAGGTCAGATCGTCGTCGAAGGTTTCAGATTTGGAGAATGCGGCTATAGTTCGCTGCACGCTCATTATCATCTCTTCGGCGTCGAGGTGGTTGTTTGCCCGGACGCACTCACAGAGCCGATCCTGGCCGAACATCTCGCCCGCAGGGTTTTGAGCTTCGGTCACGCCGTCGGAGTAGAAGAAGAAAACATCGCCCGCTTCGAAAAACACTGACACCTGAGCGTGGCTTTCGCGCTCCACGAACCCTATCGGCATGTTGTCGCCTTTGAGCAACTCGCAGCGGTCGTCGCTTTTCCCGTAGTGAATCGTCTTCGTATGGCCGCAGTCTACGAAGTCCATTCGGCTCTCGGCGAGATCGAATCGCGCATAGCAGAGCGTGGCGAAGCTGTCGAACGCCATGAACTGGCGGGTGACCTCCTCATGAACGAGCGAGACGATATCTTCAGAGCGGGGAAGCTGCGCGATGCCCGTCGCGGCTATCAACGCACCGGTTGCGCGTATAAAGCAATTCTTGGTCGCGGCTCCGAGCAAAGCGGCAGGTATGCCTTTACCCATCACGTCGCCGACCAGCACATCCATGCATTGATCGTTATGGCGGACGAAATCGTAGAAGTCGCCATCGATGCGCTGCGACGGGACGGTGAGCGCGGCCACCTGAAGCCCATCGATGTCGCGCGGCGGCTGGCCGAGGAGAAGCGTCTGTTGAATCCTGCCGCCGATTTCCACTTCCTGCTTGAGCCGCTCGCTTTCAATCGAAGCCCGATACAGGCGGTCGTTTTCAATAACCATCGCGGCCTGTAGCGCGAGAGCTTCGGCCAGTCCCATAGTGCGCGAATCGAACTGGCGGTCGCTTCCCTCGTGCCAGATGACCAGCGCGTTGACAAGCCCCTGTCGGGTCTCAGTGGGAGCGACGAGCAGCGAGGCCGCTTTGCAAAGCTCAGGCTCGATGTCGAGCGATCCGGTAACGCGGTTGCGCCCGTTGAGGATGATTCCTGTTTTCTCGGCGATAGCGCGGCCAACCAATCCTCCGAGTTTGCTTCTCGCCGCAAGCCCGTCGACGTTCTTCATCGCCACAGGCTCCAACTCGCCATCGCGCTCAAGCCACAGCGCCGCGCTCAGTCCTTCCTGAAACGAAGTGGCGCGCGTCATTATCCGGTCGAGCAGATCAGCGGGACTTGCGAATGCTCTGAGGTCTGAACTGATTTCGTAGACGGCTTCGAGGCTCTCCCAGCTTGAACTCAGTTCTTCGAGCAGAGCCGTCTCGCCGTTTTCCATCTCTATCTGTCGGGTGATCGTTTCGATGATCGAGGCCATCGCTGCGCGAATATCTTCGGTCAAAGCGTCGCCGCACAGCAGCGCCGTTCCCGCAGGCCTCCCTTCGCACACAAGATCGATTCGCGTTCGTTTGTGTCCGGCACAGCAGCGATCATGCTCATCGCTGATCGAATAAGAGCAGAGAGAATCTGCTGTGAGCCACTGCTCGCCCGCGTCCGTTACATAAGCCAGAGAAAGATTCAGGCTGCGGGCCACGGGTCGGGCCGCTCTTTGCAGTTCATTCAGTATCCGGTTCGACAACTCTGCCGAAACCTGATGATGAACAGCTATGCTGTCAGAGCTGGCTGTAGACATTCTTCTCCCTGTTCTATGGGTCGAGCGACTCTGGGCGGAATTCCGAAATCGATCAGTTTCCTGAGCAGAGTCGAAGGGGCGATGGGTTTGGTGCAATGGGAATCAGCGCCCGCCAGTATCACCTCTTCCGGCGTGTCCTCGAATGACCGCGCGGTGAGCACCAGCACGACCAGATCGCTGTTGCTCCTGCCTGCGCGAATCTGCTTTAACACTTCTATGCCGGATATGCCCGGAAGCACCAGATCGAGCAGCATCGCATCAGGCTTTACGCTTTCTAAAATCGAGAGCGCCTGTTCTCCGTCGCCCGCCAGCGTTACCTGATAGCCTTCTTTTTTCAAAACGAATTCGAGAAATCTCGCTATATGGCGTTCGTCTTCAACCACGAGCAATCTTGCGGGACGATAGTTACCGGGTTGCGCGAAAAAAATTTGACTGCCCATAACTCTCCTTCTTTCAGCGCAATTTGAGGGGCAAGAGGCGTGCCGCTCATCAAACATACGATTCGATTTGAAAAAGCGAGTTAATTCAGGGGTTTCCGAATAGTCGGAGTTCCTGCTTCCGCGTAGCGATGGGAAAAGATAAGTGGAGTAAAGCTACAAGGCACATCTCAAAGTGGGGAGTAATGGCACAAATGTGGATACAAGTAAAAAGGCAAAAGTAAAAAGGTAAAAGGCAAAACGGATGTCCGCGCGCGAGCGCCTGCGTTGCAAAGGATGATTCAAGCTGATTGCGACAGCTTCCCTACTTTTTCATTTTGCCTTTTTACTTTTGCCTTTCTATCAGGAGAGAGTGCCGCCATTGTCGAAGAACTCAGGATAAAGTCTCCGCGCGCAATCGGGGCAGATGCCGTGAGTGAATTCCGCTTCGGAATGGATTCTCAGATAGACCTCAAGATCGTTCCACGCGCCTTCCTTATCGCGAATCTTTTTGCAGTTGGCGCATATCGGAAGCAGCCCGGTCAGCATCTTGATTTTGGCGAGCGCGTCCTGAAGCTGGACGATAAGCTGCTCGCGTTCTGTTTCGGCCCGACGGCGATCCGTTATATCGCGAAGGATGACTGTGTAGAGTTTCTGTCCGCTGGCTTCGACCTGCGATATCGAAGCTTCGATGGGAAACTCTTCCCCGTCTGCTCTAAGCCCGCTCACTGACTGTGATGATCCCATGGCGCGGTTGGTCACGCCCGCTTGGCTGAAGTCGCGTATGTGGTCGCGGTGCGCGGATCGGGATCGTTCGGGGATGAATCGGTCGATAGGCTGCCCGACAGCTTCACGGCTGGCGCAGTGAAACATTTTCTCGGCTGCGGCATTGAACACTATTATGCGCTGCGCGTCGTCCAGGGTGATGATAGCGTCCATCGCCGAGTCGACTATGCCCGCCAGCCTTCCCTCGCTTGCGCGAAGAGCCTGTTCGGTTCGCCATCGGTCGGTGATGTCGTGGGCCATGCCGCGGACGACAGGAGCGGCGACTCCTTCCGTGCGAAGAGTGTTGTAGTATTCCCATACTCGCTTCTCTCCCTGCGCGGTCTGAACCGCCATGACTCCGCTTGCCACGCCGTCTCTTCGGATTCGATCCATATAATCATCGAACTGATAGCGGACTTCGCGCGCCAGAATATCGCGAAGCGTTCTCTTGCCGATGAAGTCTTTCGGGTCGTATCCAAGCAGGTTCACGGCTGCCCGATTGACCGACAGGATAAGCCCGTCGAGGTCGTGCGTGCATATCAGATCGAGGCTGTGTTCGACCAGATCGCGATAGCGGTCTTCGCTTATTCTGAGCGCCTCCTCTATGCGTTTGCGTTCGGTGATGTCTCTGGAAATGCCCAGGATGGCGATCATCTTTCCCTGGTCGTCATAAACAGGCGAATCAGAGATCATCACCGGAAATGTGGAACCATCGCGTCGTCGAACGAAAAACTCGCCCGACCAGCTTTGGCCCGCCCTCAACAGCGAAAGAATCTCGGCTCCCTGAGCTTTTGAGATATCGGCGGGCGTGAGTTCCATTATGTTGCGGCCCGCCACTTCCTCTGCCGACCAGCCGTAGAGCGATTCGGCGAATCGGTTCCAGTAAATGACCGCCCCGGCCAGATTAGTGGCGATGACGGCCTGCTCAAGAGAGTCGAGCAATCGCGCCTGAAATCTGATTGATTCCTCAACTCGGATGGCTTCTTTTGCTTGCCTGCGCCCGGTCGTGTTCTTTGCCGCAGCTTGCCGGCTTGATTTCCGCACAGGTTTCTTTTTCATCCCACCTTCATTCTTCAATGGCGCGACCTCTTTCAAAAACGCATTATTGCAACGACCATTCTTATGATCGCTCCACTGTCAAATCGACTACAGCCCTTATTTCCGGCTCGACTGTTCGGCAAATGGAGATAGCGGGCAGACTAGATATCGAGTGGCCGAAGAAGTGAATTCCCGTTCTGTTCCGGCGATCCTTATCCGCGAGTCATATCCTGAAGTTCAACCGATCCATCTTTAGGTACAATCCCTTGCGCGAAAGGCCGAGTTCTTTTGCTGCGCGGGCTATGTTTCCGCCCGAACGATGCAGCGCATCCTGAATCATTCTTCGCTCTATCTCTTCGACTGCTTGTGCAAGCGTGACGCCTTCGGCGACGGGTGCAGGTTCCGACACCTCAGATCTGGGAGATGCGAGAGCCGTTTGCATTTCACGACCGGCGCGCACGATCTCTGCCGAGAGCGCGTCAGGATCGACTATGGTTCCCGATTCGCTGTAGGCGACTATTCGACGCACTTCGTTGCAAAGCTGACGCACATTTCCGGGCCATTCATAAACGACCATCATATCGACAGTTTCTTCGGCAAGCTGAATCTCGCGCTTGGCCGAATCCCGCTGATAGAGGTTCAGGTAATGATTGATGAGCGCGGGTATCTCTTCGCGTCGCTCTCTAAGCGGCGGCACCTGAATGCGAATGACGTTGAGGCGATGGAAGAGGTCTTCGCGGAATCGGCCCTCGACGACCGCGCGCTCAAGCTCGGTATTCGTGGCTGCTATGACTCTCACATCGACGTGAACGGGTTTGTTCTCGCCTATGGGCAGTATCTCGCCTTCCTGAAGGAAGCGCAGCAGCTTGGGCTGAAGATCGACGGGGAGATCGCCTATCTCATCGAGCAGGAGCGTGCCGCGCTCGACCGAGCGAATTATTCCCGGATTGCTCTGAACGGCTCCGGTAAAAGCGCCCTTGCGATAGCCGAATAACTGGCTTTCGATCATATCGCGCGGGGCGGCGGAGCAGTTGAAAGGAAGGAATGTGTTGAAGCGGCGCGAGCTTCCAGCATGAACGGCGCGCGCTATCAACTCCTTGCCCGTGCCTGATTCGCCCGTTATCAACACAGTCACGTCCGACGAGCGAATCTTATCGATCTGTTCGAGCACTCGGCTCATCGCGCGGCTTGCGCATAAAAATCCCGGCAACTCAACGCGGGCCAAAAATCGCGCCGGGTTGAACACCTGCGAGCGGCGGCTCTTACTGCGCAGCATCTCAGATTCAAGCCCCTGCTCGACGAGTGATAGCACGGGAGCGAGGTTTACCGCCCGGTCGAGGAATCTCTCCGCTCGCGGCTCGATTATTCGAAGCAGAAAATTCGACTGCTGATTGTCTGTGAAAGGATAAACGAAATAGCGGGCGTAATCTTCAACCGCGATTTTTTTGAGCAGTTCGAATTCTTCCCTCTGCTCTCTTTCCGAAAGGCCCGCAGAAGACGCGATTTTTATCCCGCCCTTCTGCTCCGAGGCGTCTTCCTCTCTTCCGACTTCAATGATCAAAACGGCGCGGCTCGCTGCCTGAGAACGAACTATCGAGGCAAGCTCGTGAAGTAGAAGATCGCGCATCACCGACGCTCTGACCAGTCGCTGGGCTATGAATCCGTCAATAGCCGAAGCGAGATCGAGCGTCGCGCCCGCATCCTGCGCATTCACCGCGAAGGGAGGCGCTGGCGCTCTGACTTCGAGCATGCGCTCTTTGAGATCGTCCAGAAGCTTATCGGCTGTGCGCGAATCTAGCACGGCGCCGAGTCGATCAAAAGCGGCTTTTGCCGATTCGATTTCATTTATCGCTTCCGGGATTCTTCCCAATCGTTTGAGCATCTCGGCGTAAATGATGCGATTGACCGCGCAGGCGTAAACGTTTCCGTTAAGCTCGAATATCGATGTGCTCTGTCCGAGCGATTGAATGGCTGATGCGAGATGTCCGCGCGCGCTCTCGACTTTCGCGACCATTCGCATCATCAATCCCCAGCCCAGCATCGTCGGGGACTCGCGCAGAAAAGACGCGACGCTTTTCACAAACAGGTTTGCCTGTTCAGTCTGGCCCGTGATGAGCAACGCCTCGGCCAGCCACAGTTTCGCATCGACGATGAAGCGATGATCGCCCGTGCGCTCGCAGGTCTCTACCACGTGCTCAAGAGGTTTGATCGCCAGATCGGCCCGATCCTTGATGATGTAGCTTCGGCCTATCGTTATGCGCGTGCTGAGCAATCCCCATTCGCCCGCCTTCACGGGAGACAGTACTTCGAGGCAATCTTCGAGCAAGCGATCCGCCTCTTCGACTTTTCCCTGAAGCAGATAAAGCTGGGCAAGAGTATCGAGCGCGCCGCCGTAGTTCGCCACGATGGAGGTATCCTTCAGCACCTCGATTGCGGATTTGACCAGTTGTTCGGCCCTCGCCCACTGGCCGAGCCATATCAGTTTGTCGGCGAGATTGTTCTGATTGTTGGCGACCAGGTATACGTTGCCGGCCTTGCGGAAGTGATCGATGCATTTTTCCCATGCAGCCAGCGCGCGTGAGGTCGAGCCGAGATGGTCATAAGTTACGGCCAGATACATGTAGGCTCTTCCCAGAAGACTATGCTCTTCGCGATAGCCTATCATCGCCAGTGCCTGCTTGAGTGATTGCAGCGCGCTTCGGTAATCGCCGTCGAAGGCCGCTATGTAGCCGAGGTTGATATAGGATTCGGCCAACTGACGCCAGTTTCCGATTATGCGGTAATGCTCAAGCGCTGAGGTGTAGTAATCGCGAGCAATTCGGACTTCCGAAAGATTTCTGTAAGCGCGACCAAGCCCGAAGAAGCATGCCCCCATCCCTGAGTGACTATCCAGCTTGCGGGCCAGAAGCATGGCCTGATTGAAGAGCGCGATGGCGCGCGGGATATCGTTGTTGAATGAGTAGCTCCAGCCCAGACGTATGAGCAGGGCCATCTGGTTCGGATCGCTCAGGCGGGCATATTCCGAGAATCGGGCGTATTTGACTACGGCTTCGAGTTGTTCCTTGTGGAGACCCCTCTGTTCGAGGGCTTCGCTCAGGTGGCACCGGATGATGGCTTCTTCTTCGGCAGAGCGCGCGCCTCTCCGCAGGGCGGACCGAAACAGATCGGCTGCCTCCTCGAAACGGTTCTCTTCAAGCGCGATTTTTCCGGCAGCAACCGGGTCCTGAACAGGCTGGTTGCTCAGTGGTTCTCTGCTTGCCATCTCCGGCCTTCCATTCGAGGGCTGTTATGATACCTGTACAAGGTGAGGAGCTACTATTCTCTACAATCTTCTGCTCGGGTATTATCGCTGAGTTCCCCTTAAACAACCCCGATTCTATTAGGCGACTGTGAAGTAGTCAAGAGTATGCAAAAAGACACAGCAGCACAAGCGCGAATTCGCGCCCCTGTCAGCCCACTGAAAGCCAACGTCGCACAGGGATTGATCGCTCGGCGCAGGTCGGTTTATCTTCGAGAGGCTCATTCAAATAAGGGAGGAAACAGCATTGCGCAAAATCGCATCGGTCGCTATCGTTTTCCTGGCCGTCTTCACCGCTATGCCTGACACTCGCACATCGAACGCGACTTCGAAAAAGCTCCGCCAGCTATTCGATCAGGACTGGCAGTGGCGACTGGAGCAGTACCCGGAATCAGCCACTCTCGCCGGAGACAATCGCTTCAACCATCGACTCACCGATCTTTCTTTCGAAGCGACAGAGCAGCGCAAAACGCACGAGCGCGAAATGCTCGACCGCATACGGAAAATAAATCGCGCCGCGCTCGCGGGACAGGATCGCATCTCTTACGACCTATTCCTTCGAGACAAGACTCTCGCCGTCGAAGGCCAGCGATTCCCCTCAGAGCTTGCGCCGATAAATCAAATGCAGGGGTTGCAGATAGAATTTCCTCAACTTATGGGAGCGATGCCGCTCGCTACCTTGAAGGATTATGAAAACTATCTGGCGCGGCTCGCCGCTTTCCCGCGCTACATCGATCAGACAATCGCTTTGATGAAGCGCGGCGTGGACGTGAAGTGGACGCCTCCGGCTCTGCCACTTCGATCAGTCTCGGCGCAGATCGAAGGGCAAATCAGCGCCGAACCTTCGCGAAGTCCGCTCTTCAAAGCGTTCGAGAAAATACCTTCGGACATAAACGAAACCCTTCGCTCGCAACTCCGCGAATCGGCGCGCAAAGAGATAGCCTCGTCCATCACGCCCGCGCTCGAAAAACTTCTCGCCTTCATCAAAGACGAGTATCTGCCCGCGTGCCGGTCCGACATCGCCGCCGCCGTATTGCCCGAAGGCGAAGCCTGGTATCAATACTCGATTCGCGTTCAGACGACGACCAATCTTTCAGCCAGAGAGATTCACGAAACGGGAAAGCGAGAAGTCGCGCGCATACGCCGCGAGATGGAAGCCGTGATCCGCGCGGTCGATTTCAAAGGATCGTTTCAGGAATTTCTCGCGCATCTCAGAACCGATCCGCGTTTTTACTACACCCGGCCTGAAGACCTCGTTGCGGGCTATCGCGACATCTGCAAGCGGGCTGACGCAGAGCTTCCGAGATTTTTCGCAGAGCTTCCGCGCAACAGTTATGGCGTGCGAGAGATACCGCTTTACGAAGCGCCCGCGCAGACGACGGCTTATTATCAGCAGGGCGCGGCGGACGGCTCTCGTCCGGGCTGGTACTGGGTCAACACCTACAAGCTCGAAACGCGACCTCGATATGAGATGGAGGCGCTCTCACTTCACGAATCCGTCCCCGGTCATCACCTTCAGATATCGCGCGCACAGGAGTTGAAAGGGCTGCCGGATTTCCGACGCAACGCCGGATACACAGCTTATGTGGAGGGCTGGGCATTGTACACGGAGAGCCTCGGCGGGGATATGGGTTTTTACAGTGACCCGTATTCGAAGTTCGGCCAGTTGACTTACGAGATGTGGCGCGCGTGCAGGCTCGTCGTCGATACCGGAATGCACGCATTCGGATGGAGCCGCCAGCAGGCGATTGATTTCATGAAAGAAAACACCGCCAAGACCGAAAACGACATCATCGTCGAGATTGATCGTTACATAGTCTGGCCCGGTCAGGCTCTCGGATACAAGCTGGGCGAATTGAAGATCAAGGAGCTTCGCGCGCGAGCGAAGCGCGAACTCGGCGAACGATTCAACATCAGAAAGTTTCACAACGCGGTGTTGGATGACGGCCCGCTGCCGCTGGACGTGCTTGAAAAAAGAATAGATGAATGGATCGCAAGGCAGAAGCGAATCCGATGAATGGATCGAAGATGTTCGATAAAGAAGTCGACATGAGATTCCTGCCGCGCGGCTTCAAAGGCTGGCTGCGGCTGGCTGCTCGTTTGAGCATTCCTATCATAATAATCACATCGCTCATCGCGTTTGTGATAGCTATGCCCGGTCGCTCATACTCCGGCCCATTTCAATCGCTCTCCGGCGATGAAATAGAAATACGCGATAATCTCAAAACCCATGTCGAAACTCTCGCCGCGAAAATAGGCGAGAGAAATATCCACCGCTATGAATCGCTGAAAACCTCAGAAGAATATATCCGCTCCCGGCTGGCTTCTTTTGGTTATCAGGTCGCCGAACAGTCCTATTGGGTCGAAGGCAAGGAAGTCAAAAACATCGAAGTCGAAATACGTGGCGCATCTGACGAAATAATCCTCATCGGCGCGCATTACGATTCCGTGCGCGGCAGTCCCGGCGCGAATGATAACGCAACAGGAACAGCGGCGATGCTCGAACTTGCGCGACTGTTCAAGACGGAAACTCCGGCCCGGACGATTCGCTTTGTCGCCTTCGTCAACGAAGAGCCGCCTTACTTTCAGACCCAAGAGATGGGCAGCCTCGTTTATGCGCGCAGATCGAAGCAACGCGGCGAGCTAATAACGGCGATGCTCTCGCTGGAAACCATCGGTTGTTATTCGGAAGAACCAAAGAGCCAGTTTTATCCGGTGGGCTTCAGATGGTTTTATCCTGATCGCGGAAACTTCATAGGCTTTGTCGGGAATCTTTCTTCGAGAAGCCTGACACGAAGAATGATCAGAACTTTTCGCGAGACGACCCTCTTTCCGTCTGAAGGAGTGGCCGCGCCGGGATGGATGACCGGCGTGGGATGGTCTGATCAATGGAGTTTCTGGGAAGAAGGCTACGACGCGGTGATGATAACCGATACGGCGATCTTTCGATATCGCCACTATCACACATCTGCCGATACGCCCGATCGTATAGATTATGATCGCGCAGCCCGTGTCGTATCAGGCATCGTCCGAATAATTCGCGATCTTGCGCAATGAATATTATTTCGTCGTCAGTTCCATCTCACGGTCAGTCTGCTCGTTTGAAAGATCGCTCCCTTTGGTCGCTTCCCGGTTGCATCTTTCAATACCCTGACGGGCGCGGGCTTCGAGCGCGACCGGCGGACTCATCCCGATAGCTTTCTCAAAAGAATCCAGCGCCGTCTCCCTGTCGGGAATCCACAAAGCGGCTTCGCCCGCCATCACCAGCGCCCTCATCGCCAGCGCATCGTCCGGGTAAGCCTCACTCAATCGACGGCATTCATAAATCGTTTCCCGAATCATCCTCGATTTGTACATCTGATCGCAGATGCTCATCCAGTCCCGCACCACAAGCACCGGGTGAAAATCGCTGCCGACGAGCGCCGTCTGAAGCTCAATGAAGTTGCGAAGCGCCGCGTCTCTGTCACCCTTCGACAGATGATGCCGGATGATCCTCGCGTACAGCGCGCTCAGTTGTTCGTGATTCGATGTGCGCTTGTAAATATTCGCCAGAGTATTTATCGCTGCCGTGTCTTCAGGATTCTTTGCGAGGTAATATCTGAGCTTGTAAGCCGCTCGCTCCGTTTCGCCCTGTTGGAGGAGATTGTACGACTGCTCGATTGTTGCTGCCCCGTCAGGCTCGACAGGCTCAGGCGGGGGAGCGAAATCTTTCTTCAGCCTCACCAGTTCCAGCATCACCGCGAAGAAGACGCCGAAAAAGAATCCTGCGACGTGCGCCGAATAAGCGACTCCTGTGTTGCCGCCCGCTTTCTTCGACACCCACCAGAAAGAAATCTGAGAGGTGAAATAATAAGCCAGGAATATATAGGCCGGGATGCGGACTATGCCGAACGGCTTGCGGCGAAATAGCGGCAGTATTGGAATGAGCGGCAGCGAAAGCCATCCGACTTTGACCCGCGCGTTGTTGAAGCATACGAGGAAAGCTCCCATCATCCCGCTTATGGCTCCCGATGCTCCTATCATCGGCCCCTGAGTGGAAAGCATCAAACTCGGAAGGCAGGCCATCACGCCTACAAGAATATAAAACGCGGCGAAAATTTTTTGCCCCCACAATCTCTCGACGCTCGTCGCAAGGGCGAGAAAGAAAATACAGTTGCCCGCCAGATGCAGCAATCCGCCGTGAAGGAACATATAGCTTATAAGCTGATGCGCTTTCCACGTCGCGCCGGGGCCGAGTCCGAAGCGAAAAAACAGATGATCCCCTTCGGCTTTCTTATACGCCGCAAATGTGCTGCGGAAATCAAGCACGAGTTTATCGAACTCATCTTCTCCGATTTCAAATTTGAATCGCTCATCGTCGGGAGGGCGCATCAGCACGGCTTTCCCGTTCGCAGTGAGCCTCGCCCGGTCGTCGGCCAGTCCCATTTCTCTGAGCTTTTCCTGCACCTCCAGGATTCGGTCTGCGCGAGGATTCCTTTCGAGGAAGACCAGTATGTTTCCCGCCGCCGTCTCGATCCTGTCCTCCTGATCCTTGACGATGTGAATAGTGGCGACGAACAGTCCGACATTGAGCAGGACTATGGCGATTGAGATATAAGGTATGCGCTTCGACTTCAACCCTTCGTTGCCGAGAGGTATGGGATTAAAAAAGCCCTGAAAGGCAAGAGCGAAGTATGAAAAGTAAGTGAAGAATTGATCCAGCGACATCCGCTCAACTCAATCTCGGATGTGAGCATCGAAGGGGCCGCAAGAAAACACGACGAGTCTATCAAGCAGGGATGGACGGCTCAACAGTATTGTTAAAAGTCCGTTCGCCTTCAGAAAAAAACGGGACGCGGATCGATCCGCGTCCCGTCTCTGCCGGAAAACGAAATGGGAACGGCTTCATACCTATCCGATTCGAAATCACACCTTGAGAATGAGCTTGCCTGTGTTCGATCCATCAAAGAGTTTATTCACCGCTCGCGGAGCCTGATCGAGTCCTTCTACGACATCGACGCGATACTTGAGCTTGCCTTCTGAGTACCATCGGCCCATCTCCTGAAACGCTTCCTGAAAACGATCTACATAATCCAAAACGATGAAGCCTTCGACTCTCGCACGTTTGACTAAAATCTGCACGAAGTTGTAAGGGCCGGGTACAGGCTCCGAAGAGTTGTATTGCGAGATCAGCCCGCACAGCACGATTCGCGCTCTGATATTGATCAAACTCAACACGGCATCGAGTATCGCGCCGCCCACGTTCTCGAAATAAATATCGATCCCGGCGGGGCAATGCTTTTTCAAACTCTCTGTCACATCTTCCGTCTTGTAGTTGATCGCCGCGTCGTAGCCAAGCTCTTCGGTTATCCATCGGCATTTCTCGTCGCTGCCCGTCAGACCCACGACGCGCAATCCATGAATTTTTCCTATCTGCCCGACGAGCGACCCGACCGCGCCGGCTGCCGTCGAGACGACGAGCGTTTCGCCCGCTTTGGGTTTAGCGACATCCAGCAGCCCGTAATAAGCTGTCGCGCCGATGTGACCGAACAATCCGAAGAAAGCCGTCAGCGGAAGCCCCGGTATCATCGGCAGCTTGTTGAGTCCCTCTCCTGCGCTTACGGCATATTCCTGCCATCCGAACATGCTCTGAACTATATCGCCCTCTTCGAAACCGCGATTGCGCGATTCGACGACTTCGCCAATTCCTATGCTGCGCATCACTTCGCCTATGGCGACCGGCGGAAGATAAGTATCGATATCGTTGACCCACCCGCGATTGGTCGGATCGAGCGAGATGTAGAGGTTACGGACGAGAACCTGCCCATCGCCGAGTTCCGGTATAGGCTCTTCAGTCCATTTGAAATCGGATTCCTTGATCATACCTACAGGACGGGCGGCGAGTCGCCATCGATGGTTCATTTTATCAGTCATCATTTCTCCTCTTAAAAGTCCGGAGTCTGGAGTCGAGAGTCTGGTGTCCGAATGCGGAAACCATCAAGACTCCAGACTCCAGACTCTCGACTCCAGATTCATTTCGTTCTGACGCCCTTGAAGTTGCGACCGAAAAGGCGCGCTGTGAGTTCGTTGACCTTGCCGTTATCTTTGACAAAGGTGATTTCAGCCTGCATCTGCGTAGAAAAGAATTTCACTTCTGATTCAGGGTAAAGATCGATCCGGGGTCGATCCGTTGGGGTTGCTGTGAGGTGATCGCCTTCGAGTTCGATCTTTAACGTCAAGCCTGGCGCAAGCTGATATTCGCCGACGAAGGGCTTTAACGATTCAGGATCGAGTCTGATCATCTCTCGCTCCGCAGGCTTGTAATCGGGCCAGCCGTATTCGTGAGCGACAGCGCGAACGATCTCTGACATCAGTTGACCCCCATTGTCCGAATTCGTCATCACCACGACGCCTTTGCCAGTCTCGCTGTAAGCGACCATGATGCAACGGAAGCCTTCGTTCGAGCCGCCGTGACTGAATTGATGGCCGCGCCCTTCGCCCGCAAGCCCGACGCCGAGTCCGTAATCTCCGCTCTGACGGGTGAGCATCTCGTCGACCATTCGCTTCGATAGCAAACGGGATTTTCCGGCTTTCGATTTCTGAATCTCGATGGCGAATCGCGCGAGATCGGTAGGTGTAGTCCAGAGTCCCGCCGCCGCCATCTCCGGGTACGTGTGAAAATTGCCTTTGATCTTTTCTCCGTCTGGCCTGTGACCTGTGGCGGCCTGCTCGCGTCTCGCTTCAGGCAGAGGTTGTTCATAAGTGCTTTCGCGCATCCCGGCTTTACTCAAAACGATTTCCCGCATGAGTTGAGGAAAAGTTTTGCCGGTCGTATCGATCAGCAGTTGCTGCAACACGGTAGTGCCGCCGCCTGAGTATCGCCACTTCGTTCCAGGAACGGTATCGACACGGACGGCTCTTGTGTTTGCAGGCGGCTCGCCGTTGAGTATTTGAACGACCGATGGGATGGGCTTATCCGCCGCGTATCCCGGAAAGCCATGCACGGTCAATCCCGCGCTGTGACTCGTCAATCGACGGATGGTCACTTTCTGTTCTTTCGTGAATTCGTTTTCCGACACTTTCCACGATTTCAATTTCAGATTCACATCTTCATCAAGGCTGAGTCTGCCCTGCTCGATGAGGCGAAGCGCAGCAGTGACGGCAACGGGCTTGCTGATCGAAGCCGCCTGAAAAAGAGTGTCTGTGGTGACGGGCTTATCCGCGCCTGCTTCGCGATGGCCATAGCCGCGCGCCCAACTGATCGAAGAATTATCGATGACGGCGACGCTCACACCCGGCACTTTGTAGTGCTTCATTCGCTCAAGGAGATTCATCCCCCTCGGCGGCTGCCCTTTGATCGCTATCGTAAACAGCAGCCCGTTTTCGACCCGACGGATTCTTTCTTCAATGGAGTTTGCCTGCGCGTGAGTAGCGACCGTCGGCAGGGCGTTCGTCACCCCCGTGAACAAGATGGCCAGAAGCAGAAGGGTCAGGTTTGGTTTTAGTTTCACGGTTCATTTCTCCTATACATCGCCCTGCGATTTCTGATAACGGGCAGATCGATGAACGACCCGTAGCGCAGGTTTCGCTCCACACTTATGGTCGGAGTTTTGTCCGAAGGCGTGCGGGCGAACGTGTCTTTATCCGCGCCCGCGATGGCTATGCGAATGCGATGGCCTTTTTTGATCAACACCGATGTCGGCAGTATGCCGAAAGTCAACCGCGTTACTTCTCCCGGCCTCATAGGCATCGAGTCTTTCCGTTTGAACGAATGATGAGGCTCAAGCATTCGATAAGGCGGCGTCTCCGTAGACACTCGTCTGTGAATCGCTCTCAACTGGCCTTCGGTTATGTAAGTGACTCGGCCCTGTTCGTCCACGTCTTCGAGGTAGACTATGAACGCGCCGTCTTCGGCAGTCGATGAGACAAACATCGTGATGACCGGATGACCCGTGATTTCCATGTCTTCCTGAATCGGCGCGCTGGTGTAGGTGAGAAGCTTTCGATCAGCCTCGGCGCGATCTCCATAGATAACATCACCGCCAAGCTGAGTGTACCAGCGATTCTGCCTGCCGGTAGTCGCTTCGAAATCGATAGTGTGCTTGTCCGCGCCCGTTCGAGTTTTCGGAGCAGAGCGGGCGAGGGTGTTGTCAGCCGAGAGATACCATCTCTGCATAGAGCTACCAGCAGGCGGCCACACGCGAGTCGTCTTCCATCGCTCTTCGCCCATCGTGTAATAGATCATGAGCTTTTCATTCATGCCGTTCGGCTTGCCTTTGAGGAACTGATCGAGAAAGCAGAAGGCTTCCTGTGACTGCGCCTGCGGATTGGGATCGGTCGGAGTCGCGGACGGAAGGAACTGGCTTGCGTGAAATCCTCCGCCGTGACTCCACGCGCCGATGATCAGGCGTTGAGTATTGCTGAAAGTAAGAAAACGTTTGATCGCGCCGTTGGCCGTGCCTGCGTCCAGCCAGCTTGCCCACGCGAATATGGGGACGCGCGAACGCTCTATTTCGCGGCGATAGTTGTAGGCGCTGAAATCTTTCATCTCAGCCCCCCATCCTGCGGGACGATCATCTCGATATGTGATCTGCTTCGACGCTTCGTAGACACTGGGATTATGCTCGTGATCGCGGAGGGCTGCGGCAAGGAGGCTTCCGTCTTTGTCATCATCAACGGGTCTGACGCCGCGCGGCGGCTGGCCCTGTTTGGCGTTTTTGTCGAGAGAGGCGACGACCGCGCCCCATTCTCTGGCCAGGAATTCGTTGAACAATCCACCGGGAAAAGTGAGATCGGTGTAAAGATCGAAATCGCTGAAGCGAGGCACGACCGCTTTGACTGCCGGGTGATTGCTGACGGTCGCGAACTCGGCAGTGTTTGCGGTGTAAGATGTGCCGATGCTTCCCACGTTGCCGTCAGACCAGGGCTGCCCGACTATCCATTTGACCGTGTCGCCGAGGTCTTTGATTTCATCCGCAGACCAAGGATAAGGCCAGCGACCGAATGATGCGCCCGTGCCGCGCACATCGATTGATACGACCGCGTATCCGTGATCGATCCAGAAGCGATTGCCCGCAGGCGCGCCTTCGACCGCGCGCCAGTAGCGAGTGGCAAGCAGAATGGTTGGGAGCTTCTTTCCGGCAGGCAGGTCTTTCGGAAGGATGATATCGGCGGCTATCTTCACTCCATCGCGCATGGGGATATGAATGGCCTGAAGCGAAACCTCGCTGCGCTGCGGCACATCGTCGCACTTGCCGAACTGAATCTTCTGTTGCGAAAAGGCCGACGTGAAGAAGAGAGCGATCAGCGTGAAAGAGAGAAGCTTTCGAATCATGGGTATTCCTTCATGACTTTGAATCGATTTCGAATGAAACGTGAATCGGAGTAGCGCCTCTGCTTACACGCTGGCACGCTCGATGATGTTCCTGAAATCGACTCGATCTGTCAGAGCGCCATAAATGCCGCTCACGGACTTCAGGCGCGAGGCGCAAAATGCGTCCGAAACGAACGACGGGCTGTTGCGCGCGACAAGAGCCGCCTGAAGCGCAAGCGCCATCTTCCCGGTCACGATCCTCGCGCGCTCCTCAATGTTTGCGCGGTCACTCAATTCTTTTTGCAACTCGACGACGAATGAATCGAGATATTTGTTCGCGCCGCGCGAAAGCTCAAGCTCATCCATAAACAGAGAGACCGACTGAGGCTCGCGCTCCATCGCTCGCAGCACGTCGAGGCAGATCACATTTCCCGATCCCTCCCATATCGAACTCAAGGGCGCTTCTCGATAAATCCTCGACATCACGCTCTCTTCGACATATCCGTTTCCGCCCAAACATTCGAGTGATTCATAAACGTGACCGGGCGCGCGTTTGCAAATCCAGTATTTCAAAACCGCCGTCGCCAGTCGACGAAACGAGCGCGCGCCGTCATCAAGTTGCGCCTCATCGTAAGCGCGAGCGAGCCGCATCACGCTGACCGTCGCCGCTTCCGCTTCCAGCGCCAGATCAGCAAGCACGTTTTGCATCAGCGGTTGATCCACTATCAGCTTGCCGAAAGCCGAGCGATGCCGAGTGTGATGAATGGCCTGAGAGACGGCCTGATGCATCAACGCCGCAGACGTGACCGCGCAATCGAGCCGCGTGTGCGCAACCATCTCGATTATGGTCGCCACCCCGCGCCCTTCTTCGCCCACCATTCGCGCCCACGCGCTGTCGTATTCGATTTCGCTCGAAGCATTCGACCTGTTTCCAAGCTTGTCCTTGAGCCGCTGAATGAAGAATCGATTTCGCTCGCCGTCAGGAGTCCATCGCGGGACCAAAAAACACGACAGCCCTTTGTCCGTATGAGCGAGAGTCAGAAACGCGTCGCACATCGGAGCCGAGCAGAACCATTTATGCCCGGTGATTTCGTACTCCTCACCCGAACCGCTTCGCCCAATAGGCGTGGCTCGCGTGGTGTTGGCTCTCACGTCCGAGCCGCCCTGCTTTTCAGTCATCGCCATCCCGACGGTCGCGCTTCGCTTCATCGAAGCCGGAAGGAATCGCTCGTCATAATCCGAAGAAAAAAGTCGCGGCTCCCACTCGTCGGCTATCTCCGATTGATGCCGAAGAGTCGGCACGGCGGCAAACGTCATTGAGATCGGGCAGAGATGCCCCGGCTCGGTCTGGCACATCACGTACATCATCGCCGAGCGCGCGACGTGCGAACCCGCGCGAGGGTCACGCCACGGCAGCGAATGAAGCTCCCACTTCATGCTCGTCTGCATGAAGCGATGATAAGCCGGATGATATTCGACTTCATCGATGCGATGGCCGAAGCGATCATGCGTGCGAAGAGTGGGCGTGAAGCGATTGGCCTGAAATCCGGCTTCGATCATCTCCCGGCTGCCAACGAGCGCGCCAAGACGTGAGATGGAATCCGCGGCCCACGCTGCGCCTTCACGATGGAGAGCTTCTTTCAAAATCTTATCCTGCTCATAGAGGTTGTACTCTTCGAGCGGAGGCGGTTGATTGATTACTTCGTGCGTCGCGCGCGCGACGGTTTCTTTGACTATCATCGCTGTCACCTCTTATTTTCGATTGTGTAGAGGAAGGCTTTGTCGAGTGCTTCTTTTTCGCAGAGGATATCCGAGGATTGCATTCGCGAAATATATAGCCAGAGAGTCCAGAGAGTCTAGCGAGTCTTGAGGGTCTTGAGAGTCTTGAGAGTCCTGAGAGCCTATGGAGTCTGAATGCTCGATTCCTTTTCCAGACTCCAGACTCCAGACTCCAGACTCTCAAGACTCACTTAGCGTAATATCCGCGGCGGGCTTTTACTCGCGTTCCATCTCGCTTCACTTCCACAGTGAGCTTGCGATATTTGCCATCGCGGTCTAAATTCCTGGGCGCGTAGGCCAGTGTGTAGATGAGCCTCAATTCCTGAGCGACTTTTTGATAGACGCCTTCGAGATCGTTTTCATCCTCGGCCACGAACACCGTTCCGGCTGTCTCTTCGGCGAGTTGTTCCAACTGGCGATGGGCCGTCAGGTTGGGCTGCAATTGGCGCTTCAATCGCTCGCGGCGCGCATCGGAAATCTCCGGATTGGCAATCGCTCGTTGCAGGCGGGTTTCATCGGGGTTGAGGTAGATAGGATAAATGGTCGCGTCGCTTTCCATCACTCGACTGAGCAATTCATCGAAAGAGTGATCGGAAGGCTCATAGCTCGATTCGAGAATCGAGTTGTCTACTCCATCGGTTAAAACCACTATGGCCTGACGTGAATCTTTGACCCTTTCCATCAGATCGAGCGTCGACCACATCGCGTCATAATACGCCGTGCCGCCCTCGATCTTTTTCATTCTGTCTACAGCTTTCTTCAGAAGCTTCCTGTCCGATGTGAAGTCGACGGCCACGACGAAATCGCGCGTGAAGCCCGCGACCGCGATTTTGTCCTGTGAGCCTAGCGAATCGATGAACTTCTTCGCCGCCTCGATCATCACCCCGCGTTTGTCTCTCGTGCTGCCGCTCAAATCCAGAAGCAGCACGAGGTTTATCGGCGCGCTGACAGGTTCGAAATAAAAGATGTCCTGCTCGACGCCGTCTTCAAAAATGCGGAAGTCGCCCTTGCTGAGATTCTTGAGCGGGTCGCCGCTGCGATCCGTGGCTTTCACGTTCAGATTGATGAGACTCGCTTCGAGCTTGATGGCTGCTTCATCTGATTTGCCTGCGGTCGAAGGCCGCTCTTCGCCATGCACGGGATTGAGATCGGAGTCGTCTTCCGTAGAACGAACTTTCAACACGGGTTTCGACCGCGTATCAGTGTCTATGCGCGGCGCGCTCTGGTCGCGAAGGCTGTCGAGCGAATCGCCGCCTGATGATCTTCCCGCTGCGCCTGCGTTGAATACGGTGCTTGTGGGATCGAAAAACGAAGGCGAGCCTTTGAAACTTCCCGCCAGCGAAAAGCCGAGGATTTCAGGCTTCTCCATAAACCGGGCCACCGCGTCGGGGTTGATCTTCGCCTGCACGACTATGGCCTGACGATTGGAAAAGGTAACGGTGAGCATCTCCATGTCTTTGCCCGATTGATGGGTGTAGACATAAGCGCGATTGCCGGTCGAGCGGCTGATGGCTCGCGTCATCGGTTTCCACTTTTTCGAGTTGATGGATTTTTTGACCGACTGCTCGAATGCGAAATCGCGCGAGTCGGGCTTGAAGTCCTGCTCATCGAATACGGCGAGTTTGAAGCTCTTCACGCCCGCCGGGTGGATGATCTTTACGAAAAAGCCTGCCAGTCCGAGGAACGGAATTCTTCTCTTCTTCGCCTTGTAGTGCGACTCGATATTTTTGACGATCATATCGAAGTCATCGCCGAAAGCCACAGACTGTATCAATAGCATCACAGTCGTAAGTATGAGAATTCGGGGGACAGTTTTCCTCTTAGCCATGTTTACTCCTTCTTCGCTTTGTCCAGTTCAAGATCAAGCCATCCGAAATGGCGGGCCATCTCGATGAGCTTTTCCAGATCGACCGGGCCGACTACGTTGACGAGCGTAAGCTGTCTCGGTTCAACGGCCAGAATGAGCAGCCCCGTGATTTTGGAGCCGTCCATCAATGTGTGGACTTCGACCGTTTCGCCGCCGCGTTTGCTGCGGATGCCGACGATCTTCGACCAACTGCGAACCTGAGAGCGAACCGCATCGAGATCGGACTCGGTGAACGCGCCGCTTTTTTCAAACTCATAATGCCGGACGAAGACGCCTTTGAGTCCCGCGACCAGTTCGCGCATCGTTTTCTCTGCAACCGACTGCCCGCCGAAAACGAGCTTGGGGATTATTTGAAGCAGCGGGCTTTCTACATTCACATCTACGGTCTCGCTGGCTTTCGCTTCAAGGTGCGAGAGAGCGTCGAACTTGACGCGCCCGTCCTGCGCCTGGACTGGCAGCGAGCAAAGGGCGATGATCGCCATGAGCGCAGAAAATTTTTTCAGATATTCGGCAGTCCGAGTCATAGTTCTTCCAGTT
This sequence comes from Blastocatellia bacterium UBA7656, assembly GCA_002483445.1. Classification (GTDB taxonomy): domain Bacteria; phylum Acidobacteriota; class Blastocatellia; order UBA7656; family UBA7656; genus UBA7656. Next base: position 37,453 of record DLHY01000047.1, read on the forward strand.
TGACATGAAATACGCGCGAAGAGGCGAGGAAGGAGGCAGAAATAATCCGCGAAGTCACACCAATCAAGTAAAAAGGCAAAAGGTAAAAGGCAAAAACGGGAATGGAGATTTCAGGCTTATGGCAAAAACTTTCCTTCTTTTTCATTTTGCCTTTTTACTTTTGCCTTGAAGAGGGGGGTGAGCGCGAAGAGATTTAACTCTTCGCGCCCTCTTTGAGCCTCCCGACTTTCAGGCAAAAGCCGGACTTGGGCAGGGTTGAGGCTCAATACCCGGACGCGGGGAGGGGATGTTCACCACGCCCAGGACTTTCATGGCCAGCCAAATAGCAGGAGCCAGCCAAAATATAGGCGGCGATATGCTTGAGCGGAAGGGGGCCGCCTTAATCTTAAACGCCCTGTATAATACTTACTTCTTTCAAAGGGCCAGGGAGCGCCGTGCTTTTAACTCCCTCATTATCTATAGACGGAAAGCGCGTCGTTTTTTTTCGCATTATTTGAAAATATTTTTCGCTTGCCTGAAAATATTTTTTAAAATAAACCTGAGATCAAATTCAGCTTTTCGAGAATGCCCCTGAGACCGGTCGGATTCCGGTTTGCAGACACACTAACCCCTACTGCGCTATATTCCGCAGGCGGCCCCGGAAGTTCGACAGCTTTTTTAGAGAGAAGAAAAAAAAGTGCGTGAAGAGAATTTCTCTCCACGCACCGCGCATTACGAAGTACGCTCTGTCTGTCAGTTATCTTTCCATTCAGGCAATCGGCCCGGAGTATGAGGAGCGCCCGCTGCCTCCATAGCCTTTTCCAGTCGCGCGAAGTCGCCTTCGATCAGGTTGCGAAGGGCAGCCAGCGATTGTCTGAACTCATCCGCCGCGATGCGGTACTGATCCATCTGAGTTTGAGTCGGACGCGAAGTCGACATGCGCTGATCGCCCGCTATGCCCCCCACGCGCTCATTGATCGAGGGCGGAGTATTCTCACTGCGCGAGCGAAGCGTCTGGTCGCCGCGCAGGTCGCGCAGTATCTCATTGATCCGCTTCTCGATTGAATTGGCGTCGTCGGTCAGTTTCGCAGGCGCGGCAGGAGTTTCTATGAGCGCGCGCTTCATCAATCCGAGACGAGTCCTCGCCGTGTTGGCAGCTTCGAGAGCGCCTGTGATGGCGCGTTGAAGTCGGGCGACCTTCTTTTGAAACTCCACGAGCGCGGCGCGATCAGATGCCGCAAGCGTGGACGCGCCATCGATGACGACGTTGAACTGCTGAGGCCGGGAAAGAGGCGTCACCACTCCCTCGACTCGCTTCGCAATCGAGACTGTGTAACGACCCGGCATCACCAGCGGCCCTGAAGGGGGTTCGAAGAACGGATCATCCTCTGCGCCCGGTCTCGGCTGTCCGAGCGAGGGCGCGGGATAGCGAAGGTCCCACGTCGCTCGATTCATCCCTGCCGCGGGCGGGCGCGTGAGTCGTCGCACCACCTGACCTTCGGAGTCGGTCACGGTGATGATTATCTGCGGAGCTTCTTCTTCCTCTTCCGATCTCAAGTCTTCTTTCGTCGGGAAGGGAGGAGGGAGGTTTTTCTTTTCGGCCTCGCTCTGGGCTTCCCTGCGCCGATCACGGCGCGTCTTGTAAGACTCCTTTAGATAATAAGTGAAGGTCGCGCCGAAGGGCGGATTGTCAGCCGTGAAGAAAGACTCGCCCTGAAAAGATTTCCTCGCGCCGCCCAGCGGTTGCGATTGTATGTACATCAGCGCGTCTTTTACGGGAAACAGATGGCTCTCTGCCGATAGTAGATCAGGCGTAAGAGCGCGGAGCGGCGTGTAGTCATCGAGTATGTAAATCCCGCGACCGAATGTGGCTACGACCAAATCATTCTCGCGTTTTTGAATCGCAAGGTCGCGCACCGCTATAGTCGGCATTCCGCCTTTGAGTTGCACCCACTTCTTTCCGCCGTCAATGGTGAAGAAAAGACCGAACTCGGTGCCGACGAAAAGCAGATTCGGATTGACGTGATCTTCGGCAATGGCCAGCACCGGGCCGTTTGCCGGAAGATTGCTTTTGATCGAAGTCCAGCTTTTTCCGGCATCGGTGCTTTTGAGCAGGTAAGGCGCGAAGTCCGCGTTCTTGTGATTCTCGAATCCTGCGTAAACGGTATTCACGTCGTGACCGGATGCGATGATGCGGCTCACGTAAGTCATGTCGGGAACATCAGAAAATTTTTCAATGCGTCGCCAGTTCTTCCCGCCATCTTCGGTCACGTTGATGAGGCCGTCATCGGTGCCGACATAAATCAACCCGTCTTTTTTTGGCGATTCGGCAAGCGCGGTCGCGTTGCCGTAGAACGAAGTCGATTGATGTTTGGCGACAGCATCGATGTTCCAGATTTTGCCCATCACAGGCAGCTTGTCGCGATCAATTGCGCGCGACAACTCGTCGCTTATCGCTTTCCAACTATCGCCGCGATCATCCGAGCGAAACAGTTTGTTGGCCGCGAAGTAGAGACGGGTGTGTGAATGCGGGCTGATGATGAAAGGCGAATCCCAGTTGTAACGAAGCGGCGGCTCGTCTTTCCCCACGCGCGGCTGTATTCCCATGCGCTCGCCGCTGCGTTTGTCGAAGCGGGAGAGGTAGCCGTACTGAAGGGCTGAATAAACTATGTTGGGGTCTTCGGGGTCGACCTGAGAGCGAAAGCCGTCGCCGCCCAAAGTGACGAACCAGTCGGCATTCGTTATGCCTGACGCGCTGCGCGTGCGCGACGGGCCGCCCATAGAGTAATTGTCCTGAGTGCCACCGTAGACGTTGTAAAACGGAGCGGCGTTATCTACCGTGACATCGTAAAACTGTGTGACCGGAAGATTGGCCTTGAAGTGCCAGTTCTCTCCGCGATCAAAGCTTTCATACACGCCGCCGTCGCAGCCTGCGAGGTAATGACTGGTGTTTGCGGGATTGACCCATAAAACGTGATTATCGACGTGCTTCGATCTTTCGCCCAGGGGGCGAAGCGTGCGACCTCCGTCGTCACTGACCTGAATCAAAACATTCATCACATACAGGCGATCAACATCTTTGGGATCGGCGAATATCTTGCCGTAGTACATCGCAGTCGTATCGAATTCGTTTCTTCGCTCCCAGGTCTCGCCGCGATCCGTAGAGCGAAAGATGCCGCCCCGTCGGTCTGCGGCTTCGATGGTCGCATAAATCACGTTGGTGTTGACGGGCGAGATATCGAGTCCTATGCGACCCATCTCGACCGATGGAAGGCCAGCGCGGAATTTGTTCCACGTGGCTCCGGCGTCTGTAGATTTATGGAGCGCGCTTTCAGGGCCGCCATTGATCAGAGTCCACACATGTCTGCGGCGTTGATAGGAAGCGGCATAAACGATATCGGGGTTATTGTGGTCGATAGCGATATCGGTCACGCCCGTGTTTTCGCTTATCGTCAAGATAGCTTTCCACGACTTGCCGCCGTCCGTAGTTTTGTAAAGTCCGCGATCACCGCCCGGTCCCCACAGCGGCCCTTGAGCGGCGACGTAAACCGTATTCGAATCGCGCGGGTCGAGACGTATGCGCCCGATGTGTTCGGATTTTTTCAGTCCCACATTTTTCCATGACTTTCCGCCGTCATCCGAGCGATACACGCCATCGCCGTAGGAGACGCTGCGTTGAGAATTATTCTCTCCGGTTCCGACCCATACGGTCTGTGGATTTTTCGGATCGAGCGCGACCGCACCGATTGAATAAGAGCCTTCGTTATCGAAGACGGGAGTCCAGGTCGTGCCTGAGTTGGTCGTCTTCCACACTCCCCCCGAAGCCGCCGCGACGAAGTAATAACTCGGATTTTTCTCATCGACGGCCAATCCTACGACGCGGCCCGAAGTGAAGGCAGGGCCTATGGAGCGAAGACGGAGTCCGCGAAACGTAGCCTGACTCATCGGGTCAGGCGGTTTGGGCGCTTCGCCCTGTGCCGGAGTTTGAGCCTGCGTGGGCGCAGCAATCGAAATTATAAGGAGTGTGAGCAGAAAGTCGCGAAATGATTTCAAGGTTGTGCCCTCCATTCAAGAAGTCAGAAGTCAGAAGTCAGGAGTTAGAAGACGGAATCCCGACCCGACGCTGGATTGAAAAAAAACCGCCCCGAGAGGCGGCTTGAATAATAGAATCTTTTCGCTTCGTGACAAAGCATCACGGCAACCTCTCGAACAGGAATTCGACCTGGGTGTTTCCGGCAGGTCTGAGCGAGAGCTTGTTGCCGTCGAGTTTGAAGTCCCATTTCGAGGGTTGGCCCATCGAAGAAGGGACGGCCTGGGCTATTTGATTGATGGTTATCGTGCCGCCCTGAATTTCGAAAGAGCCTGCGGTTGCGGAAAGCCCCTGATAAGCGGCCACGATTTTCTTCTCGCGATCCGTTTGCGGCTCTTCCTGAGTCCACATCTGACGACCGACGTTAGAGCGCACGAAAGCGATGTACTTGCCGTGAACGACTATCATGCCTTTGACCTGAGCTTCGGTTTGTTCGCCGCCGGAAAATTTGATGGCCGTGAGTTTGTAAGCGCCGTCAAGTTTTGGCTGGAAAGCGAAAGCTGACAGACTGATTGAAAGAATGAAAGCGAGCATCAGACACGTTCTTGTCTTCATGGAAAACTCTCCTCTACGTTTTGTTGAAAATCATCTCGACAAAAAGCCACTGTAGATTGAATGCGATATGATACCTTCTGCGAGAGCAGAGTTTCAAGGAGTCAACTGGGAGAAAGGCAGACTGGCAGTGAGGTGGTCCTAAAAATTGCGACACAAAAGTGTCTTAGCTTTTACCCCTTTCGCGTTTTTGTTGTCAACAACTTCATCGGCCTTTCGGTCTCTTTCTTCCAGGTACTTCCGCTCGTATTCTTCCGGGCTTACTTCGGCTGAAAGGAAATTTGTAATGAAAGGAACTCATTTATCACGACCTCGAATTTTTGTCTTGATTTTGGGGTCCACCATACTTTCTACATCCGGGCCAATCTGATCAAATTGGCTCGCGCCTCTTCAGTTGTATAAATAGACGAGTCGAAATCTATTCTTACTTTCCGCTTATCAGCCAGCATATCGAAGCCCTCGCTGTCGATCCCCGTCATCGTTACAACTTCGGCCTCAACTCCTGCCAACGCCTTTGAATAATGAAACAATGCCTCTCGGTGATCCTCATTCATGTGCTCGATTATGCTTTTCTCGGTTTCGCGGAAAGGATTTTTGATGAGCATCTCGCCTCGTTCGATCCAGTATATCTGCCCAAACCCGCCGATGAAGCGCGCCCTCCGCAGGCTGATGCGATAAAACGAAAAATCATGCGTGTCGAAGTACGATTCTGCTGAAGGGAAATAACGCAAATAGCGATGGCGTATCTCTCGGTCATCGGGATCGATTGACTCTGCATCTCCTATCCACGTCAATCGGCTGCCTGATTGTGGGTCATCAGATGCCTGGTCGAAAACAGTCAGCGACACCTTGTTATTCTGTTTGATATTGCGAGTGTGTTGAGCGATGTCGCTGATGAGCAGGACAGGCGCGCTCTCATAATCGAGGACGAATGGAGCTATCGAACCAAAGGGATAGCCTTCGACATCTACTGAGTGTGTGGAAAGTACGCCGACACTCTGATGGTTCAACAGTCGCCTTGCCGCAAATAACTTATCTGACATGTTCGCTATTTTACCTCACTCTCTATGGAAGGGAACCACAGATGAACACAGATAAACACGGATAAGACGGGAGGGAGAAAACAGAAAACTCTTTGTCTTTCTCTATCTGTGTCCATCGGTGTTCATCTGTGGTTTCTCCCTTCGACTTCTCTGTCGAAAAACTATTTCATACACATTACGGCAGAGGTGGTTGGAATCGCCCGTCAATCGCTGTCCATCCGCCATCGACGAAAAGCACCGTCCCCGTCACAAAACTCGAAGCTTCGCTGCTCAAAAATACGACAGGGCCGGCCAACTCGTCTGCGCGCGCCCATCTTCCGAGAGCGCTCTTGTTGGCATAAGCCTCGTGCCACTGGCGATTCTCTTTGATCTGAGCAGTGAGCGGCGTATCGACCACGCCGGGAGCTATGGCATTGACTCGCACGTTCCGCGGGCCAAGCTCTGCGGCAAGCGTCTTGACCATCTGCACGATCCCGGCTTTCGTCGCTGCGTAAACTCCCTGACCCGGCTCGACAACCTGCGAGCGAATCGATGAAAAAGCGATTATGCTCCCTCGCCCCTGCTCCGACATGATCCGCCCCGCTTCTTTCAATACATTGAAAGTGCCGCGAAGGTTCACCGCGATCACTCGATTAAACTCTTCCGCGCTGTATTGCAGAATGGGTTTGCGGACGTTGATGCCCGGAGTCGTCACAACGACATCGATTCTTCCTGTTCGCTCAAACGTATCATTCAACACCTGCCGCACCTGTTCTTCATTCGTTATATCGACAGCGCAGGCAGTTTGTTCAAGCTCGACGGCGACGCGCTCTGCTTGGTGAAGATCGATATCGGCGCATACGACCTTTGCGCCGTGCGCGGCGAGAGCGCGGGCCGATACTTCTCCCAGCCCCGACCCCGCGCCGAAAACAACCGCAACCTGATCATCGAGTCGAAAAAGCGATTCGAAGTTCATTCAATGCTCCTCGGAAGAAGATGTCAGATGTCAGATGTCAGATGTCAGTGAAGAAAGGCTGCGTGTTAGCAGTCCTATAGTTCCATATCCTTTTCATCCTTTCGTCAGAAGAGGCACAACCTCTAACATCTAGCCTCTAACATCTAACATCTCATTCACAAGCATCGCCGCAAGCCCTGTGGAAATCGCGACCACGAGCGACGGCACGCCCCACGCTCTCACGGGGTATGTCAACAAGCCCGTCACGGATTCAAGGGCCGACACGCGCGGAGCGAACTCGATCAGAAAGAGCATCCCGACAGTCACCGCTATTGAAATCAGAGCCGAGCGAGCAGAGACGCGCTTTGAATATAATCCGCTCACCATCGGCAAAAGAAATACAGCCGTGATGATGCTGTAAAAAACGGTCAATGCGCCGATGACCGTCTCAAGCGCAAGAGCCAGCAGCGCGCCTCCCACTCCGCAAATCACGGCAGCGCGACGGGTGAATCGAAGCAACTCCTGATCAGTAGCTTCAGGATTGAGTATGCCTTTGTAGAAATCCTTGCCGAGCGAAGTCGTCAGCATAAACAGCACCGCATCGGCTGTGCTGACCTCGGCTGAAAAGATCGCCGCAAGCAAAAGCGCCCCCAGCCAAAGGGGTAAGACCTCGCTCAACACCATCGGCATCGCCAGTTCACGATTGCCTAATGGTTCGAGCCAGCCGCGAGCGATCATGCCAATTGCGACAGGCACTATCGCAAAAATCAGAAGCACCAGGGCGTTTACGCCGACTCCGACACGAACGCTTTTCGTATCGCGAGCGCCGAAAATTTTTTGCAGCAGTCCCGGCGAGACGATGAACGACGGAACCAGCGCAGCCACATACCCGGCTATCGCCGCGCCGCCTGTGCCAAAGAAACTGAGATATGAATCCACACTGTCAGCCGCGACTTTCGCGCTCAGCTTTTCGCCAAGCCCCGTGATGCCGCCGCTGAGATGAATCACAAACGCAAGCGCGAGGATGAAGCCTGCGAACTTGACGCACAGTTGAAGAAGGTTTACGCGAACCGTCGAATGCAGCCCGCCCGCCGTGAAGTAAATCGTGCATACGCCAGCCGCAAGCAAGCAGCCCACGGTCTTCGACACGCCCGCAACAACATTGAGTATCCACGCGACCGCGATCAACTGGCCTGAAAGAATCACCATTGAGCCGAGCCATAAAAAAACGGCAGCCGTGAGTCTCACTCTTCTGTCAAAGCGATGCTCAAGATAATCGCCTACGGTGAGAAGATTTTTTTCTTTCGCGACTTTCCAGATCTTCGGCCCGACAGTCAAAGCGAGAATCAAAGACCCGATCCCGGCTGACCCGACCCACCACCACGCCGCAAGCCCGTCACGATATCCCAAACCCGCCGCGCCTACCGTAGACCCCGCGCCAATATTGGCCGCAATCAGCGTCACCGACAGATACATAGCGCCAAGCCCGCGCCCCGCCACATAAAAATCATTCGACTCCTTCACCCCGCGCGACACCACTGCGCCAAGCGCGATCATCATCAGCGAGTAAGCGATCAGTATGATTAGAAGCGTGTTCATGTTGTTATGAGTGGGAGAGTGGGAGAGTGGGAGAGTGGGAGAGTGGGAGATGAAACCTCATTGCTTCTATCTCCACAATCACATGATTGCCCATTGATCTATTCGTGTCCTCACCCATTCGCCCATTCTCCCACTCTCCCATTCACCCTTTCACGTCAGCGGCGCTCGGCAATCCCGGCAGGCTCTTCGCCGCGCGGACGGCGCGCACGACTGCGGCGGCTACGACTTCTGCGGCGACTGCGCCGATCAGCAATACCTTCGCTGGTTTGCCCGATTTGCCTGTGGCGAGCGCGAAAATCGTATCGCCATCTCCCGGCGTGTGCGACGGATTGATCGTGCGGGCCAGTCCGTCGTGAGCCATCTGAGCGATTTTCTTAGCCTGCGCTTTTGTCAGTATCGCGTCCGTTGCCACGACGCCGATGGCTGTGGCCGCGCCGGATTGAAGACTTGCGGGCGCGTCTCCGCGCAGTATGGCCTGCATGGAATTGAACAGGGATTTGCCGTCAGGCGTTCTCGCTCCCGCGATCTGCGCGCCCGTATGCGGATCGAAAATGTCTCCTACGGAATTGACGGCGACTGCTGCGCCGATGGTGAAGCCGTTGACTTTGATTGAAGCAGTGCCGATGCCGCCTTTCATCGCCCGCGTCATCCCGAAGATTTTTCCTACCGTCGCGCCCGCGCCTGCGCCAACGTTGCCTTCAGCCATCGGAGATGATGACGCCGCTTTGCACGCCTTGTATCCCGCTTCGGCATCGGGCCGAATTTTTGCGTCGCCCACAGTCAGGTCGAAGAGTATCGCGGCGGGAACGATGGGGACTCGCGCCACCCCCACGTTGAAGCCTATTTGTTTTTCTTCGAGGTAACGCATCACGCCCGAAGCCGTGTCCAATCCGAATGCGCTGCCTCCTGCAAGCGCGATGGCATGAATCTGCTCGACAGTGTTCACGGGATCGAGCAGGTCAGTCTCGCGCGTGCCGGGCGCGGCCCCGCGAACGTCAACGCCTGCCGTGGCTCCTTCTTCGGCAAGAATGACTGTGCAACCGGTAGGTCTTCGCGGGTCTGTGAAGTGGCCCGCACGGATGCCCTCCACATCGGTTATCGAGCCGCCGATGGAAATAGGGTCAGAAGATTTTGCTATCATCTCGTTTGCCATTGAGCCGCCAAGCGTGATGGCGGCGGATTGAATGAACTCTCTTCGTTTCATGCTTCCTCTTATTCACCCAGCAGTCGCATAGCCGCTATCGCCATCGCCTTGCAGGATGCAACGAGATGATCTATGCGGCAATATTCGTCGGGCTGATGGGCGAGAGCCAGAATTCCCGGTCCGTAGGCTATGCATTGACGGATGCCTGCTATGCGCGCGAAATGCTTTTGATCATAAGTGCCGGGGCTGGCGATGAGTTGAGGGTCTTCGCCCGTAGCATCGCTGATCGCGCTCTGCATCGTGGCGACGAGTTTCGAATGGGGCGCGGTCATCGTCGGATGAACAGTCATCATGTCTTTCAGTTCGTAATCAAAATCCGCGTCCTCGCGGCGCATCTTTTCAAGGAGAGCAAGGATTTCTGCTCTCACCTCTTCGAAATTTTCTTCTATGAGGAACCTTCTGTCGAAGATAGCGCGGCAGCGGTCGGCCACGCAGGGAGTCTGCAACTCGTCTGGATGCTGGCCGCCCGAAATCGAATTGATGTTGATCGTCGCCCGCCGCGCGCCTTCGGGTTCGACAGGCATCGCGGTGATTCGATCATTCAACATGGGTTTGAGGCGGGATTCGATCTGTTCTATGAATCGGCTCATTTTTTCGATTGCGCTTGCGCCAAGAAAAGGCATACTGCCGTGCGCAATCTTTCCGCGAGTTTCCACTTCGAACCAGTAGACGCCGCGATGTCCGAGGCAGACGCGATTGTAATCCAGAGGCTCGGTGATGATGACATAATCAGTCGCTTCGCGTCTGATGAATCCGTGACGCGCCAGATAAGCCACTCCCGCAAAGCCGCCGCTCTCTTCATCTACGGTCGCGCTCTGAACTATTGTGCCGCCGAGACGGATGCCTTCTCTTCTGATCGCTTCGATGGCGAATAGGGAAGCGGCAAGGCCAGCTTTTTGGTCCGTCACCCCTCGCCCGTAGACGCAGCCGTCTTTGATGGTGGCCGCGAACGGATCGAGAGTCCATCCCGCGCCGGGAGGGACGACATCCGTGTGGCCATTGAAATGAAGCGTCGGCCCATCGCTCTGAATTATCCCCATCGTATTCACTCGCGGAAACTTTGCGGTATGCTCCGGGAGTCCTTCGGCTTCTATGAAGCTTACATCGTAGCCGAAGGCGCGCAACCGGTCGCCGATAGTGATGGCGCAGGGGCGATAATTATCTCCGGGCGGATTGATGGTCGGGATACGGACGATCTCTTGCAGAAACGCGATCATCTCACACTTGAGCGCATCGATACGGGCCGAGACATGTTCTTCCTGTCGAGTGAGCATGGTGGATGGCTGATTCTACACGAAAAGGACGGAAATGGCGCGCGAAGGTTTGCCGATACGGCAGCGGCGAGCGAGTTTCGGTAGTCGTTTAATTGGAGGTTTGGTAAACTTTGGTCGCGTTTCAGGTGATCGAGGAGCATCCTTTGAGGAATCGATTTCCTTGCGCAAAAAGGACTGCCGGATCATTAAACATTATGCGTCGTTTCCTGATCACAGCCGCTTATGGAATGGAGAGGCAATGCTTGAAGTCGATATAGTATTGCAGGGGCGTTACAGGGTCGTCCGTCAGATTGGCAAAGGCGGCATGGGAGCCGTCTACCTCGCAACGGATTTGAGATTGGGCAGCGAGGTCGCGTTGAAAGAAACGCTCTTCAACGATGAAACCCTGCTCAAAGCCTTCGAGCGCGAGGCGCGCATTCTCGCCAGCCTGCGCCACGCCGCGCTGCCAAAAGTCAGCGATCATTTCATGGAAAGTGAAGGGCAGTTTCTCGTTATGGAGTACATACCGGGCGACGATCTGGCGGCGCTGCTCGATGAGCGCGGCATCCCCTTTTCGCCCGAAGAAGTTTCTGTCTGGGCCGATCAACTACTCGACGCGCTCGATTACCTTCACACGCGCACGCCGCCAATAATTCATCGCGATATCAAACCGCAGAACCTCAAGCTCACGGACAGAGACCAGATAGTCCTTCTTGATTTCGGACTGGCTAAGGGCGCTGCGGCAGGCATGACGCGATCAAGCTCTTACAGCATATTCGGCTATACGCCGAGCTATGCGCCTCTCGAACAGATGCAGGCGACGGGAACCGATGCGCGGAGCGACCTCTACTCGCTGGCGGCGACTCTTTATCACCTGATGACCAACGTCGCCCCGACTGATGCTATGAAGCGAGCCAACTCGGTGTTGAACAAAGAAGAAGACCCGCTCAGGGCCGCAAGCGAAATCAATCCCTTCGTGCCTCATTCGGTTTCAACCGCGCTCGCGCGGGCTATGTCGCTCAATCGCAATGAGCGACACGCGACGGCTGCGGAGATGCGAAAGGCATTGCGCCAGTCGGATTCGTTCAATTACATCGCGGGCGCGAGGACTGAACTAATCGATCATAGAGAAACATCAAGTGAACGCCCCGTCGCGCAGACCAACGCTGATGAATCTGATCGCAGGACACAGGCCGTCTCGCCGCAGTCGGAAGTAACCGCGCCTGAAACCGTTGTCGCCGCGCCGGTGGATGCCAATCTTCTCACGCAGAAAGCTTCTCCACATGCGACGCGCTCGATCAACTGGGTTGCGACTTTCAATCGCAAGTGGGCGCTTGTGACGGTCATTCTTGCTGTTATCGCGGGAGGCGCAACGCTGGCCGCGTTGAATTTTCAATCGTCTACTTCAATGATGCAAGAGCCAGCTATGGCTCCTACGCTTTCTCAGCCCGTTCAGCCTGATACGGCGTCGAGCGCGACGAATGAGAACTCGAACGCCGCCATTGGAAATCAAAATGGAAATGAAAACACGCGAGATGCCATGCGGCGCGAAGGCAATGAAGTGAATGCGAACGCGAAGGCGCGCACCTCTCAACCAAAAGAGCCGGAAAAACCAAAAGCGCAGACGCAGGAACCGCCCAAAGCGCAGACTCCCGCAAAACGACCGGGCGCGATCAGAAGGCTGCGAAGACTCATGAGAGAGCCGCGCAAAAAGACCTGAGAGATTCTCGAAGGGGTGGTTGATGTAGAACCGTCGGCCAGCCTGTTGACGCGCGGAAAGTAGAAGGATCAGGGAGCAGGCTGCCAGCCTGCTGTACCTGTTCCGGGGAGAGAAAACAGGATGCTTGCTCCAAACAGCGTCTTGCAGAATCGCTACCTGATAGTTCGCCAGATAGGTCAGGGAGGAATGGGCGCGGTTTATCTGGCCCGCGACCAGCGACTCAACAACGATGTTGCAATCAAGGAGACCTTCGCCAACACCGACCGATTGCGCAAGGCATTCGAGCGCGAGGCTCAGTTGCTTGCCGGTCTGCGTCACCCCGCGCTACCAGTCGTGAGCGATCATTTCACGGAAGGCGACGGTCAGTTCCTCGTCATGCAGTTCATCACGGGCGATGACCTTGAAACATTGATTCACCGACAGGGCTATCCTTTTTCTCCCGCCGAAGTTACTGCGTGGGCCGATCAACTCCTTGACGCGCTCGATTATCTTCACACGCACGAACCGTCCATAATTCATCGCGACATCAAGCCGCAGAATCTCAAGCTCACCTCGCGAGGGCAAATCGTTTTGCTCGACTTCGGACTGGCGAAGGGGAACATACCGGGCGGAATGGAGATGGGCGCGCCCCTGAGCATTCACGGCTACACGCCGAATTACGCGCCTCTGGAACAGATCAAAGGGCAGGGAACTGATCAGCGCAGCGATCTCTATTCGCTGGCAGCCACGCTTCATTATTTGCTGACCGGAGTGATGCCCGCTGATGCGCTTTCGCGACTCGAAGCAATCGCGCATCAGCGACCCGATCCGCTTCGCCGCGCTGACGAGATGAATCCGCACACGCCGCCGCACGTCGCTGATGTGTTGCAGCGCGCGCTGGCGATCAACCGCGATCAGCGACCCGAAAGCGCCAGAGATATGAAAGCCATGCTGCACGAAACGAGCGGCGCAAGAACCCTGATCTACGAAAGCAATGTGCCGATAGTCGGTCAGCAATCGACTATCGGGCCGCAAACGTCAGTCCCGACCGTCGCCTTGCCGCAGGCTCAAACCGATGTTGCGATGAAGTCGCCCGATGCTCGAACGATTGACGCATCGGGAATCGAGACGCCTGCCACGCGGGGCAGGAAGATGGTTTTTGCAGCCGCGACTGTCAGCGCGATTATTGCGATTGTCCTGATAGCCGCTGTCGCCGGAATCTGGCCTTTTTCAGGAAACAGCGCGTTCGTTATCAACATCTTTAAATTCAAAACGCCGAGCATAGATAGTGCTGGCAACCTGGTTTCCGAGCGCGCGGGCGAGGCTCGCTATTATGTCGAAGACCTCGGCGGAGGAATCCGTATAGAAATGGTCGAAGTTCCGAGCGGCGCGTTTCTGATGGGGTCGCCCGAATCGGAAGAGAAGCGTCAGGCGAATGAAGGGCCGCAGCATCAGGTCAACGTCCCGTCATTTTTTATCAGCAGGTACGAGATAACACAGGCTCAATGGCGCGCAGTGGCGAAGATGCCGCGAGTCAACCGTGATCTGATAACCGACCCGTCATACTTCAAAGGGGACAACCTTCCTGTCGAACAGATCACCTGGAGCGATGCGGTCGAGTTCTGCGCGCGTTTATGGAAGAAGAGCGGGCGGGCTTATCGATTGCCGAGCGAAGCGGAATGGGAGTACGCCTGTCGCGGGGGAGCGACGACGCCTTTCGGTCTGGGCGAAAATATCAACAGCGACACTGTGAATTTCAATGGCGACGGGCCTTATCGAACCGCGCCTGTGACTCTCTATCGCGATAAGACGACGGATGTCGGAAGCCTCAACTTTGCCAATGCGTTCGGGCTTTACGATATGCACGGCAACGTCGGGGAATTGTGCGATGATTACTGGCACGATAATTATAAGAGCGCGCCAGTCGACGGAAGGGCGTGGACGGAAGGGGGAGACGCGAACTTCAGAGTATTGCGCGGCGGGACGTGGTATGTTGTAGCGAAGGATTGCCGCGCCGCTTACAGATTCAAGATCGGACTTGATGAAAGGAATTTCAACGTGGGCTTCCGAGTCGCGTGGTCAGGCGGGACAGAAAAATAGACTCGCTACTGATAGTCTGCTGTGGCTAAATATGAGGCGTGCGATATGAGTTCAAATGATGTGTCAGTTGCAGGAGGAGAGTGTTTCTCATTAACGCCTCGATTCATCGAGGTGAAGAGATGAGACGGTTGAAGACACCCAGGCGGCGCTCGTCACCACGCTGAAGCAGGGTTTTAATGAGATGGGATGCTTACTTATTTTTTTCCTCCCCTCCGTGGCGCATTACGAATTCATCGAGGGAGAAATAGATGCTTGAGCCGAATACCGTTTTACAGAATCGTTACCGAATCGTAAGCCTCATCGCTCAGGGCGGGATGGGAGCCGTCTATCAGGCCGTGGATCAGCGATTGGGCAACACCATCGCTTTGAAAGAAACTTTCTTCAACGACGAGATGCTGCTCAAAGCCTTCGAGCGCGAGGCGCGACTACTGGCCGGTCTTCGTCACTCTTCGCTCCCAGTAGTGAGCGATCACTTCTCCGAACGCGAGGGACAGTTCCTCGTCATGGAGTACATACCGGGCGACGATCTTGGAGCGATTCTCAAGAAGCGAAAAGACCGTGTGCCGCCAAAAGGCGAACCCAAGCCTTTCGACCCTGATGAAGTCATCGCGTGGGCCGAACAACTTCTCGATGCGCTCGATTACCTTCACGCACAGTCCGTGCCTGTGATTCACCGCGATATCAAACCGCAGAACCTCAAGCCTACGGGCCGCGGGCGAATCGTGCTGCTCGACTTCGGACTGGCGAAAGGCTCTGTGGGGCTTTCGCAGATGAGCGGCAACAAGAGCATTCAGGCATACACTCCCAACTACGCGCCGCTCGAACAGGTTCAGGGCGCGGGGACAGATGCGCGAAGCGATCTTTATTCGCTCGCCGCAACCCTCTTTCACCTCATAACGGGCGTGCTTCCTCCCGACGCGCTCAGTCGCTGCCTGGCTCTGACCAGGGGTCAGCCCGATACTCTTCAATGCGCTAACGAAGTGAGCGCGCAGGCTCCCAACGGATTTTCCGCCGTGCTGTATCGCGCGATGGCCGTCAAGCGCGAAGACCGTTATCAAAACGCATCTGAGATGCTCCGCGCACTTCGCGATGCAAACCGCGTCGCGCAGGCGATAGCCGCCAAAGCGCCTGAGATAAGAGGCGACTCTCCGACTGTAGTTGCCAGACGCGCGCCCTCTTTGGAGGATTGCCATTTCACGATTGTGAAAATCGACGACGAGGGACAGGTAGCTCACAGGCTTGAAGGGAAGGCAAAGCTGTTTCGAGAAGATTTAGGCAAGGATGTCGCGCTTGAGATGGTCAGTATTCCTGCGGGCGATTTTCTTATGGGATCGCCTGAAGATGAAGAAGGCCGCTCTCAGGCTGAAGGGCCGCAGCACGAAGTGACGATGCCGACGTTTTTCATGAGCAGGCACGTGGTGACGCAGGCTCAATGGAGAAGAGTCGCTCGGCTTCCTGAAGTCAACCGGGACTTCGATTCGTCGCCGTCATTTTTCTCAGGCAACGATCTGCCAGTCGAGCAGATTTCGTGGGAAGAGGCTGTTGAATTCTGCGAGCGATTGTCGGAAGCCACAGGCCGCAAGTATCGATTGCCGAGCGAAGCAGAATGGGAATATGCGTGCAGGGCTTTTACCTCGACGCCTTTTCACTTAGGCCCGACGATCACGACCGAGGTGGCCAATTATCAGGGAAAGCATCCTTACGGTAAGGCAGCGCGTGGCGCTTCGCTCGAATCAACATCCGCAGTAGGGAACTATAACGCGGCGAACACATTCGGGCTTTTCGATATGCATGGTAACGTATGGGAGTGGTGTCTCGATACCTGGCATGAAAGCTATGACGGAGCGCCGACCGATGGCAGCGCGTGGCAGACGGGCGGAGACGAAGGCAAGCGCATATTGCGTGGCGGCGCGTGGGGATTCAGCGCATCAGGTTGCCGCTCGGCCAATCGATATAAATTCGCAGCCACAGGCAAAAACTACCTCACAGGTTTTCGCGTCGTGGCCCTCGACACGGCGATTAAATAACTCATAATGAAAACAGAAGTCAGAAGTCAGAAGTCAGAAGTCAGAATGCGCATTCTGCGGCTGGCATCTGCCTCACACCTTTAACCGATTCAGAGAGTCGCCTCTGACGGCCTGACCGCTTCTGTTGAAAGTGACAAGGTAATTTGAATGCTCGCACCAGGAACCGTTTTACAGAACCGTTATCATATAGTGAAGCTGCTGGCTCAGGGCGGCATGGGCGCAGTCTATGAAGCCAGAGACGAGCGCCTCGGCAACACCGTCGCATTGAAGGAAACATTCTTCGCTGACGAAAATATGCGTCGCGCCTTCGAGCGCGAGGCTCGACTGCTTGCCTCCGTGCGCCATCAGGCATTGCCGAAAGTCAGCGACCATTTCAACGAAGGCGTAGGCCAGTTCCTCGTGATGGAATTCATAGCGGGCAATGACCTCGCTTCGATGATGCAGAATAGAAAAGGTCTGGTATTTCCCACCGATCAGGTGTTGGAGTGGGCTGATCAACTCCTCGACGCGCTCGATTATCTGCACACTCTGGAGCCGCCCGTCATCCATCGCGATATCAAACCGCAAAACCTCAAGCTGACCGCGCGGGGCCAGATCATACTTCTGGACTTCGGGCTGGCTAAGGGGTTGATGCAGCCGGGAGCGACCGCCGCAGCCGGTCAAAGCGTCTTTGGTTATACGCCTAATTACGCGCCGCTCGAACAGATTCAGGCCGAAGGCACCAATGCGCGCAGCGATCTTTATTCGCTGGCGGCGACGCTCTATAACCTGATGACCGGTCAGACGCCTCCGGGCGCGCTGACGAGAATCGCGGCAGTGGCTTCGGGTCAGCCCGATACGCTCATCCCTGCAAACGAAGTCAATCCGCACGTCTCGCCCTCGGTGGCCAATGCGCTGATGTGGGCTATGTCGCTCAATAATAATCAGCGCCCCGCGACGGCTGCCGCTATGCGCGATGCGCTGCGCTCGGCTTCTAAAGGTTCATCATCAGGCGCAGGCGATGTCGCCTCTCAGCCGACAACTCCTCAAGCGACGGAGACTCAAAAGCCCAGGCCGCCTATGCCTACCGTGCAGGCGGGATTGACTCCAAGCAATCCAAACCTGGGACCGACTCAGCCGGAGTCTTCTCCGCAACAACCTGTTCAATCAAGCTGGCCACAGCAGCAGCAATCGAGTTGGCCACAACAGCCTCAGTCGAGTTGGCCGCAGCAACAACAGCAGCAATCAAGCTGGCCGCAGCAGCAGCAATCGAGTTGGCCCGGTCAATCGATGCCTCGACAGATGATGCAGCCTCAAAAGAAATCCAAGGCTCCAGTGATTGCTGGCTCGATTGTGGCAGTGCTTCTCCTGAGTGCGGGTGTTCTTGCTGCGCTTTATTTCTATAAGGGCGACGTCGCAGATAATCCTGTAGGGGAAAAAGCAGGCGCCTCCACCCAGGCGAACTCGAACAGAGGAACCACGCTCGTTCCGTCGGGCGAGGAAAAAAAGACGACAGCGACAACCGTTGATGAAGTGTTGAGCCGATACATCGAGGCCGTGGGAGGCGAAGACGCAGTGCGCGCAGTGACGAGCCGCGTCGTCAAAGCGTCTTTTGAAATTCCTGATACGGGGGTCGGCGGCACGACCGAAATTTATGCGAAGGCTCCGAACAAATATCTGACCATCATCGGCGGCCCCGGAGGGCTTTCAACCCGGTCAGCCTTCAACGGAAGCGAAGCCTGGTCGAAAGAGCCGACGGGAGAGTTGCGCGAAATCGATGGGGCGGAACTTGAAGGCATTAAACGCGACGCATACTTTTACAGGGAGCTTGATTTCAGAGAACTCTACGCTGATCTTTCCGTCAGAGGAAAAGAGAAACTCAAAGGCCGCGATGTTATCGTTCTCGAAGCCACTCTGCCCGAAGGCGGATCAGACCTTTTCTACTTCGACGCTGAAACAGGATTGCTCGTGCGCGGAGACATCACCCGCGACAGTCAGCAGGGCGCGCTTACGAGCGAGACTTACTTCGAAGACTACCGGGAGGTCGACGGCATCAGAATGCCTTTCACGATCCGTCAGTCAAGCTCGATCGTCAGTATCGTGATTCGCGTGCGTGAAGTGCGCCATAACGTTCAGATCAAAGATTCGATTTTCGATCTGCCCTCGTCGCAATGAGCGGTTGACGCTCTCGGAATCGCTCTGATATATCACGCGCTATGACAGGCATAACCGGATTCGGAGCCTATATCCCTTTTCATCGTCTCGCCCACAGTGAGATCGCCCGCGCGTGGGGCGGTCGGGCTGCGGACGGCGAGCGCGCCGTAGCAAACGTGGATGAAGATTCGATCACGATGGCCGTAGAAGCTGTGCGCGATCTCGTCTCAGGCCGCGCGAGCCGCGATGTCGACGGACTGATCTTTGCCTCGACCACTTCGCCTTATGCTGAAAAACAAGCTTCATCTCTTATCGCCACAGTCGCCGATCTTCGCCAGGACATGAGAACCGCGGACAACACCAACTCCCTGAGATCGGCCACCACAGCCATTCTCACGGCTTTGGATTCCGTCCGCGCAGGCTCGGCCTCACGAGTAATAATCGCCGCGGCGGACACCCGGCTTGCTCCGCCCAAATCAGCAAACGAGCGACTGTTTGGCGATGCGGCCTCAGCCATCGAAGTCGGATCAGATGGCGTGATTGCGAAATTCATCGCCAGTCATTCGGTTGTAGACGAGATGACTGACACGTGGCGAAGGAGCGGCGATCAGTTCGTGAGCGGCTGGGAAGAGCGATTCTCCGTGACGCAGGGCTATCAGAGGGTCGTGCGTCAGACCGTGGGCGAGTTGTTCGAGCGATCTCAAATCGGCCCCTCTGAAATTTCGAAAGCGATTTTTTATGCGCCCGATCCCGGTTCGCTTGCGGCGGTAGCAAAAGGAATCGGACTCAAGGCTGAACAGATACCCGATCATCTGTTTTCTTCAGTAGGCAACACGGGGGCGGCGATGCCTGGGCTTGTGCTGTCGTCAGTTCTCGAAAGCGCAAGCGCCGGAGAAAAACTGCTCGTCACAGGCTACGGGTCTGGTTGTGATGCTTTGCTTTTCGAGGTGACTGAAGAAATCGAAAACGCGAAATCGCTCGCACGTCGCGGCGTGAGCGGTCATCTCGCGTCGAAGGCTTATCTCGATTACGAGCGATACGCCAGATTTCGCGAATTGATCGAGACGGAAGCTGCGCGGCGTCAGTCGCCATCTGCGTCCGCGCCGCTGATACTTCGCCGACGGGATGAAATCTATCGCTTTCATGGATATCGATGTCTCGACTGCAATAAGGTTCAGTATCCGCGCCAGAGGGTATGCATCAATTGTCGCTCGCGTGACAACTTCGAGAGCGTGCCGCTTGCAGACAAGAGAGCCGAGTTGTTCACCTACACGGTTGATTATCTCAATGCTGATCTCGATCCTCCGACTGTGGCAAGCATCATCGATTTTGAAGGCGGCGGGCGCGCGCACCTGATGATGACCGACCGCAACCCTGCTGATGTGAAGATCGGTCAGAGGCTGGAACTGACGTTCCGCCGCATCTATGAAGCCGAGGGCTTCGAGAATTATTACTGGAAATGTCGCCCGCCTCGATAAATCCGGAACAACTTAGAGATTCTTGCGTCTAATCAGTGAGGTCGGCAGGTTGCAAGAACCGTCCGGCCTCGACGTTCAGGAATCGGATAGATTCTTCCAGCCCTGCTTTCACCCAATCGAAGGAGAAAAGATATGAAGATTCTAATGGGTTTGCTCTTGAGCATATTGGTGAGCGGGCTTTCGCTTCTGGCCCTCACGGCTTTCATCTCGACCACCTCAAGCCGCGCCGATGCGGGCCAGCCTCTCAATCTTTTTGAAGAGCGCAGTCCCGCAACGTGGACAGTCGGATCGCCCATCCGACACGAAAACCTCACCATTTTTCCAGTCATCTCGGATCAGCAATCCAGCACCGATGAATTCATCACCCTTGATGAAGGCTTGCGTTCAGGCAAAGTCACAGTGACCGAAATCGGCCCACAAGTCCAATCAACCGCGGCTCCGAATCAACAGGTTCGCTCGAATCAGGCGCAAAGCAATCGCATCAACGCTCCTAACCAGGTACAGGCTCAGGTTCAACAGCGCGTGAGTTCGGGGGGCCAGGTCAACCGGCTCGCTGTCACTAACAATTCGGGAAAGATTCTGGTGCTGATCGCAGGCGAGATAGTCGTGGGCGGCAAACAGGATCGCATCATGGCAAATGACTGCATCATCCCCTCTACGAATAAGGCCACTCCTGTCGATGTCTTCTGCGTCGAACACGGGCGATGGCAGCAAAGGTCGGCTGGCAGAGACGCCAATGGAAAATTCGTTGCGGCAGAAGGTGTGATGGCCGCGCCTAAGGTTCGCGAAAAAGCGCAGGCCAAAAAGGATCAATCCTCGGTGTGGAATGAAGTGTCGGAGAATGTCACGAAAAACGGCGTATCGACTTCGACCGGGACTCTCAACAGCGTCTACGAAAACGGCAGCGTGAAGAAGAAACTCGACGCTTATGAGAATGCGCTCAAAGGCAAATTCTCATCCGCGAATATAGTAGGCGCAGTCGTGGCCGTCGGCGGGAAGATCGTGACGGCTGACGTGTTTGCAAACTCTCATCTCTTTCAAGCCTACTGGCCGAAACTGCTTCGTTCCTACTCGCTTGAGGCGATATCAAGCGGGACTTCGAAGCAGCAGGTTTCGGCAGCAGACGCGCAGGCTTTTCTTTCGCGAGCAGACGGGAAGACCGAATCGAAAGAGAGCGAGGGCGTGTATCGCTTGAGCGAGCATCAATCCGACAGCGACGCGAGCTTCGAACTCGAATCGACCGCCTCAAAGGCAAAGCTTCTTCACTTCAATCGAGTGAACAAAAAATAGTCCTTAGAGTCTGGCGAGTCTTGAGGGTCTGGCGAGTCTGGGGAGTCGAGGAATTCATACTCTCAAGACTCTCAAGACTCTCTGGACTACCACGCGATGCGATTGACGACGACATGTCCGTTGTTGATTACCACCAGCACATCCTGAATCGCTGTAATGTCGGCGAGCGGATTTCGGTCTATGACCACGAGATCGGCTTCCAGAGCCTTTTTCACCGCGCCCACTCGGTTATCTATACCTAAGCACGCGGCTGAAACCGAGGTCGCCGCTTTGATCGCATCCATCTGCGACATACCGCAGGCAACAAGCTCGATGATCTCGTGCGGCATCCTTCGTATGCTCGCAGGGCCATAAGAAGTGTCCGTCCCCGCGACGATGCGAACGCCCATCTTCGCCGCTTTAGCGGTGACTTCGCGTATGCGCGGAAGCATCGCGCGGCCTCGAACGGCAAGCACAGGATTGTCATAGTCCCCGCCCGGATCGATCAAATCGATCACGGTCGCTATCGTAGGCACAAGATAAGTCCCGCGTTCTTTCATCAGCGCAAGCGTCTGATCGCTCAGGTAAGTGCCATGCTCGATGGATCGCGCGCCCGCGCGCACAGCCGCCTGCGCCCCCTCATCTCCGTGCGCGTGGCAGGCGACGAAGATATTATGCCTGCGGGCTTCGTCTACGATTGCCGCAAGCTCTTCGTCTGTGAAGATTCGCTTTCGCGGATCGGTATCGGGAAGACCCGCGCGCTCGGTTCCCATCGTCTTTATCACGTTCGCGCCGCGCTCTATCATCAAGCGGACGACGCGGCGAACATTTTCCGCGCCCGAAAGCCCTGTCATCAGGTTGCTCATCGCTGGGAAATTCATGAAAAACTCTTCAGCCATTCGCGGTCGGACGTGATAGCCCGCAGCGATCACGTCAGGAAGATCAACGGCTCCTGCGCGAGACAAATCGCGAATGCCAGCATCGGCGAAGTGATTGACTCCGAGGCATCTGAGCGTAGTCGACCCGGATGAGAGCGCCGCTCGCGCCGCTCTCATATCGCTGACGTGAGCGTGCGCATCGACGAATCCCGGCAGAAGCCATCTACCCTTGAGATCGAGTACGGTCGCGCCCGGAACTGTTTCAACCCCTGCGCTGACCGAATCGATTCGCCCGTCCTTGATGATTACAGTCACGTCGTTGAGAGCAGTGGCCGAGACTCCATCTATAAGATTGGCGTGCGTCAGCACTAGCGTTTTTGTTTGAGGCTGCCCGAATGACACAACGGCGGGCGTCATCAATAGCAGGAAGACGATCAGCAACAGGCACAGTTTCGATTTCATAAAGACCTCCCGGTTGAATCCTTCACTTGAAATTACCGGCCAATACCGATAGCTTAAACGCTCCGTGTGGCGCAGGCGCGCTACATCAAATCATAAAGGAGTCTGGTAGCGCAATCGGGTCAGATTGCGCGCGCCCCGAAACTATGAAAATCGGGGAACCAGCAGGCTGGCAGCCCGCTGTACGTTTTCTAAGGAGTCGCTGATGTGGCGGGCGACGGCACCCTGACGTGATGAAAAACAATCGAGGGTTCGGACTCTCAAGACTGTCCAGACTCTCAAGACTCTATAGACTTTTTCGGAGGAGAGTATCT
This sequence comes from Blastocatellia bacterium UBA7656, assembly GCA_002483445.1. GTDB lineage: Bacteria > Acidobacteriota > Blastocatellia > UBA7656 > UBA7656 > UBA7656. The sequence continues at coordinate 60,464 of DLHY01000047.1, forward strand.
ATGCAAAGAGTGATTGATTCGTGGCACAGCGCGAATCTTGACCGAAGGATGGAGATTGCCACCTGGGGTCACTTCGGATTTCCGCTGCTGATGTTTCCCACTGCTGCGGCGGATTTTCTCGAATACGAGCGGTTTTATGTCATCGATGTTTTGAAGGACTTTATCGAATCAGGCAAGGTCAAAGTTTTTTCCATCAACTCGATCAACCGATCAAGCTGGCTCAACTCCGAGCTTCATCCGAAATACAAAGCTCTGCGACAGGCCCAGTACAACAACTATATCGTGGAAGAAATCGTGCCTTATATCTGGCATAGCTGCCGCGGACGAACGGGCATCATAACGACGGGAGCCAGCCTCGGCGCTTTTCACTGCGCCAATCAACTCTTCCGCCGCCCCGACCTGTTCGACGGAATAATCGCCATGAGCGGAGCTTACGATATCCGCGATTACTACTCCGGCGATTACTACGACGAAAATATCTACTTCAACAACCCTGTCGATTATCTGCCCAACCTCGACGGCCATTATCTTAATATGCTCAGACACAAGACGCACATTCACATAGTCACGGGGCAGGGCGATTACGAAAACCCCGACGCTTCGCGAAGGCTGACCGGAATACTTTCTCAAAAAGGCATACCTCACGAACTCGACCTGTGGGGATTCGATATGCCTCACGACTGGCCGACATGGAGAAAGATGCTGCCGCACTACATAGCGACGAGATTCTGATATGGGAAAACTCTCGCGACAGGTCGCCATTGTGACGGGCGCTTCCGCTGGCATAGGAGAAGCGGCGGCGTATAGCCTTGCGCGCGAAGGCGCGACCGTCGTTTTGGCAGCGCGCAGACTCGAACGCCTCGACCGGATCAAACAGGAAATCGAATCAGCGGGAGGCAATGCTGTCGCTGTTGCCTGTGATGTGACTCTGGCCGAAGATCGCGAAAGACTCGTTTCTGATGCGATGAGCGTGAACGGGCGAATCGATGCGCTCATCAACAACGCGGGCTACGGGCAGCGCGGCCCCATCGAGATCGTTCCGGTAGAGAGCATCAGGCAAAACTTTGAGACGAATCTTTTCTCTCTGATCGCCCTGACGCAACTGGTCATCCCCGTGATGCGGCGGCAGGAAAGCGGGCGGATAATCAACATTAGCTCGGTGGCGGGTCGAATCGCCCGCCCGCTGTCGTCAGTGTATGACGCCACGAAACACGCTCTGGAAGCCATTTCTGACGGTATGCGCGGAGAGCTTGCTCTGTTCGGTATAAAGGTAATCGTCATCGAGCCGGGTTTCATCATCACCGAATTTCTCGAAGTGGCCAATGAAATATCCCGACCCATCATAGAAGGCGACAACCCTTATGCGCCGCTCTTCGCGGGGTTCAACGAAGGCTACAAGAGGATGCGCCGTATGGCGGGGCAGCCGGACGATATCGCAAGATTGATACTCAAGGCGATGGCAGACCCGCGCCCGCGTCCGCGATACGCCGCGCCGCGACACGCGCGAATTTTTCTTGCGGCGAAGAAGTGGATGCCGGATCGCTTGTTCGAATATATTGTGAACAGGCAGACGGGCATTTCTGCTGACCGCCTGCGAGCGCAAAACTTGAAATGACGAGGCGGGCAAATTAGTATTCCCCCTTGAGTGAAAGGCATCATCGCAAAAATGAAAATAATCATCCGGCAGTTGTGTTTTCTATTCGCTCTGTTTTTTTTCATCCCTTCCGTTTTTTTCGTAAAGGCTCGATCTCGGCAACAGGAAAAGCCTCTTCCGCAGGCCATCGTCGATAGCCTCGTTCACGATTTCGGGAATATCTTCAAAGGCGAGGTAATCAATCACGTTTTTCGGATCAACAATATCGGAGACGCGCCGCTCGAACTTTCTGAAACCAGAAAACTCATCGGTCTGGCGCGACCTGCTCTCTGGCAGAGGTCGAGGCTCGACGGCGACTTCAAAGCCGCGCCTGTCAGAGCCAGCCTGTCGGCTCCGAGTTGATGCCCGCCTCCTGACCTTTTTTTCGAAAAGGTCATCCCGCCTGGTCAGGCTGGAATCATTCGAGTGATGATCAAGAAAACGGACGAGTTGGGCAAACTCGAAAGCAGCTTCGAGCTTTATACCAATGATCCCCGATCCACTGTCATCAAATTCAAACTCACGGCTACGGTTCAACCTCTGCCCGATTATGTCAAAAGGATCGTGAACGCAGTTACGGATCATGGAGAAAAGCTGGAGGCTTTCAATGTATGGCCCGCCCGTCAACCTGCGATTGTTCTTGAGCGCGGCGAGCAGTTCAAATTCGCTTTGCGCATCAGGCCCATCGCCGAAAACGCTCCCAAACTTCAGGCTGCTGTGAGCAATTCCGATAAGGTCAAATGCGCGCTGCGAAGCGAGGCGGGTGATACCTACTGGATTGATTTGGAAGTCGGCCCAATCGACGCAGTGGGTTTGATCGAGGCTCCGCTGACTCTCATCGCAGGAGCTTCGGACCTTACACTCAAGCTGGCTATCAACGTTCTTGATAACGCCATCCTCTTCACGCCTAATGAAATCGATCTCGGAGAGGTTTCGCTCAAGGATTTGAAGAAAGGGCTTGAGCGAACAGGAAGAGTAGGAATACGAAAACAGGCTGGCGCGTTTCAAATCACGTCGCTCACTTCGACGATCAGTTTTCTCTCACTGGAAAAGCAATCAATCGTCGAGGGCCGCAATTACCTCATCCGCATCGGCATCAACGCGAAGCCGCTTCCCAAACGGGGAAGCTACGCGGGAGTGATAAAAATCGAAACTGACAACAATGGCCAGACGGTCGAAGTGCCGTGCAAAGTGACATTGGTTGACTGATCAATCCTTGTCGGTTTTTTCTTCGGGAGGGTCGACTTTCTTTCGCAGTTCCTCTATGCGTTTGCGAAGTCGGTCGGCCTGCGCCTGCAAATCGGCGATGTGATCCTGATACTTCGTTCCCTGCGCGCGTATATCTTCGAGCGCGCGTTGAAAGTCTGAGCGGACGGCTGCTTCCGTTTCTTCGCGGCGAATCCCTCCGCGAAGAGCGACCTCCTGCTGAATGTTTCTCAACCGTCGCTGGATGTCTGCCTCGCGCGCGTCGAGGTTGCCTTTGTAGTTGATCGCCTCTTCTATTTTCACTTCCAACTTGGCGAGTCTCTCTTCATTGAGCAGAAGTTCGAGAACCGCTGTGTTCCGTTCGCTTTGAATTCTCAGAGTTTTAAGCTCGGAGTTGAGCAATGCGATCTGATTCGAAAGACTTTGAATCGCGAGACGCAGAGCTTCGTTTTGCGCTTCCTGCGACGCGGCAACCTCACTTTTTTCCGTCGGAGTCTCCGCTGGTTTTTGCTGTCCCCGCGGTTTCGCATTTTCCTGAGACAACGCGATTGAAAAAAGTGACGCGATTATTGCCAGTATTAAAAATAAACGCCGGATCATAACTCGCTCCTCCTAAAAAAGCCTGGAGTCCAGTGGAGTCTGGAGTCCGTTATTTGGAGTCGTCACCTGTTTTTCATCCTGCCAGCGCGTCGTCTCCCGCGACATCAACGACCCCTTTGAAATCGTACAGCAGGCTGCCAGCCTGCTGGTTCCCCGATTTTCGCAGTTTCGGGGCGTGCGCAACCTGGCAGGTCGCGCCACGTCAACGACTTCTCAATGATTCAATACCCCTGCGAGGAGATTAGTTCCAGTTTGTTCGACAGGCAAGGATGAATATCAATATCGTTGACGGTCTTTGAGTCGAGTGATAACCTTCGGGGGCTATGACAAACGAAGATCAAAAAGAACAAAACCCTCGCCGTTTTCAGGGGCCGGGTGGAACGCCCGGAGGGACGGAACTTTTTTTCGGCGGACTCGCTCTGGCGATAATCGGCGGCTACCTGATAATGGATCGGGTAAAGGTGACAGGCGGAAGCGGCTACTGGGGCTGGTGGGGAGACAACACCTTCGGACTGACTCTCATTCCGCTCATCATCGGAATCGTATTGCTGTTTTTCAACTCGAAGTCGATGGCAGGGTGGATACTGGCGGGCGGCGGATTGCTCATAATTTTTGCGGGCATAATCGCCAGCCTCAGAATCTATTTCGAGAGAACCTCTCTCTTCAACACGATTCTGATGTTCACGCTGTTTGCCGCCGGATTGGGACTGATGGCCCGCTCGCTCAAAAGCAAAGCATGAATCGAAGATACTGCGTCGCGCCTTCGCGCAAAACAATCCTGCCGATCATCGCCGTTTTGCTGATGATGCAACTGCTCGCACCCGCTTCGCCTGCTCAGTCGAAAAAAATCAGTCGGCTCGAAGCTCGTATCAAAGAACTGATCGCGACGAGCGGGGCTGAGACGGTCGGCGTGGCTTTTTATGATCTCGACAACGGAAGCGAATTGCTCATCAACGCGGACGAGCGTTTTCACGCCGCAAGCACTATGAAAGTGCCTGTGATGATGGAGATTTTCCGACAGGCAGCAGAGGGCCGCCTCTCTCTTGACGAAAAAATCGCGATAAAAAACGAATTCACGAGCATCGCCGATGGGAGCCGCTATTCGATCACCTCAGAGAGCGATTCCGAAGGGACGCTTTACAATCGACTGGGCGAGCGAGAAACCATCCGCGAGTTGATGCGGCTGATGATCGATGTGAGCAGCAACCTCGCTACCAATATTTTGATCGAGCGCGTCACGCCCGAACGAGTAATGGAGTTGATGAACAAAATGGGCGCGAAAAATATCCGTGTGCTGCGCGGCGTCGAAGACGGCAGGGCGTTTGAAAAGGGACTCAACAATTCGACCACTGCGCGCGATCTCATGATCCTGCTCAGACAGATCGCCGAGCGACGAGCCGTTTCACCTCGCGCTTCCGATGCGATGATAAAAGTGTTGCTCGATCAGAAATTCAACGAAGGCATACCGGCAGGGCTGCCCCGTGGGGCTAAGGTCGCGCACAAAACCGGCTCGATCACGCGCATCAATCACGACGCAGCTATAGTATTGCTCCCCTCGCGCAAACCTTATGTGCTTGTCGCGCTGACTCGCGGGATAGAAGAAGAGAAGCGCGCCCACAAATTGATAGCCGACATCTCTCGCGCAGTGTATGAATTCCTCTCGCGCAACGAGTGAATCGAAAAAAAGTTCCCGCCTCGAAATATTTCCTGTCAGGCAAATTCCTGGATGCCCGTCTCTTGGGTCAGGCTTTCGGAAGAGCTTGAGCGGATGATAGAATGCGCCCGCCAGGAAATCGAATCCTTGAGATCGAGAGTGGACGCATGTCTGAAGGAACAGGAGCAGGTGCCGAGCCTAACGCGCTGGAGAACTGGAACGACGAGGAGCTTGTCGATAGCTTCCTCGCCCGACTCTCCACAGACCGAAGAGAGGCGCACCTGTGCTTCGAGACTATAATCGCCCGCTATCACTGGTTGATAAATCATATAGTGCGCAGCACTCATTTTCGCTTCCCCGCGTGGGACTCGCAGGAAGATGTCATATCGCGCGTGGTCTTCAAGGTCTATCGGGGGCTGGCGCAGTGGCGAAGGGAAGGGAAGCTTTCGAGCTTCATCGCGCGCATAGCGACCAGCGAGTTGATCGATACTTATCGCCGGGTCGGGCGCGATAAATCGTGGACTCCGCGACCGGCTGCCGATCCTGATTCCGATATGCCTACGGCGGTCGATCTGGCGCCGTCCAGAGAGCTATCGCCCGAAGCCGCTGCGCTTCGCGCGCAGCAGACCGAACTGATCGAGCAACTGCTCGAAGATGTTTGCCGCGACTGGAAAGACAGCGTAGTGGTCAACGAGTACATCATAGGAGAGCGCAACGCGAAGGAGCTTTCTGAAAAATACGAGATGTCTGAAGACCTGATCTATCAACGGGCGCGAAGACTCAAGGTGAGATTGATGAAGTGGCTCGCCGACCGCGGCATCACATCAGCGGATACGTTGCTCACGGGCGGCAGCAAGAAAACGTAAGGTAGTACGGCTATGAAAACGCAGCATCCTGACACAAAACTATTCGATTATCTCGGCGGCCATCTCGATGATGAAAATCGCCGCGATGTTGAAGCGCATCTGGCATCGTGCGGAAAGTGCGCAGAGACCGCAAAGATCGTCAGTTCGATGAGAGAAGCGAAGCCGGAAACTTCGATCACTCATCCTGACGTGAGCCAACTGGCTGAGTTCTTTTACAGCAAATCGACGAGCGCCCGACATTCATCGACTGCCGCGCACGTGGCCGCGTGTCAAAGCTGCGCCGATGCTATCTCGGAGTATGCCCGCGCCGAGCGCGCAGCCTGTGAGTACGATCCTTCATCCGTGAAAAGAGGCGCGGTGTCGGAGTCTGCGTGGCAGATGATCCGCGAGTGGGAAGAAAGCGTCTACGCCAAACCGAGAGTCGAAAACCGCAAAAGCAGTCAGACGATGCTGACGAAACTGGCTGAGATGTTGAGCCGCAGCAAAGACGAGCTTGAGCAACTCTCCCATCGGGTCAGGGAGTCAGGCAGGAGCGAAGACCTCGTGTCCGTGATAATCGTCGATAAACTCGCGCGACTTCGCGGCGTCGCCATATTTGAAAAGACCACAACTCACGAGGGCGAAAGCCTTCTCCGTCCCGTCGAGGAGACGGGGCGATTCGACAACAAGCCCTTCCACGTGCTGCTCGATTTCGGCGAGGATCATCTTGTGATGGTCAGCGACATCGTGCGTCACGACACCATCAGATTGCAGTGCATAACCCGCGCCAACACCAGCCTCAGAAGAGTGGATTTCTTCATCGTAGATGAGTCGTTGATGTAGAACCGTCGGCCAGCCTGTTCACGCACGGAAAGTAGAAGAATCGGGGAACCAGCAGGCTGGCAGCCCGCTGTACATTTTCTGAGGAGTCATCCCGGTCGTCAGAGACGACTCCAAATAACGGACTCCAGACTCTCGACTCCAGACTTTTTTAGGAAGAGTAAGTCATTGATTCTTTCTGTCGCTCAACGACTGCGGGCGATCAATAACCTGAGCCTGCTTTGTCTCGCCCATATCGAAGACCTGAGATGCCTCCGCCCCGTCGTAGCTGCTCGATTGAACAGCGCGGAAATCGCGCCTGATCGAATCGACATCTTCGCGGTTTTCAAAATAAACTCTTCCGCTCTGCAACAACACCAGATCAGGATTGCCGCTCAGTCGCGGGCGCGAAATTATCTCTGATCTGATATCGGCGCGGTTGTAGCGCGAGAGGTAATAGCGCATCACTCCGGGTATTTCGCTTGCGACTACTGCTCGCTCAGGAGCGTGTTCGGCAATGTACTGAATGCTTTCCCTCGCGCCGAGGTCGTAAAACTCGTCGTGCGGAAAAAAGTAACCCGCCCGCCTGCCGCCGAGAATATTCACGAAAAGGCTCGGATACGGCATACTTCGAATAGTCGTTATCGCAGGCGCGATGATGAACAAACTGGCCGCTGCGCAGGCTGCAAGCGCGTGAGACGGTCGCCGCTTGATCAAAAATTTTTCAAGCACGGAAGAGATCATTCGCCATAAGACGATGATGCCGACTGCCGCGGTCAGGTAAATGATCGGCATCAGAGCAAGCGTGTAGCGGAGGAACTTCACGCCGATGAGAGCCATCGGAAACAGCCAGAAAAAAAGCATCAGCCTCAAAAAAAGATAACCGCGAGCGACGGTTCGCTCTCCGCGATAGCGAAATACTTCGACCGCACCGACGAGAAAAGCTATCAACACCGGAAGAGGAGTCTTCACGCCGAGAAAGAGATAATAGAAATACCAGGGAGTGCCGCCGGGTGTTGAAAAAACATCGTTGGCATAAAGAGTGTCCATCATCAGATAGCCGTGATGCGTGACGAATTCCCGGCTCAGGTATGCGCTGAGATAATCCCAGGTCTGCGGCAGGAGCAAAGCCCAGTTGAAGACTATGAAGGTAAGAAGCATCGCCCCCAGATACTTCATAACCACTCGGCGCGTAACCGGGCGATTGTTGCGGCTGTCGTATCCGGCGAGGTGATAAAACAGATGATTGAGCCAGAAGTAATGCGGGAAATATTTCGAGCAGAGCATCAGCCCGAACGATACGCCCGCAAGCGCGTAGTATCTCTCCTGCCTTTCGATATCCGCAGTGGATTCCTTGGCGCGGTTGTAGAGATAAAACCCGGCCATCATGAAAAAGACCAGAAGCGTGTCTTCCTTGGCCACGCGATTGAACCAGACCGCGTGAAGCCCTGTTGCCCACAGAACAGAAGCGATCAGAGCAGCGCGAAACCCGACGAGCGCAGCGCCGAGCAGAAGTATCGGGATGACGGTCAATGCTCCGAATAGGGAGTTGGGGAATCTGAGCGCGCTCTCTTCTGATATGCCGAGACTCAGACGCTCGCCCGCCGCTTCATTCCAGAGTTTCGCGCCGCCAACCGAAGCGAGGCATAGCATCTTCATCAGCATGGGATGCTCGGCATTGACTGCAAAATCGCCTTCGGCGTAGGAGCGCAGGGCGAATATCTTGTTGGTTTCGTCTTCGGCCAGCCCTGCGGCATCGAGATGGTAGAGGCGGACTGATAAGGCGAGCGCAACGAGAGAGAGTATGACTAAGATTTTTTTTCGTTCGAGCGCGGAAAAAAAACTGCGGTCGGTTTCAACTTTTGCGAGCCTGGTGTCAGCGCGGCTCACTTTCAGGTCTTCTATTATCTGCATCCTCTGCTTCTCCCAATAGCGCGCCCTTTTTTATGATGAAGTCGAAGCGAATTCTTTTCGGGTTCAAGCAGTGTGGTTTGGACCGATGACTAGCCAGATCAGCATAAAAACCTCCGAGTTGGCGGGAGGAAACATTTTAGTCGAGGCAAAAAGGAAAACTCAAATTCAAAGCAGAGAATCGGAAATTCATTCTGCGCCGTCGAGCGCATCAAGGGCTATGGTTTCGAGTATGAGCGCGGCCAACTCAGCGGGCTTGGAGCATACGCCGCTTTCCAGCGCATCGTAGAAATAAAATGAATACTGCGCATCCTCCCTGATCCATTCGACAAAATCTTTTGTATGAATGCGCGGAAGGATGATTTTGATTTGATCTGCGAGGCGCAGGCGGATTTCGCCCTCTGTCAATCCGGCGCGAAAATCATCGCGGCAGGTTCTTACAATCTCTTCGATCAGAGCCTTGTCGATTGCCTCTGTCGTGCTATCACCTCGGCCGTCCGGCTTCGTCGAACAGCTTTGTAGTCCCCTCGGTCACGCTCGTCGGCGGAAGTAATTCTCCCGTGTCTGCGGCGCGCACGTTGTTTGTGGTATTGCGTGGCGGCTCGATCTGCGGTTGAGGGGATGCGCCGAGTCGTTGTTTTGCGACGATTATATCGGCCACGCCTTTGCCGAGCAGAGCGAAAGCAGGGATGAGCATCCAGTACCACCACGAGGCTCTCCCTCGGCTGAGAATTCCGAGAACTATTGCGACCAGCAGAAAGCCCACGCCCATGAAAAGTTTCTGAACGCCTTCGGCCACGCTCGGCTCGTCTTTTCGATGACGCTTCCATTCGCGCTTGTCCGATGGCGTGTCAGACAGTTGCCCGCTGAGCGCCTTAGGGACGAGGCTGAGATTGACTCCGCATGAGCGGCAGTAGCGAGCGTCTTCCAGATTTTGAGTCGCGCATTTCGGACAATACATGATGTCTCCTCAGATTCTTATCTGTCTTTGTACCAAAGGCTGATTCATCGCGCCAGCACTCATCGAAGATTGAATTCCCATTTCATCTGTTTATTGAGGCGCGACGAAGACGATCTCGACTCTGCGGTTCTGACTTCGCGCAGCCGCAGTTTTTCCTTTCGACAAGGGAACGCTTGCGCCTCGCGATTCGACTTTGAAATTCGTCCGCGAAACTCCGTAGGCGGCTATGTAATCAGCGACCGATTGCGCGCGGCCAAGCGCGAAGCTCTCCGCCGTGGGCTTTGCATCCGAATGGCCCTCGATGCTGAACACTGCATCCTTGTGAGCCGCGAGAGCTTCTCCGAGCGCGTCCATTTTCGCTTTCACTTTCAGAGCGAGCGCGGTCTGATTCTGAACGAAGAAACTGTCGGGCAGGATGACGATGAACGCATCGCCGACGGGTTTGACCGTCACTATTTTTGCAAGAGCCGATTGGAGATCTTCGAAAGCGCGTCGACGCGCTTCTGCCTCGCGCCGCTCTCTCTCGACCCGCTCCATCGCTTCTACTCTCGAACTGGTTTTCGACAGTTCCGTGCTTGCGGATTCATACTGGCCCTGAAGTCTGGTAATGATATCTCTGGATTCCCGGTTCTCGCGGGCCAGTCGTTCGACCTCGTTTTGCAGGCGATCATTCTCCGTGCGAAGCGAACGTATCTCGGCTCGCGCATCGGCGGCTTCGCGCATGGCGCGGCTCAGTTGTTCTTCAGAGTTGGCGCGCGAAATCTCGGAAGCGCGAAGGCGGGATTCCGTATCCTGCAATTTCTCCGCGAGGTCAGAGGCGTTTTCCGATGCCCGTCTCAGTTCGGCGTCGCGGCGCGCGATATCGGCGCGGCGCTCGGCTGCAAGCGCGCGCTCTTCAGATATGTCGCGCACGCGAACTGAGAGTGAAATCGATTCTCTGGCTATTCTGCCTGTTTCATGAACATTCGCGCCGCGGCGGAATGCAGCTTCGGCCTGCTCAAGCGATTTGGCGGCTTCATTGAAATCATCAGGCACATATTTTTCACCATCGGCGAGGCGGGCTATCTGCAACGCGCGTCGGGCCTGCAAAAGCTCTGGAGGGATTTTGTTGTAATCGCGCTCGGCGATTGAAGGGACAGTTTCGCCCGCGTAGTATTTGCCCGAATCTCCGTTGAAATAAATTTCCGAAGCCTGAATCTGAACATTTTTGGAACTGGGCGCGAGGTTTTCAAGCACTACTTTTCGCGATGGCAGTCGGACGAGGTAATGAGGCTCTGCCGTGACTATCATGGCGAATGTCTGATACGAGGTTGAAGTTTTCAGCCGCGCCGAGGTTCCTGACAATCGGAACTCGCCTAAATTATCGACCTGTCCCTGCGGAGTTATGGCCCACAGCACGTAAGTCGTATAGTCGCCGCCGTAGTTGTAAGGCGGGATCAGGTTTTCAATCGTTATATCGATTTCGCTCGAATTGCGTTTGCGCCATCGCTCGACTGTGGCCTGTCCTTTGGCGGTCGGACGGAGCGTGGTTCCGCCAAGCTGGACTTTTACGGGATCGCGGAAATAGGTGATAGCTATGGTGCGGCGGCGCGTGTCGCCTCCGCCCTGCGCGAGAATCGAAGCTGCAAAGATGAAAGTCAGAACGATGACCAACGGTAATTTTTCAAGATGAGCGCGCGTATTCATGTATTTTTTCCCTCGATACGAAATAGTCAGTGCCGGGGGGCTGAGGTTTAGACGCGCCGGACACCATCCCTGTTTGCCGAATTGTTACATGAGGCATGGCTTGAATTCTAGCAAGCCCCGGATTGCAGCGACAAGCAGACAGTCAAAAAGCCGGGAAGGAGATCGGATCAGTGTTCGTTTATGACTTTGCAGAGAGCCGAGTTGATATCTTCGAATCTTATCGGCTTGATGATTACGTGATCTACGAGGTGATGATAATGCTCGATGGTTTCGGGCGAGACTGCGTATCCGGTCATCAGCACGGTTTTTACCTTGGGCCAGCGGCGACGTATCTCGTTTGCCACCGCCCAGCCGTCTATCTCAGGCATCGATAAATCCGTAAATACGATATCGAATCCGTGCTGCTCGATAAGGCTCAACCCCTCGCGTCCGTTCGATGCCTGCCGGGTGCAGTGGCCCGCAGCATCGAGCATTCCGGCCATCGCCTCGCGCACGCGATCGTCATCGTCTATAACGAGGATGTTGGCAGCCTTGACCGGGAGATTATGCCTGCGGCGGGCTTCGGGTCGCACGTTTTTGGCTGCCTGTAGAGTGATGATGAAGATCGTTCCCTGGCCCTGCTCGCTGGCGACTTCTATCCTTCCGCTGTGCCTTTCCACTATGCTGTAACTGACAGCAAGCCCCAGCCCCATTCCATTCGCGCCTTTAGTCGTGAAGAAAGGTTCGAATATGTGTTCGCGCACTTCGCGCGTCATTCCCTTGCCGGTGTCCGCAAATCCTATCTGCACGCTCGGCCCGATTGCGTTGGTCGATATCTTGAGCCGCCCTCCTCCGGGCATCGCATCGAGCGCGTTGAGGATTATGTTGACGAAAACTTCGCGCAGTTCCGAAGCCGACCCGCGAACAAGCGGGACTGGGCGCAGATCGACTTCCACTTCGTAATGGATGCTGCGCGCCTGAGCATCGTCTCTCCATCGGGCCTGCGTCAGCGTGGTCGAATCCTGAACCAGTTGATTGACATCGATCAGTTCCGCGATGACTCCTTCCTGATGAAGTCCGAAGCCCTGAATGCGCTTGACGGTCTCCGCGCCATCTATGGCGGCCCGCTCTATGATATCGAGCCTTTCAAGCGAGTGTTCGTCGGGGCAGTCCCGCTTCATCAACTGCGTGTGTCCGAGTATGGCTGCAAGAATGTTGTTGAAGTTGTGAGCCACGCCCGAAGCCAGTTGGCCGAGCGCGCGGAGTTTATCGGCCTGCGCTGCGCGCTCGCTTGCAAGACGTTCTTCAGTCACATCGCGGGCTATCGAAAGCACGCTGGTGATGCGCCCCTCGTCATAGATCGGCGTGTAGGTGACGAGCAGGAGTCGCTGCTCGCCCATCTTCGAGATAGCCTGCATCTCGAATGTCTGAGCTTCTCCTTTCAGGGCGCGCAGGAATCGGCGCGTCACTTTCAGCTTTTCGCGCGCGGGGAGGAATCTCTGATAATTGCCTTCCTTCAATTCATCGCGCGAGTAACCTGAAAGCCCGGTCAACTGCTCGTTGAACCATATAAACCTTCCGTCGGGCGAGAGGGCGAAAATCGCGTCCGTCGCATGTTCTATGAGCTTGATGAGAAAATTTCGCTGCTCGCGGGCTATCGCTTCGGCTGCTCGCAGTTCGGACAGGTCTCTTACGATGCAGACCGCCCCAACAGGTTTTCCGTCTCCGCGCGGATCGGCGGTCATCGCGTTGAGCGGCGATATGGTGACAAGCACGGGCCGCTTCAATCGCTCAGGCACAAGCTCGAAGGTCACCGGGCGACCGGTCTCGATGACCGAAGCTACGCGGCAATGATCGGTTTCTATTCCCTGAAGCAGAGTGCAGCACTGTCTTCCGAGAAGGGAGTTGATTGCAGCGCCCTCGAAAGCGGCTGCGGCAGCATTGACGCGGCGAAGCGTTCCGTTCTGATCGAAGATGAATATGCCGTCGGTGAGCGCGTCGAATGTCGATTCCCATTCGAATTTGCCGTGCGAGACCTGTTCGAATAACGCCGCGCGCTCGAAGGCGGTGAAGACCTGTTCGGCTGCTTCGCGCAGCAGGTCTTTTTCTTCCTCGCGCCAGACCCTCGCCTCTTGCGTCATGACGGCGGCGATGGCGAACCTCGGCGTGCCGTTGTAGTAGAGCGGCGCAACCATAAGCGCCCGCGCCTTCAGGTGGCGAGAGTCGTCGTCGAGGAAAGGTTTCACGCGGGAATCCCGTTCTACATCATCGCTCACTATCAGCCCGTTATCGAGAAACGCTCTCATTCCAGAGAGGCGGCGCATATCATAACTCAGGTTCGGTTTGACGATCTCGCCGTTTTTGTACTCGCAGGCAATATTCATTGTCTGCGATTCGTAGTTGAACCGGATGATAACGAGCCGGTCGGTCGCCAGATGTTCGCCCAGTTGGTGCGCGACTACGGGGAATATCTCATCCAATCGATTCGACTGATTGATTCTGTATGTCAAATGGCTGATGAGGGCTTCGCGTCGAGCGGCCTGATTGGCCTCCTCGAACAACTGGCTGTGGCTGACGGCGACTTCCACCTGCGCAGCCACGGCTTCTATCAAAGCTATCTCGCTCGAAGTCCACTTGCGCGCATAATCAGTCTGTCCGATGACCACACCGCCGAAAAGCTCGCCGTTGACGAATATCGGGCAGATTATCTGCGACAGGTTTCTGGTTTTTATTTTCCATATCGAGACGCTGGCGCCCTCTTCCGGGTGTTCGGCCATGAATCGGGAAACATCATCTATGATCATCGTTCGGCGCGTCTCTTCAAGCTGGCGAAAAAGGTAGCCCGCGGTATTGACCGGCAGCCCTTTTATCGACAGACTCGGATCGCTGATATACTCGGCCAGAACCTCTTTTTTCTCGCCGATCAACTGTCGGAAATAAGTGCGGCTCGCGCCCAGCGCGCGCCCCAGTTCTTCGACTGCCACCTGAAGAGTCGTTCCGAGATTGAGCGAATGGCGTATGGCGGCGACGATTTCATTGATCAAGGCGGACTTGGTTGCCGAATCCCTGGCTTCGCGGTAAAGCTGCGCCTGACGAATGGCGACCGCCGCCTGACGGGCCACTGCCGTAACGAGATCGATTTCCCATTGAGTCCACGAATGATATCGCTCGCAGTGATGAAGAGCGAAGAAACCTATAGGTCGCCCCGCAAGACGTATAGTCGCAGTGAGCATCGATTTCACGCCCGCGGAGTTGAGGTGTTCGTAAAATGGAGCGAGTCGCTCATCGGCCCCTATGTCACGGGTTGCTACGGGCGCATCGCTTGAAACCACTGCCTGAAGGTGAGCATTGCCGCGCACCGGAACCCTCTGCATCGCGCGTGGGCGTTGGAGGCAGCAGGCGGCTATGTACTGATGAGATATCTCGATTTCGTCCGGCATCGGCTCAGGAAAGAGCGCCAGCCGACAGCGACAGACCGAAAGGGCCGCGCCCAGTTCGTTGACTATCGCTTTCAGCACTGATTCGGGATCGAGCGAACGGTGAAGCGCGGACGTGATTTTGCTTATCAGAGCCTCGCGGCGGGCGGCTTCATAAACTTCCCTGTACAAATCCGCCTGATACAAAGCGACGGCGGTTTGCTCGGCTACCAGTCGCATCAATCTCAGGTCTTCAGGCGACATGTCGCGGGTCGCTTCCCGATGCTCGACTCCGAGCAATGCCACAGTGCGACCGTTGTAAGCTATGGGCGCGAGAGCCTGAAAGTTCGGCGAGTCGGCGGCGACGGTTTCCTGCGCCGGGATTATAATCTCGCCTCGCAGAAGTCTTTCTATTATGCTCTCTTCTTCGATTTTGAATTCACTGCCTATCAGGCTGGGCGTAAGGTTGCCTTCGTAGTATTCGGCTCGCGCAATCAGCCTCGACTCAATAAACCACTCGCTGGTTTCGCCGCCTGAGAGATCGCGGAGGTAGATGACTGCGCGCCTCAGCCCCAGCCTCGAACCGAGACTCTCGACTGCCGCGCGGAGTATTTCATCTATGCCGACTGCGGTGCGAATCGCTTCGAGCATTTCATTTCGGATCGCTTCGCGGTCGGCGATTTCGCCAGCCTTGCCAGCCAGAATAGAGCGTTGAACCTCTATGCCTATTTTCGAGGCTGCCGCTCGGACGAGCAGGCGGGTCTGATCAGGCAGAGACTCCGTTTTTCGGAATTGAACGATTACAGCGCCCCTCACGCCGGAATCGATGCGGATGGGCGCGGCAATCAGGCTCCTCAAGGCCGAAGCGCCGCCTGATGAAATCAGTTCCCGGAACATCGCATCGGATTCGATGTCGCTTATCTCAAGCAACTGAGGATCAGTCATCAGTCGATTCATCGCTTCGGTATCGAAGCGGGAGAGATCATTTTTTGAAAGCGAATCGATATCCGACTGGCAATGCTCGCCCGCGATGATCGTTTCATCCATGAGCAGTATGGAGCAACGGGCGGCCTCAATCGCCGAGCAGAGTTCTCTTGCTGTCAGGTCGAGGGCGGATTGGAAACCCGCAGATGACTCGAAGAGACACGTTATGCGGTCAATGGCATCCCATTGACTCTCGCTGGTGTGACTTCTGGAGAAGAACCTTTTTATCAAAGGCGGCACGCACATCGTTTGATGTCTCGGGAATCAGTCAAAGCGGAGTGGGGGTGGTTCCCGCTCTGGATTCATTTAGAGGTTCCAAAAACGTTGCTGTTGCCGCTCAGCGTAATGGCTGAGTAGCGCACTTCCCGGCCCGTCGATTCGTTTCTGAAACTCTGGCCGGGTTCGGTCGCCAGTTGGCGCACCTCGCTCCACTTGTCCAGGGGGACTGAAAGGAATGCCTTCACAATATCGGGGTCGAAATGCGTGCCCGAACACTTGTGTAGTTCTTCGGCTGCATCCTCGAATGGACGGGCCGCGCGATAAGGCCGATCGCTCGTGATCGCATCCACTGTATCGGCCACCGCGAATATGCGCGCGCCGAGGCAGATATTATCTCCCTCAAGTCGCGTTGGGTAGCCGCTGCCGTTGTAACGCTCGTGATGCTGCGCGACTATCCGTGAAGCCCCGTCGAGAAAATCTATGCCGTTGAGAATCTGCGCCCCGTACTCGACGTGTCGGCGCATATACGCCCACTCTTCCTCGGTGAGCGCGCCCCGCTTGAGCAGTATCGCGTCGGGGACGCCTATCTTGCCTATGTCATGCAGAAGCGCACCGTGTTCGAGCGTGATGAGATCATTGTCGGGAAGTTGTATCTGCTTGCCCAGCATCATGCAATAAGCCACAACCCGGTCGGAGTGGCCGCGCGTCTCCACGTCGCGCGCCTCCAAAGCGGCTGCCAGAGCCTTTAGCGTGGCTTTATAGTTGAGGTAGAGCTTTTCCAGCGTGACGTTGAGATTCTGATTCGCGTGAGTCAGTTCGTTAGTGCGCAGGTTGACCAGTTCTTCGAGATGCTGCTCGTAGAGTTGATTGGCCTTCAGCACCATGCGATGGCGCAGGGCGCGCTGCACGGCGGTTTCCACATCCGAGAGATTGAACGGCTTGGTGACGTAATCGAACGCGCCGCGCCGCATCGCTTCAATGGCGCTTTGAATATTGAGGTTGCCTGAAATCAAAATGACGACGATGTCGCGGTTGAAGCGGTTGATCTCTTCGAGCAGTTCAAGCCCGGTCATTCCTGGCATCATTATGTCCGAAAGCACGAGATCGGGCTGATCCTCTTTGAGATATTCCAACGCTTCCTTCGCGCTCGTCGCGGTCGTGCATTGATACTGTTCGGAAAGCAGCGAGTAGAGAACTGAAAGCACATTCGGCTCATCATCGATGATGAGTATTTTTGCAGGTTCATCCTGAATGAATGGCAGCGAGAAGCTGCTTGATTGGGCCATCTTCCTCACCTGTCTATCGGGTTCGTCGCGTTGCGGCGAAAGCCACGATCCAGAGCCTTCACGACGAATTCCTGGGCGCTTGGGGCGACGCTTTTCCCTTTGGAGGGGGCTGACGGATGTTATTACACGAGGCAGCCTTTTGCAATACTTAATGCAGACACTCTGCTACTGCGAGTCTGCGTAATCGAGCTTCTGGAATTTGCTGTCGTCACCTAAGATGAGGAGATAATCGCGTCCGCCCGTCCTTATGCGCGTCACCCCTTCAGGTTTCATTTTCGGATCGAGATTGGCAATCGATTTCGGCTGAGTGTTGGCGTCGCCGTTCCATTGCCACAGCTTGAAATCGCTTTTGGGCAATGGGTCGGGCGCTCCCGATATTATTAAAAACGAGTTCAGGTGAGCGTCGTAATGAATATCCCGAATGCCGAAGCCCTCAAGATTGAGCCTTATGACTCGCGGCGCGTCTACGGTGAGATTCTCTAGTGTGAAGCTGCCGCGCGGATCGCGAAGCTTCAGCGGCACGATCATCGCCTGCCCGCCGGGAAGAGGCGACCTCAGACCGAGGAGCAACCTTTCGTGGCCGGGATCCCAGGCAATGCCTTCGATGTTCAGGCCGCCCGATGCTCCGGGTTTTTCTCCCTCGCCTGCCAACTCACTGACATTGGCGAGTAAAAAGCCGCGAAGGTTGGCTATGATTTCGGCGTCCCTGACGCTTTGAGTTGCGCGATCGAAAACGAATCGAACCAGCGCGTTCTTATCTCCCCCAGCGGGGTCGCCCTGAGAGCCGATGACATAAAAGAAGCCGCCTCCATAAGTGATTCCTTCAGGATCAAGGATGTTGACTTCGACTCCCGCGGCGGTCGTCCCCATCGGCTTTGGCTGCGGATCGGTCGTTTGAATGCCAGACTGGTCGAATTCTGTATAGAGAACCTGCTTTTCCTTGCTGTCGGCGACAAACAGCACGCCGTTGGAATCAGGCACCTGAATGACCCCGCTAGCTTCGACGAAATTTCCTCGTATGGAAGTTATAGTTCCCATGCCTGAGAAAACATTTCTCTCACCCGGTCTGGAAGGAATTTCTGTCGAGCCTGGCCCTGTCGTGCTCGACGGCGCGGCGGGACGAAGCACGTAAAAGGTCACTATGAGTGTAAGTCCCACGGTGGCGGCTGCGCCGACTACCTGCGCGACGACGCGGCTGACGCTGCTGATGTAAGCGGCTCTGATCCGGTCGTCATCTTTCTTCTTTTTCTTCTTCTTTTTCTTCTTGTCCGAATCCTCGTCCTCGACGACTTCTCCCGTCAGCACCTGTCCCGATTGACCGCCAGCCATGACGAGACCCTGTTGAGGCTGGGCCAGACCCGCTCCGTGTCCGACGGGTTGAAGCGCGGAGGGTTCGGGCAATCCGATATCTCCATACCCTGCTCGCCTGCGGATTTCTTCGATTGCTTCCATCGACAGCACGGCGGTCGCGTTTTGCGTCGTCTGCCCGGAGTTGCGGAATGTCAGAACGGTCTGGCCGAGTTGAATCGAATCGCCGTGAAGAAGTGTTCGCGCGTGAGTCGACAGTCGCTCGCCGTTGACGAAGGTGCCGTTGCGGCTTCCGAGATCTACGATGCTGTATCCGCCGTCTCGAACCATGATGACCGCGTGAGTGTTGCTCACGGTAGGATCAGGCAGGACGATTTCGTTATGAGGAGCCTTGCCTATCGATATCTCATGCTGATTGGTTATAAGGAATCGGAGTTTCTCTCCCGAAGGCAGCACTCCGATGATCTTAGGCCCGTAGAATTTTTCGATCTGCTCGGCAATCTCGCTCGCCGTCGCCAACATCACCCGCGCGTTCGCTCGCATCTCAAGCCTGATTTTTTCCACGCCCTCGGAGTCGGTCGGATCGAAGGCGGCTACAACGAATGTGTCGCCTTCTTTGCGAAAAGCGAACATTGAGTGATCGCGCGCAATACGCGAAGGGAAGCTTACCGCCACATCCTCATCTATCGGAGTTGAGCCAAGATCGATTGTGGGAATCTGGAATACGCGATTCATGAGATCGCGCAATCGGTCTTCGGGTACGAGGTTTTCGTCCACGAGCGCGCGCGCCAGCCTTCGCCCGCGTGACCCGAATCCCCGCAACTGCTCGATACGGCTTCTGGGCGCGAATCCTTCGCTCATCACCGCAGCGGCGAGAGAATCTTCCGTCAGCGGAGGAGGCGTATATTGAGCCTGCGCCAGCCCTTTGACATCGATGACGCTGGTCTCGCTGTGACCCTGAAGCCGGAATGTCAGCTTCGACAGACCCACTCCTATTACATCTCCGTGAGTGAGTTTCCTCAGTTCGGTTATGCGCTCGCTGTTGACGAAGGTGCCGTTGCGCGAGCCGACATCCGAGATGGTGTATCCGTTCTCGACAACACGCAGCACAGCGTGCGAAGTTGAGACCGCCGGGTCGGCGATGACCACATCGTTGCGCGGCCCTTTGCCTATCTGCACTTCAGGCTTGTTTATTTCCTTGTCGAATACGTCTCCGTTCGGAAGCAGCACCCGCAGCAATGCCTTGTTGCTGGCTGATCGGTCAGACACATCAGCAGTGGTTTCCGGCGAGGAGATCACAATGGTCTGCTGGGCAAGGTTTGCCGGAGCGGTCTCAGACGAAACGGATGCCGAGGGCGGAGAAACATCGAGACTGGAAGAAGATTGCGCCGGAATTTCCTGCGAGGGTGAAGCAGGCAACTCGTAACCGCAGCGATAACAGAATCGCTGTTCCGGTCGCGCTAGTGGAGAATTACAACTGGGGCATGATGGAGCCATAGCCAATTATCAGAGTGCGAAGCGAATTCTCAAAACAACATCGTCCCCGTACAGAACAGTCTCCCGTGCCTTCCGGCTTTCAGGGAGCATACAAAACAGGGTTGCTATAGCGCGCAGTATAGCGGCTCATTTTTGCAAAAGCAAGAAACCTTTCAGGGTTGGGTGCGCGAAATGAAAGTAGGTAACTTGCTAACCCCTTTATTTGCAGCAGCCAGTTTCCAGTCATCGGTAGGGCTAGACTGCCAAGCTGCAAACCCAGGCTTGAATTTGGCCCTTATTTCGCTCGTTTTTCAGAGAAAATCTCGAAGTCAAGGGCCTGTGAGAAAATCTACCTACTTTGATTTCGCGCACCCTTCAGGGTTTATGTTTGACTCTCACTGAGAGTAAGTCTACAATCATCTCGTCCAATACGACTGGAAGGAGCGATGTGAAATGGGGAACTTTGGTTTTCTCGAAATAATGATAATCCTGTTCGTGGTCATTCTATTATTCGGCGCGCGCCGCATTCCCGAACTGGCCAAAGGTCTTGGCGAAGGCATACGCAATTTCAAGACTGGTATGCGCGGCGACGAGAAGGAAAAACTCGAAGAGCGCAGGGAAGAAACGCCGCGCTCGGCCTGAAACTTTCAAATCATCTCCCCTCCGAAATTTCGGCGCAATCTGTCAGCTTGCGTGACCCTGACTTTCAGGCCCTGGCGCAATCTGGCCGCTCGCGCCACGTGAAAGACACCTCCGAAAATTTTTCACAGAGCTATTCCGACAATATATTCACCCCGCGATGCCTCACTCATCGGATGGCTTTGTCCCTTCAGTCGAAATCATCCGTAAGCATCTGGCGGCCTGCAAATCCTGCATCCATTTCGTGCCACCAGTTGATTTCGTCTTCGTCCATCTTCCAGCACAATAGCACTATTCGCCCGTCTCGCTCGTGCGGAAAGTCTACAAGCCCGCTTCGAAAATCCTTGATCTCGACTCCCATCGCCTGCACCCTTTGCACGGCTTCGGTGAATGCCGTCATGTGAGCGATATAAGCCGGACCGCAAGGACTGCCGCTGTCAAATTCGGCTTTCTCTCTCACTCGCTCCATCTCCATTCGAAGATCGAGAATAGCCTCCCGCTCCAGAGTCACGCGAGCCAGCAGCCGTCTGAGTTGCGGCAGAAGCCTTCGCGCCTCGCTCAATGTGAATGTTTTTACTTCTTCTCGCTCTTCGTCGTACATCAACCTGACCTCATGGTTTGTCTAATCGTGCCTCAGTGACTTTGACAGGTCAAGACCGTCTCATTTCCTCAGAGCGTGGCCCGCCGGATAGAAGCCCGGAAGCTCTATGGGCAGTTTCCCCCGGAATTCAATCTCGCCCAGCACGGCTTTGAGCGCGGCCTCTTCAGCCGCCGGATAATACTCGTAAGCAAGGATGTAAGAGGGCAACTCCGGCACGAATGAAATCAGATACGGGCTGCCATACAACACAAACACGAACGGCTTATCGAGAGTGGAAAGATGCCTGAGCAGATTGATCTCGCCTTCAGCCATATCGATTGAGCCTTTGAAGGATGACACGCGAATGAAGCCGTTGACTATGATCGCATCAGAAAACATAGCGAGCTTCCGTATGAGATCGAATTCCGCAGGCGAAGTTTTGTCCGATACATAAACGTTCGTGGTCGTCGAGTGTCGTTTCACGAGTCCGGCTAAGAATGCGCGGCCCGGAACTCCGTCCCTCCATCCTTCGCTGTTATCGACCATCGTGATGAAAAGAACTTTCTGCTTCGCTTCGAGCTTGAGAGGCAGCGCGCCGCGATTGTCGCGGACTAGCGTGATGGCGCTTTCGATTATCTGCCTCGCCGTCTGCTGATGCTCCCGGCTGCCAAGCGCGCGGTCGAGTTTGTTCAGATCAGCGAAGCGATTCTTATCAAGCCCCAGCCGCTCTTTCGCTCTCAGTATGCGAAGGACTGACTCATCGATTCGCTTTTCCGTGATTTCACCCGATCGCGCCGCAGCTTTGATGGCGTTGAAAGCCTTCTCGACGCTGGGAGGGTAGAGAATAATATCCGCGCCCGCTTTGATCGCTCGCACCGCGGCTTCGCCTTCGGGGAATCGGGTCGTCACTCCGCGCATATTCATCGCGTCAGTGAAGATCACTCCTTCGAATTTCATTTCGTCGCGCAAAATCCCCGTCAGTATTTTGTGCGAAAGAGTAGAGGGCAATCCTTCCGGCTCGATGCGCGGCAATGCGATGTGCGCGCTCATCACTCCGCCGACTCCGGCTTCGACGGCGGCGCGAAACGGCGCGAGTTCGATCTCGTCGAGCCGCGCTCGTTCGACATCTACGATGGGAAGCTCAAGGTGAGAATCCGTCGAGGTGTCGCCGTGTCCGGGAAAATGTTTGGCCGTCGCCATCACGCCCGCCGATTGCGCGCCGCGAATGTAAGCGCGGGCCAGCCGAGAGACCGCCTGCGGATCGCTCCCGAAGGAGCGAATATTGATGATAGGGTTGCGGGCGTTGTTGTTGACATCGACGACCGGGTAGAAATTGACGTGAATGCCTATGGCGCGGGCTTCTTCGGCGGTGATACGGGCAGCCTGAAATACAAGCTCTTCGCTGGCCGTCGCGCCCATAGCCATCGCTCGCGGCAGGCGAGTCGCGCCCAGATAACGCAGCCCCGCCCCTCCCTCGAAGTCTGCCGTTATCCAGAGCGGCAACTTCGACATCTCCTGCATGTGGTTGAGAAGGAGGGCGACTCCGGCAGGCTCGTGCAGAAGGTTGACCTCGCCGAGCATGTGATAGCCGCCGACATGAAATTCGGTTATGTCGCGCCGAACCTGCTGAAACGTGTCGCTGTCCTGACTGAGGAACATGCCGACGATTGCCGGAATGATCAACTGCCCGATCTTTTCGTCCATCGTCATCGAGGCGAGAGTTTTTTCAGGCCATCGAAGCTCATCCCTTTTCGCTCTGCTCTTTTGATAGGGAAGAGCCATCGTCGCCAGGAAGCAGAGAGTCAATATCAGAATGAGAGTTTTCTTCATATCATCACACTCGACTCGATGCACCTGGGAACGCACGCATCTTGCGTGCTTGTCTTGCGCATTCGGGCATCAAGCGACACCTGAAGCCCTGCACGCTGGAAGCGTGCGCCCCCAGGTGTAACGTCATCATTTTTCCGAAAGCGCCGCCTCGCGCCAGTTCGTTCTTCCAAGGTTCCACCAGATCACCGCTCCGGCTGTAAGCGCCGCGATTGCCAGCACTATCGCTTTCATATTATTTCCGAGAATGAACTGGCCGATGCTGAACAGAGAAGAGTAAACCAGCACGCATCCGAGAAACCAGTTGGCGAAAGCTGGCGCGAGGCTTTCCTGCCGGATTTCGCCCGCTTTGTCGGCCACTCGTTTCCATCCCGGCCCGCCCGGTCGCACCTTGCGATAAAAGGCGATCAGCTTCGCGTCAGGCTCAGGCCGAGTCATAAATGTCACCGCGAACCAGACCGCCGTCGTCACCGCGACTGTGGCAATGAGAGAGTAAGCGAAAAACAAATCGCCGGACTGCGGTGATGCAGGATCGAGTCCGAAGAGGCTCTGGGTGAAAAAAGATTTGCCAAACCAGAAAACGAGCGACGTGATCATGGCGGCGGTCATTGATGAAATCTCAGACCATGCGTTTATCCGCCACCAGTACCAGCGCAGTATGTAAACAAGCCCCGTCCCCGCGCCTATACCGAGCATCAATTGCCACGTCTCTCGAATCGATTCCAGCCGCAGAGAAACCGCCCCCGCAATCACTACCAGAATCGCAGTCGCTATTCTCGACGCGAGAACATAATGCTTCTCGTCGGCATCTTTTCTGACGAAGCGGCGATAGAAATCATTTATCAGATAAGAAGTTCCCCAGTTGAGTTGCGACGAGACTGTAGACATATAAGCCGCCGCGAATGCTGACAGCATCATCCCCAGCAATCCAGCCGGAAGCACATCGAGCATGATCCGAACATAACCTTCTTCCTTATCAGCGAGCGAAGGGTAAAGCACGACCGAACAGAGCGCGGTTATTATCCACGGCCACGGACGGAGCGCGTAATGAGCGACGTTGAACCACAAAGTCGCAAGCAATCCGTGTCGTTCGTCTTTAGCTGAAAAGATTCTCTGCGCGATGTAGCCTCCGCCTCCCGGTTCCGCTCCCGGATACCACGACGCCCACCATTGCACTCCCAGATAAACCGCGAATGTCGCGGCGGGAAGCCACGGGCTGTCGAAACCGGGCCATAATCCTACGGCTTTGTCGAGACTTCCGAAATGCACGGATGCTTTTTCGAGCAACTGCTCCATGCCGCCGACTCTCTCGACGCTGAAAATGGCCAACAGTATGCAGCCGATCATGGCGATGACGAATTGAACGGCATCGGTGACGACCACGCCCCAGTAGCCTGAGATGATCACATAGACGGCGGTGATTGCGAGGCACAGAAAAGTCGCCATCCACTCGTTAACTCCAAGCGAGAGTTTTATCACTCTGACCATAGCCAGCGTGACCCAGCCGATGATTATGCAGTTGATCGGCAGTCCGAAATAAATCGCGCGAAATCCGCGAAGAAAAGCGGCGGGCCGTCCTGAGTAGCGCAACTCGGCAAGCTCGACATCGGTCATCACTTCGGCTCTTCGCCAAAGTCTCGCGAAGAAAAAAACCGTGAGGATGCCGCTTGCGACCATGTTCCACCAGAGCCAGTTGCCCGCGACTCCGTTCGTGGCGACGAGTCCCGTTACGGCGAGCGGAGTGTCAGCCGCGAATGTTGTGGCGACCATCGAAGTGCCAGCGAGCCACCAGGGCATGGATCTGTCGGAGAGGAAAAAATCCTCGGTTGATCGCCCTGCGCGTCGCGCGTAATAAAGCCCTATGGCGAGAGAGAGCGCGAAGTAAGCTGCGATGATCATCCAGTCGAGGAGTGAGATTTTCATGTGCGCCTCGCGGTTTGAAATCCGAGTCGGGCAATCTAACACAGACGCGGCGCGTTGATAAGAGGGAGTCGTTAGACGGCGCGCTGCTTTATTGGGCAGCGAATACTGTCGAATGTCTTAAGCCGATTCGCAGGCACAAACTTAAGGTGACTCGCCAGGAATTACAGGAGATGTTGCGGCACCCATGCAGATGCGTTGATGGGCAGTTAAGAAGCCGGTCTAGAGATTTAAATGCCTATGGCTTTCTTTAATGCTTCCACTGCGACAGGGACACCTATTGATTTGGCTACATCGAATGCCCACTTGCCTGCGTTTTTCAAATATTGAAAAACGGTTGTGCCATCACCCTTTTCAGCAGCCGCTTCAGCTTTCGCAATCGCTGCTGCCGCTTCAAATTCCTCAGGCTCTTTTGCCTGCTTGCCTAACTCGGCACGAAGCGCAGCTAACTCTTTGGCAAGGTTTTTCAAATCCCCGCCAGATTGATTCCACTGATTAAACACATTATTGGATGCCTGGGCCTGATCTCCCACAGCTCCTACCGTGCTACCTTCAATGTGATATTTGTCTCCCATATAAACCTCCCTCGCGTGAATTTCGGTTTTGACGTACTCCACAACCTTTTGAAAAATGTTATTTCTGATATCTATAGTCTTCAGCGAAGTCAAAAGAGCATCACGCTCACCCGGATTCACCATATCCTCAGATTCGCGTGCGAGTTCAGCCAAATTACTTTCTGATAAATTATCAGCCTTAGAGCCTAGCCTCGTAATTCTCCGGGTTGCTTCGTTCAAGTAGAGTTGTAGCAGGTCTGACTCTTTGCTTTTCGGCGTAATATCAATTTTACCGGTTGCGATGTTCTGTAGAACGAGCCTCAATGCTTCATGCTCAGCGTGGAGTCGAAGCAGGCAAATACGCAGTGCTCTCACCTCTCCGTAATTAGTTTGAGGGGTTAATCCCATAACCCACATGCGCAGACTTTTTCCTGAATATGGAACCTCGCAATAGAACAAATCAGATTTCAAGTTTTCACTACGAGGGACAGGTTTACCGAAGAAAGGTATCTGTATCCGCTCTGAATGCTTGTGAACTACGAACAAGAGAGGCGCACCTGGAAGCACCCACCAATTCTCCAGCTTTGCAGGAGGAGGGTGGGCAATGCTCGAACCTGCGTAAAACTTTGCAAGATGCTTAGCTGATTGCCCTAGCGAAGTAGATACCAACTGACCAGCCAATTCAGCAGAAACTGCTTTCTTAGACAAGGCTGGTATAGTTACGGGTAAATTGAGAAAGTGGTTTATAAAACCATAAGTTTGCTGCCTAGTTAAAGCATCTATCTCTTTTTGCTTTGGAGATATGCCGACTTCAAACTTTCCGACTGCTAAACCATCGAAGTAGAATCGTCGGAAAGCGAGCAGCAATGGAATACGGAGACCTGTTTGTTTATCTCTGAAACTTTCAATTCTTGGGAATCTAAGGGCTCGATCAGCTTCACAAAGTGCGTTTTCCCCTACCCACCCGGCTATGCCGCCAAGCCTTCGCTTCCTAATGCTTCCGAAGGATCGGACAAAATCAACATCAGGAGAAACAGAAGGCCAATGGGGACGGCCTAATAATTTGGCCTTTTCACCTATAAAGATTCTTGAATCGGAAAAAGGGAATTGAATTGAAAGAAGCATAAGCTGAATCGAAGGTTAATGTGCCCCCTCCGTCGAACGAAGGGGGCCTGAGACTTCTTTCCATTGCCCCGTCTCTTCATGTCGTGCATAGGTGGGTATATATACCCACCTATGCATCGTAAAGGACAATGTCCCTTTCTAACGCACAAGCTGATGGGAACTGATTTCCCACCTATGCATCGGATGAAGAGACGGGACTACGAATCCCAAGCCTTTACAATCCAGAGTCGTGAAGGCTTGGGCAAAAGATACCTATTCTAATATAACGTGTCAAGGTAGTACTTCCCGGGAATTTCTAAAAATCAGTTGCGTGTGGTGATTTCCCAACATCGAACTCATCATATTGATCTTCAAAGTAATAGCCGCCCAACACAACTTCGCCGTATTGATAAGAGTGAGTCGTTGAAGGGCAGCTATCCACCTGAATCCACCTTGAATCGTCAGGCAAGGTTTGTGACAATCCAGAAAAATTCGATTGCCGGTCAGGGGAGAGAAGATGAGAAAACTAGATGGCAAGGTCGCACTCATAACAGGCGCGAGCCGGGGCATAGGCCGCGGCATCGCCGAAGGATTCGCCGCTGAAGGCGCATCGTTGATTCTCACGGCCCGCAGCAATGATCAGTTGATGACTCTCGCTCGACCACTCGAAGAAAAAGGAACTGATGTTCTGGTTCTCGTGGCTGATGTGACCGACGAGCAACAGGTGAAGGAAGTTTTTCAAAAAGCGATGGAGCGATTCCAACGGCTCGATATTCTCATCAACAACGCGGGCATATTCGACGGCGGCCCCGTTGATGAACTTTCAGTCGAGACCTGGGATCGGGTGATGGCGGTCAATCTGCGCGGGCCTTTCCTCTGCACCCGCGAAGCGTTTCGAATAATGAAACGTCAGGGCGGTGGCCGCATCATCAACATCGGATCGATTTCGGCTCAAAGAGTGCGCCCGCAGTCGGCCCCCTACTCGACGAGCAAGCACGGATTGTGGGGACTCACTCAGGTGACGGCTCTCGAAGGCCGCCAGCATGGAATCACCTGCTCGTGCATTCATCCCGGCAACACTGATGTCGAAACTTTGGCCGATGTTCGTCGTCAGTTGAAAGAGCCTGTAATGGCAGTTGCAGACCTCGTGCCTGCGATAGTCGCTATGGCCGCGCTGCCGAAAGATATAAACATGCTTGAATCAATCGTGCTGCCCATCGATCAGTTTTACATCGGGCGCGGATGAAGAAGGAGACCCGTATGAAAGTGAAGATATTCGATTACGCTCAACGACTCGATCTGTTCGCTGCTGAAGAGAACAAGCTTGAAGGTCTGATCAATGACTGGCTGTCGAAGAATCCCGGCATAGTCATCCGCGACCTTCGACTCGGCTCTGCCATGTTGCCGACGGCTGGCGCGCAGACATCGAATTACGAGTCTTTCAATACGCTGACGCAGATTTTGATCATTTATGAAGAAGCTCCCTGATGAGACGGGAGCAACTTCCGAGTCAATCATGCTGCTCGTAGATCAACGACAGGAGGCTCGATATGAGTTTGATTTCCAGATGCGTCATCGATGGTCTTCGGCCCATAGCGTATGAGCCAGTAACGAGTTCATCCGCGCGTTCCGGTCAGACCGGGTGGCGCAGGATTACACTGCTGGCTCTGTTGGCGGGATGCGCGATTGCCTCTGCTTCTTTGTTTTGTCCGTCGTCAGTTGCAAATGTATCTACTCTTCATCCTTCACAATCCGACATCGCCGCGCTCGAACATAAAATACCCGTCGAGCGCGAACTGGCCGGAGGACAGACTCACTCTTATCGACTGGCGCTCAATGCCGGTCAGTACGTGCGAGTCATGGTAGAGCAAAAGGGTATCGATGTCGCAATGACGCTGTTCAGCCCTGACGGAGCGAAGCTGGCGGAGATCATACTTCCCCACACGCTGCAAGGACGCAAAGTCATCATCGCCGTGACCTCAGCAGCGGGAAACCACCGCCTTGAAGTGCGTTCTCAGAAAAATGACGCGGCTGCCGGAAGGTATGAATTGCAGATGCTTGATCTGCGAGAAGCCACCGACGAGGACAGAACTCGCGTTGAGATAAGAAAGCTGGTTGCCGAAGCGATGAACCTGCGCCTGCAAGGGACGGCTCAATCCCTCAACCGCGCCATCGAAAAACTCCAGGAGGCGTTGCCTCTCATACGCAGCATTCGGGATCGATATGGAGAATCAGAGGCTCTGGCCAATATGGGCGCGGCGTATTTCTTTTTGTCCGACTATCAGAAATGCATCGAGATGTTCACTCTTGCGCTTGCCATCTGGCAGGAGACGGGCGACCGCCAGGGACAATCAGTCGCTTACGCTTATATTGCCAATGCCCAGAATGGGCTGGGTGAATGGGAAAATGTTATAGAGTCATTGAAGAAGACGTTGTTGATCAATCAGGCCCAGGGTGATCGCACGAGCGAAGCGATAACGCTCGGCAACATCAGCGCGTTTTACTCTAAATTAGGCGATATGGAGAAGGCGCTGGAGTATGCGAATCTGGCGCTTCCTATCAGGCGCGAAGTAGGAGATCGAAGCGGCGAAGCCCACACGTTGAACATCATCGGCTCGGTTTACAAAAAATCGGGTGATCTGAAGAAGGCTATAGAGGTCTACGAACAGGCGATTCGGTTACGCCCTATTGCAGACAGGAGAATCGAAGCCTTCCTGCTCGGCGGTCTCGGCACTGCTTACACTGCGATGGGCGATACGCAGGCAGCGCACGACTACCTCAAGCAGGCTCTTCTCCTGTTCCGCGAGGTCGGCGACCGACAGGGGGAGGCCTCCGCGCTCAGGGGGTTGGGAGAGGCTTACCACTTAATGAGTCAGACAGCGAAAGCGCTCGAATACTTCAACGAATCGCTTTCCATCGCGCGGGCCATAGGCGACCGCGCCGCCGAGGCGCGGTCACTGCACTTTATCGCTCACATGCATCGAGACCTCGATCAGCTTCAGGAAGCTCGCTTCAATATCGAGGCTGCGATCAGCATAATCGAATCTTTGCGCTCGCGCATTTCAGATCAGCAACAGCGGTCCTCTTATTTCGCCACCGTGAGGAGCTACTACGATCTATATGTCGACATACTGATGCGGGGACGCGATGGGCGCGATTCAGAAAACCTCAACGCGCTGGCCTTTGAAGCGAGCGAGCGGTCTCGCGCCCGCAGCCTGCTCGAACTCCTCGTCGAGGCCCGGATAGAAATCCGCGAGGGGAGCGACACCGAGTTGCTCAAACGAGAGCGCGCCCTCCAGCAATCGCTCAACACAAGAGCCGAACAACAAATCCGGCTTCTCAGCGGTAAGCACGCGCCGGAGCAGGCCGAAGCGATGGCCAGACAGATCGCATCGCTCACATCCCAGCTTCAGGAAGTTAGGACTCAGATTCGCGCCGCCAACCCGCGCTATGCCACGCTCACGCAACCTGAACCGCTCTCGCTCAAAGAAATTCAGGAGCAGGCGCTTGACCGAGACACTTTGCTTCTGGAATACGCGCTTGGCGACAAGCGAAGCTATGTGTGGGCAATTACTCAAACAGCGATCGTCGGATATGAACTCCCTCGCCGCGCAGAGATAGAAGCAGCGGCGCGACGCTTTTATGATCTGTTGCGCAGACGCGCGGAGGGACGCAAAGACGCGCAGACTCGCAGACTCGGCGAGTTGGAAGAAGCCGGAACGCAACTGAGCCGGATGCTGCTCGCCCCCGTGGCCGAACATCTCGGAACCAGACGGCTTGTCATCGTGGCCGATGGCGCATTGCAGTATGTGCCTTTTGCCGCCCTGCCTGCGCCTTCGCAGGGATCAGGGATCGGAAGTCAGGGGTCAGGGGAAGAGACAGCATCATCGAACAGTAAGGTGGACGCGCAAGGGTTGAAACAGACAGCTAATGCTAATACTCCCCGACCCCCGATCCCTGACCCCCGACCCCTGATTTTAGATCACGAAATCGTCAACCTGCCCTCGGCTTCGACCTTGGCCGTGCTGAGGCGCGAACTCGCGGGAAGAATGCCCGCGCCGAAACTCCTGGCTGCGCTGGCCGACCCTGTGTTCGATGTCAATGATGTGCGACTCCGCCGCTCTGCAAAAGAGATGACCGGCAGTGACAAAGCAATCGATAAAGATGTGCATTCGAAACTCGTAAGATCGGTCAAAGAAACGGGGCTTGCAAACGGCGAGTGGCCGCTGCCGCGCCTTCTGGGGACGAGGCGCGAGGCTACGGCTATTGTGGCCTTAGCGCCTGAGTCGAAGCGCAGGCAGGCGCTCGATTTCGAAGCGAATCGGGAGACGGCGACCGGCAGTGACATCGGTCAGTACAAAATAATTCATTTCGCTACGCATGGCCTGCTCAATAGCCATAACCCGGAGCTATCAGGCATTGTGCTATCGCTTGTTGACTCTCAGGGGCGAGTGCAGGATGGGTTCCTTCGACTGCATGAGATATACAATCTGCGACTCGCGGCAGAGCTTGTTGTGTTGAGCGCCTGCCAGACAGGACTGGGCAAAGAGGTGCGCGGGGAAGGGATGGTCGGGCTTACGCGCGGGTTTATGTACGCGGGCGCTCGGCGACTGGTGACGAGTCTGTGGCAGGTTGACGATAAGGCTACAAGCGAGTTGATGAGTCGTTTCTATCGAGCGATGTTTGAAAAAGAACTGACGGCAGCAGCGGCATTGCGCGCCGCGCAGATCGAGATGTGGCGACAGAAGGACTGGCAGTCGCCTTACTACTGGGCCGCATTCACGCTTCAGGGAGAGTGGAGATAAGGGAAAGGCAAAAGGCAAAAGGAAAAAGGAAAAAGCAAGAGTGTTATGAGTACAAATAAAGCTATAGATATTCGCAACCGGACCTTCGATTTTGCTGTTCGGGTTGTGAAACTCTGCCGCTATTTGGACGAAAAGCCAGGTACAGGCAGAACGCTTGCCTATCAGTTGTTAAAGGCAGCAACATCTGTTGGAGCAAACATCGAAGAAGCACAGGCAGGACAGAGCAAAGCCGATTTCATAAGCAAGAATGCGATTGCTCTAAAAGAGGCACGCGAAACCCATTATTGGCTACGTATACTTGCTGCTTCGGAATTGGTGCCAGAGCAGCGCCTTTCAGAGCTACTTACTGAAGCTGATGAGATCATGCGAGTCATCGGGGCTATAATAGTCTCTGCAAAAAAGTCAGAATAATCTAAGGCAAAAAACTCAAGAGAAAACCTGAATTGCTTCCTTACTTTTGCCTTTTGCCTTTAGTTATGGAGTTGCCTGCTCAAAAGCAAGATTGGGTCTTGACGCGCGAATCGCTCGACCGTTTGCTCAATCAACTCGATTCGGATCGCGACCGCGCCGCCGAAAAGTATGAACAGATTCGACAGCGGCTTATGAAGCTGTTCAGATGGCGCGGCTGTCTGGCTTTCGAGGAATATACGGACAGAACGATTGATCGGGTCGCGCGCCGCCTTGCCGAGGGCGCTGAAATTCAGACCGCAAGCCCGTATACACTTTTCTACGGCGTGGCGATGAATATCCTGAAAGAACACTGGCGAAAATTCGAACAGGAATCAGCGGCCCTCGACCGCATGTCTCAATCGCAACACTCCCCCCAGGACCCGGAGGAGGTAAGAGCAGATGAAGAGGAAAGAAAGGAAAAGGAAGCGCGCGTTTATTGCCTTCGTCATTGCCTCAGTCAGCTTTCTTCTGAAAATGTTTTGCTGATCAAAAAGTATTACGCCGAAGGAGACGTGCTTGATAAGGAGCAGCGAAAACAGATTGCCGCAGGGCTTGGGATTTCAGTCAACGCCCTTCGAGTGCGAGCCTTTCGGATCAGAGGCGAAGTTGAACGATGCGTTGACGCTTGCCTCAAGCCGCTGCGATCAGGATGAAACAGTTTTTCGTTTTTCGACATTAAGTTGACAGGGGGACGAAAGGAACAAGTAAAAGGGCAATAATTACTCAGCCGCTTTCGTCCCGTAGGGACGGTTGATTTTAGGCAGGTTCTTTAGAGCCTGCTCTACCAGGCAACATTCAATCGTCGCGCGAGCGACGAGGAGGATCAAACTGGCCTACGACCCGGCCTTGAAAGACCGGGCTAAAGTCAATGCGCTGCTAACGCGGCTGAGTAGTCACTTTTTACTTTTGCTTTATCTGTATGAACGATAATGCAACAAGCGAAGACATCCTGATTCGATACCTGCTCGGTCAGCTATCGGAAGAGGAACAGTCTCAGGTTGAAGAACGCTTCATCGGCGACAGCGAGTATTACGAGCAGCTTCTGATGACCGAAGACGAATTGCGATGCGCTTATGCGCGGGGGACGCTCGCTCCTGCCGAACGCGAACGGTTCGAGAAGCGTTTCCTGATCTACGCTGACGAGCGAAAAAAAGTCGAAGCGGCCAGAGCGATGATAAACGAGCTTTCGAGCATCGCGGTCGAAGAGCGTACTGAAGCTGTGATTGCTAGCAGTGAAAAAAGGAACTGGCGTGAGAGGTTGATGGCTATTGCAGACCTCAGAAGTTCAGCCAGACGTTTTGCGATGGCTGCCGCTGTTGTCGCCCTCCTCCTCGCATTCGCGTGGATGGTTACGGAAACCTCGCGACTGCGCAGACAGGTATCGCAGATGGAATCGCGACGGACGACTCGCGAGCAGGAAGTCGAGCAGCAGTCCGCCGAGCAGCAATCCCGCGTCGAACAACTCAACCGGGAACTCGAAGAAGAGCGCAATCGTCGCGCCCGGTTGGAGCAGGAGATTACGCAACTGCGCGAGCAGTCGCCTGCTGATGACACGACGCGGCCTTCCATCATTTCGCTGATACTTGCGCCAAGTAGAGTCCGCGGCGGCGGCGAGACAAAGAAATTAACCATCAGTGATGACTCGGCTCAGGTGCGGCTTCTGCTCAACGTCGGCGAGAGCGCGCACAGAAGTTATCAGGCTGTGATTCTCAACTCCGACGGCGCTCAGGTGTGGAGTCGTCGGGGCTTGCGCGTCAGTCAAAAAGTTGTAGTCGTGACAGTCCCCGCGCGATTGCTGACCGAAGACGATTACGAAATCAACCTCAAAGGGCTTGCCGATAGCGGTGAACTCCAACGCGTCGGCGACTATTACTTCACCGCCATTAAGACAAAGTAAAAGGAAAAAGGAAAAGCTTTCCCCCTTTTTGCCTTTTACCTTTTGCCTTTTGCCTTTCTTTACCGCTGTAATAGTTTTTCGGAACCTGACATTAAACCCATGTAATGCAGGCCGGGACCTTGCGCGGGTCTCGGCTTATAGCCGTGCTTCGCTCTGAAGCTGTGAGCGAAAGCGTTCATTGACAACCAGTCGGAAAAACGCATCGCCGCTGCCTCCGAGACCGCGTTGGCGCGATGCAATCAATCTCAAAACACATTTCTGAATGAAGGAGTAAACATAATGAGAAAACAGATTCGAATGACGGAGATTTCAGCAGAGAAAAAATATTACGAAGAAGATGGAAAAATGAAAACGCAAAGGTTTTCGGGATTGGGTCTCATACTGGGCCTGATTCTACTTGCCACCGCCAGTCCCGCCAGCGCGCAGGTGAGAGACCTCTTCAACAACACGAACATCGACGGCGTAAGTAACGGGCCGACGAGAGGCCCGCAGTTCACACTCAACGCCCCGGCCCGTATCACTCAGATCGTTACCTATCACTGGAACTTCCAGCGAGGCGCAAGGCCGGGAGCCATTGCCCTGCGCAACCAGAACGGACAGATATTCGGGCCGTTCGCAGCGCGCGGGACTTCGGGACAGAGCGGAGCTAGCAACGTCAACTGGGTGGCTGATATCAACGTGACCATCCCGGCTGGCTCTTACACTGTTCTCGACTCCGATCCGGCGACGTGGTCGAACAATGCGCGGTCGGGATTTCGAGGGTTTGCCGTCGTGCGTGGCTCGCTGCTTTCCCAGACACCCTCCGCGCCAGCAGATCGTGGATCGAATAATCCTGACTCGTGTTCGCTGCTCATCCCCGCTGCCTCGATGCCAGGCGTTGCGCCAAATCTGCTTCAGCAAAGTGTCTCTGATGGGATAGGCGGGCCTGACACGGATGACTGGTACTGCATAAATGTGACAGGGCCGAACGGCTCGCAGCAATCACGCGGCCTCACCTTCGTGCTGTCGGGGTTCGCTGGCAATGTTCAGATGGAGTTGCGGGCTTATGATCAGATCAGGCCGCCCTTCGGGGATACGATCCAGCCGCGTCAACTCATCGCCACCGCAGGGCCGCAGGGAGGGACGCGAAAGTCGATCACTGCCGGCCTGTCTCCTGGCAACTATCTGGTTCGCATCAGGTGGACAGGTGCGCCAACCAGTTACGCGCTCACTATCTCCACACCTTCCCGCTGATCAGATCGGGTCGGCTCTCGCCGTTTGGTGAGAGCCGACCACTGACCATCTTTGTAATAGTTTTTCAGAACCGACATTAAACCCATGTGAGCAGATCGAAGGCGATGGGCGAGCGTAAAAGTACGGCTTCGCTACTGCCTTCGATTCAGGATTCCGATTTACCTTGTGCGCAACAATCTCTCAGTCAATAAAGGATATCTGAAATGAAAAGCAAGGCCAGAGGTTCTGTTCATAATTACATTATCGAGTCGAGTAGATCAAAATCCTGTTCCGCGCGCTCACGCTCGATTGCGCGAGTGTTGCTCGTGTTGCTCTTCTTCTCGATGCTGCTGCCTGCTCCCAGTTCAATCGTGCCGAACCGTGTGCTGGCTGACGCCGGCGACCCGGTTCCGGGCTTCGGCACAAACGGCGTCGTTTTTACAGACTTCGCCGGAGGCAATGACTCGGCTAATGCGATCACCGCCACCCGGTTCGGCAAGATCATCGCCGCAGGGTCGGCCACAATCCCCGGCAAAGGTACTGACTTCGCGCTTGCCTGTTACGACGAGAATGGAATTCTCGACCCGTCATTCGGCCAGGGAGGCAAAGTGACGGTTGACTTCTTCGGCGCAAACGATGGGGCGAGGGGTGTCGCCGTCCAGCTTGATGGAAAGATCGTCGCCTCAGGGGTTGCGACCAACGGCAGCGAGAGACAGTTTGCAATAGTCCGTTTCAACCCTGACGGCACGCTCGATACGACATTCGATCAGGACGGCAAAGTTGTTTTGGATCTCGGTTCTACTTCGGAAGCTTTCAAGGTGGAATTGCAGGCGGATAACAAAATTGTGGCGGTTGGCGATTCAAGGCCGCAAACCAGCCTGGATTTCACCATTGTTCGACTCAATGCGTCGGACGGGTCGCCTGATAACTCATTCGGCAATAACGGAGTCGTAAGAGTCGATTTCGGTTTTACCGACCGCGCGATTGATCTGGCGATTGATGAAAGGAATATTTTTGTTTGTGGATTTGTCGTCAAGAGCCAGACCGATTCGGACATGGGCATCGCTCGACTCAACATCGCGAACGGCAGTTTGAATAACGCCTTCGACGGCGATGGAAAGTTCACGGCAGATCATTCCGGCGGGCGGGACGGTGCGCAGTCCATCATAATTCAAGAGCCTACCCCTCCGGTGAATGAACGGCATTTACTCGTTGGCGGGTTCGCAACACCTCAAATAGGCACCGCACCCGATAACTGGGTGTTAGAGTTAGATCCTACCGCCCGCATCGGATCCCGCTACAATCAAGGCAGAGAGACTTCAGATTTTAAGGGCGGCAATGACCAGATTTTTGATTTGATTGATCAACCTGATGGCGACATCGTTGGCATCGGGTGGGCTGGCGACGGGGCGAATTTCGACCTGGGTATAACCAAGTGGGATCGTAATGGCCGGCTGGATTCAAGCTGGGGGGTGCAAGGCAAGTACACGCTTGATACCGCTTCAGGCGGAAATAACGTGGCATTTGACGCCGTGCTGTATGAAGACACGATCATCACCGCCGGAGTAGGTCTCAACCCCTCTACAGGAAACGACGACTTCATCCTCACCCGGCATGAGAACGAGAAGTTTGCCGAGCTAACCAAACGGGCTCCTGCTACCCCGGTAGTGAGGGGAGATATAATCACTTACACCTTCGAGATAAAGAATCTTACAAACAATGAGCTATCGCTCGATGTGATAGACCGACTGCCAGATGGCATCAGTTTTGATCAGTCCCTGAATCCTGATTGGCGTGATCTTTTCCCTGGTAGTGAGCTTTTAGGGAACGCTCCACGAAGGCAGCTTTCCGTGCCGGGTGGCCAGACCGTCATCATCGGTTTGCGAGTTCGTGCTGACCAGTCCGGCATCCTCAAAAACAAGGCTAACCTTCTGCTGCCTGATCCTGATGATCCTCAACAGCGCTTCGGTCCTCCCGCATTTCTCGGTTCCTCCGAGGTGGAATCTGAAGTGAAGGAGCCGGGCATCGGCGGTGCTGTGATCCAAGGTAAGAAGCTATTAGTCTTCGGTAGTTTTGGTAATTCATCGGTCGCAAATCCATCAGGCTCAATCGAGACGAGCGATATCGAGCCGCAAGCCAGTTGTCCCGAGATACTCATCGAGGGCGAGGAGCAGAAGACCAAACGCGATCCCGACAACCCGACGACCACGCTGATAGCCAAAAAGGGCGGCAAGAAAATAGCTCGCGGTCAGACCGTAAGGATAAGGGTGCGATTGTGCAGCGGCATCGAGACTGCCGACTTTATCTACACGCGGCCACAGTGATTGAAATTTTCAGGAAGGAGATTAGCGCGCGACTGACAACGATTAACCTCGACCTGTTTTCCTGCGCGCCTTAGGGCGGGCTTTGCTCGCCGAGGTGAATTTCACCTGACAACGGCTCTGACTCACTTTGATGGCCTGCTTGGCGCTTTTGTAGCCATGCCTTCGCGGGTCGGCTTCGAAGTGAACGGGATCGGCCAGCCCGTATCGCCACGCGAATCCGTTCTTTCGCATGATCTGAACTATTTTTCTTCCGCGCGGAGTCAATCGCTTCGCGCCTCGCCGCCCCACTGCGACGCCCGCGATATCGACGGCGAATCCGGCTTCGTGAAGAGATGTTCCCGGAGCTTTGGCGCGATAGAGTCCGGGATGCTGAATGCGACACTTGGCGCTGTTCGAACAGCGATGCAGGGACGCCTGCTTTGCAGACGATCTCCACGCGCTTGTTACTGCCGGACGGATGCCCGCTTTTTTCATATCGCGGAAGGCGGCATTGAGATTTTTCTGAATCGCCGGATCGACATAACCTCTGGGATGACAGGGAACGCTCACAGTTTTCTTTCGACTCTTCGCCGCCTTGCCGCTCTTTTTCGCGACAGAGTCTTTTTTGCAGTTGCAGGGCCGCGAAGCGGAAGGCTTCTTGCGCGTGTCAGCAGCCGCTTCTGCCAACAGGCAGCAAGCCATCGCGATGGCGAAGATCATAAGCACGTTTTTCACGCGAAGAACCGGTGGCATAAGCGGATCGCTTCCTGAAATCTGATTTGTTCCTGACGCTAAAAGGGAGCTATCTGACAGGGCTTTCATGGTTGAACCGGAAATCTGAAATTATCCTTTCCGGCAATCCTCGATGAGTATAGACCACGCGCGGCAATTTGCGAAGCCTTCAGCGGTGGTCAGTGGAGGTTACAGGGAACAGGTTACAGGTGACAGCCCGGAGATTTCCCTCCTGTCCCCTGTAACCTGTTCCCTGTAACCTTCCGACTTCTGACTTCTGACTTTTCTAGGGCGCTTTCAAAACGGTCGAAGCGTAGCAGCGACCGCAGGGGGTATGGCCGCTCGCTTTAGCCTGCGAGAGCGGGAGCGCGGATTTCTTTTTGCCCAAAGTTTCGCATTCCTGTTTGTGATAGAGTTTGTCCGTCCCCGATATGAAAACCATCGGCTCGGATGCGGAGGCGGTCGAGAGCGCAGGAATATTCGGCCCGATGTCGGACGGCGCGAGCGGAGAGCTTTTCTTTGACTTTTCGATTGGCGAAGAATCGGATTTTTTTTCTGAATCGTCTTTAGCCAGTTTGCCTGAGCTATCTCCATTGCCCCATATCCCCTGCATCGAGCGCATGGCCTCTCTTTCGGCTGCGCGAAACTCTTCTTCGAGCCTGAACGGCTCGCCTATGCGCAGGAAAGCGTACCCCTGTTTGAGCAGTTCGAGATTGAGCAGCGATCCATCCTTCAAGTAAACGTAGGCGAGAGTTCTGCCTGCGGCGTCTTTGTTTTGCCGCGCGGAATAAGCCTGGTCCATCTCGATGCGCACGCTTTGAGAAGATAGAAGTTTCTCGACGAATGCGAAAGTATTTTTTCCCTGCTCCGCATACTGAGGTTTTTCATCAGGCGTATCGATGCCAATCAGTCTAACCTGTCCTATATCTTCCGCTTCGATTATGTCGCCGCGAATGATTTTCGTGACCGCATGAAATTCAGTTGTCGCTTCAGATTGCCGTGTGCGTGCGGCCGTCTCGACATTGATCTCAGTCTCGGCTGGTTTTTGGAAGTATCTCGCTGTAGCAAACCCGGCGGTGAATCCGGCTATCAGGGCGATGATCGTATAGAGGATCGCCTGTCGGCGGTCGACGCCCACCTGCCAGCGTTCAGGCAGCGGAGCGGGAGCGGGTTTATTTGGTTGCTTGAAGGATAACAACTTGCTCATCTGAACATCCTGTTGATTGGGAGCGGGGCTGATTTGGGGCTGCCGGAATTGTCGCACTCCGACGGGAGCGAGTCAATGCAGTTTGCAGTCGTCCGAAAAAAGTCGTTTTTTCCTAGAAAAAAAGGCGATTTTTTCAAAGATTCCGGTTGAAAGTTTGAAGTTAGTATAGTAATCTTCTGCCTCGCAGATAACCCCTCTGTTTTGCTGATCCACAGGGAGCGGCGAAACAGGGGTTTCTTTTTTAGGCGATTGCGCGCTGATTCGGACTTCAGTTTGCCTCTCGCTTCCATTGCGGGTTTCCTGCGTAAGCAGAGATCAAATCATTTAAGGAGAAAAAAGAATGGCAGCTAAGAAAATGACGAAGACTCAAATTCAAACGGAGCTTGCAGAAGCAACCGGCACGAACAAGAAAGTCGCGGCACAGTTCCTCGATTCGTTGTGTTCGATTGCATATCGCGAAACCAGGAATAACGGAGAGTTCACTATTCCGGGCATCGGCAAACTGGTCAAGAAGGAAAGCAATGCGCGAGTGGGCCGCAACCCCGCAACCGGCGAGCCTATCAACATCCCGGCCAGAACGAACATCCGCTTCCGCGTCGCGAAGGCTGCGAAGGACTCCGTCCTCGGCTGAAAACAATAGCTTATGAAAACAGGTCCGGCCTGTTGCTTCATCTCGTTAATCCCGGAATAGCTGTACTGCGGCGGCCCGTCGAATTCTCAAATGGGCTTAATACTAATGATCTCGGTGGGTCGTCGCAGCGCATCACAGTTTTCAGTTTTCAGTTTTCAGTTTTCAGCTTTTCATCGCTACTGGGCTAGTTGGTCGAACTCGTGAAAGACTCCTCCGAACAAGGAGTCAAAAAACAGAAGTCAGGGCTCGGAATAAAACAACTGAAAACTGAAAACTGAAAACTGAATGCCTTATAAGCAACCACGATCAGTTCAGGTTGTCGTCTTCGCCGAAAGCGATGCAGGACGCCTGTATCTTCTGCTCCGCCGCGTCGCCGACCACGGCGGATTCTGGCAGTTCGTCACAGGCTCAGTTGAAGAAGGAGAAACTCATCTTCAGACGGCGGTGAGAGAAGTCTCTGAAGAAACGGGCATCCTTTGTCGAGAGAGCGATGTGATCGATCTTCACTTAATCAACACTTTCGAAATATCGCCGCTGTGGCTGAAGAAATATGCTCCGGGAGTGACCCGGAACGAAGAAGTCTGTTTCGCTCTCAGAGTGGAAAAGCGCGAAGTATGCCTCGATCCCGTCGAGCATACCGATTGCGTATGGGCTGATTATGAATCTGCTCTGAAAATGCTTTATTGGGAGAGCAACCGGAAGGCTCTCGAATCAGTTCGAACGAGTATCTGATTTACGTCCTCGTCTTGAGCAAAAGGTAAAGCCCGCCTGCTCCGAACAAAAGATTCGGCCCCCACGCAGCGAGCGTGGGCGGAAGGATTTCATATCGGCCCATCTGCTCGAAGAGCCCGAGCGATCCCCAGTAGGCCAGGCCGATGGCTATGCCTATCGTGATTCCATAAAGCGCGCCCCGCTTGCCTACCGTAAAAGAGAAAGGCAAACCCACTATCGCCATGACGAGACAGGCGAGCGGAAACGCGAACTTGGTTTGAAGCGAGATGCGCAGGTCCAACACATCGAAGCCCATCTGCGACAGGTCGCTTATTTTTCTGCGCAGTTCTGCGAGAGTCAGCGAAGACGACCCGCGCGAGTCTTTCCTGAAGTATTCAGCTTCTTCGGCAAGGCGCACCCGACGTTCTCCGAACATCTCATAGTTTGTGAGCTTATCTCCTTCAAACTGCCGTTCCCATCCGGCCTCCAGCACCCATTCGCGAGTCTGGCGATCAAAGTGAGCCTTGCGCGCATACAATCGCCGCTTTATCCCGAAAGGCTCGCGCGCCAGATCGATTATGTTGAGCCGCAGAAAAGTATTCGAGTTCAGATCGAAGTAAGCGTAGTTGAATATCCGCGAGTCCAATCCGAAAATCCACTGATTGGTGGTTTGAAAGAAAGTCTGAGGAGGCTCCTGCCCCTTGCGAATCAGGTATCGCAGATTGTTCTGCCTGCGGTTGGTGAAAGGGAGTATATAGTCCTGATTGAAAAACACCACAGCCGACAGCACGACGGAAATGAGAAGGACGGGCGCGGCTATTCTGAAAATCGATTGCCCGGACGCTTTGAGCGCGACCAACTGGCTCGTCTTCTGAAGCACTCCGAAAGTGATCATAACCGCCACGAGCGCCGCAATCGGAGTCATGTAATTGACGATCATCGGCAGCAGAAAGAAGAGATAATCCGCCACCACCACCCATTCGATGTTGTTGCGCGTGATGTATTCCAGAAGCTGAAAAAGAGTGATGATCAGAAACAGCGCGGAAAATCCGCCGAGTATGTAAAAAAAGAATCGCGAAAGGTCGCCCAGCACCAGTCGATCAACAAGTTGAGGCAGGCGGAACATCCTCCTTCTTCCGGGCCTTGAGCTTGCTGCCCGTTCGGGGCTGATGGAATCCGCTAGTGAATCGAGGCTGGATTTCTGCTCATCTTCAGATCGCTGTTTTATTTCTTTTCGGGAAGCGAGAGCATGGCGCAGACTGCTCAGAACGTGCAAAGGATCCGATCCCGGCCTGCGCTGCAACAAAATAGCGGCTATGCCGAGGGCTGCCAGAATGATATTGGCCAGCCACACTCCAAGCCACACGGGCAGCCTGCCTGTTCCGGCTCCGTGTTCGCCCCAGAGCGCGACCAGATAATAAAAAACGGTTATGGCCAGTCCCAGCAGAAGCCCGAACGAACGGCCTGCGCGGACGTTGTTGATGCCGAAAGCGACTCCAATAAGCGCGAACACGAGACAGGCGGCGGGCAGCGAGAGGCGGCGATGAATCTCCGCCTGCCATTCGCGTCGCTCGTCAGCGGGAGGCGTATGACGAATCAACTCTCCCCACTGCATCTCCCGGATATTTTGTTCTTCCCTGTTCCCGGCGCTTTGAACTTCGTTGTTGCCGCCCGCCACTTCTATGCCGAGAGTCATTTCCTGAAATCCGAGTGCGCCGTAACTCTGGCTGCCGCGATTCTTCTTCCTGCCGCGGTCTTTATCTTTTTCATCCCCGCTGCCCGCCGCTACCGCAGAGTCGTCTGGCTCGTCGTCTGAGGAGTCGTTCGAATCCTGATTCTGAGAGTGTTTCGATGAACTCAACTGATGCACGAAGCCATGTTGAAGGTGGAGTTCGGGCATTTCAGACCTCTCGCCCTGGCGAAGCGATCCGGTCGTCGCCGTGTATATCTTCATGTCGCCCTGCTCGTCGCCTAAATCGACTACGAATATGTTATGCCAGAGGCTTTCGGCTCGGTCTATGTCCTCGATGTAGAGAACTTTCTTTGGCAGACTCTCTTCGAATACGCGGGGTTTGATCTGGGTGTTGAGACCCTGAAAGATCAGCGATTGATTATTCTTCAACTTCGATAGATTCGAGACCGACTGAGGCAATCGGTTGAAAGTCAGATAAACCATCACCGACACTGTTGCCAGAGCGAGAATCGATATGGGGCGGAGCAATCGGAAGCGGCTCACTCCGCTTGCTGTAAGCGCGATGATTTCGCTGTCGCCCGAAAGGCGACTCAATCCGACGAGCGTGCCGACGAGCATCGAGATGGGGAGAGTGAAGACTAAAATGTTGGGCGCGAGCGCGGCCATCAATTCGATGAGCGCCTGAAGAGGAAGTCCTTTGCGGGAAGATACGACGAGCAGTTCAGTGAATCGGCTCGCTTCGTGCGCGAATATGATGGCCGTCAGGACGAGAAGGCTCAACAGCACGAAAGGAAGAATCTCGCGGAGTACGTATCGATCAATAAGCCGAAGCACCGTCAGAGTCTAGCACGCGCGCATGAGCGATTCAATAAGCAGGCAAATGGACGTGAGGTGACGCAGGATTGAAGACTGTCTGAATTAGAGAGCAGGCAATGGCTTCGCCGGATATGTCGGGGGTATAATGCCTGCTGTCGAGCAGCGAACCGCTTACGCGAAGAGAAGGACTAAATAAATGCCAGAGACTATCACTCTTACGATCCCGGATCACGTTTTCGAACCGATTCAACGTGTCGCCGAGGCTACCCATCAGCCGGTTGAAAATCTCCTTCTAACCGCGCTGCAGGTTTCCTTGCCGCCGCTCGAAGGGCTATCCTCTGAGTTCGTCGAGAGCCTGACTGCGCTGGAGACGCTCGACGATCAGGCGCTCTGGCAAGTGATGCGCGAGAGAGTGCCGATGGATGAGCAACAACGGCTTCATGCATTGCTGGAGCGGCATCAGTCTGGCTCACTAACTGAAGATGAGCGTGAGCAACTCACCTCTCTACAGCAGCGCGCTGACCTGGTGATGTTGCGCAAGGCCCGCGCTGCAGTCCTGCTGCGCTTTCGTGGCAAACGCATCCCGACGCTGGCCGAACTGGATCAGGAAACCCCTCCGAACCCATGAGCCGATCTCGCCGCAAGGTTCCGGTTAGACTGGCCAGGCGCGTCAGGCAGCAGGCGTGTAATCGGTGTGGATATTGCCTGTCGAGCGAAACGCTCATCGGCGCGGCGATGGAGATTGAACACCTCATCCCTCACGCTTTGGGCGGGCAGACCATCGAAGAAAACCTGTGGCTTTCCTGCCGCCGATGCAATGAATTCAAAGGCGCTCAAACGCACGCGCTCGACCCTGAGACCGCCGAGCATTTTGCTCTGTTCGATCCG
Source organism: Blastocatellia bacterium UBA7656 (assembly GCA_002483445.1). GTDB lineage: Bacteria > Acidobacteriota > Blastocatellia > UBA7656 > UBA7656 > UBA7656. The sequence continues at coordinate 104,416 of DLHY01000047.1, forward strand.
CGCCAGCAAATCTGGGACAAGCATTTCCGCTGGAGCGAAGATGGCGCCTCAGTCATCGGCATCGCTTCAACGGGTCGGGCCACAGTTGTCGCTCTCAGACTGAACCATCCGGTGATTGTCACCACTCGCAGGTTATGGGTGAGCGTCGGATGGTGGCCTCCCGGTGAATGAAACTGATTAAATCCCCAGGACGCGCGCTGTTCGAGGGTAATTGAGAAAGCGCGGGATTCTCACCTTTGTGTAGTCTTTCTTGAATCACACATTCTCCGCTGGTAGCATTCCGTCCGGCCTCGGCTGATCGAAACTTCGCGCCGGAGGATCCTTTCGGTAATTCAGAAAACTTATGTTCTGATCAAATGGTATGTGCCGATACTCAACCGTCTTACACGTGATCATAAGTTCATGCTTGGAGACAGAATCGTATCAGGACTCTATGACCTGCTCGAAGGGTTGCCCGATGCTCTTTACACCAGGAACAAGTTCTGATGAGCAGCAGGAGTAATTTCATCACCATCTGGTTTTTTCGGCAGCGTCCCGTATTCTGCTTCTCAATCATTCGCATATAATCAATGACGTGCGCCTCTCGGTCATTGACTGCGTAACATCAGAGACGTAGTATCGAACCTGTCGAAACCGGAATTGCAAGTGACCCCGCAGAACAGAAAGTAAAAAAATGGTAAGGAACAGAATCATCCATCTCGCATTAGCGGCGCTGTGCATAGGGTATTTATCTGCTGCACAGGCCACACAGAAACCATCAACCCAAAAAGAGCTTGCGACAGTGCCGCTTTATGTTGAGTTCAACCGTCCCTTCGTCGATCTGGAATTCACGCGCCCTGATGGCAGTATAAGAAAAGCACGATTCTGGGTCGATACCGGCGGCGGCGGTTTCATTCTGACGGAGCCGCTGGCGAAGGAATTGAACTTGAAACTGGGCCAGGTCTTTTCGGAAGAAGGCGAGAAGATGGCTCTCATCGATCCGCCGCAGGCAAGCATCGGCGGAATGCCTCTTGACCTGAAAGACGCACGCGCGTTTGTGATAATCGGCGCGAAGAATATTATGCCGGGAGTCAATGCCGAAGGGCTTTTCCCCGGACATATCTTGAGGCGCTATCACGTCATCTTCGATTATCCCGGTCGCAAATTTACACTGGCAAAACCGGGCGTCTTAAAGCCACGCGGCGTTCAGTTGCCTTCACCTATTGGTAGCACAGGTTTCCCAAGAATCGAAGCGACCATCGCCGGGGAGACTTTCGGATTCCTCCTCGACACTGGCGCATCCTTCACGATGATCTCTCAGGAGCTTCTCAATAAATGGGCAAATCAACACGCTGATTGGCCGAAGGTGACCGGAGCAGTCGGGGCGGCAAATATGGGACTGGGAAATATGGAAGCAAGAGGCTTGCAGTTGAGAATCCCCGATTTTCAACTGGCAACTTTCAAGCTTGAAGGAATAGGAGCGATCTCTCGTCCTAAGGGAACATTTGAAAACTATATGACCCAGATGATGACATCTCCCATAGTAGGCGCGATTGGCGGAAATGTTCTCAACGCCTTTCGAATCGAAATTGATTATGCCAGTGGTGTGACGTATCTGGAGAAGAAAGCATCACCCAATAAATATGATGCTGATATGGTGGGTTTGACAGTAAGAGCGCAGCCCGATGGCAGCTATCTCGTCGTGGCAGTCTCAAGCCGGAATCCCAAAGAAGTAATAGACGCCGTTCAACCTAAAGACAAACTGATCAAAGTTGATAAGCTTGAGGTAACAGGCGCGCCTCTTGCAAAAGTGATTGACTCGTTACGCGGAAAGCTGCAAGAGAAACGCACCCTCGTTCTCGAACGCGATGGCAAATCATTCACCATCGTCGTGCCAGTGGTGCGAATACTGTGATGACTCCCCTTCCTAAAGGAAGGAGCTTGCGATGGATTTTCACCAATGCTATCTCATCCGAGAGCAAACTTCTCAGTCTGTTTTGTTTCTCTACAAAGCGTTCTAACTTTTACGTTGAGGACTTCACTCAACAACGCCCTAGTCAGAGTTTCAAAGAGCCGCATCAGGTTAGGCGCCCGTAGCGATTTCAGCTTCCAGGCACTAGCCCAATCGTATTGCCCGCATTATATGCGGAATTGGGTAGCAAGGCAACGCAGCCGCCTCTAAGCATCGAGCAGATTTCGGCGGCGGCAAATTCATCCCCTACCTGAAGGCAGGGGACTTCTTTGCCATTTTGTTAAAAATATGCGCTGCATCTACCAACTACCTCGAAATAAGAAGGAGAATCCCTAATGCCCAAGTATGTCATCGAGCGAGAAATTCCCGGAGCAGGCAATATGACTCCGCAGGAACTTCAGGCCGTTTCGCAAAAATCCTGTAGTGTACTCAACTCCATGGGGCCGCGCATTCAATGGCTCCAGAGCTTTGTCACCGGAGATAAAATCTACTGCGTCTACATCGCCCCCGATAAGCAGGCAGTGCGAGAGCACGCCGAGAGCGGGGGCTTTCCGGCCAATCGCATCTCGGAAGTAAAAACCATAATCGATCCGACGACAGCGGAATAATGAGACAAGTCAGCAAATGGTTTTCGGCAGTGGTCGGTGGAGAATCAAGCCGCAAATAGTTTTCACTCGCTGCGAAGAAAAGTTATTATTGAGGCTCATCTCGCAAAAACAGTGGACTCAGGCGCATTGCCTCGATGACAAACTCAAGGCAGGAGGCTTCTAATGAAGCGACTGGTCGTCATTATCCCGCTCTGCTTCTTCATGGTTTCTTTCAACTCGCTCTCTTCGGCTCAAAAGAGCGACCCCGTTTCGGAGCGGGCGCGAAAAATTCATTTCTCTTCCATCGTCCTCGACACTCACATCGATACCACTCCGAGGCTTGAGACCGACTGGAGGTTCACCGAAGAACATAAGGACGGTCATATCGATCTGCCGCGCATGAAAAAAGGCGGACTCAACGCGCTATTCTTTTCGATCTATATGTCGGGTACAGTCACCGGCCCGAAAGCCGTCAACGATTCGATCAATCGTATAGCCGCTGTTCACAAACTCGCCGAAGACATGCCTGATCAAGTCGCCCTCTGCACAACCGCCGATCAGGTTCGTCGCGCCAACCGTCAGGGAAAGATAGCCGCGCTGATGGGCATGGAAGGCGGCCACATGATAAACAACTCGCTCGCGACCTTGAGAATGTATGCCGCGCTCGGCGTGCGTTATCTCACTCTTACGCACTCCATCAACACCGACTGGGCGGATTCATCAGGCGATCAACCCCGGCATAACGGCCTGACTGATTTCGGCAAAGAGGTCGTGAGGGAATTGAACCGTTTGGGAGTGATGGTCGATATCTCGCACGTCTCGGACAAGACTTTTCAGGACGCTTTGGAAGTGAGCCGCGCGCCGATGATCGCTTCGCATTCTTCCTGCCGCGCCCTTTCGGGACACGCCCGCAACATGACTGACGAGATGATCAAAGCTCTCGCCGCAAAAGGCGGAGTGATTCAGATAAACTATCTGGATCAGTTCATCGATAACACCCTGTTCGAGTACATGAAAAAAGCGCAACCGTTTATGCGCGAACTCGCGCAGAAATACCCCGGCAGAGAAAACGCCGCGCGCAGGCGAGAAGAGATGGAACGTCAGTTCGGCCCCGCGCCTCGCGCAAGCTGGGAGAAGATAATCGAACACATCGATCACGCGGTCAAACTTGTCGGAGTCAGTCACGTCGGCCTCGGGTCGGATTTTGATGGCGGCAGTATGCCCGCCGGAATGGAAGATGTCACTCACCTTCCGAAAATCACCGAGGCTCTTTTACGAAAGGGCTATTCGGAATCGGACATCAAAAAGATTCTGGGCGAAAACACTCTGCGACTGCTCGCGGATGTCGAGCGCGTCTCTTCGCAGTTGAAGGCGGAGAGGCGCGGCGGGCAGGCTGCGAAATAAGATCAGTGATGAAATACGAATCGGGGCAGCCTCCGGGCCGCCCCGATATCTTTCATCCCTCACTTCACTCTTTGCATATTCATCTCGAAGAACTGCCGCCACGTTTTGCCGTCTGTGGAAACCTCGCCGATTTCATGCCAGTCGCCTTTTTCAGTCAGCTTGATCGTGAATCGGACGGTTGCCCCGCGCGGGTCTCGGTAGCCCCATTGCCAGCCTGAGTCGATCAAGTTCACTTCGGCCTTTGTGTAACGCCCGTTTGCAAGCCATGCGTGAAAGTGATACAGCTTCGCCTGCTCGTCATAAGAAAGAATTCCCAGCGCGTTGTGAATGACCACTTCCTTATCGCTCGTTGCCTGCTTCCCGTAATGTAGACCTTCGACCTGAATAACCGCGCCGCCCAGCTTGCTCTCGACTGTCTCTGTTCCTCTGAAAGACTCGCGGCGTCCGGGCGAATACTCCATCCACCCGCCGCCTTTCCACTTGCCGATCATGAAGTCAAGTTTTTTCATATCGGCCTTACTTGTCGAAGCGGGAGCCTGCGCGTTCGTGGCAAGCGCCGAAAGAATCGCTATCGCAAAACTGAGAACTGCTGATCTGAAATAACGCATGTGTCCCTCCATTTTCCAAATAGATTTGTGTTGGTTGATTGCTTCACTGTCGCCGGGCCATAAAGCGTCGGCACATCCCGGCGAGGAAGAAGCAGGATACGCCCGCGAATATGGCGTACTTGTAGGGCAAGACCTGAAAGGCCATCGCCATCATGAAAATCAGGCCGAGCGTGCTGAAAACTATCGCCATCGTTCTTGCTTTGTTTTCCATTCGCCTCTCCTCTTGAGTAGATGCCAGATGTTAGAGGTCAGATATTAGTGAAAGCAGACTTGAGCCGTTATTGACCCAACCACTAACATCTGACATCTGATCTCTAACATCCCGGTGAGACTCTACGACCACCGCCCTGCTCTCCACAGTCCGATCTTCTGAACTGCATTTTTTTTCGACTGAACTGCTGCCGCGACAGTTGGCGAGGAAAACGGTTTCTGCAACAATCGAAGCGATGAATCAGTCGTGGCGCAGATATTGGAGAGAGATGTTCAGATACACTCGATATCTGATAGCGGGCGTGTTGATTTCCTTCTTCCCGTTTCTGCTCAACCTGGAAAACTTTCAGAGAGGGGAGGGAGTGCTTCGCGGATTCCTGTGGTCGATGGCCTTCGGGCTGATAGTCGGGCTGTGCATCTGGGGATTGTTCGCCTTGGTGTTTGCCGCGTTGACTCTCATTCATGTCAGGACGGGCTGGCCCTGGCGCGTTCCCACTTATTTTTATCTTCCGATAGCCGGTGTCGGCGCGGCCATAGGCATAAGGTTATCGCTCGGTCTGAGGGGTCAGCCCGTGCGCGGCCAGGATTTTTTGGGAGCGATGGCCGTCAGCGGAATCATCGGGCTGATTTTTCTCCTGCACTTTTTCTATCGTCAGGCTAAGGAAGAATCTCTCACTCATCGCGCGGCGGCGGCTGAGGCTCGCTACAACGCGCTCGAAACTCAGATGCGCCCGCACTTTCTTTTCAACGCGCTCAACAGCCTCGCCGAACTAATAGAATCGAAACACGACAGCGCGGCGGAGATGACTCACAAACTTTCCGACCTCTATAGATTGATACTGGTGAACTCCAGCCGCAAGACTTCGCCTCTCGACACGGAAGCGGAAATCTGTCGCCGCTATCTTGAGCTTGAGCAGTTGCGATTCGGCTCGCGCCTCCGCTTTTCAATAAATATTTCTGATGGCGCAAACGAGATTTTCATCCCCAGCCTGATGATGCAGACGCTCGTCGAAAACGCCGTCAAGCACGGCATCGCCAAATCAATCGAAGGTGGAGAGGTCGCAATCGAAATCAGCAAGACGGAAAACAGCCTCTACAGATTGATCGTGTCGAACACCGGCCAGCCTTTTCGCGAGTGCGCAAACGGAGGGACAGGGCTTGCCAACACTCGCACGCGACTCGATCTGCTTTATGGCGAGCGACATCAATTCGCTATCAGCGCGGACTCGGCGCAAACGATGGCGAGCTTTTATTTTTCGGGGGAGAGAATTGACTGAGCCGCGCCGCATACTCATAGTCGATGACGAGCCTCTGGCCCGCCAGCGCATCGCGCGCTACCTCGCTCAACGCAACCTTCCCTTCGTGATCGAAGAGGCTGAAAGCGGACTGCGCGCAGTTGAATTGATAACTGAGTTCAAACCCGACATAGTTTTTCTCGATATCGAGATGCCCGGTCTTTCAGGTCTTGAAGTCCTCCAGCAATTCGAAGAGCGGCCTTTTCAGGTCGTCTTCGAAACTGCTTATGATGAATTCGCCATTCGCGCATTCGAAGAACATGCCTGCGATTACCTGCTCAAGCCCTTCACCGCGGAGCGATTCAATCAGGCGCTTGATCGCGCTCTGAAGAGAAACCTTGATGAATCGCGGCTGCGCGCCCTTGAAGCAAAGCTCTCGGAAAGAGAAGGGTATCTCTCAAGGATCATAGTCAAGCAGGGCGGACGGACGCGGATAGTCGAAGAGCGAGATATATCGTGCTTCGTGAGCCGCGACCATTACACCTGCGTCTATTTCGACCGCGGGCGCGAAGGGCTGACCGATCTTTCTATTAGTCTCCTCTCGGAACGCCTCGACCCCCAAGTGTTCACTCGCCTTCACCGAAACAGCATCGCGCGCATATCGGCGATAAAGTCTGTTGCCTCGCGCGAGGGCGAGATGATGGTCGAACTTGCGGACGGAGTGACGCTGGCAGTTTCGAGAAGCCGTCGCCCAAGGGTGCGCAGGTTGATGAAATCTCTTCATCAATAGAAACAGCGGCCCGGTTTGAGTAAATGAAAATCGCCCGCTAGAATCCAATGTGAGCGCGTCTCTCAGGAGCCGTGATACCAGCTTATTGGCGTGTTTGATATGACACCACTTCAAAGACTGCTTCGCTATTTCGCGCCTTACCGTCGGACGATCATCTTTGGCGTTTCGTGCGTATTGATGACCAACCTGATAAAGCTCTCTTCGCCGTTCGTCCTGGGAAATGCCATCGATGATCTGAATACGGATGTCACCGGGGAAAAATTTCTGAGATATGGCGGATTGATCATCGCCATCGCGCTTGGGATGGGAGTTTTTCTCTTCCTTCAGCGACGCGCGCTCATCAACATGTCGCGCCACATCGAATACGATCTGCGCAATGATTTCTACACGCACATTCAAAGACTGCCGCTCGAATTCTTTCAAAACAATCGAACCGGCGATCTGATGGCGCGGGCTACGAACGATCTCGGCGCTGTGAGAATGATCGTCGGCCCTGCGCTGATGTACTCGGTCAACACCATCTTTGCGACGGCGATACTCGTGCCTCTGATGGTGAAAGTAAACTGGCGGCTCACGCTGCTGGCTTTCATTTCAATGCCGCTCGTCGCCTATGCCACGCATTTTTTCGGCAGCCGCATTCACCAGAGATTCGAACAGGTGCAGGATTATTTCGGAACGGTGTCGAATCGCGCGCAGGAATCTCTTGCAGGCGTGCGGGTGATTCGCGCATACACGCAGGAGCGCGCGGAAATCGAAAGCTTCAAAAAAATCAATCACGAATTCGTCAATCGCAATATCAGTCTGATCAGACTGTCGAGCCTTTTTCATCCGATACTTCAGCTATTCATCGGATTCGGATTCGTCGCCGTCTTGTGGTACGGCGGCGGGCTGGTCATCAGCGAAGAGATCACACTCGGCCAGTTCTTCGAGTTCAATCTGTATCTCGGCTATCTGATATGGCCGATGATAGCTCTGGGCTGGGTGATAAACCTCTTTCAGCGCGGCATGGCTTCGATGGGACGTATGCACAAGATACTTTCAATCGAGCCTGCGATCAAAGACGCGGACGAACTCGATGAAATAATTGCCATCGAAGGCGAGATAGAATTCCGCAATCTGACTTTCACTTACGAGGGCGCGTCGCAATCTTCTCTCAAGGATATCAATTTGCTAATAAGAGCGGGTCAGACCGTAGCATTCGTCGGCGCGGTCGGATCGGGCAAATCAACGTTGATGAACCTCGTCCCGCGATTGCTCGACGCCGAAGCGGGACAGGTTCTAATCGATGGCCGAATCATTCGCGAGATACCGCTTCGCGCTCTTCGATCTTCGATAGGTTATGTGCCGCAGGAGACATTCCTCTTCAGCGATTCGATAGCCGACAACATCGCCTTCGGGGTCGAGGACGCATCGCGCGAAGAAATCGAAGAAGCGGCAGAACAGGCCGGAATCGCCACGGACATCACGGAGTTTCCCGACGGCTATGAAACTGTCTTAGGCGAGCGAGGCATCACGCTTTCAGGCGGGCAGAAGCAGAGAACTGCAATCGCCCGCGCTCTGATACGTCGCCCTAAAATTCTGATACTCGATGACGCGCTTTCGGCTGTCGATACTTACACGGAAGAAAAAATCCTGCGCCATCTTCGCGTGCAGATGCAGGGCCGCACGAGTTTGATAGTCTCGCATCGCGTCTCGACTGTGAAAGACGCTGACCTCATAGTAGTGCTTGATGATGGCTGGATCGCCGAGCGCGGCACACACGATGAATTGATAGCGCGCGGCGGATTATATGCTGAACTCTATGAGAAGCAGTTGTTGGAAGAGGAGCTTGCTGCAAGTTAAATGTCCGTTGTCCGTTGTCCGTTGTCCGTTGCTGGATAGCTGGAGGCGATAATGGCAAAAACAAATTTCGAGAGTTTGAAGGTATATCAATTGTCTGAAAGGCTGGCGGATGAGTTGTGGGATATTGTGGTCGGCTGGGATCATTTTGCGAAAGACACTGTGGGAAAACAAATTGTCCGCGCAGCAGATAGCATTGGCGCGAATATTGCTGAAGGGACGGGACGCGGTAGCTTTCAAGATAATCGCCGTTTTGTAAGAATAGCGAGAGGCTCCCTCTATGAAACAAGGCACTGGCTGAGGCGCGCTTACAAGCGCAACCTGCTTACCGATGAGCAGGTGAAACAAGTCAAGCCAATCGTCGATGAACTGTCTCCGAGACTTAATGCATACTTGCGTTCTATTGGCAACAGTTCGGAAAAACAACTGACAACTGACAACTGACGACGGACAAATGGCAGACCATCACGAAGAAGAAGTATTAGGCAAGGCGTATGATTCGCGGTTGATGCGGCGACTGATGCGATATCTGTGGCCGTATAAATGGTTCGCGCTCACGTCGCTCGTATTGACGATATTGACCGCGCCGCTTGCACTCGCGGGGCCGCCGCTGACGAAGGCTGCAATCGATCTCTATCTCGACCCGCGAGCCACACCTACAGGTTTCGCGCTCTTTCTCAAAGGCGTGGGCGACTGGATTGGCTTTGGCGGCAGCAAGTACGAAGGCATCGCGTTTATCGCCCTCATTTTTCTGCTGGCGAGCATTCTCGCATTCGCCGTGCAATACACTATGGCCATCGTTATGCAGAAGATGGGTCAGTACATAATGTACGACCTGCGCAAGGAAGTCTTCGCGCATCTTCAGCGATTGCCCGTTCAGTTTTATGATCGCAATCCCGTAGGCCGTTTGATGACCCGGTTGACCACGGATGTAGATTCGCTCAACGAAATGTTCACCGCCGGAGTCATCGTCATATTCGGCGATCTGGCGATGATCTTCTACATCGCCATCTGGATGTTCACGGAAAACTGGCAACTCGCGCTCGTGTCGTTCGCAATTCTGCCGCTGCTCGGGGCGCTTACGATCTGGTTTCGCCTCGGCGCGCGGTCTTCGTTTCGTCAGGTGAGAGTGCGCATAGCGCGCATCAACGCTTTTTTGCAGGAACACATCACCGGTATGTCTGTCGTGCAGATGTTCAACCGGGAAGAAAAAGAGACGCGCGAATTCGAGCGCATCAACGACGCGCACCGCAAGGCCAACATCGATACGATTTTTTACTATGCCGTATTTTATCCGGCAGTCGAAATAATAGGAGCGATAGGAGTCGCGCTCATCATCTGGTACGGCGGCGGAAAAGTAGTTCAGGGCGCGGCCACTATTGGAACGCTTGTGGCGTTCGTGCAGTTGGCGCGATCTTTTTACGAGCCGATTTCCGACATAAGCGAAAAGTACAACATCCTGCAATCGGCCATGGCGTCATCTGAAAGGATATTCAAACTGCTCGATGAACCTGTCAGCATCGCATCGCCTGAAAAGCCCGTTCGAGTGGGTCGCGCCCGCGGTCGCATAGAATTTCGCAACGTGTGGTTCGCTTACAAAGATGAAGACTGGATTTTGAAGGACGTGTCATTCACAGCCGAACCGGGCGAGCGCGTGGCATTCGTCGGCCACACCGGGGCAGGGAAGACGACGATCACCAACCTGCTGCTGCGATTTTATGACATACAGCGCGGGCAGATTCTTCTCGATGATATCGATATTCGAGAGATGGATTTGGAAGAGTTGCGAGCGAATTTCAGCATAGTGCTTCAGGACGTGTTTCTGTTTTCGGGCGACGTCGCGATGAACATCCGACTCGGCAAGACGGAGATAACCGACGAGCAGTTGCGCAAAGCGGCGAGCGAAGTTCACGCGGATTCATTCATCAATCGACTCCAGGACGGATATAAAACAGAGATTCGCGAGCGCGGCGCGGGACTGTCCGTTGGGCAGAAGCAATTGATAAGTTTTGCCCGCGCGCTTGCGTTCGATCCGCGGGTGTTGATTCTGGATGAGGCGACGAGTTCCATAGACACCGAGACGGAGATTTTGATACGCGATGCGGTCGGGCGATTGATGGAAGGGCGCACCTCGCTTGTCGTAGCTCATCGACTTTCGACCATTCAATCGGTTGATAAGATCGTGGTGATGCACAAAGGTGAAATCCGCGAGGTAGGCGATCACCAGGAACTGCTGGCGCGTCGGGGGCTTTACTGGCGGCTTTATCAGTTGCAGTTTTATCAGGACTTCAAACGTTCGTTTACAGAAAGCGTGGCTGACGATTGAATCGCGCGCCTGGAATTTCTTTCTTTCCATTTCTCTAAATCGAAATGTCAGAGAGCAGGAAGTCACCCTCCTTCAAGTGCATCCCGGATCGTGCCGCCGCTGATTTCGGACACTTGTTTTAACTCTGTGGCATATACGATGAAGCGCGGGGCAAAACACGCCCGCTCCAAATCTTCAAATCTTCCAGTCAGCAGGACTTCAACCTTTTTGTACTCATCGGGATAGTTTATTTCCTTCATCCTCTCGATCAGAAGTTGAGAGATTCCCGTTTGCAGAAATGCCTGGTCAAACTCAAGAGTTGCCCAAGCGTCGCTTCGCGGGCCGCACTCGATACCGTTCAGTTGCATCGCTCCGGTGGGAGAGCAATAAAGAGCCGCCCTGATCGTGATTATCTGATCATCGTACTCAGACGGATTCAAAGAGATGTCGCAAAGAGACAAGGGACGCGAGGATTTTTCTCCTATTGAGGTGACTCCAAACCCAATCGCGAAAACGATGCCGACGATTGCTATGAGAATGATGTTTTTCATAACTGATCGTTTAGACCCTGCGTGATGCCGAGATGTTCCGCCTGATCATTCTGACTCGATAAAAAGCAACATCCGACAGCTTCGCGCGCTGACACAAATATCTGATGGGTCAAAGTCGACTCGAAAGTTTATCCGTTGCGTTTGATCGCTCCGTGAGCAGTCGTGTATCGTTGCTGTCTATTCAATGACCGATCAAACCTTGCCATCGAAAGACTCCACCGATGAAACCAGACGAGGATTGTTTGCCGCGCTGACGATTGATATCGCGCCGCTTAGGGCCTCGCGCGATTACCGCCTTTTGTACGTGGGGCAGTTCGTTTCAGGATTCGGCTCGGCGATCAGTTACGTCGTGCTTCCGTGGCAGATGTATCAACTGACGCATTCTTCGCTGGCCGTCGGGATGATAGGGGTCGTTGAATTCGCGCCGATGTTTTTGATGGCTTTTATAGGCGGCGCTCTGGCGGATTACATCGACCGGCGGCGATTGATATTCCTGTCGGAACTGGGACTGGCGCTCTGTTGCATAGTGCTGGTCGTGAATTCCTTATCGCCTGATCCGCGACCGTGGATATTGTTTCTGATCGCCGGACTGTTTGCCGCTCTAAACGGCCTGCATCGACCCGCGCTCGAAGCCCTGACTCCGCGGCTGGTCGATCCGCGTCACTTGCCCGCCGTTTCTGCGCTCAACAGTTTACGTTTCAACTTCAACTTCATAGTCGGAGCGGCAATTGCAGGCGTGATCGCCGCCAGTTTAGGAGCGGCCCCGGCGTTCGCTATTGACGCAGCGACGTTCATCATCTCGATCATCACGATTCTCCTGATCCGTTCCATCCCCGTGCCGAAGGATGCTGATCGCGCAAGCCTGAGATCAATCATCGATGGTTTGAAGTATGCGCGCAGTCGTCAGGAGTTGATCGGGACTTATCTGATCGACATCAATGCGATGTTTTTCGGTATGCCGATGGCGCTCTTTCCGGCCATCGCGGACAGTTTCGGCGGCGCATCAGTCGGATTGTTTTACGCGATGCCTGCGGTCGGGTCGCTCGTCCTGACGCTGACTTCAGGCTGGACTAATCGCATCAACAAGCATGGGCTTGCAGTGACTATTGCGGCTGCTGTTTGGGGCGTGGCGATCATCGGCTTCGGGCTGTCGAACCATTTATGGCTGGCATTGTTTTTTCTGGCTCTGGCGGGAGCCGCCGACATGGTGAGCGGGTTGTTCAGAATGACGATATGGAATCAGACTATTCCTGACCACCTCAGAGGCAGGCTTGCGAGTATAGAGATGATCAGCTACCTGACAGGGCCGTATCTAGGAAACGCGGAAGCCGGTCTTGTGGCGAGCCTCGTCGGATTGCGCGCATCAGTCGTTTCAGGCGGTGTGATGTGCGTTGTGGGTTCGGGACTGCTGGCATTGTTGCTTCCGGCCTTCATTCGATACGACGGGCGCGAAGGATTGGCGCGCAAGCTGAGAGAAGAACGAGAGCGCGAGCAAACGGTGATGAATCGGCGCGGCGTGTCTTCCTGATCCTTTTCGCAATCGCGCGGCTACAGACCTTTCGCCGCCCCTTCGCCCCGCGGGTCGGCTCCGCCCGTGAATCGAATTATTCTGCCTTTCGCGTCATACTCGATGCTGAGTCCGTGCGCGTTCCCAATCCCTCCGACTACGCGAAGCTTATGGCCCATCTCCGTCAGGCGATTGCGCGTGCTTTCACTGATGCCGCGTTCGACGGCTATCGAATCAGGCTCGATAAAACTTATGCGCGGCGCGGCGATAGCGTCCTGCACGTTCATTTTGAAATCAATAAGATTCATGATCATCTGCGGAACAGTCTGGCCGATTGTGTGACCTCCCGGCGTGCCTATGGCTACCCACGGTCGGCCATCGCGAAAAATTATCGTCGGGCAATCCCCTGAAAGTTTTCTTCTTCCCGGATATGCATCCATCGGATTTCCCTTTGGCTCGAATGTGCAATACGAAAGCGAATTGTTCAACCAGATTCCTGTCCCGCTTGGCATCAGCTTGCTTCCGAAAAGTCCGCCGAGAGTCTGAGTGGCGCTAACGACGTTGCCCCATTTGTCAGCAACGACGAAATGAGTCGTGTGACCGTTTGCGGGCGTGTTCGTTTTCGGAGGCTCGTAAGGCTTTGCCTTCTGAGGGTCTATATTCGCCGCTTCTTCGGCCCAGTATTTTTCCGACAGCAGCATATCGAGAGGCGGGGGCGCGATGTCAGGATCGCCCGCGTATCGAAGCCGAACCCAGAAGCCGTGCTTGGTCGCTTCGGCGAAGCGATGAAGATAAGCGACGCTGTTATGTCCCATCGCCGAGAGATCGAAACGACTCATCAGGCCGAGCCGCACGAGCATATCGAAAGCATTGGCGGGCGGAGAGGCTGTGACGATGCGATAGCCGCGATAATTTATCTGTATCGTCTCCCACCATTCAGGCTTATTATTTTTCAAATCATCGAGCGTCAGAAAACTTCCGGCGTCTTTCATCGCCGCATCGACCATTCGGCCAAGCTCGCCGCCGTGAAGCGCCGAAGCCCCCTGGCGTGCGATCAATCGAAAAGAATTCGCCAGGTCTTTTTGAACGAGCCGTTCGCCTGTGTTAAGCGGCTGACCGCTCTTGCCATAAAACTCTTTTGCGTGATCGGGGAACGCAGGGAATCCGGATTTGATCATCTGAGCAGTGCGCTCGCTTATGGGGAATCCTTCATCGGCAAGTTTGGTCGCCGCGTCGAAAAGCTTCGCCCACGGGAGCCTGCCGTATTTTTTCGACATATCCTCCCACGCTTTGAGGTTGCCGGGAGTTGAGACGGCTTTGGCTCCTTCGCGGTTTTTCATGTGGTTCGGAGTCGGGGCGCGAAAGACATCCGAATCCAATGACGCGGGAATTCTGCCGCTGGTGTTGAGAAATTTCGCCTCGCGTTTCCGCGCGTCGTAAACGACTACGGTGCCGTATCCGCCTATGCCTGACATCATCGGCTCGACGACGTTGAGCGCGGCAGCGACGGCAATCGCGGCGTCGAACGCATTGCCGCCCGCCGCAAGCGCATCAAGCCCCGCCTGAGTCGCAAGCGGATGCGCGGAGCTTACCATTCCGCGCGAGCCTGTGGCCGGAGATTTCGGCGCGGTGTTTTGATAAAGTCCAATTGATTCGAAATTCATAAGCAATAAAACGAAAACGGCTGCTACAGGTTTGATCTTCAACATCGTTGCCTCCCATATCAGCGCATAATAATTCATCAATGGAACGGAAACAATGCGCTGATCGAACAGAATAATTGCGCATCCGGCTTCTGCATAGCCATCTATTTCTTCGAAGCCGAGGTCGAAGAGAGAAACCACCGATGAACACCGATGGACACAGATAGAACGAGCCTGAGATTTCTCTACTTTTTCTGCTTCTCGTCTTATCAGTGTTTATCTGTGTTCATCGTTGGTTCATTCTTTCCGGCTGAAAATTAAAGTGACATGCGATTCTGCTATGCTCGCGGATTTGCCTCTCCGTGTTTGACTCTGATAGATTCCCCTCACCGATGGAAAATAAACCAGTGATAGCGGTGGCTGGTGCCGGATACTGGGGCGTCAACCATGTGCGTAACTTTCATGAGCTTGGCGCTCTGGGGACGGTATGCGATACGAGCGCACAGTCTCTTTCCCGAATAGCCGAACGATTCAGCGGCGCGCGAACTGAAATCGATTTCGACACGGTTCTCAGCGACTCTTCTATTCGCGGAGTCGTCGTAGCCACGCCTGCCGAATATCATTACAAGATGGCCCTCGCGGCAATCGAAGCGGGCAAGGATGTGCTTGTTGAAAAGCCGCTGACTCTCAGCGTCGAAGAAGGCGAAAGGCTCGTCCGTTCAGCCCGCGAGCGCGGCGCGATTCTGATGGTCGGACACCTGCTCGAATATCACCCGGCGGTGTTGAGGCTGCGCGAGTTGATCTCGACCGGCGCGCTCGGCCACTTGCGCTACGTCTATTCTAGTCGTCTCAATTTGGGCAAAGTCCGCCGCGAAGAAAATATACTCTGGAGCTTCGCCCCTCACGACATCGCTATCATTCTCCGACTCGTCGGCAGCCTTCCCGTAAGAGTCGCGGCGACCGGCGGCGCATACCTTCAACCTGCGATAGCCGATGTGACAGTCACCCATCTCGAATTTCCAGGCGGCGTGCGCGCGCACATATTCGTAAGCTGGCTTCATCCCTACAAAGAGCAGCGCATGTCGGTCATCGGCTCTTCGCGCATGGCCGTGTTCGATGATGTCGTCAAACAGGACAAACTGCGCGTTTATGATCAGGGCGTCGAATTGATCAACGGCGAAATGGTCGCGCGCAAAAACGAAGGCGTTCCCGAGACTATCGCCGGAGATGAGCCATTGCGGAGTCAGTGCAGTCATTTTCTTGAGTGCATAGCGACGCGACGGCAACCGCTCACAGACGGCGAAAGCGGGTTGAGAGTTTTGCGCGTGCTTGACGCTGCCGAATCGTCTCTCGCGCAGGGCGGAGAGCCGGTCGATTTGAAAGGGTAAGGATGGAGAAAGATTATTTCGTGCATGAATCGAGTTACGTTGATGAGCCAAGCGAGATAGGCGAGGGGACGAAGATATGGCACTTCTCACACGTGATGAAAAATTCCAGAATCGGAAAACGATGCAATATAGGCCAGAACGTCGTCATCTCGCCTGACGTTCGCATAGGCGACAATGTGAAGATTCAAAACAACGTCAGCGTCTACACCGGAGTCGAGCTTGAAGACGATGTGTTTTGCGGGCCTTCGATGGTCTTCACCAACGTCGTCAACCCGCGCAGCCACGTTTCGCGCAAAGATGAATACAGAAAAACTCTGGTCAAGCGGGGCGCATCAATCGGAGCCAACGCGACCGTCGTGTGCGGGCATACGATTGGCCGATACGCATTCATCGGCGCGGGCGCGGTCGTGACGAAAGACGTTCCCGATTACGCGCTCGTGGTCGGCAATCCCGGTCGCGTGGCCGGATGGATGTGCCAGTGCGGAATAAAACTCGACCTCTCAAGTAATGCAGAGAAGAGCGAAGAGGCTGTGTGCAACGCCTGCGGAAAAAAGTACGCGAAGGAAAACGGCAGCGTCAGAGAAATCCTGTAGCGCAATCTGACGGATTGCGCTCCCTGAAAGCATGACAATTTGGACAGCGCAAGCTAACAGCTTACGCCATAAATTCGGAGGAGAACCGCCATGAATTATCGTCGCGCAATCATCCTGCTTCTGACGCTTTGCTTATTGTCGCCGTCTTCGATCACGGCGCAGTCAAAATCATCGCGCAAAACTCCGGGGCAAACCCCTCGCGGGACGTTGCTCCCGAACGGATGGACGCTCACGCCCGAAGGCGAACAGATCGAAGTCAGCGACCTGCCGCTCAACATGGAAATGAGTCAGGACGGTCGCTACCTTCTTGTCGCCACAGGCGGCGCAGGCGATCAGACTATCAATGTCATCGATCTGCAATCGAAGATCAAAACTCAGGCGATTCAGGTCGACAAGTCATGGCTCGGCCTCGCGCTCGCGCCCCGCGGCAATCGATTCTTCGCGTCGGGCGGCGATGATAACGAAATTCTCGATTTCGACTTCACACAGGGTCGCGCCGCACTTTCAGGCAGGATCGCGCTCGGCAGCGCCGAGTATCATGCGCTCGATGCGCGAAGCCGCCAGGAAGCGCGCAGGCAGGGACGAGGCGAATTCGCTTTCCCCGCAGGCATGTGTGTCTCGCCCGACGGCCATCGGCTCTACGTCGCCGAAAATCTCACGAACAATCTCGCGGTCATCGATGCGACGGAAAAGAAAGTCATCACAAAAATCGCGGTTGGCGAGTATCCCTATGATTGCACTATTTCAAATGATGGCAGGCGCGTTTATGTGAGCAACTGGGGATCGCGCAGCGTGTCCATAATCGATACGGCTGTGAACAAAGTCAGCGGAATCATTCAGGTCGGCGATCATCCGAACGATCTGGAACTTGCGCGCGACGGGCGAACGCTTTACGTCGCCAACGCCAACAGCAACACCGTCTCAGTCATCGACACCGCGCAGGCGAAAGAGATCGAAGCCATCTCGACCGCGCTTCATCCGAAATCGCCCATAGGCAGCACGCCCAACGCAGTGGCGCTCTCTGTGGATGAAAAAACGCTCTACATCGCAAACGCCGATAACAACAACGTCGCGGTGATCGATGTCAGTCGTCGGGGAGAGAGCAAAGTGATGGGCTTCATTCCTACGGGGTGGTATCCCACTTCGGTTCGAGTCAGCAAAGATGGCCGCCGCCTCTTCGTCGCAAACGGCAAGGGCGTGGCATCAATGGCCAATCCGAAAGGGCCGACTCCCTATCGCTCGCGCGACACAGACACGCAATACATCGGCAGCATGTTGAAAGGAACAGTTTCGATCATCAACACACCGACGCGGGCGCGGCTCGCGCAGCTTACGCGCCGAGCTTATTCGAATTCGCCTTACACGGATCAGTTGCTCAAAGCGGCTCGCGCTCCTCGCGAAAAGACTGCCGTGCCAGTGCGACTTGGAGACCCTTCGCCGATCAAACACGTCATCTATGTGATAAAAGAAAACCGCACTTACGATCAGGTACTCGGCGATATGAAGGAAGGCAACGGCGACCCGAATCTTTGTTTGTTCGGCGAAGAGGTCACGCCGAATCATCACGCTCTGGCGCGCGAGTTCGTACTTCTTGACAACTTCTATGTCGACGCTGAAGTTTCCGCCGATGGTCATAACTGGTCGACGGCGGCTTACGCGACTGATTATGTCGAAAAGACGTGGCCGACTAACTATTCGCGTCGCGGTCGGACGTATGATTATGAGGGGCAGAAGAAAATCTCGCGGCCCACGGGCGGCTATATATGGGATTACTGCGCGAGGGCGGGAGTGAGCTATCGAATTTATGGCGAGTTCGTTAGCACACGCGAAGGCAAGCCTGGAGGCGGAGGCGACCAGGGCGGCGATCCGGGAAAACCTCGTCGCGAAAACTTCTCTTACGAATCGGCGCTTGAGGGCCATTTCAGCCCGACCTTTCCGCCGTGGGATTTGAACATCCCCGATAACAAACGCGTCGATGCATGGCTTGAAGAGTTCCGCGAGTTTGAAAAGAACGGACGGATGCCTCAGTTCCAGATCGTTCGCATCGGCGGCAATCACACGCAAGGCACGCGGCCTGGAGCGCCGACTCCTCGCGCGATGGTCGCGGAAAACGATCTCGCGCTTGGCCGCCTCGTCGAAGCCGTCACAGAGAGCAAATACTGGGCGACGACAGCCATCTTCGTCATCGAAGACGACGCGCAAAACGGATCGGATCACGTCGATGCTCATCGCTCTGTGGCTCTGGTCATAAGTCCGTATACGAAGCGGCGATATGTCGATTCGACTATGTACACGACATCAGGGATGCTGCGGACAATGGAACTGATACTGGGCCTTCCGCCGATGAGCCAGTACGACGCGGCAGCCACGCCGATGTTCAATTCCTTCACCGCTAAAGCCGATCTGACTCAGTACAAAGGGCGACCTGCGCGGATCGATATCAATGAAAAGAATGCCGCCAATGCTCCCGGCGCGGCGCGTTCGATGGAGATGGATTTCAGCAAAGAGGATGCTGCGCCCGATATCGAATTCAACGAGATAATCTGGAAATCAGTTCGCGGCGCGGATTCACAGATGCCCGCGCCGGTTCGATCAGCATTCGTCAGAGTTATCGATGATGATGACGATGATGAGAAACCTGAGAGGAAAGCGCGCAAGCGGGGAAGAAGGCAAAAGTAAAAAGGCAAAATGAAAAGTGAGAAAAATGAAAAAGGCAAAAGTTGAGAATGATGCGAAGACGATCACGCTGCCTTGTAAAACGCTCGATCCCCGTTGCGTCGCTATCGGAGATGTATTCTAATCAGGGATGCGGGGGTTGATGTCATGAATTCGAACATAATTTCAGATCTGGATGCTTTGAACATCGAAGAGTTGAGGTGGCTGCGCCGGGAGGTGGACAAGAGGTTGTCCGCGCATGACTCGCCGAGAACTCTGAGCCACGTAAGAAAAACTCGCCCTCCAAAAGACCGAACGAAGGAGATGGAATGGCTGGCTCAGAATCGGGAGGCACACGCAGGGCGATGGGTAGCCATTGATGGGGACAGTCTCATCGCGCACAGTCAACGCTACGAGGATGTCTCGCGAGCCGTAGATGCCGCGGGAGTCCGGGACGCTCTGATCATGTTCGTTGAAAGCCGCGACGCATTGCCTTTCGCCGGGTTTTGATTATGCCTTACGAATTGGTTTTTCAACAACGATACGACTATGGCTCGCTCGCAACAGCCGTTTCCATCGAAACGATTCTCAAATACGGAGAAAAAGAGAGACACCTGCTGGCGAAAATTGACACAGGCGCGGAGTATTGCCTGTTTACTCGTGAAATAGGCAATGACCTGGGACTTGATATTGAGAGAGGTTTTTTGCAGAGCTTCTCAACCCTTGCCGGACAACTGGAGGCTTACGGACACATGGTGACGGTGGAGACCCTCGGATACGAATTTGAATCGATGGTGTTTTTTTCGGCAGAAGCAGAACTGACGCGAAATCTTCTTGGGCGACGGGGATGGCTCGATCAATTCAGGCTGGCCCTTATCGAGTATGACAGGCACATTTTTCTCAGCCCTTACAATGAGTGAACAGAGGTGAAAAAGCGTTGATAGTAATGAAGGAGAGTCGGGACCGAAGTCCCAACTCTTCAGGCTGCCAGGTTATCCTTTTGAGATTCGACTGCACTCTCTGCGAAGGCTGAAGGGCGAAGTTCGATCTTTACGATTCGCTCGGCTCCGCATTCATAGCAGACTTGAATCAATCGGTTATCTGATGTGCGAGCGTGGGGGACGCCCCAGTAATGGCTGTGATTTCTGAAAAACGAAAGTATGCTCATAATTTTACCTCTTCTGCTTTACTTCAAAAAAACTCTCCTACTGTTTAAGACGAAATCTCTATCGATTTCGATGTAAAAATCTTGCAACTTTATTCCACCTGCCATCAAAAAGACATGAGGCCGCGTGGAGCAGAAAAATACGCGCGTCGGGCAAAGAAGGTTTACACAAACTTTTCGCCTCAATATACTCACCACTTAAAACTCTACGTTGTTTCATTTTGACTCGGATTATGAAAACTGACAAAGACCGCATACGCAAAGAAATCGAAGACCTTGCCCGCCAACTTCGCTATCACGACGAGCGATACTACGTTCTGAGCGACCCCGAAATAAGCGACTACGAGTATGACCAACTCCTGCATCGCCTTCGCAAACTCGAAGAAGAGCATCCCGATCTCATCTCGCCCGATTCTCCCACGCAGAGAGTTTCAGGGCGCGCGGTTGAAGGCTTCTCCGAATATACGCATCGTCGTCCCATGCTCTCTCTGGATAATACTTACTCTTATGACGATTTGCGCGACTGGGATGCGAGAGTGCTTCGCGGAGTTGGTCGAGAAGCAGTTGAATATGTGGCCGAGTTGAAGATCGACGGCATCAGCATCTCGCTCATTTATGAAAACGGCGCGCTCACAAGAGGCGTGACTCGCGGCGATGGCGTGGTGGGCGATGACGTGACGACCAATGTGCGGACTATTCGCTCCATTCCGTTGAGCGTGAGAACGGATGCGGAAAAAAAATCTCGCAAGGGAAAGGCGCAGCCGTCACTTTTCACCGACGAGCAACCATCAGCGATGCCGATAGAGTTCGAAGTGCGCGGCGAAGTCTTCATGTCGAATGATTCTTTTCGGCGAATGAATGAAGAGCAGGCGGAAAAAGGCTTGCCGCTTTTTGCAAATCCGCGCAACGCGACTTCGGGAACGATGAAGTCACTGGATGCGCGAGTGGCGGCGGAACGAAGGCTGGACATCTTCTGTTATGACCTGCTCTTCGAAGGAGACAAACCGTTTGCCACGCACCACGAAGCCCTGGAATGGCTTTCCAGAGCCGGTTTCAAGGTCAACCCTCTCAGCCTGACCTGCGCCTCGATAGATGAAGTCATAGCATTTTGCAATGACACAGGCGAACGACGAGACGACCTCGGATACGAAATCGATGGCGTTGTGGTCAAGGTCAACAACGTCGCGCTTCAGGACGAGCTTGGCTCTACATCGAAAGCGCCGCGCTGGGCTGTCGCCTATAAATTCCCTGCGCGACAGGCGACGACGATTCTCAATGGAATCACCGTGCAGGTAGGTCGCTTGGGGACGCTCACGCCTGTGGCCGAGCTTGAACCTGTGTTTCTTGCTGGCACGACAGTCTCTCGCGCATCGCTTCACAATGAAGAGCAGATAAAACGATTGGGCGTGATGATCGGCGACACGGTGCTGATAGAAAAGAGCGGCGAGATAATTCCGCAGGTCGTCAAAGTCATCGAGTCGAAGCGCAAGGGCGCGAAGCTTCGCCCCTTCGTTATGCCTCGTCATTGCCCTGAGTGCGGAGAAGAGGTGGTGCGTCAGCCGGGAGAGGTCGCGTGGCGATGCGTCAATTCTTCCTGTCCGGCTCGAATCAAAGCGGGCCTCAAACAATTCGCTCTCAGGCGAGCGATGCGAATCGAAGGACTTGGCGACTCGCTCATCGAGCAACTCTCTTCAAAGCGGATTCAAACGGACGAGGATGGAAATGAAACGAGGCTCGAACCGTTAGTGCGCGATTTCGCCGATCTCTATCATCTCCACGAGCGACGCGACGAATTCCTTGCGCTTGAGCGCATGGGCGAGCGGAGCGTGGACAATCTTTTGCAGCAGATTGAAGAGAGCAAGTCGAGCGATCTTCATCGATTGATTTACGGGCTTGGCATCCGTCATGTCGGCGAGCGCACGGCGAAAATACTCGCGGACAATTATGATTCGATTGACGAGTTGATGCAGGCAAACGAAGAGAAGCTTGCCGAGATTCATGATATCGGCGCAGTTGTAGCCGCCGCGATTGCCGAATGGTTCCGCGAGATAAAAAATCGCGACCTCATCGAAAGGCTCAAGCGAGTCGGCGTCAACACCGAGCGCAAAACTAAAAAGACAGTTCCCGCTACAGTCGAGCGCAAATTTGAAGGCAAGCAGTTTGTGCTGACGGGCAAGCTCTCGCGCTTCACTCGCGATGAAGCAAAGCAGATGATCGAAGATCGCGGCGGAAGAGTGACAGGCTCGGTGACGAAGAAGACTGATTATGTGGTTGTCGGCGAAGACCCCGGATCGAAACTCGACCGCGCGAAAGAACTCGGCATCTCGGTGCTTGATGAAAACGGATTGGTTGAACTGCTTGGTTAATATGTAGAACTAAGCAAATACATTTCAAAGGAGGGATGAGTGATAAAAGGAGAAAAAAATGCAAATGCGAAAGCGCCGAGCGATGCTCGAACAGGGGCAGGAGGAAATCCGCATATTATGAGAAGGATTACCATCAGGTTGTCGATGCGCTAATAGAAGTTCTTGATGATTATTCGGATGAGTGGATAACAATGGACCGACTTCCGGGAAAGGTTGCAGAGCGTTTGGGAGTACTTTACACATCAAGAGTCGACTGGCTTTGCAAATGTGTCAGAGCCATTTTGCTCGACTTGAAGGCTTCAGGGCTGATCGTTGTCGTTGGCAGGAAAGCCGTGTTACTGCCTCAGGATGAGGGCAAGCGGCTTCAGGTATTAAATGAAGGTCTCGTGCATATCGCTTCGGCAGGCGATAGGAAAATGATTCCGATACTCTTAAACAAAGGAGCCGATGTGAATACGCTACATCGGGGAAGGACTGCTTTGATGCAAGCCGCATATTCTGACCAGGCGGGAGTGGTTCAGGCTTTGCTCGCTCTTGGGGCCGACCCCACCATTAAAAACGAATGGGGGAATTCTGCGCTTAGGATGGCAAGAAAAGCAGGAAGCGAAAGAATCGTAAAAATCCTCGAAGAGATTTCTGCCTGAGCGGAAATTGTCTAGGCGATGGTTTGAGATGAAAGAACCCTGCGAAGTAGAACTCATCAGCGTGACTAAAAAGTACGGCAAGACCATTGCTGCCGATGCTGTGTCACTCGGTATTCGGCGCGGCGAGTTTCTCACTCTGCTCGGCCCGTCGGGGTGCGGCAAGACCACTCTTCTGAGAATGATCGCAGGCTTCGAAACTCCCGATGATGGGCGGGTGATCCTCGGCGGAGAAGACGTGACCGGCGTGCCTCCCTATCGCCGCGATGTCACGACAGTTTTTCAACACTACGCGCTCTTCCCTCACCTGAACGTGTTTGCCAATGTCGCATTCGGACTTGAGCGAAAAGGCGCTCCTCGCGATGAAATCAAAAAGCGTGTCGCTGATGCTCTCGAACTCGTCAGGCTTGGGGAGATGGAAGATCGCCGCTCCAGTGAGCTTTCAGGCGGACAACAACAGAGAGTCGCGCTCGCCCGCGCTCTGGTGCTTGAGCCGAAGGTGCTGCTTTTGGATGAGCCGTTGGCCGCCCTCGATTTGAAACTGAGAAAACAGATGCAGGTCGAGTTGAAAAGTCTTCAGAGGAGGTTAGGCATCAGCTTCGTCTTCGTCACTCACGATCAGGAAGAGGCATTGACTATGAGCGACCGCATCGCGGTTTTGAATGCGGGCGTGATCGAACAGCTTGGCACAGCCGAAGAAATTTACGAGCGACCGCAGACGGAGTTCGTCGCGCGATTCATAGGCGACTCGAACATAATCGATGCCGAGGTCGATAGAGTCGAAGAAGGAATGACAGTTGTGAAAACCGGACTGACTGAGTTCAGCGTCTATGGAAGCGCGTCGAACGTGGGCGAGCCTGTGCGCGTTATGGTGAGACCTGAAAAGATCACTCTGTCGGCGGATGAAAAAGGAATTCTCAAGGGCAAAATTGATTCGGCGGTTTATCAGGGCGAAAGCACGCTCTGGAAAGTCACTGTTGAAGGCGGACAGGAGTTGATCGCGCTTGAACAAAATCGCGAATCTGCCGCATCAATCGAAAGCCGCGTCGGTCAGAGGGTTTCAATTAGCTGGCCTGCGGAGAGCGCAATTATGTTGAAAGCGTGATGGCTGATTATTCGCGACAATCGAAGAGCCGGACTGCGAGGTTATTGCTTGCGCCGGGGGTGATGTGGCTCGCGGTGTTTTTCATCGCGCCTCTCGTTATCGTCATCGTTGTGAGTCTCGCCGTTCGCGGCCCTTATGGCGCGATCATTTACGAATTCTCCATAAGCAATTTTCTGCGCGCGTTTGACGGACTTTATCTCCCTGCCTACTGGCGAACCGTTTGGATAGCGACTCTGACAACTGTGTTGTGCGCGCTTGTGAGCTATCCCGCGGCTTACTACATCGCCTTGAAAGCGCCCCAGCAGTGGCGTCGCCCGCTGTTGGTGCTTACGGTGATACCGTTCTGGACGAGCTTTCTGATTCGGACTTATGCGTGGATACTGCTGCTCAGAAGCGAAGGCGTCATCAACTCGGCTCTGATGAACTTAGGGTTGATCAACGAGCCGATGAAACTTCTCTACAACGATTTCGCAGTTCTCGTCGGGCAGGTTTACGGCGAACTTCCTTTTATGATACTGCCGATTTATGTCGCGCTCGAAAAACTCGACCGGCGACTGCTGGAAGCGGCTCAGGATTTGGGCGCGAATCGTTTCTGGACTTTCATGAAAGTGACTCTGCCACTTTCGAAGCCTGGACTGTTGGCAGGAATAGTTCTCGTGTTCATACCATCGCTCGGCGCGTTCGTCACGCCAGACCTGTTGGGCGGCGCCAAATCGATTATGATCGGCAATCTGATTCAGAATCAGTTCACGCAACTCAATCAGCCGTTCGGCTCCGCGCTTTCTCTGATACTCGCAGCGGCAGTTTTACTGCTGCTCGCGGTGGCGATGCGAGCGGGACTGAAATCAAGCGATCTTGCTTGATTGAAGTGAAGAGGTGACAAGGTGAAGAGGTGAGCATATCTTGTCAGGCCATCACCCATCACCCATCACCCATCACCCATCACCCATTTCTTCACTTCTTGACGAAGACTCTTTTATTTTTGGCAGGCTGCGGGGCTGTCTGATCCAACTCTATTGTGAGCGTTCTGCCGTCCGAGGATAGAGACCATTTGAAAGACCTCTTGATCGAAACCGGGCCGCGCGCAGATTGGGAACTCAATTCTTCGCTCACTGCGATTCCGCGCCCGTCATCTGTCCACTGAGCGGTGCGGGTGCCTTTGGCTTCGTCTCCATTGCCCAAAATTTGTGAGTAAGGAGATGGCTTTCCATCGATGTTGTATGTGTCGTCGCGTATGACATTCGGCGTATTTGGCGGGTAGATTTTAGCCTGGACTTTGAGTTGATCGCCTGTGTGAGTGATCGTCAGTATCTGATCCATGTCCGGCGGCATCCCCTGGCTTTGAGTCTGATCCATCACCCACTTGCCGCTGAGGTTTGCCTTCGTTTGCGCAAGAGAACCTGTTAAGCCAACGAGAAACATTGCGATGCTTATGATGAAAGTTATTCGCTTCATTCCATCTCCTTCGAAATGCGATGCATTGTGTTTTTGATGGCCACCGGGATAGTGCCAACGCGACTTTGATTCTAGCCGAGAATGTCTATCTCGACAATCATCCTTCTAGGCAAGTCGTAGTGCGGATCGGAAACGATTTTGCGTTTCGCAAATTCAAGCTGCGAGTCGCTCGTCTTTCTCTCCTGGTGCTGGCTGCAAGGCAGATGAGCCAATGCCCCCGACACGTTGATTCACAAGCCGACTCACCGCATAGAGAATCAGGCTCGCGCCCGCCATCTCGAAAAACTCTTCCAGCGTAACCTCGACTCTCCACACCATTGCAGACTCAGCAGGAATCAGTCTGTATCCCAGAGTTTCGAGCACTGCTCCTCCGAGGAAGCAAATCAACACTCCCACAACCGCTATCAGGCATATGCGCCGTGAAGCGCGCCATAGCAATGCGATCTCTTTCAACGCTATCCTCAAAGCCGCTATCGCGACAGCAATAATCAAGAGGGTAATCGCTTTATGAGAAAGCAGGAACCCCGGCAGCCAGTCGACATAGCGAGCGCCGATGCTGTGAGTGATTCGCTCATGGATTTGCGAAGTCTCGTCCATAGACCACAACACAGCGCCCGATGCGATAAGAATCAGAAATGGTCGGGAAGGCATGTCTCCGTCTTTGTGCAGGAGGATAAGAATCCATGCGTTTGTTGCAATCAGCAGAATCTGCGAAGAGGAAAACCATGCGGGGAGGTTCCCCTCGCCATTGAGATCCGTGAACTCCTGAAATTCAGAATGGGGGGTGAGGGCTCCGATCCAATAAAGCAGGATCAGAAAGCCCTCGGTAAGAAGTAAAGTGGAAAGAAGCTTGCGCGGCCACTGGCCTGATCGAATCACAGTAAAACTCCCTGTGTTCGCTTCGGCCAGTTTCGCGTTGCGCTTCAGATGATCGATTATTATTGCCGGTTGCACCAACTGACTAAGCTGCCATCGAAGCCAGTCAATCTTGTTTTGCGGGAGCGGAGATGACTCCTGCTATTACTTCTCCGCCGTTGAGCAATGGATGCCTGAGAGGTCATGATAATCAATGCGCGGACTTGCCGAACCGCTCGATGAGATCGGCCTTTGACAAACCGCCCGATTCGGCGAGTTTTTCGACCAACGCTTCATCGAGAAAATCCTTCTCTCCGATTCGCACCATGTAGTCGCGCGCCACCTCATAGCTCTCTGTGTCGACATCGACAAATCGCTGACGCCCGCGACCAGTCGTCGGATCAATGACTTCTTCAAAGGGTACAGGAAAAAATTCTCCGCCCTGAATCGTGATCATCGCGCCCGATTCGCCTCTGACCAGATACCTGACCGCTGCATATCCGAGATCGCGCGCATACTCGGCGTCGAACGGAATCGGCGGCGCGCAACGCAACTCATAGCCTATGGTCTTATCTACTATCGTCACCTTGATGTTGCGACGCTCGAATCTGCGCTGCACTTCGTTTTTGACCTTGCGACCGAGATCGATTTCGGTGACGCGAATGTTGCCCTGCGCGTCGCGGTCTACATCCTGAAGCTCTTCGACCTCGCGCGGGTCGAAATGCTCGACCAGAGCTTCAGACAGTAGCACGACGCCGAACGGACGCGCGGAAGCTCGCCGCTTGATGATGGTGCCTTCGACTATATCAGCTATCTCCGAAAGCGATACGGTCTGTTTGCGAAACTCTTCCGGTATGACGGTGCAGGTGGCGCTTGCGGCTTTTCCAATCCCTAACGTGAGGTGTCCGGTGGGGCGACCCATCGTCACCCCCAGATACCATCGCGTAGTGGTGCGAGCGTCTTCCATGAGTCGTTTGACCATCTCAACGCCCGTGTGACGAGCCGTTTCGTATCCGAGAGTCTGCACCGCATTGGGGAGCCACAGGTCGTTATCTATGCTCTTGGGTATCTGCGCAATTTTGATCGCGCCGCGTGTCTCTCGCTCGATTGCCGCCGCGCTGCGGACAAGATCATCGCCGCCTACAGTGATGAGCGCATCGATCTGGAGCTTCCTGAGAGCGGCGATTGTATTTTCGAGAGCCTGCTGGTCGCGCGTGATGTCGGCTCGCGATGTTCCCAGCACTACGCCGCCGTCGAGATGAATGCGAGCGACTTCATCGATGGTCATCTCGTGCTGCTCGTCGGTGTAACGCTGGGCCAGCCATTCGAATCCATCATGAAATCCCACAGGCACGCAGCCCGCCTTGATCGCTTCAATAGTCACCGCCGAGATGACGCCGTTAGTTCCCGGCGCAGGCCCGCCTCCGACAATGATGCCGATTCGTTTGATTGCCATGAAAGTTCACCTTTACGATTCGATGACCTTGCCGCTGATGTATCCGAACTTGTCCATGAATGCCTCGACTGACAGATTGCCCGCGGCGGCGAGTTTTTCAGCCCACGCCCGGTCTTCAAAGTCGGCGGGTTCGAGCCGGATCATATACTCTCGCGCCACTTGAAAGCCTTCGCTGGCGACATTGACCATGCGCACGCGAGTCTTTCCCGTGCCGGGTTCTCGAATCTCGCCAAAAGGTATCGGCACCATCCTGCCGCCCTGCACGCTTATCATCGCTTCGCTGCCTCCCGCGAGCAGGAACCTGATCGCGCTGTAGCCGAGGTCGCGGCAATAGGCCATGTCGAACGGGATTGGATCGGCGCAGCGAAGCTCATAGCCTATGTTCTTATTGATTATCGTGACGCGAATATCGCGCTGAGAGAGCCTCCCCTGCACTTCGACCTTCATCTTGCGCGCAAGGTCGACTTCGGCAAATCTGATGTTGCCATGTTCGTCGCGCTCAACGTCCTGAAGACCGGCGATTTCCTGCGGGTCGAGCCTTTCGATCAATCCTTCAGCCAGCACCGCCACACCGAAGCGACGGCCCATAGCGCGGCGTTTGATGATCGCGCCTTCTACTATGTCGCAGATGTCCGAGAACGCGATGATCTCGCGCTCGAACTCTTCTCCTATGATGGTGAGCGTCGCGCCTGCGGCCTTGCCTATTCCGAGCGCGAGGTGTCCGGCCTTTCTTCCCATGGCGACTACGACGAACCATCGCTTTGTCGAGCGCGCGTCTTCCATGAGGTTGCGGACAAGTTCGACTCCGGCGTGGCGCGCGGTCTGATAGCCGAAGGTCGGAATATGAGGCGGCAGCGGAAGATCGTTGTCGATGGTTTTGGGGACGTGAACGACTTTGATCTCGCGGCCTGATCGCTCGGCGACGAAACTCGATGAAAGAGCCGTATCGTCACCGCCGATAGTGACGAGGTGAGTCACCGCGAGCGAGCGAAGAGTGTGGACGACCGAATGGATGGCTTTTTCGGATTTGGTGGGATTATCGCGCGCCGTACCCAGCACCGACCCACCGTCGAGGTGAATACGCGAAACGTCTTCAATGCGAAGCCGTCGCACGTGTGATGTGTCTTCGCGGATCAGATACTTGAATCCGTCCTGAATGCCGAGAACCTCGAACCCTTCGTTGATGGCTTCGATGGTTGCCGACGAGATGACGGCATTGATGCCCGGCGCGGGTCCCCCGCCCACGAGAATCGCCAGAGTCTTCTTCTGAGTCATATTTCCTCGCCTCAATTTCTTTTGAAGACATGATAGCACTCAAATTCCAACTCTCCATTCATTGATGCTTGAAATCTGAGGCAACCAGCGAAGGGAAGTTGCTCCCTTCGCTGGAGAGGCGATTCGTTCTACGGGGTTTCAATGATCGAATCGGCGTGTAAGCTGATGAGTGCGGCTATGCTTTGTTGAAGACTCGTTTGCTGTGATTATCGCCCTGCGGGCCTGATTGAGTGAGATCGATTGTCAGCGTCTTGCCGTCGGCTGACAAAACCCACTTGCGGTCTATCTTGATCGTGACTGCTCCCTCTGGAGTTTCAATGACGACTTCTTCCTTGACCTCTATGCCTTTCCCATCAGCGGCCCATCGAGCAGTGCGTTTGCCTTTGGCCTCGCCGTTCGGGGTTTGCTGAGTGAACGCGGCTTCTTTGCCGTCGAGCGTATAGTTGGCGCTGACGCTGAAGGCGGGCTGATCCGGGGGCATGACTTTGGTTTCGAGCGTGATCTGATCGCCTTTATGCGAGACCGTCATGATCTGATCCATCCCCGAAGGCAGCCCCTCGCTTTTGGCCGCGTCCATAGTCCACTTGCCGCTGAAGTCAGCCTTCGAATCCGAAAAGCCGACTGTGAATGCGACAATAATAGTCGCCAGACTGGCGATAAAAATGCTTCTTCTCATTATTCACTCCTTCGAAATGCAAACGAGTTGTAGCCACAGGGATCGTCTAAAAAGACTGTGTTGATTCTAGCTTAGAGATGACCCAACAACAAACCGACGAACAGGGAACCGCGGGCCGGAAATATTTGACCCCGCGCGCAGACTCAATGTATAACACGAAACTATCAAGGCAGTTTGATATATTTCTGATTCCACTAGCGGACAGGTGATCGCATAATGCAGGCTGGTCGGCTGAATTCATTCGTGTAAAAGAGGGATGCTTATGAAACGACTGATTGTTGTGCTGATGTTTGCGGCATTATCGCTTGGCGCGGCGGATGGCGAGTTCACGGGCAAACTCGAACCTCAACTCATAGCCAACCCTGACAGACCTGAGCAGATCATATTCAAGCCCATGGGCGACCTGTCGAAGATAAAAATCAACAAGCCTCCCGAAAGCGACGCAACCATCACCGCCGGTCGCCTCTATCACGCGCAATCCGACAAATCCGCCATACTCGCTCTGCTCGTCGAACCTGAAGGCGATGACCCTTACCTGCTTGCCGATCTCGATCTCAACAACGTCATCGATGAGCGAGAGCATTTCGATTTGGAACGAGACGACGACAATTCTTATATACGTCAGGCGACCATCGCCCAGCCGCTCAAGGAAGGGCCGTTCCCTTCGTTTCCGCTCTTCGTGCAATACTTCAAAGGCGTTCAATGGGATAAGATGAGCGCGGACGAACGGCTCATACTCGAATCGAGAGAAGCCCTCGCCGCAGGCGCCGTAGATATTGACGGAAAGAAAACCCGCGTTCAGTACAATTACAACCCGCGCTCGAAGAAAATCAGCCCGACTGCGGGAAAACTCGGAGTGGATTGCGACGGCGACGGCGAGATCGATAGCGATCCCTTCTCGCCCGAAGCCGCCGAAGCAAGTGAGGAAACCACCGTCTTTCGCATAGGCGACGTTTATGTCTCCACGAAATGGGTCGATCTGGAAAAGAACCTCATCACGATGAGGTCTCATCCGGCTGGGGATTACAAGAGAATCGAAATTCGAATGGGCGAAGAGATGCCAGATTTCGAGTTCACCGATTTCAACAACAAGAAGCGAAGGCTTGTGGAATTTCGCGGCAAGTATGTGCTGATAGATTTCTGGGGCATGTGGTGCGGCCCGTGCCGACAGGAATTACCCTTTCTGAAAGCCGCATACTCGCGCTTTCAGGCGCGCGGCTTCGAAATAGTCGGCATGAATACGGATGACGCCGAGATACAATCTCAAGTGAAATCCGCGCTCAACAAAAACGGGATGAACTGGACGCAGGCCAAACGCGAAAGTATTCAAGGATTGATCCGCAATCTTCGCATTCATTCCTATCCAACGACTATGCTGATCGATCCTGACGGGAAGATCATCTCGCTCAACAACACGAAACGCAATCAGCCCGCTCTTCGAGGACGTGACCTCATACGCAGCCTCGATAAAATTCTGCCGCCCTGAAATATATCTTTTGTAGTTCACCGAATGCTTGAATTGCTGCGCGACGCAATGCGGGCAGAAACTTTAACAGAGATGGAATCGGTCTGTTGTGTTGTCGAACGTAAGCGTCCGGGGAATCGCCGCGGGTGATTCCAATCAATCATCAAGGAGTCTTGGATGTCGGGCAATCTGCCAGATTGCCCACGCCCTGAAAGTATGAATATCGGGGAACCAGCAGGCTGCCAGCCTGCTATTCCTTTTCGGAGGAGTCATCCCGGTCGTCAGTGACGACGCCAAATAACGGAGTCCAGACTCCAGACTCTGGACTCCGGACTTTTTTCGGAGGAGAAGTTGTCATGCGGAAGTTTTGTCTTGCACTGTCCTTGTGTTTACTCGCTCTCAATACATTTGCTCAAGACCCTTTGAAAGTCGCCCCTCATGCATACAAGCTCGTGTTTGAAAACGACTGGGTGAAAGTCGTTCGCGTTCATTACGGCCCGCGCGAAAAACTTCCTTCGCACGATCACCCGCAGCGAGCTACCATCTACGTTTATTTGAACGATGGCGGGCCGGTCATCTTCAAGCACACAGGCAGCATCCCCGTCACCAGACCCGCCACGAAAGCGGGCGCGTTCAGAATGTGGCCAGCAATAGCTGAGACTCACGAGGTCGAGAACACGAGCGATCTGGCGAGCGATTTTCTTCGAGTCGAGCTGAAGACCGAGCCTCTGGGCGCGAAAACGCTCCGGGGCCGCTTTCCTCCTCCTCCGCGACCTGCGGGAGAGAACTATCAAAAAGTCGAGTTCGAAAACGAACAGGTGCGCGTCACTCGAATAGTGGTTGCGCCGCGCAAGCAATCCGATTTTGCCGCCAATGCGGAACCATCCTTGTGGGTTGCTCTCTCAGCGGCGAAGTTGAAAGTTTCAGTGAAAGGAAAAAACTCGCGTGTCTCTCTCGATCTCGGTCAGACGCGATGGACGGAGCCGGGAGTCGAAGAACGCATTGAAAATCCCAACGACGCTGAGGCGGAATTTTTGAGGATCGCTTTCAAATCGAAACCCATCGCCGCGCGATGAGCGGATATCGAAGAAGCGTCGGGCGAGCACTCTTTTGCCTGGCGCTTTTTCGCCTAACCTGCCTTGTGCGATTCGATCCTCTCCATCACGGACGCAACCATCCGGTCGCATCGCTTTCCGAGGAAGATGAATGCCGAGGCGGTTGCCGCGCCGGTCTGTTGATAGATTTCTTTTCTCATCAGCGCGCGAGCGCGATGAAGACGCACCTTCACCGCGTCTTCGCTCATATCGAGGCAATCAGCGGTTTCAGCCGTACTCATCCCTTCGACCTCGCGCAGCATGAAGACTGAGCGATAAGATTCGGGCAGGCTATCAATCGCCGATTCCAGAACCCTGCCGAGCGCGCGCCGATTCGCTTCTTCTTCGGGATTGAGGTTGCTCGTGGCCATATCTTTTTCCTCGCCGCTTGAAATCGCTTCAAGCTCGACAAACTTTTTATTGAAGCGAAGTCGGGCCAGAGCTTCATTGACGGCTATTCGGGTCAACCAGGTTGAAAACTTCGCGCGGCCTTCGAACTGGCGAAGGCTCCGATATGCGTTGAGGTAGGCTTCCTGCACCGCATCCTGAGCATCCTCGTCGTCGCCGAGGATGGCTCTGGCCGCTCGAAAAAGGCGCTGGTTGTAGCGCCGCATCAAAACCTCGAATATGGATGTCTCGCCCGCAAGCACACGCTTGACTGCTTCTTCATCCGATATCGCCTCGACGCCAATCGCAGCGTTCATCATGGCTCCTTTATTTATAGAGTGACCAGCGCGAAAAAGGTGACAACATTTTTTGCGGCGCGCGATGTAACCGATTCACCTTTTTACACTCTATTGAAATGAGAAAGCAAATGCATCAATCAGGAAAAGAACGTTAATTGAAAGAGGAGAAAAAACGATGTCGAACGTTACGATCAAAGCCTTGAAGGACGGCCCTCTTCTGGTGCAGGGCGAAATGGAGTTGCTCGACTCCGAGGGGAACCCGTTCAAGCTGACTAATGAAAGCGTGGCGCTGTGTCGTTGCGGAGGGTCGAGCAACAAACCTTTCTGCGACGGCACGCACAGCCGCGCTGGTTTTCAGTCAACAGTTTCAGCGGGCGAATGATTTCCGACAAAACTGAATCTGCTGATCAGGCGGCTGATCATTTGAACAACTCGTAAGCAACAAAAATGTCTGTCGCCTGATCAGCGAGTTTCCTCTTTTCTCGCGCCTGACCGCAGGCGCTCTTTTTTTTGCCTCGCCGATAATCCGCCGCATTTCCAATCTGCTTGTCGAAGGCCGCGCCGCGATTTATATTTCCGGCCTGACTGTGTGAGCAAAATAAACGAGCGTTGGAGGAGCGATAGTGTGTCCCGACCGCAGACATCACCGCGGCGCGCATCCTTCGGACAGAGACCTGTTCGACACGGCTCGCCTCCCGGATATTCGAAAGGCAGTCGGCGATCTTTCCCTGCTCGCGGGCCGTGGGTACGCGCAGAAATCATCTCTGAAACTGGTCGGAGATCGCTACCATCTGACCGAACGACAGAGGCTTGCAGTCTCTCGCGCAGCCTGCGCCGACTCTCAAATCGAAAAACGCAATTCGAGCCGAGCGGAAGTTGAAAGCATTCGGGATGAGCGCATCACAATCGATGGCTTCAATCTCCTCATCACCCTTGAGGCCGCGCTTTCGGGCGGCGTGATCGCGCTTTGTCGCGATGGATGCTTGCGAGACCTGTCGAGCGTGCATGGCTCATATCGTTCAGTCGTTGAAACCGAAGAGGCGATTTACCTGATAGGTGAATCGCTTGACGAAAATAATCCGGCATCTGTCAAATGGTTTCTTGACCGCCCCGTTTCAAACAGCGGAAGACTGGCTCGAAAAATAATCGATATCGCCGCAGAGCGCGGATGGAAGTGGGATGTTGAGGTGTTGTTCGATCCAGACGCGGCCCTGATCGAATCAACCGGCATAGCCATTACGTCGGATTCGGCGGTGCTGGACAGCGTTGAGCGATGGGTTAATCTCGCCGCTCATCTGATAAGCGAGCGCGTGACGGATGCATGGATTATTGATCTGCGGTCATAAACTGGCGCAGGTTGTCAGCTTGCGCATTTCCTAAAACAGTCGGCCAGCCTGTTGAAGCGCAGAAAGTAGAAGAATCGGGGAACCAGCAGGCTGGCCGAC
>DLHY01000110.1 GCA_002483445.1 Blastocatellia bacterium UBA7656
CTGGAGCTTGTGTTGAATAAGAAATCTTCATCTATAAACATCGCGCTCCTACGGAGCTAAAGCTTGATTCGAATTTCCAAACACGCTCTAAGAGAATTCTGCCACACCCATCACCCATTACCCATCACTCCACTCGCCTCTTCATCTCCGCGATGTAGTGATAAAATATCAAACACGCTCAAACGCCTTGTCGTTATAAGGCATCGAAGCGTTTGTTTGAGAGAGCGAGTATGGAATTGAAAGTCGGGCATGTATGCGACAGAGGGTTGAACCCGCGCCGTCCGGTCAATCAGGATCGCCTCCTTGTGATGGCCGAGCGCGGGCTGTTTGCCGTCTTTGACGGTGTGGGAGGCCAGCGCGCGGGCGAGGTCGCAAGCCAGACCGCCGCCGAAACCATCGAAGAAGCTCTCGCTCATACATCGGCTGCTTCTCCCGCCGAGCTTATACGCCGCGCCATCGAGTTCGCCAATCGCGACATCTTCGAGATGGCCGCAAGCAATCCCGAATATAGAACCATGGCGACGACCGTCGCGCTCATTCACGTCAACCGGAATCACGCGACTATAGCTCACGTCGGCGACAGCCGCGTGTACCGTTTCGAAGACGGACAAATCACTCTCGAAACAATCGATCACACCGATCTCAACGACGATCTTCGCGCGGGAAGAATCACCCGGTCGCAGGCCGCCGCGCTCGCCGGTCGCAATGTCATCAATCGCGCTCTGGGCGTCGAGATGGATGTCGAAGCGGAGATCAAAACCATCAGCATCCGTGAAGGCGCGCGATTCCTTCTGTGCAGCGACGGCATATACAAACATCTCGATGAAGATGAAATCGCCCGAATACTGGCCGCAAACGAAGACCCGCAGCGCGCCGCTGATGAATTGAAGCGAATCGTCTATGAGCGCGGCGCTGATGATAATCTCACTGCCGTCATAGTCGCGCTTGGCCGCGCGCCAAAAGCTCTTGCGGTGAAGGGCGAAAAATCAATGAGCGCCCGCACAGTGAAAGCCGCATCTCCGGCTGCTGCTGTGGCCGCTCGCGCCAATCGCATCGAGGTCGATTTCGGCGAACCCGCGCGCATCGAAAATCAGGCATACAAACAGCTTGATCCAACGACAGCGCGCATCAGTTTCGACGAGCCTGAAGAAAAAAAATCTACGACGCGAAAAATAATGTACATACTTATCGCGCTCGTCCTTCTTGCCGCCGCTTTTTACGCGGGGCTTCGCGCGTCAGAGTTTTTCAGGAAGAAAACGTCTGATCCGCGCATTGTGCCAATCGAAATAGCAGAACCTATGCAGGCGGGACGCGAGGCATTCGACAAACGCGATTATCAGCGAGCCGTCGCGGAGTTCGACGCCGCGACGAAACGAGAGCCTGCAAACGCTGAAGCGCGTTACTGGCTCGGTCGCGCGCATTTGGAGCAGGGCCAGTACGAAAAAGCCTTGCAGAACTTTGAAGAGGCGATTCGTATTCAACCCGCAACGACGGAAGCTTACCTTCATGCTGCTGCGGCTTACTCGGTAGAAGGCAAGCGGGACAAAGCCGATAAAATGCTCAAGCAGTACGTTGAACGACGAAGGACAGAACGGCGGTAGGTGAGCAACGAGGGAGGATTGAAATGAGTGATCCATCATTGCAAAGTTCATTGAGGAAAGGCTCAGGGCGCAGCCGCTTTTTCTCATCACTCATCACTCATCACTCATCACTATTTCTCAGGGGATGAAGTGCGACAACTCGTACTGGAAAACAGCATAGTCGATGATCGCTACGAGGTGATCCGATGTCTCGGGCGCGGCAGCTATGCCGAAATATTCTTGGCTCACGATTCTACGCGCCGCGATGAATCGGTCATCATCAAGGCGCTTAACACCTCGCTTCAGGGAACCATCGATGCGGAATTGGAAAGAACTCTCGTCGAGAACTTTCAAAACGAAGCCGTAGCTCTGGACAAGGTTCGCCATCCGAACATCATCCGCCGCCTCGGACACGGCACGGCAGCCGACCTCAATGGAGTGCCGTTTCATTACCTCGTACTCGAATACATGCCGGGAGGCGACCTGCTCAATCTTTGTCGCCGTCGTCGGCTCGATTTGGAAGACGCCTTGTTTTATTTTCAGCAGGTGGCCGAAGCTCTCGCCTGCGCGCACAACCAACAGGTCATTCATCGCGACATCAAACCGAACAACCTCCTGCTTTCCGCAGACCGACGCACGGTCAAGATAGCCGACTTCGGCGTGGCAAAAATAACGACTGACGATTCGGACGAAATCACCCGCGTCGGAACGAATGTATACGCGCCGCCCGAACATCATCCCGACTCTTCGACCGATACGCTCAATCAGAAGCTCACACCTTCGGCTGATGTCTACTCGCTTGCAAAAACCATCTACACCGCTATGACCGGGCGCGCGCCGCGTCAGTTCTCGCGCCTGCCAATCACGGAGATTCCCGAAGAGATGATGGAGAGGCCGTGGGGCGCGGGCCTTCTCGCTATGCTGCGCAAGGCGACTGCGAATCAGGTCGCTGATCGTTATGAGTCGGTTCATCTGTTCTGGGAAGAGTTCGCCCGTCTCAATCATTTTCTGGAGTCTGCATCCGTCGCAGACCCGGAAGCTACTCTCGTGCGCTCGCGGCTGAAAACCGATGTCACTGTTGATCAGACGACCGCGCAGCCCAGCTTTCAGGCTTATGCCGCCGCGCAGCAATCAGGCTCTCGCCCGCACAGCGCGAGGATAATCGTCGAACTGCCTCAACGCGCCGGTCATGCGCAAAGCCATAACGCCCCGACCAGGGAAACGGCTGTAATATCGAACGGCAACGCGGCGGGCGTTGTGGTCGCTCCTGAAGTCGTGGCGCAGCAGGGCAATAAAACTGTTGCCGATTCGAGCGCGAAGAAAACCCCTTTCGGAAGAACTGATCGCAATGCGCTTGAGCGACTGGGCATAAAGACGGAATGGCTGCGCGTGGTATTTATCGTATTGCTCGTGGCCGCGTTGATGGGGATTGCGGCTTCGACTTATTTTCATTTCGCAGAGCCGGTTTTCAGCGAAGGGCAGATAGGCGATGCGCCGAATGTGAATATGCGCAGCGAACCGGGCGGCAATGTGATCACTGTCCTGCCGGAAGGGACACGGCTGCGCGTTTACGAAGAGCGAAATGGATGGTCGCGCGTCAGAGTCGTAGAGTGGCCCGGCGCTCAGCCTGCCAATGCTTCTTTGGAAGGCTGGGTCAACAGCAGATTCGTAAAGAGCGATTGAGGAACAGACATGAAACGAGGATGGATTGAAGGACTGAGGAAGTGGATCGATGGCGAGGAAGAATTGGATGAGCAGGGGCAGCCGTCGCCGCGCTCGAAGTGGGATGATTTTCTCGTCTCCTTAGCCCGCGAAGTCGAAGCCTGTATGCAGCAGGAGATGTTCACTCCGCCGGGCGGGCCGACTTACATACCGCGCGAGTACATGATTTTTCTCAACCCCGAAGACGACGCCCAGTGGCAGGGAGAAAAGCGCGAGGGACTGGAGCGCGGCCTCCGCCACGTGCTTGAAGAACGAGCGAGAGAGCTTGCCGGAGACAATCAGTTTCAGACGCGCACGCTCACGCTCGAACTCAGAGTAGATGCCGCGCTCGAACGAGGTCGCTTCCGCGTGCAGCATACCTGGGACAGCGAAACTGAAAAGACGATGGTCAAACCGCGCAAGCGAGCGGTGACGCCCGCAGCAAGTGAAGAAACAGATGATGAAGCAACCATCGTGCGTCCGCGCAAAGGAGGCGAGCCGTTGTTTTCAATCTCTGCGCGGCGCACGGGGCAGGAAGGCGCGGCTGAAGTGATTTCGTTTTACAAAGATGAAATTTCCATCGGTCGCGGCTCGCGTCAGGTGGCTGTCGATCTCAAGCTCGATGCCGACATGGAAGTGAGCCGCAAGCACGCGACTTTGATTCGTCGCGAGGGCGCGTTTACGATTCAGTGTCACGGAGCGAATCCCATAGTGATCGAAGGCAGCCGCGAGATACCCGCAGGCGAAAGCGCAGAAGTTCATCCCGGCGAAAAAATCGTCGTATGCAGTTACGAGCTTGTGATCGAGCAGCCGTCAGGAGCAGTGGTCGGCGAGTGATGGGTGATGGGTGATGGGTGATAGGTGATGGGTGATGGGCAGCGATTCTGACTTCTGACTTCTGACTTCTGACTCCTGACTTCTGACTCCTGATGCCTAACCACCGCCTTTCAAGGAGGCGCACATGAGTTTTCACAGAAAGCGGATTCGCATACTGGTTTTCTCGATGCTTGTTTCCCTCGTTGCCTTGCCCTCGGCAAATGTTGCTCAACAAAAAAGCGATGAAGTGTCGATGACCGTCACGGTGACGGATAAGCTGGATCGCTGCGTCGATAATCTTAACAAGAGTGACTTTGCTGTTTATGACGAGAAGCAGATTCAGGAAATCACGTCATTCTCCAAAGAGGAAGGCCCAGTCGCTGTAGGAATTCTTCTGGATATTTCAAAATCAATCCAGACTCAAAGGCGCATTCGATTGTCAAACATCAAGTCGATGTTGTTGGAGTTCTTTCGGCAGGAGCGCGCGGCTAATGCATATTTCATTTATGTTTTCTCCGACCAGCCTGTTCTGCTGACCGACTGGACGCGCAACAAGAATTCGATTATTGAAAGCCTCAATAGCATCGACCTCGACCAGAGAGGCAATACCGCTTTCTACGATGCATGCAGCATGGCTGTTGATAAACTCATGCAGGCTGGCAATCCCAGGCGCGCCTTGTTTGTAATCAGCGATGCAAGCGATAACAACTCGAAGCTCACTTACCCGAAATTGCGAGACAAGGTGAAGATGTCTGATGTGATCGTCTACTCAATAGGCGTACTCAACCCGCCGACTGTTAGATTCGGCGATCATGGTCGTTCGGTTTGCAATGAACTTTCTTCTGTCTCAGGCGGGAGGAGTTTTTTTCCTGATGCCGAAAAAGATTTTGGTCTATCGCTCGAATTGATAGCCGAGTATCTCCGCTGTCGTTATCGCATAGGATTCAAACCTGCCATGTATGACGGAAAGCAGCATTCGGTGAAAATCAAAATGGCCTCTATGGATAAAGACAAAAAGAATCTCTCCTTGCGACACCGCCCGGAGTATTTTTCTGGCGCGCGATGAATCGAAAGGGTATCTTTACCGAGTCAAAAGGAGGCTCGATGCAGGAACCGAAAAAAGTTGTGCCGCAAAAAATAGTCCCGTCGGGCGTAACTATCGAATGGACTCCGCAGAAAAAATTTCTCGTCGCCGCAGCCGCGATCCTTGCCTCCTTTCTTCTCGGCTACACCCCTTCGTGCATCAGCGCGCGAAATGCCCAGACGCGACTTATGGCCACAGAGCGAAGAATGAAACTGGCCGACCTCCTCGCACAGGCGGGAATGACGAGCTACGAGGCCAATCGAAATAATTTCGCCAATGCCTCGCAGTTCTCGACAGAATTTTTCAACGGATTGATGAAGCTCATCGATGAAACTACGGATGAGGAAATGAAGAAGAAACTTCAGGCGATGCTCGCGCTAAGGGATGAAATCACTACGAACCTCGCGCAGGCCGACCAGACCGTAAAACCCAAACTCGCGCAGTTGTACGCCGATTTCTATCAGATGACCCAGACTCGACAGACTACGGATTAAGCTGATTTCGATGCGAGGAATTTTTCCATCGCCTCGCGGTCGGAAGTCTTCAAATCCAGGAAGCGAATCCCCATGCCTATATGCTCGATGGCGTAGCGAACTTCGCAGGTGACTCTGACCGACTTCGCGCCGATCTTGAATCGCAATTCGAAGGTCGTCCCTTCGGGAAAGGCTGTGACCGAATCCATGAAGGCTCCCGTCATGCTGATATCGCTCAGGCGGGTCGAAAATCTTCCGGTCGCTTCGCTGTTGCCTTCGACGTTGAGCAGATAGGCCACGCGCTTCGAGCGGCGGCGGTCATAGATGTCATCGAATATCTCGCGGGTTTTTTCTATGACCTTGCAGACGCTGCAATCTTTCCTTTTGTGCTGGCCCGCCGCCTGATGCGAAACGTCGAGCAGCCGCGCCATGTTTTCCGTGAGATATTTAAGTTGAGTCGCCTGTTCTTCAGTGAATGTTTTTTTCATAGT
>DLHY01000028.1 GCA_002483445.1 Blastocatellia bacterium UBA7656
AAGACCTCGCGCCGAAGGCGCAATAAGAAGGTAGCCAGACGTGCAACGTCTGGGAGAGAAGGCAAATTATTTCCGCGCTCTGAAGGAGCGCCAGAATCTGCCGCGTCTCCAACGCGGGCGGGATGATGCCGTGGGTTCCAGACGTTTCACATCTGGCTACCTTCTTCGCGCCGCTTCGCGGCCAAAGGCCATTTCCAGACGCGCCCTTTTGTTGGAGCCTGCCATCCTTGATGTGATACGAGAGAGCTTTACAGCCAATGGCCATCCCCTGGATCAAAAAGCGAGCGGGGCGGCCTGCACTCCGAACTGGCGCGGGTTCTGCGCGATCATGCCCAAGGCCAGAAATTTCACCACGAAGCCATAAACATCATCACTCAGTCCTCCGCGCTCGCGCAGATGCCAAACGGTTCGCTCATTGAGCGGGTCTTTGACCACGCGCCGCATGGTGGCAAGCAGCGGGTGCGATTTTTTAGTCCCGCCTCCCATGCGATAAGCTGCAACCAGTATGAGACTTTTATCGGCCAACTCTGTCCCGAATGTGGCCCTCAGCGACAATAGCTCAGGCAGTATGCGGCGCGCGGTCTCCGCTGCGTCTTCTCGACCCCCGTCGGTCAGAGCCAGCGCGGTGTAGATGACAAGATCAGGCTCTATGCCTTCGCGTTGCGCAAGGGCTGCAATCTCCGCTCCTCGCGCGGCGAGATTATTCAACGCGGCGGCAAGCGCCTGAGAGTTTCTGTATCGTTCAGCCTGTCGACGAATGTCTTCGACGGCGGCATTCGAGGGGAAGACATAAGGACGGTCATCGCTGCTGACTCTTCTCAAGACCTGCGATGCGGCCTTTTCTATCTGCTCGATTGAAACACTGTCGGTCTTCACGATTGATTCATCACGCGGCAACTCGCGCCGGTCGCTTTCAACTTCAGCGATTTCATCGACCTGATCAGTGACGCGAGGGGTGGGGCTGCTCTTTCTGCCGGACAACGCGGCTATGACGATTACAACGACGATAAGCGTCACTGCGGCCATCACGGCTATCGCGGACGTGCTGAGAAAATTTTCGGCAGGTTTCGATGGGGCGACTCTGCCGTTTTCTTTTTTGCCTGCGGCGACGCGCCCGTTGTTGATTCGCACGGTGAAATGGCACGAGCCAACCGAGATCGAATCTCCATCCCTCAGCGTTGTCATTGAAACGGGAACGTCGTTGACGAAAGTTCCGTTGCGCGATCCGCAGTCTGAAATCTGAATGATGTCATCGAACCTCTCCAGCACTGCGTGGCGATGAGACAAACTCGCGTCATCCAGAGCCAGATCGTTATCCGCGCTGCGCCCTATGGTGAAGCGATTGCAGTCAATCGTAATCCTGCGCCAAGCGCCGTCTTCATCCTCCAGCATCAATATGACTTCAGGGTTTGTCATTTTGGGTGCAGGTCGAGAGCGGATTGATTTTCAACCCGAATGCTTCGGGCGTTTCGCCAACTATCGCGGCGGCGAAAAATTTAGGGACATACTTGACGTTCTCGTTTTGAAAGTAACGGTCGAGCTTGTCCGAATTCGCCACCAGAGTCCAGAAACTCCGCTCCTTGTTATCGCTGTTGAGTACATCCTGAAGATCGCGGCGGACTGAATCGGGGCTGCGATTGTAACCGGCTATGCCTAATGCCACGCTCATCGAGTCGCTGCCGAATTCGGCCATGCGGTCTTTTATATAACGCGCTGCGGCGGGAGCCATCTTCTCCACATTGCAGCGATCTTCAGGCGATACACCATAGCCGCGCGCCGTTTCGGGCATGAACTGAAACAACCCCTTCGCTCCGACAGGGCTTGTCAGACATTCGCGGTATTCGCTTTCGATCATGGGAATGTAGAGGCCGACCACCGCAGGCACGCCCTGAGAGTTGAACGAGCGAATGATGTAGGGAGCCAGAATCACGGCTCGGCTGAATAATCGTTCGAGGTCTTCGCCCCATATTCGATCAGACCTGTTACCCACTCTCCGCGCGTAGCCCTCGACGTATTGCCTGATGTAAGGCAGCACGTCCTCGGTGAATTGATATTCGCGATTGCCCATCATCCTTGAGATGTGCCGCGCACGAGCGTACAAAAACTCGACTTTCTCCTCCTCGCTCATCTGTAAATAGAGCTTGCGCGACTGACGCTGCACGCTCGTCTGCTGCGAGTTCGTATTGTCAGCAGAAACGCGGGCGTAATCGTTCGCATTCGATGACTCGTTACGATTTTTCAACTCGGCGCTCGGCGGCGGGTCTTCATAAACTTTGCGGCGAGGCGCATCCGCGCGCCCGTTGGAGAGCAATGATATGAGCGCGACGACTGCGATCAAAAGAGCGACCATCAGGACGGCTATCGCTGCGGTCGGCAAAACTGATCGATTAGCGACTGATCGATGAGCATCGTTTGCGCCATTCGCGCTGACTCGAATGGTTGTGAAGTTGCCCAGTCGGATTTTGTCTCCATCCGCAAGCGGCGTGCCGTCGCCGCCTGTCACTGCGCCGTTTACATAACAGCCGTTTGTCGAATTCTCATCGACTATCCACACCCGGTCGCCTTCTCGATAAATGGTTGCGTGATGTCGCGACAATCCGTCGTCTTCTATTCTCACGTCGACATCAGGGCTGCGGCCTATGGTCAGACGATCCCGCGCGAGCGCGATTTTTTCTGCG
The DNA here is from genome assembly GCA_002483445.1 of Blastocatellia bacterium UBA7656. Lineage (GTDB taxonomy): Bacteria > Acidobacteriota > Blastocatellia > UBA7656 > UBA7656 > UBA7656. The sequence continues at coordinate 2,679 of DLHY01000028.1, forward strand.
CCCTGCGGAGATTGAATTATGAGAGTGACTTCTTTCATATCAATAAAGCGATGACAGCGGCTCGCCTCCTATCCCGAACAGGCGCGGATTCTCGCCTACGATTCCTGCGGCGAAGAATCGCGCGACGCGATCCGCTCCCTCGCGTGAGACGACTCCCGCTTTGACCAGTTTCCAGAAATCTCTTCGCACAGTCGGGTCTGTCTCTTCGAGCCGCGCTCGCAGTTGCGCGGCCTGACTGACAGGCATTCCGTAGCACGCGATGGCATAAAGAAAATCATCCATCCCGAATACGTTTATAAGCTCCTTCATATAAGCCGCTGCGATTTCTGATGAACGCTTCGCATCGTTGAGCGCCGAGGCAGGCTCATCCGCCGCGATGTAGCCCTGCTCGACCGCAATACGGCGAGGCACCCTCCACATCCCTGCCGTCTGCTCGGAATTATTGGCAGTGTTCTGAAAGCGGCTCTGCGACATCGCCATCACGAAGCCGAGTGAAAGAGGCAGCCCCTTCGCGCCGAACGCATTGCCTATCTCGCGACGATAACGACGCGCGTCATCAATTACGCTGACCGGATACTGACCGGCGCGCTGACGTATCTGCTCAGTGAACTCCGCGTCGAACGTGTACCAACTCTTGCCTGAAATCTGCGCGGCGAGGCTCCGACAAAGCGAGGCCACGTCGATGTTGCCCGCCGCAGCGCGCCTTGTGTTATCGCTTGCGGTCGTATCATCGGGCGGGGTTTCGCTCGAAGTTGTTTCAACAGTCTCGAATGAAATCAACACGGTATCGGGTTGAGGCTTTCGATTGCCGTCTTTGTCTTCGATGGTGAGGGTGAGTATGTGATCGCTTGAGGAGAGGTTGCGAACCTTATTCGAAAGGTTTGCCGGATCAAGCTCGACATCATAAGGAGGGAATTGCGCGCTTGCGATCTCGATGCCGTCGAGCAGATAAATGATGCGCTCGATCTTTTTCTGATTCTCCACCTCTACGCGAATCGTCTCGCGCCCTTTGACGGTCGTGCCTGTCTGCGGGCTGACGATGCGTGCCGCGCCGCCTGATGTCGAACTGAAAACGCCCGACAGCAACAGCACTATGCCGACGATGATTACAAGCCCCGCGGCTGCTGCGAGAATGACGAGGCGCGGCGTCTTTTCTGCTGGCGCGATTACGGACGGGACGGGCGTTGATGCTGAGACTGTCGGATTGCGCTCGCCCGCGCCGCCTGGTTCGCGCAATCTGTCAGCCGCTTTTTCCGGGAAGTGAAAATCCAGCGTGGCCCGGTCGCCTATCGATATCGAATCCCCGTCCTGTAATTTGCGTTTCGAGATGACAGGCTCCTGATTGACCGAGGTGCCGTTGCGGCTGCCGAGATCGCTCAACCAGTATTCCTTTTCGCGCTGCTCGATTATGGCGTGATAGCGCGAAACGCCTGTGTCATCTATGCAGATAGTGTTATCAAAAGCGCGGCCTATGGTCGCATCACCGCTGAGTTGCATCTCGCGGTCCAATTGTCCCTTCGAGCGAATGATAATTTTCGGAGTCAGCATATAAACGCATTGATCGAATCGATCCTCTATTGCGAAGGGCGCAGATCGATGACGAGTCGCGCCGTCTTCTGTTTTATTTCGACATCGAGCGAGAAGGCTTCATACCTTATCGCTTTGGCTTTGAGCGTGTACCTGCCCGGAGGGACAGGTTTATTCAACGTGAACTGGCCCTCGCTGTTCGTCCCTCCCCACGTGAGCAGGTTGGACGGATTCGCCTCGCGGCTTCCAAGCACGGTCAGACCCACGCGAGCGCCCGCTATCGGTTTTCCATCAAGAGCGGATCGAATGATCCCTTCGATCCTGACAGGCGTTTGATCTTCTTCTTTCACTGCGACCGGGGGGCTTTTGGTTTCCGTATCGCGCATCTTCGCCAGCATCGAGACGATGAGATGAGAGGGGCGCAGAAATCCGACCGCGCCGAGAGCCTGATGCTCATCGGGGAATCCGTCGCCATCGCGATCGATGGCCTGTCGGTCTGCCAGCACCTTGGTCGGGATGCCTATGAGTTTGCCTTCGCTGTTGACCGCCGCGCCTCCGCTGTTGCCGTGAATTAGTCGCGCGCCGGTCTTGACCCAGTTTGCCAGAAGATCGATGCCTTCGACCATTCCCTGATTGACCGTGACGGTCGAGCCGCCCGCCGCAGGGAAACCTATGACGATCAGATCGTCGAGCAGTTTGACTGCGCGCGAATCGCCTATCTCGATGGCCGGGAAAACCAAAGGCGCGGTTTCTTTTTGCAGGACGCGAAGCAGGGCGAGATCATGAGTCCTGTTTGCAAGCGCGACTTCAAGACGGTAAGGAGTAGAGAGTTGAGGCGGTTCGCCGGGTCGGGCCGGGAGGCGGAGATATATTTCGTCATAGAAGCGGTCTGTTTTATCTTCGGCGATGACGTGGTGGCTTGTGACTATTATGCCGTCGCTGCGGATGATGACGGCTGACCCGCGAGGTCGCAATTGTTGATCCGTATCCGAGGCTTTGCGCACCACGATCAATCCGACTGATGCGATGGCGAGTCGAATGCGTTCGCGCGCCTCGGCAGATATGAACGCCTTTCGGTCGGGCGATTGACCCGTCAGGGTTTGAGCGAATATGAGAGCCGCGCACAGGACAGACATCGCCGCTCTGAGTTTTGAAATCGTGACAGACACCTTGAACATCCCTTCAATAAATTTTGGTCGAGAGTAACAACTCAGCCGCGTAGCGGCTTATGAGTTTAGCCGCGTACTTCAGTGCGCGGTGGATTGAAGCCGTATCTATCGCGTCGCGTCAGCGACGATTGAATCTTCATCTCAAAAACTCATCCGTCGCTCACGCGACGCGAATTTCCGTTCGCCCAACTAAAACACACGGCTACAGTCAGGTCGCCGCTGACGCGGCTGAGTGATTACGATCGAGAATTCCCAACCTTAAATCAATCGCTTTATTTCGCGAGGCTGTCTAATCGCAGTCCCATCATTCAAAGACCATCGGGCCGAAGATCGATCAGACGCGCCGCAGGCGAATCTCGAATACGGCGACCTCGCCCGGTTTGAGTCTGGCATCGGGAACGGCCACGACTGTTCCTTTTTCCTCTTTGCTGCGAGGAGGGGCGAGTCGGACGTTGCGAGTCCGCACGCCTTCAGGGACCACCTTCGCTACGCCTTCGCTATCGATGCCTGTTCGCTTCGTATCTGATCCCGCAAGCTCTGCGGCTGCGCTCGAAGCGGTTTCGCCAAGCTGTCCGTTCGCGTTTCGGATCGAGTCTTCGAAAACCTGAATCGGCTCCCTCGACATGATTACCTGAACTACTTCCGTACCCTTCTCGTCTTCGACGAACTCGAACGTCCCCCTGTGAGGCAGCACGTATCGCTGACGGGCGCGGATCATGTTGTCAGATTCCCCGCCCTTTGGGTCGGGGTAGATGACGGCGCTCCTGCCGCTGGGCGGCACGTTGACGAAATAAACATAGCCGTCGAAGCTGCTCTCGAATTCGATCTTGATCTGCTCGCCTTTCGTGAACTCGCGGCTCGGATCGACGGCCACGATGTTTTTGCCAGTGACCAGATAGACGGTGATGCGAAGGCCGTCGATCTTGCCCGTATCATATTTCATGCGTATTGCGCGCGAGCGCACCCCATCCCTGGTCTGCGCGCTCGTCGCCTGAGCGAGCAGGATGGCCGACATCATGCAGGCGATTATGAGTAAAGCGATTGTCAATCTCGAAAGTAATTTCATTTTTCACGACTCCCTTCCCGCTCCTTATGAAGGAGCACGATGTCTGTTATTAGTTCTTCGTTATCCCTGATGTTGGTGTTCGTCACCCACACTATGTAGCGTCCCGCGCCTCCTCCGTGTTCGGGGCTGAGACCGGGGCGGGAGGTGCGTTTGATAGTCTGGTGTGAATTCTTCAGCAGTTCTTCGATGATTTGGCGACGTACCATTCCGCCAGCCCCGGCCACTTCGTCCAATTGAGTAATGAGATCGCGGCTGAAGATGACGGTGAAGACCTCTCGTCCGGCTGGCGGCTCCATCCAGAACCAGCAGTTGCCCGATTCGTCCATGTATTTCGACTCGCATTGCGACGGCATCAGGTGTTCCTGATTTTTTCTGAGCAGGTTCCTGCCATAGTTGATCCGCGAATCAGGAAATATTATCTGGCCGTCTTCATTATTCGAGTGCTGGATTATGTAGAGATAGCCATCCTGATTTACACGGACTCCTACCTGCAAACGATCTCCCGTATAAAAGACGGCCTGCGGATTCGTCTCCTGCGGAGAGAGGTTTTCGGCCTGCTTCATCACGCGGTATTCGAGCGTGAGCAGAGGAGCGCGCTCGACTCGCGGGCGAGGGCGCACGGTCTTGCGCCCAGGTTTGGCTACGCGCTTGACCTGAACATCCTTGTCCCAGGTGAGCTTGTCGGCCTGCCCCGCTGCGCGCTCGACCGATGCGACTTGAATCAACAGTCCGAACATCGCCGCCACGATCAATAAACGCTGTTTCATACCCACTCCTCTAGTGGCGCAAGCTGTTAGCTTGCGTAGCTTCAAATTTCGTACTTTCAGGGCGCGCAATCTGCCAGATTGCGCCACTTCAAAGACTCCGGATTTGACTACCGCCCGCGCGCCCGCAGGAACTCCTGAACCCTCGGATCATCAGCCGACACGGCGCACCGGAATCCGATCAGCCACGTGCGCTCTTTCTTTTCCACGGGCGTGAACTCAGGAGGGTTGTAATACCGCGCGGTCGTGCGCACATCATCTATCTCGCTTCGAAAGTGTCCGCCGCGAACGACTCTGTTCTTCGTGCCATAGTTCGGGTCCGAAGTCTGATTGCTGGCATAAGGCTGATAAAAGGACTCGACCCATTCGGCCACGCCTCCGGCCATATCGCAGACTCCATATCCGCTCTCGCTGCCCGTCTGATTTCCGATGGGAGGAGGGCGAGAGGCTCCAAGCACGACTCGATTCGAATCAGGAGCCTCTCCCCAGGGCCACTGACGTTTCCGTTGCGCGTCGGGTCCCCAGGATGCCGCCTTCTCCCATTCTGCTTCAGCGGGCAATCGCTTGCCTGCCCACCGGGCATAAGAAGCCGCGTCGTGCCAGTTGACGCCCACTACGGGCGAGTTGGGATTGCTCACGAAATACTGACTGTCCCAGAAAGGATTCGTCGGCAGAGCGCGGCCAGTCTCCTCGCAGAACTTTTTGTACTGAGCATTGGTGACTTCGTACTTATCAATATAGAAACCCGCAAGCGCGACCTTGTGCGCGGGCTTTTCATTTGGTTGATGATTGTCGTCGCCCATGATGAACTCTCCGGCAGGGATGAGGATCATCGGGCCGTTGTAATCGATTTCGGTCACAGCTTCCGCTTTGGCTTCGAGCGCGGCAAGCTCGGCTATGACGGATTTGGTCTCGCCGTCTTTGCCTGTCACACCGGTGTTGAAATCCGCAAACCCTTCGTGCGAGACGCGGATCAATCGCTTGCCCGATTCCAGTCCCAGCACCTTGATAGTCCCGTCGGCGCGCGTGACTCCGCGACGCACGTTATCGATATAGACATCGCTGCCCGGAGGAGCGCCGCGAACGATGAGAACGAAGCCGGGGTCTTTGAGCAGCAAGAGGAGCGCGAAGGCCAAGCCTGCGAGCAGCGCGACCCCTCCGCCCGCCCACCACCACCACGACACGCGACGCGAGGGGCGAGCCTCAGCGGGAGGCTTGACGGTCTCCGGTATGATCAACTCCGGTTCCGTCGAAGGCTCAGGCGCGGAGAGAGGTTTTTGTCTTTTGACTACTACTGTTCTCACACGAGAGAGAGGTTGTGTTGCATCATCCGTTGGAGAGCCTGGTCTCGAGCGGCGCGAGTCAAAATCGTGATTGATCCACCGTGCGCGCCCTGCTTTGGTTGTTTCATCCGGGTCGGGCATTTCATGCTCCACTTCAAACGGGCCTCAAAGAATCGATCAGCCCGCGAGTCATCGCCGCAATAAAGGCACAGTCGTCGGCCAGCCTGCTGGTCTTCCAATTTTCATGCTTTCAGGGTGTCAACGGGCTGCCACACGGTTGTACATCCACGACTCCTCTGCATTTGAACATCTTCACCCGCTGGCGTCGAGGCTGACGCTTTCACAACCAGACTATAGATTCGCGCTGTTGAGTGAAACTAGGACGGCTGGCACAGGGGGCAGTGACGGCTGTCACTCCCATTGATACTGGCAGGCATGAAAACAGGCGGCTACGCTTCCTGAAGCGAATCGCCGTACAAAATGTTGCCGTAGTATTCGACCTCTCGCTCTTCGGGATGATTTTGAAAATCGATGTAAGGCCGCGAGCAGTGCGGGCAAAGGAGCGGGTTGTAGTATTTGAAATCGCCTCCGCATTTTTCGCACTGCGGCAAGCGGGCTTCGAATCGCGCGAGGCTTTCGCTGTCCGTCTGGCCCATCACAGGCGGCGCGTCCGTGAGGTAGCTGCTTGCGACGAGCGTATGCGGCCCGCGACTGCAATAGAAATAAACCAGATTGCTGAAACCCGCGTGGAATGATTGAAGGCGAAAACTCCTGCGGCAATGATCGCAGATGCACCCCAAAGATACATTGCCCGGAGTGACTATTCCTGAAAAATGAAAGCCGCGACTGAATAGCCCCGACCCGACAAGCTCCGTCGGGTCGGATTTGCACTCGGCCAGAAAGAACGGTTGAAACCTCATGCCGAGAGCTTCGCCCTTGAGGAACTGCTCGGTGGGCGGATCGGAGGAATCTCCCGTGAGGCAATCGGCCATGGCTGTGAACTCTTCGCTCACGCGAATCGATAGATGAATCCAGTCAGAGCCTTCGGCTTTGACGGATGAGATATCGTGAACGAATGTACTGCCCTGGCTATCGATGAAGATGACTCGCGGGGTGTCGTTGTCGAGGCGCACGGAATGTTTCGCTTCGATGGGCAATTGCTTTCGGGTGATCGCGCATATCTCGCGGTTGTTGAGATAAGCATTGAGTACGATTCTTTTTCCGGGTACGAACATAAATTTTCCGGCGCAAAGCGATTTTTGATTCAAACAGGATTCGCGCAGCCCTTGTACCTTATCTTATATCTGAGATGGTTTCCATAGCTTGAGATGCTACTGTGTGCAATGACAGGCGAAAATGGCTGACTGTCAGAATCGAAGACGCGATCATTAGCGGAAGCGGATTGAAATCGAAAGGCCCGGAGAGATTATTGGCTCTCCGGGCCTTTATTAATCTTCAGGATTATTGAATTCAAGCTGGTCTGAAATTGCCTCTCATCTCGTGTCTGGAAATCAGCCCCGCAGGTTGCTGCTTTGGAAAGGCAAGCTGAAGCTTGAACTCTGAACCTTTCACCCGTTTGAACCACTACCCACGACGAATGAAACAGGCCGGATCGCAGGTTGAGTAATCCACCCATAGATTTAAGCCCTGTAGTCTGTGGCAATACCCGCCGCGGAGCCACAGTCATCTCCAGCGTGTGGTTTTCGGAATTCGGAAAATAACACGGTGCTGATTTCAAACAGTTGCTATAGTCGCGTCCGTGATGAAAAACGGAGGCAATTCCGGGAAAGAAAATGTGAACAGGGCTATATCAATATTCGAACTGTTGACGCTTCATTTCTCGCCCGACGTACCCGGAGTCGAGATCAGGTTTTTCAAGCACAGTGTCACGACCGATCTTACCGAGACTGCCTCGAACCGAGTTTCATTTTGAAACAGGGCTTCAATTTGAAGGAGCCGAAAAATCAATCCCGAATTTCAAAGGAGAAGAATTATGAAAAGAAGTCTGTTAGCTATCGCTTTGTTACTGGCCGTCGTCTTTGCCGCAATCCCCTCGACCAACGCTCAGAATTGCGACATCCCGGCCTTCGTCAAGGATATGGTCAAGAAGCTCAAGGACGAGTGCAAAAAACTCGAAGGCCCTGACGCTGAGACCAGCACCTGCACCGCCAAACGAGACAAGCTCCTCAAGATGATCACAAAGTGGAACGAGCTTGTCGGCAACAGCCCGCTTCGCCTCGGCCCGCGCGATATGGAGTTCGGCGTCGTTCAGACCGGCACTCTCGTAGCCCCCGCCAACCGCCGTTTCGTCAGCCAGATAATCGAACCCGGCAAGGGCGCCTCTATCACCGTCACCAAGCGGGAAGCCACTATCCCCCCGAAAAAGACCAAAGGCATCTGCGTGGTCAATATCTGCGCGGTCGATCTCAACACCGGCGCTGAAACCTCACTTGCCACTCACACCTTCGACGCGAACGCCGATATAGGAGCGCAGGTGGTCAAAACCTTCTCCGCTTCGCAGGTGGGCAACAAAGTGCTCATCGTCCTTCTTGATGGAAAAGGCGGCGTAGGCGACCGGTTCCCCTATAGCTTCAAATCCACCAAGGACTGATCCGGCCTTCCGCGTGAGGGGATCGCCCTCTCACGCGGACCCGGAGGTCGTCCAGTTGGCGCGTCCAGCCATCGGCCAGAATTCGACTCAACAGGCAGTCAGCGGTCAGGAAGGTCAAGCACCAGTTCACTGCCACCAAATAAGGAGGAATTAAAAATGAAAAGGACTTACACATCATCCATAGCTGTTTTGATCGCACTGGCCATCTTGCAGTTTGCAGGATCGCCGCAATCTACGGCAGCGCAGAATCAGCCAAACGTCTCCAACGAAGCAAGGGCGCTCGGTCAGTTCGGAAAGTCACTGGGCGATTTTTTCAACCAGGCCGAAACGCTCAAGGGAAAGCCATCGAGAACGCCTGCCGACATAACGACTCTCGAATCGAACGCATCGAGAGTTAAAAGCTCGGTTTCGAGCTTCCGCAGCAGTCTGGCCGCTTTCATCAAAAAATTCAAGGATGCCAATCAGTGGAACGCGCAATTCGACTCTCTGGTCGAGAGCAAACTGGATTCTGAGTTGAAGAACTTCGCCCGTCGGAACGGCGGCGCGAGGAAGCTCTTCGAACTTGGGCTTACAGAAGACCTCATGTCTGACATCGATGAGGCGACCAACGCCGTCAAGAAACTCAGGGTCGGCTCACTGGGTCGCAACCCTGAATTTGTGCGGGTGGCCTATACGCCAGAGCCTCTTTTCAAGGTGAGGGCCAAGTGCATCGCGTTGTTCGTCATCTCGACAGCAGCCGGGATAGCCGGCGCTGATCTGGCCGAATCGGAGGCCAGCAAAGCATTCGCAAAGAACAAGTGCGGCAGCTTTGCTGACGCTACTACCTAAGCGGCAGGCTGCCGCTTTCGAGCGATGCGAGGTCAACCGAGAAACACCCTCAAGTCCCGTAGGGATGCTTTGCCATCTCTACGGGACTGCTGTTTTGACCCGTATCGATAGAGATATCGATGAAGAATCAGGCAGCGACGAAATTGATGTTTTTCGCCATATCCCGGACACTGAAGATGTCATCAACTTCATCGCGGGAGATTTACAGATATGAATGTTTCTTGGTAGTGGCTCGATGGAGAGATATAGAAGACAGTTGGTAGTCCTACCTTCAGGCGGAAGGTCGCCTCCTATCATCGATTCCGCCTGAAGGCTACTAACATCTCCCTCGGTTGATCCACTATCTGTTTCTTTAACTCCTGAGCTTGAAAAGCTCGTCAATGAAAAGGTGAAAAACGGAATGTATGCCTCAGCCAGCGAAGTCATTCGCGAGGGACTCAGGCTCCTGCAACAACAGGATGAACTAAAGCCCTAAGCTCTCAGGCGCGACATTCAGGAGGGGCTTGATGAGCTTGACGGAGGCGAGGGGATTCCTGCTGAGAAAGTTTTTGCCGAGATGAAGAAAAAGGCGAAAACGATGAGGCGCAGGAAGTGAAACAGTGTATCTTCAGCCCCCGCGCCCGCAGAGGTTTCATCGAAACCCTGGACTACTTTGGAGAAATTGACCCTGACGATGCTCTCGATTTTGTCACACGGTTGCAGTTGATGTGCGACCATTTAGCCGAGATGCCCGGAATGCGAAGTTTTCCCGTTGAAAAATACATCATCTTCTATCGCCTCGCCAAAGATGATATTGAAATCGTGTGAGTCCTTCACGGATCGAGAAACATCGAAAAAAAATATTCTCTGAGAGCGTGTCTTGAAATTCATGCCTCGCGCCGAAGGCGCACCGAGAAGGTAGCCAGACGTGCAACGTCTGGTATAGAGCATTCAGGTTTCGCGCTCTCGTGGAGCGCCAGAACATCTGCCGCGTCTCCAACGCGGGTGGGGACCCAATGATTCCAGAGGTTTCACCTCTGGCTACCTTCTTCGAGCCGCTTCGCGGCAAAAGACAATTTCTAAACACACTCTGAGAAAAAAAGGTGATCCGCCCGACTAAAGCGGCTCGCCTTGCAGCACGAACCCAGCCCAGTAATAGGGCAGACTCCATCTTTTGTCTTTCGACATCGAGGATTGAGCGGCGCGGAGCGCGGCGGCGGGCGTCATCTTCGCCCTCAATATGCTTCGATAAAAACGCGACATGAATTCCGCCGTCGCTTCGTCGCTCACATCCCACAGGCTGACGACCACGCGCGCCGCGCCCGCGTACATAAACGCGCGAGTCAATCCGACAAGCCCTTCGCCTCTTATATCCTTGCCAAGCCCCGTCCGGCATCCGCTCAACACGACGAGATCGGCTGCGAGATCGAGGTTGTAGACTTCATGCGCCCGCAGGAATCCGTCGCGCTCCTCGCCTTCTTCGTTGACGAGCGACAACACCACGCCTGAAAGCCCAGGGTGAAGGCTGTTCAGAAACCCGTGCGTGGCGAAATGCACATAACGATATTTGCTCAACTCTCCGCTCAAAGCCACATCACGGTTCGCCTCGAAATCGAGCGCCTTCAACGAAGCGGAGGCCGGAGCGAAGGCGAGAATCGATTCGGCCTCGCGACGAGTGAAGGGAAGTCGCGCAAGCTCGATCTCTCCGCCTGTCTCCTTCGCCGCTCTGATCACATAGTCGCCCCTCAACCTGTTTCGGCTCTGCGACATTATTTTTTCAGGCCCTCGGTTCGAGCGCGCGGTTTTCAATCTCTCATCGTTTCGGTCGAAAACAGGATCAGCCATCACCGCCATCACCCGCTGTGCCGGGGGCCGCCCCTTCAACTCCTGACGCAGGACGGCAAGCGCGGAGGCTGAGGGGAGGCTTACGATTTCATTATCGAGTCTGGAGTCTGGAGTCTGGAGTCTGGAGTCCCGGTTTCCGCTTTTTTTCGACTTCAGACTCCGGACTCCAGACTCCAGACTTTTCGGCAAAGGCAATGCTGCGAAGGGAATGTATTGCAGCGCGCCGTCGCTGACTACGAGCAGCCGCTTGTTTTTCAATTGAGCGGCGACCGGAGCCAGTATCATCTCGCTCAACGCCGAGGCGGCTTCAACCTGCGCGGCGTCAGCCTTAACGATTCGCGCGCGGCGTTCGTCCGTGGTTTCAAAATTTATTTTCTTGTTGCGGGCCGTGAGCGATTCATAAAGCCGCAGGGCCACAGCTTCCACCTCAGCGCGCCGGGGCAGGATGTGAAATGTCATTCCATCTGACGCGATCGCCCAGAGATAGCTTCTCTGTTCGCCCAGAAAGTATTCGAGCAGAAGAGAGCCGTCATCGACGACCTGCTGTTGAATCTCGCGAAGAGTGAGAGGTGTGGGCTGAGTGAGCGCGGCGTATTTCGGGCTTGTCTGACGAATCCTTGCCTGCAATTCCTGAAATGCTATTCTCGCTTCTTCGACCCCTTTTCGCGCCGCTGCTGCCTGTTCCTCGGTGTGACGCGCGCTCAACAACCGCTTCAACTGCTCATCCTTCGTGTTTAGGTTGTTTCTCATCTCCCGCTCGCGGACGAGCAACGCAGGCGCGACGCCCTGACGGATGTTGACGCCTGATAGATTCAGACTTTCAAGCAGAGTCCTTGCGCGCGCTCTCTCGCTGATTTCCAATGCCTCGGCTGCTTTCGCGCTGTCTCGTCCGTCGCCGATCATAAGATCGATCCAAATATCGTAGGACCTCTGAAACCTTGCCAGGTAGGAAGCGCGCAGTTCTTCCGACTCCCCTTTCATGCGAAGGTCTTCGATCATTTTGATAGCCGTCTCTATATGCTCGCGCGCCGCCGCCCTGTTTCCCCGGTCGCGCTCCGCTGATGCGAGGTTGATGCGCGTGACGGTCTCTCCGTTTCTGTCTCCCTGAGCAAGCCGCAAGCGAAGCGACTGGTTGAGATAATCAATCGCCTTTTCAATCTCGCCCTTCTGGTAATAAGTTTTCCCTAGGGCGTTTAAGGCAGCGGCTATTGGTTGAGCGGCACCCCGCCTGCGATATGATTCGAGCGCCTGAGTGAAATAATCCAGCGCGCGATCATAATCGCCCATCAGACCATAGACCTTGCCCAGCCCGTTGAGAGCGCCTCCCTCGGCGTTGAAGTTGCTCAGTGATCTGTGCATATCGAGCGCGCGGTTGAGAGTCTCAATCGATTTTTCATACTGGCCAAGCTCCGCATATGCGTTGCCGATGTAGTCAAGCATCATGGCCTGCCCGTGGCGGCTGCCTGTTTTTACAAAAACCTGCTGCGCTTCATTCAGGTAATAAAGCGCCGAGTCAAAATCGCCATTGTTCGCGTAGATGAATGACATGGCGCTCAGTGTGAACACCTGTCCGTTGAGGTCTCCGAGTTCCCGATTCAACGCCAGAGCATCATTGAAAGAGGTCAGCGCCTTGCCCCACTCGTTGAGGTTATCGTAGTTGATGCCGATGGAATAAAGCAGGTCGGATTGCCTGGATTTATCGCCTCGTGCGCGATGAATCTTCAACGCCTCTCCATAGAACTCGATTGTTTTCTCAATCTGCTGCATGCTTCGATAAAGCTCTCCTATATCCTGCAACAGGAGAGCGGCCTTCTCGTCGTTGCCGCTTTGCCTCAGCAATGAAAGCGACTCGGTGTAAGCGGCGAGAGCTTTCTCTCTCTCTCCCGCCAATCGATAAACTGCCCCCAGCGTTCTCAAAGTAGTGGGGATGAGGCGGGTCTCGGCAGCCTGCTTGAGAAGAGAGACAGCCTCTTCGAGTTTCGAAGCCGACTGACGGAAGCCTTCGACCGTTTTCGTCAGGCGCAGTTTTTCCGCTTGATGAATGGCGCGGTCTGCGCTGACCAGCAAACGGTCGCGCTCAGTCGCCGCCCTGCTCTCCATCGTGACTGAGTACAGTCCTGCATTCTTGCCGTTGGCCCGCGCTTCGAGCGAGTACTTGCCGCTCTGTTCAGCTATTGCGGATATCGATTCGACTCCCTCGGCGGCAGCCGTCCCGTCTGATTCCTCGATGATCGCTCCGTCGGGCGCGCGAAGGCTGAGATGAATGTCTATGCTCTTCTGTTCGACCGTTAAGCGAAGAAACTGATTTGCCGCCAGCGTGATTTCATAAACGTGCGCTTCGCCGCCTTTAAGTTCGCGCTCGATTTTTCTGTTTGGTTCGAGAACATCGGTTTTCGTCTGGGCTAACGGCGTGGCGGGATAGATGAGCAGGAATATGAGCAGGAGGCAGAGATGCAGGATTCTCTGCCTGCGAAGCGAGGGAGTCTTATAGTGATTCATCAGGCGCACCTCATACGGAGCATGAATCTCCTGGAGAATACAAAACGAAATCCAGCGCGTAGTGGTGAGAGCCGTCAGTGTAAGCCATCAGGAATTTTTATACAAGACATGACTTTGCGCGTCGTGTGTGGAAAGTCATGTCCCGATCTGCAAACTTCGGCGCGGAGTCTCGGCCAACTGCGCGCTGTTTTTGTCGAAGGCCAACACTCGCCATCGCAACTTTTTATCCGTCAGCTTGTCTTTCAACCACGAAGGGGCCTGATAGAAAGTCGTCCCCGGCAACAACACTGCTGACAAAATCTGCGCGCCAGTCGAATCCTCGATTTCGATTCTGTACAGCGCAGCGTCTTTCACCTCAGACCAGGAGAACACGATGGGTTTGTTATCAGGCTGCGTTGTATTATCCGCCGGAGTCAGCAATGTCAAAGATGTGTTTGACAGATCAGGCGCGCTCGCGTCTCCGCCCACGTAGTAACGAAGCACAGGAAGCGGAAACCCTGCGACTCCGCCCGTCGGCTGTATGCCTCCCTGTCCGCGGACTGAATTGCCCTGCAAATCCTCAGCCGCCTCGATCCTCAACAGCACAAGGTAAAGCCCATCGACGTGACTCGGCATTCGCCACGCTTCAGGGCCGGGTAAAATGAATCTGCCTGTGGGCGGCAGAAAAATATTGAAGCGACTCAACTGACTGTACCTCCTTTGTCTGGCGCGCTCCGAAGAGGGAAGCGCGGCTTCGCTCAAAAGGTCGAATTCCTCGGGCAACTCATCGCCCGGTCGCACGAGTTCCCATCGCCCTTTCAATCGCCCCGTGCCGGTGTATTTGATTTCCGCTTCTATTTTGGGGAGCTTCTCATCCGCTTTCACCAGCAGCACAGGCTTGTTGACTCCCCACACGAGTTTCACGTCCGTAATCGAAAAAGAGACCGCCGCGCCGTTGCCGGTCAGTCTGATAGTCACGGGAACGAATTCATCCACGCCGCCTGAGAGAGAGACGAATCTTCGCACATAAAAAAAAGTCGCCTCCGCGCCGTTTGCCGCATCCGCGTAAGCGCGACGGGCTACGGCAGGAGGAATAGACATGATGTCCGTGTAAGTGGAGCTTCCGCTGAGTCGCGATTGATCGTAGCGAACTGGCAGGCATCCTAAGACTGTAGCCGGATCGCATTTCATTCCGATAGCGGGAGCGGCGGAAATCAAATCGCCGCACCAGCAGGCATCGACGGGCCGCTTGTTCACTACATTGGTAAAAGTCAGATAAACGGTCGTCGCGCCCTGCGAGTATGCGTTTACTGTAGATGGAGTGACGCGAATCTCCTGCGCTCGGACCGACGCCGCAGCGCAGAAGAAAAACGCGATGATTGGAATAAGCCTCTTCACAACTGCCTCCTCCGAACAGGTACAGCGGGCTGCCAGCCTGCTGGTTCTCCACTTTTCATACTTTCAGGGTGTCAACAGGCTGGCAGCCTGTTGTACCTCCGCGACTCCTCAGAAAATGTACAGCGGGCTGCCAGCCTGCTGGTTCTCCACTTTTCATACTTTCAGGGTGTCAATAGGCTGGCAGCCTGTTGTACCTCCGCGACTCCTCAGAAGAAAGTCTGGAGTCCGTTATTTGGAGTCGTCATCTGTTCTTCATACCTTTCATATCTCGGCGCAATCTAACCGCATCGCGCTGCGGGAAAATCTCCTAAAACAAGGTGAAGCTCAATCCTATGTTGAGCGTCTGATTGCGAGTGAGGTTGTTGAATTCAAGGTCGCGGGCGCGCGAGTATTGATTCGAATAGCGTATGAACATCTGCCCTGCGAGTTTTCTGAAGCGATCCTTTTCGAAATTGAAAGAGACGGCGTACTGAATATCGAATTCGATGTTGCGATTCGAGCGCGTATCGGCTGCGTCCCCCGCAAGAGTGAAAGACACGTTCGAGGCGAGCGTGGTGATCGGAGTCATACGCCAGTTGAAATTGGGCGCAAGCCTGTAGGTGCGATTTACGCTTGCGGTTCTGCGGTCGAGCGCGCTCTCGGCGTTGATATCTAAATTAAGATCGAAATTCGGATGAGGCGTCATCCCGATGGTGGCCCCGTTGATGAAGTTTCTCAGGTCTGCCAGTTCATTGCCGCGCTGTCGATTGTCCTGAAGCGAATAATTCCATCTGTAGCCGAGCCGCCATTTTTCAAACTGCCAGTCGGCGGTGATCCCGTGATTTGTGCCTGCGAAATCGGGTATGGATGCCGGATCGATTTCGAAGCCGCCGTTTACAGGTATAGCCGCGCCGGACTGATAAACGCGATTGAAATTCCACGCGAGGCGCGGCAGCAGATTCGATGGCTTTTGAGGATCGCCTAAAATCGAAGCCAGCGGAATCGCGACCGAAAAAGTGTGACCGCGCGTGAGAGATTTCAATATCGAAGGGATATCGGCGAGGTTGTCATTGAATCGCAGGTGCGAATACTGCGCGGTGATTTCGCCTATCGATCCGTTGACGGAAATTTCATTTGAAAACTTGTCCGCCTGAGTGGAAGCTCCGAGGCTGCGAAAGAGCGGGGCGACTCTTTCGTGTCTGACTGAAACTGTCAGATTGAGCTTTTTGTCTTTCAGCGCCGCGCGGTCTTTGAAGAGATCGTAAGCGACATCGAGATAATGAGCATTGCGCCACAGCGGGCGAACTTCGACAGTCCTCTGGTTCTGATCGAGGAGCGAATCCGCAGGGTTGAAGAACTGATTGCGGGTGAATCCGCCTTCGAGTCGAAATCGTTGCGACGCATCGGTGGCTATGAGTCGAAAGCCGAAGCCGCGGCTGCGCTCCGCGTCGTTGATCGCCCCCTGAGAAAAATTATTCAGAGGCTGAACCCATCCGCTCATCACTCCCGCTTCGAGCCGCAGTCCTCCCGGTCTTTTCGGGAGCAATTCGAATCCCATCGAGGCGCTCGTCAGTTGATGCCGTCGCTTTGCGATGCCTAAGAAATTGTCATAGCCGACGATGCTCGTGCCGTTCATCGCCGCAAGCGAGAAGTCGAATCGTGTGTTTATGGGAATCGCCAGCGTCATTCCGCGGCTCGAAAAACCGTTCACCAGATGGCGAAGCGCGCCGTAGGAAGTGTGGCCGAGCAGGTACTTCGCTTTGCCTATCTGATTCTGCATCAGGTAGCTTGAGAGATCGATTCGGGGAGCCTCATCGCCGAGCGCGCCGAAGCGAATCGCTTCCTGACGAAAACTCGATCCGACGAAATCGAACTGATTCTGCGCGCTGAACATGCCGCGAGCCATCTCCCATCGCGCGCCCCCCGTTAGATTCAGATCGGTGAAGACGATGCGTTGAGAGATGCCTGTGTCAGGGAAACTCGATTGCGCCATCTGCGATTTGAGGCTCAGTGTGAGGGCGGGCGTAATTTCGAGCTTGTCGAATCCCAGTCTTCGCTTCTGCGGCTGCTGAGGATCAGCGGTTTGATCCTCAGCAGTCTGGCCGTTATTGGCCTGCTCGGCGGGTTTGGTTTCGGTCTGCGTTTGCCCGGTCGGTTTCTCTTCAGGCTGCTCGGTTTTCTCGTTTGAAACTTTGAGCGGAAGCCTCGCGATTTCCTTCCACTCGCCCGTTGAAGAAACGAGATAAATCGTCACTGCGGATTCGCCCAGCAAAAGAGGGAGAACCGTCGAATCATAGATGAGCGCGGTTTCACTCGCCTTGAACAGATTCGATAAATCGTTCGAGCCTATCAATATCGCCAGTTTGCCTTCTTCTTTTTTCAAAGCGCGGCTCAATCTCAACTCAATCGCCGCGCGTGGCGTGACCACTTCGGCGAAACCTGCTGTGACCGTGAGTTCATCCGCGGGGTTTTGAGCGAATACGCCTGCGAGCGGGAGAATCTGCGACAGCGCCATGATCGCGATCACAGCCAGAGCGGCCACTGCTCCGGGTTTGAGGATTGCTGTGCGATCTCTTGATTTGAATCTGCGCATCTCCGTCACCTCGCAGCCAGAGGATTGATAGTTCCCCTTCCAATTTCAGAAAGCTCCCTGTTTGCTGATAGTTTCCAAAACGGTCGTGGTGATGTTGATTTTGAAACTCTTCATTTCAGACGCAGGCCGACCCGCCGAGCGGTGAAGCGTGGGGACTTCGAACCTCGCAGCGCGCGCGCGGCCATCGGCGGAAGCCTTCGCTTTTTCCACTCCTCCGTCGGCGTAAGTCACTTCGAGGCTGAGGTCGAATGATTTGACCGCCGTCGAGGGCGAGGCCGTCACCGCCCACCTGACCTGAATGATCGAATTCGATTCGTTGGAAGCCGACACCCCTACACTTTTCACCTCAAGGATGTCGACCTTCACTGAACCCTGAAATGTGATGGCTCCGACTTCGAGAGCCAGAGCCATCAGGAGTATCAATATCGCTGGTAGTTTCACCCTGTTCATAAGGCTCTCTCTGTTTGACCGATTGCCTGACACTGAAGCATTAAAGCGCGCGGGCCAATTTACCGGGTTGAGGCTTCCCTCGGCGTGTTATTTTCAGAATTCCGAAAATGCCACGCTGGATTTCACTCGCGGTAGTATCATTTTATCGGTCTTTTCCCGCTTCACGGGCTGAGACCGGATAACCGGGCAAGGTATCGATCTAAACCTCGAAGAGGTCATAATGAGCGATAGCGCACTCCGAATGGATTTGCTGGTCAGAGCTTACAAACTCGCCTATTTCATTCACGGCGATAAAGCTGCTGCCATTGAGATAGCCGAGGATGCCTTGTCTAAACTCGAAGTCGCCTGCGCCGCACAGGACAAGCGGCTCTACTATTCGCCTGTGGGTCGCGCCTCCTCGCGCGGGTCGAGAAGCAAGGTGAGCCTGAGCGAGCCTCATCTGCTTCAGCGGCTTGTCTACATCGGGTCAGAGCCTTATGAGAAGCAACGGGAGCAGGCCAACAAGGTTGATGAGGAAGTCATGACGATCCATTTCATCAAGCATCTCGTGAAGACGACCATCAAGCGCAACTCTTTCTATGTCACGCTTGGCTTGAGCCGCCTGCTTCATAACTATTCGACAGCGGAGACGGCGGAGATTTATAACCTCGTGGTTCAAAACCCTGATCGCGTGAGGGATGACTATTATTATCGCTCGCGCAAGGCCTGTCTGATGAAAGAGATCAAGGATCGTTTCGAGGATCGTCTGACGGCCACTCGCGGGCATCGCGGCGAAGAGAGATTCCAGCCCCAGACCGATTCCAGTCGCCTGTCGCCGCTCGTCCGCGAATGCCTCGATCATTTCACACCCTGGGGCAGCCCGTGCAGCGTGCCTGAAAAATTCGATCCCCGCGCGCAGACTATAGCCCGTCTTGACTTCGATGGCGGAGACCCCGACGAGGAGCATCGCGTCGAAGCCAATCGCATTCATTCCGTAGTTCACCCGGATTGCTATTTGAGACTTGTCACCGCTCTCGGTCTGGAATCGCCCGACAGCAGGCTTGAGATTCCTCAATTCCTGTTTTCTGAACACAAGAGCGATCATAGTGACAGGCGCAATCCGCCGCCTCTGGATGAAAACGATCTCGCCGCGATCAACCGTCGCCTTTCTGATCAGTCCTCGCGCCGCAAGTTTGCAACCGCAGGGCTGATGCGAATAATGGTTGACGGAAGACAGCGCGCGCTGATCGATCCTCTCCGCAGCGCGCAAGCTCGATTCGAAGTCAGAAGCGATGAAGAAATCGTCGAAGTGATCGGCGACGAAAGCGGTCTTCTACTGGCGACGCTCATTTTCGATTTCGAAGAGATGAAGCGTGGAGACCTGAGTCGATCAATCACGCTCGAAGGCGGGCAGAAAATAGAGTTCTCCGTCTCGCCGGTCGATGATCCGTTCGGCGAAGCGGCAAGCGCAATCGTAGATGTCGCTTATCAGGAGACGGCGTTTGCGAGGGCGGCTTCGCTTGCGGTGCGCAGGCGGATGTTCGCTCTTGCCGAAGGATTGCGCGCGTGGGCGATGAGCGGGCGGGAAGTGTGGAAACCGGCTCTGGCATTGATAGCTCTTATGTTGCTTGTCGGAAGCGTGTTTCTTTTCATACGAGGCCAGCAAAACGATACCACGGCGCGACAGACGCCGCAGGAGACGCCAGCAAATGATCAGCCTCCCTCGTCGGAGTCGCAGGAATCGCCGCAGCCGAAACAAATGGAATCCCAACCGACACAGCCGCGCAAACTGGACGGCGAAGAGATTGCAAAGAATCGACCGGAAAGCAGACCGAATGATCCGGCAGAGTCATCGCGGACGAGATCGACCGTACCTTCGACTCCGGGAATGACCCTGATGGAAGTGAAACGGATTCACGTCGAAGTGACGGGAGGAGAGTCTTTCAATGGCCAGATTCGCGATCTGCTGGCCGCATCTTTGCAATCTGGTGGAAGAGTGACTCTCGCTTTGAGCCGCGATCAGGCTGATGCTGTGTTGAAAGTTCATGCGAAAACGGATGCGAGCGGCAAGGCCACCGTATTTGCGCGGCTGGTCAATGCGTCGGGCTATGTTTTGTGGCCCGCCGAGACCAAAGGGTCGGGCGCGAAATTCATCGGCTCGCCGCAGCAGGTCGCCTCTCTCATATCCGGCGCGTTGTTGTCCGAGATTGAAAAGCCTGCGCGAAATCGGCGATGAATGTGCGCAACCCGATTGCTGATCGAAACCTGCCGAAGATATCTTATGAGTTTTCTCTAATCCAAACCTGCCTGCCAGGTCGTATTGCCATCTGACGCAAAGTCTGTCTGAATAAAGCAATCACCATCCAGAGACAATGAGGAAGGGGGACATAATGACGAAAACTTTTTTATGCGCAGCGATAATCTGTCTGGCTGCGACGATAGTGTCTGTCGCAGCCGAGACCGGGCGCGCTGTGGTCATTTACGAAGGCCGGACTATCGAGATCGCTAAGGCTTCGATTCAATCTGCTGACCTGTGGGTGACGACCGCTGATCTTAAGCGCGCAACTGGATTTGTCATCAAACCGCAGGGTATTTGCCGCGACGAGCTTTGTTTTCCAATTCCTAAGAATCGGAAAAACGAATTCATCTCGAAACAGGGCCGCGCGACCTGGTTCAACCTGACGGCCTTCGCCAAGCTCACTAATCAATCGTTCGCCTGGGATGAAAAGAATCGCGTGTGGTACTTCGGCCCGCGAGCCGACGTGAGAAGCGAATACCTCGCTACCCTCGAAGCGCCTGATTTCACTCTGCCGGATATGAACGGCAGGAAACATTCTCTGAGGGATTTTCGCGGCAGGAAGGTTTTGCTCGTAACCTGGGCATCGTGGTGAGGATGCCGATTCGATCTGCCAGGATGGCAGACTTTTTATCAGGAACTCAAAGCCAGAAACTTCGAGATCATCTCCGTCGCCCAGGACACGGGTGGAGTCAAAATGGCTGGCGAGTGGATAGCGAAAGCCAAAGCCGAATACACCGTGCTGATAGATGACAAGCACCTAGTCACTCAGCTTTACAACTTAGTCAACGTGCCGATGGGCGTGTGGATAAACGAGCAGGGCCGCATAGTCCGTCCGCCCGAAGTCGCTTATGTCGATAATCGCTACAAATCGCTTCACGGCATAGACGCTGCGCCTTACCTCGACGCCATTAGAGACTGGGTTGAGAAGGGAGAGCGCAGCCAGTACGCGGTCGGCGAGGAGGAGTTGAAGAAGATGCTCGCTCCGCAAAGCGAGGATCGAGCGAAAGCCGACGCTGAGTTCGCTCTGGCCGAATATCTTTACAACCTGGGTCAGGGAGCGGACGCGATAGCTCATTTCAAGGAAGCGCAGCGACTCGATCCTGACAACTGGAATTACAAACGTCAGGCGTGGCAGTTGTCGGATGCCGAGCGCGATTACGGCACAAGTTTCGGCAAGGAAGTTCAAAAGCTTGGCGGCAAACCTTACTACAAGCCGCGCCGTCTGCCTCAGAAGCAGGAGTGATCGAATATTAAAATGAGAGGACGCGGCCTCGAAAGCTGCGTCCTCTCATTCAAACGCGCGTCGCTCAGGCGCTATCCGTAAAATCTATTAACGCCTGGGTTTGCGATGAGCGGCCTTTACTTTGCGCTTTCCGAGTTGGAGGACTTTTTCCTTCAACTCATCGATGGTCTTTTGCTGTTCCTGAACCACCTTTGTCAACACTGCCACCACATCCATTGGGCTTAGAGTTTTGCGGTCGTCGGTAGCCACGAGTTCAGGCACGTCCTCGGCGATGAAGCCAACATAATTTTCGCCGGGTTGCGCTTTGTACTCAAAGGTCACGGGGTTCAACCTGAGCAAAGTGTCGAACGCCTGTTTTGCAGTGAGGTTGCGGATATTGGTTTTGAGTGTTCGACTGGAAGCATCCATCCACATGCCACCTGCTGTCAGCTTTGCGCCGCTGCTGTGTTCAATCGGATTGGTCGGCGTCAGGGTGCCGATACCGATGTTGCCAGCGGCTGTTACCCTCACGCGAGTGAGATTATTGGTGCGAATGTCAAGGAAGTGGTTACTCGCCGTCCCTAATACGCCTCCGAGATTGCTCTGGAAAAAGAACATCTCGCCGCCCGAATTCCCCATGATAACCATTGAGGTTGCGTCACCGTTTTCAACCAACATCGTTGCTCCTGTAGTAACTGGCGCAAGGGTTCCGTTTCCCACATGCAGGCGTACCAACGGGCTTGCTGTACCGATGCCGACATTGCCGGAAGCAGCGATATCTATGCTGCTCGTGGGAGCGCCGGGGCGAATGCGAAACGGCAGGCGCGAACCGCCCGTGACATCGCGGATGAAGAAGTTGGCTTCGTTGCCCGCCACATCCCAGGTCTGCGCGGTAAAGCCGCCGCTGCTGTTTTGTTCAAAGCGCAAGGCGGGCGTGTTGCTGGTCGCCGCGTGCATATCAAGCACGGGCGTGGAAGTGCGGAAGCCCACTCGTCCCGATGAATCGACGAATATGGAATTGGTCGGCGCGCCTCCGGTGATCGTAAACGGCACTCTGGCAGAGGTGATGTCTTCGATGGAAAACTTATTAGCTCCGCCCGATGCCGAATCGTTTGCAGTCAATTGCCAATCGGTGGCCGGAAAGCCTGCCGTCGTCGATGTGTCATCGAACTTGATGCGCAGGTTGTTTTCCTTGAGCCTGATCGTATCGAAACCGAAGTTCTCGTTGTTGACGCAATCCAGTCCGACACACGCCGATCCCTGAACGATCAGATCATCCGGGATGACTTGATCGAAGAACGGGTCGACGCCATTGACCCTGAGCGCCGCAAGACTCGGATAGAGAGAGCCTCTGAGTATTGCCTGACTGGCATAAGGTTTTCCTAAGGGTGAGGCCACGGGACGCTGCAATCGCGAGTAAGGAGAAACAGCAGAGTTGAGTCCGTCTACGCGGCGAACTGCGGGCGCGCCGTCGTCAGTTCGTTCCGAGGATTCGTTTTCTTCGCCCATGACGATGCCGCCGCCGATGATCTGGAAGGCTCCCGACTGCACCATCGCTTCAGTTTGTAAACCGCGTCGTCGCACATCCCGACCTGCTTCCTGATCACCATCTTTCGCTCGCGCCTCTGCCAGCGCCCGACGGTCTTCCGATGAGAGGGCCGGAGTGAAACGCAATTCATAAATATACTGCCCGTCGGGCAGCGTTTGCCCTTCATGTGAGTTGTTGAATGATATCGATTCGCCTGCTTTGAATTCTCTGCGAATCACTTCGCCATCAGGCGTCGAAACCGTCAGCACCGCCTTCGCATAACGCGCTCTCGATTCCCATGTGATGGCTGAAGATGTAGCCGCTGCCTGAGCGACTCGTTTTTCTTTGCTCTGACCCAAAGGCATCGCCCTGACCGCCGCGCCGAAACCTAAGGTCAGGACTGCCAGCATTATGAGGAAGGAAAACATTCTTTGATTTTTCATAGAATCTCCTTGTGAAGAAGTTGAGAAACCAACCTGCGCCCTCACCTATGGCAGAAGGTTTCTCCGTTTTGGGGCGAATCAGACTTCGCAGGAATAATGGGGACACCTCTGACGATAATGATCGACCATCGTTCTTGCTGCTGGATATTCGCTGATTTGCGAACCTGAGCATCTCTTTCCCACTTGCGGGTCACTCGCAGGGCTGAAACTCAAGTAAGTAAGGATTTCGCCATTCCACTGAAAACGGGCGAGTGACCTTCTGAAAAGATCATGCTGCATTGCCACTACAGAAATCGATTTTGAAACTCACTGCCGCGTAACTGAGAGACATGTCATACTCTCAAGCTGCCGGGGAGGTGTCAAGTCATTCCCTCCTGACGATGGCTTGCTCGCTTCCCGATCATATAGGGCCGATTGGTTCCCAGAAATCGAAGTCAAAGAGAAAAACCACAGATGAACACCGATGGACACAGATAGAAAAAACCGAAGATTCCTGTGGTTTTTCTTTCCCACTTTATCCGTGTTTATCTGTGTTCATCTGTGGTTGATTCCTTTCGGCTGAATATTAAATGGCCATATCGCGCGGCGATTATTTTCGAACACTTGTTCAAATTCGGCTGGGAAATGTCAGAATTTTGATGTACTCTGCTATTTTGAAAAGCGGCTTCGAGCCGCCCTGCTTCATATCGAAACTGGTTTCATACAAAAATCGAGGCGGACTTTATGAGTGATAAATCGCTTTTGCAATTGATGGTCAACGGAGAGACGATTGAGGTCGCGTTCGCTCCTCACAAGACGTTGCTGGAAGTTCTGCGCGAAGACATGAATCTGATCGGAACCAAGCACGGATGCGAACTTGGCGAATGCGGCACCTGCGCAGTTCTCATAGACGGACTGCCCGTTCTTTCCTGCCTCGTGCTGGGACTCGATTGCGAAAGCCGCGACATTATGACCATCGAAGGCATGGCCTCGGGCCCTGAACTTCATCCGCTTCAGACGACATTTGCCGACTTGGGCGCGGCTCAATGCGGATACTGCACGCCGGGTTTTCTGCTCACGGCCAAAGAACTGCTCGACAAGAATCCAAGCCCTGCGCGCGATGAAATCCGGGAAGCTCTCGCGGGCAATCTCTGCCGATGCACCGGCTACATAAAAATTTACGAAGCTGTAGAGCTTGCCGCGGCCCTCCTTCGCGGCGAAGAAGCCCAGCCCGCGAGGGAATCGATTTATGGTAGCGAGTGATAAATGTATGCTCGCTCTTTCAAGAGGTGAGCCATGAGTCTGCGAAAACCACATCAACCTCCGGAAACTTACTACCCTGAAAGTGACCGAAAGCCTATGGCCGAAACGGATATGCATCGCGATTTGATGAATGATTTGATTTTCGAATTGGAAACACATTTCCGCAACCAAACGGATGTGTACATATCGGGCAATCTTCTTATTTATTACGTCGAAGGGAATCCCGGCAAGAGAGTTGCTCCTGATGTGTTCCTCGTGCGCGGAGTCAGTAAGCGAAAGCGACGCATTTACAAATTATGGGAAGAAGGTTCTGCGCCTGATGTCATTTTTGAAATCTCATCGCGGCAGACCTGGCGCGACGACCTGCAATCGAAGTGGAAGCTCTACGAACAACTCGGCGTGAAGGAATACTTCATCTTCGATCCTGAGTATGATTATCTCAAGGATGAACCCCTGATAGGCTATCGACTTGAAAGCGGACAATACGAACAACTGGAAATCAAAGAGGGGCGCATTCACAGCGATGCTTTAGGACTGGATTTGATCGATACAGGCGAAACGCTGCGGTTGTTCGATCCGCAAGAGGAGAAATTTCTTCAGACTTCAAAAGAGGCCGCCGAAACTTTGATGGAAACGCAGGCCGAGCTTACGCGACTCAGATCTGAACTTGATCGCGCCCGACAAAGCGATGATTCACAGCAATAAGGCTTGAGAGAAGACGGATATGAACAACGGCAATGACAAAAAAGTCATCGGGAAACCTTTTCGCAAAGTCGATGCGCGGGCGAAATGCACGGGCCAGACCCTTTTCGCTGATGACATCACTCTGCCTCGAATGCTCTACGCGAAATTGCTTCGCAGCCCCGTCCCTCACGCGCTCATCCGAAGCATCGATACGAGCGAAGCCCTCAAGCTCGATGGCGTGATTGCGATCATCACCGGGAAAGATTTGCCCATCCCTTACGGCATACTTCCTGTGAGCCAGGACGAGCATACGCTGTCGGTCGACAAGGTTCGCTTCATAGGCGATCCGGTCGCCGCCGTTGCCGCCCTTGATGAAGACATCGCCTTCGAAGCGATGAACCTGATCCGTGTTGAATACGAGCCGCTCACGCCCGTCGCCTCAATCGAAGACGCCATCAAAATCGAAGAGCCGCGAATTCACGACTACGGCGACGGCGGGAATATTCATAAACGGGTGACGCTCGAATTCGGCGACATGGAAGAAGGCTTCTCTCAGGCCGATCTCGTAAGCGAAGACATTTTCTTTTACGAAGGAAACACACATCTGCCTTTGGAACAGCATTGCGCCCTCGCGCGCTTCGACGCAGACGAAAAACTTACGCTCTGGAGTTCGACTCAAACTCCTCACTATGTTCATCGCGCGCTGGCAAAGACTCTGGGCCTCGCTGCAAGTCACATTCGAGTCATCGCCACGCCCAACGGCGGAGGCTTCGGCGGCAAAAGCGATCCGTTCAATCATGAAATCGCAGTCGCCAAACTCGCTATCATTACGGGTCGCCCCGTCAAGATAACTCTCACGCGCGAAGAAGTCTTCTATTGCCATCGAGGTCGTCATCCGGTTTTGATGTGGATCAAAACGGGCGTGAAACGAGACGGCTCGATAACGGCGATGCACTTTCGTTCGTTTCTCGACGGCGGCGCGTATGGGAGCTACGGCGTCGCATCGACTTTCTACACGGGCGCATTGCAAACGGTGACTTATGAAGTGCCGCGCTACAAATTCGAAGGGCTGCGCGCCTTCACAAACAAGCCGCCCTGCGGCCCCAAGCGTGGGCACGGAACTCCGCAGCCGAGATTCGCTCTCGAAGTTCATATCGACAAGATCGCCGAAAAACTCGGACTCGACCCTGCCCGTATGCGAAGAGAACATCTTCAGCCGCCGTTTTCAGTCACAGCAAATTATCTTCGCGTCGGAACGATGGGGCTGGGCCGATGCATAGATAAAGTCGTAGAAGGCGCGGACTGGAATAATAAATTCCGAAAACTTCCCTCTGGTCGAGGAGTAGGCATCGCGTGCAGTTCTTATCTTTCAGGCGCGGGGCTTCCCATCTACTGGAACAACATGCCGCATTCGGGCGTGCAACTGCGCCTCGATCGACAGGGCGGCGTGTGCGTGATGTGCGGCTCGACAGACATCGGGCAGGGGTCGGATTCGATACTCGCCTACATCGTGGCCGAAGTTCTGGGAATCGATCCGTTCGATATCCGTGTGCTGACGGCGGACACCGATCTCACGCCGGTCGATTTGGGGAGCTATTCGAGCCGCGTCACTCTGATGACCGGCAATGCCGCGCTTCAGGCCGCAGAGCGAGCGAGAGAGTTATTGACGATGGCCGTCTCGGAAAAACTCAACGCGCCAATTGAAAATATTTCTTTCGCAGACCGTCGCGCGTTCGATGTCGAAAATCCGGAAGTGGGCGTGAGCTTTGCCGAAGCCGTTCAACTGGCCGAAGCGAAATTCGGGACGATAGGAACGGTCGGTTCATACACGCCGCCGCGCTCGCCCGGAAAATTCAAAGGCGCGGGCGTGGGGCCTTCGCCCGCTTACTCTTACTCGGCTGCCGTGGCGGAAGTCGCCGTCGACGTGGAAACCGGAATCGTAGTGGTTGAAAAAGTATGGGTCGCGCACGACATCGGCCAATCGATCAATCCCGCGCTTGTGATGGGACAGGTCGAAGGCAGCATTTACATGGGACTGGGCGAGGCGCTGATGGAAGAGATGACCTATCGCGCTAATCGAAATGTCGTTCATAAATTTCCGTCGCTTCTCGAATACAAAAGTCCGACCACGCTTGAGATGTGCGACGTTGTGACATACCTGATCGAAGACCCTGATCCGAACGGCCCGTTCGGCGCGAAGGAAGTCGGGCAGGGGCCGCTGCTGCCTGTTCCGCCTGCGGTCGTAAACGCGATTTACGATGCAGTGGGAGTGCGAATAGATGAAGTGCCGGCGACGCCTGAAAAAGTTCTCGCCGCGTTGCGCGCAAAAGAGAAGGGGAAGGACGCGCGCTACGGGCCGAAATCGATTCCTCACGTCGAGTGGCCCGCGCCGCTCAAGGTGTTGCCTCCGTCTGAGGGGGGAGACGGAAAAGAAATGCCACGCGAGGCCGTTCACGCGCGGGATTAAGTAAATGGACAAAAATTCTTCAGCGAGAATTGAGGCTATATCTTTGAGGTCTGACCAACCGCAGAAGCGCAGAGACGCAGAGGTAACGCAGAGCAGATCGTTCCTCTCTGCGAGGTCTCTGCGTCTGTGGGTCTCTGCGTCGAGACCCCCTGCCAGATTTTTAGTTTTTGGAGTCGTCTTGGCCGTTCTCGGATTGCTGGCCGCTGCTTTTGCCGCGGGCAATCAAACACAGCCATCGAAGCAGGCGACTCAAAGAGAAGTCGTCATCACGTTCGACGACCTGCCTGTTGTTTCGACGCGACGAGATATAGATTCCTGGCGAGATGTCACGGCGAAGCTCATCACTACGATCACGGCGAATAAAATTCCAGCCATCGGTTTCGTCAATGAGAATAAACTGATCAGCAACGGAAAGCGGGATGATGCGCGAGTGGAACTGCTCCGCAGATGGGTCTCTATCGGACTTGAGCTTGGCAATCACACCTTCTCACATCCTGACCTTCACTCGACTCCCGTAGATGAGTTTGAAGAAAACGTCATTCGCGGAGAAGAAGTGACCCGCGCGCTTCTGGCCGAGAAGAATAAAAAGCTTCGCTTCTTTCGACATCCGTTTCTTCACACGGGCCGCAGCCTCGAAATCAAACAGAGATTCGAATCTTTCCTCAAAGAGCGCGGCTACACCATCGCGCCTGTCACCATAGATAACTCCGAATGGATATTCGCTCGCGCTTACGACAACGCCATCGATAAACGTGACCGCGCGGCTGCGAGTCGCGTCGCCGAGGCTTACATTCCATACATGGAGCGAAAGTTCGAATACTTCGAGCGGCAGTCCCTCGCTCTGCTCGGATACGAGATGAAGCATGTTCTGCTGCTTCACGCGAATCCCCTCAACGCTGATCACTTCGACGATCTCGTTCGAATGATGAAGAGGCGCGGATATAGATTCATCACGCTCGAAGAAGCTCTCAAAGATAAAGCTTATGCCTTGCCGGACACCTTCACAGGAGCGGCAGGATTGACCTGGCTGCATCGGTGGGCGATAACGCGAGGCGTGTCGAAGAATTTTTTTCAAGGCGAGCCGCGGACGCCCGATTTCGTTTTGAAACTCGCTGGAGTGGCTTCCGAATAAATAGAGATTTGGAGACTCAGCAGGCTGGCAGCCTGCTGTACTTTTTTCGAGGAGACGCGCGGTTATGATGAGGCTTCCCAAATTCAAATACCTTGCTCCGAAACTCGTATCGGAAGCAGTGAGGATGATGGCCGACTACGGGCCTGATGCGAGTTTCGTCGCGGGAGGGACAGACCTCTATCCGAATATGAAACGCCGTCAGCAGACTCCGCGCACGGTCATATCGGTGACTCGACTTGCCGGTCTTCATGAGATCAGCGGAGACGGCCAAAGCGGTATGATAATCGGCGCATCGGTGACGCTCACAGATATTCACGACAACGCGATCATCAAGCGCGATTACCCGGCAGTGGCCACTGCCGCGCGATTGATCTCGACGCCGCTGCTTCGCAACATGGGAACCATCGGCGGAAATCTTCTGCTCGACACACGCTGCAATTACTACGATCAGAATTATGAGTGGCGGCGCGGGATCAACTTCTGTTTGAAAAAAGACGGCGACATCTGCTGGGTCGCTCCCTCGAGCAGCGTGTGCTGGGCTGTTCAGTCGAGCGACCTCGCGCCTGTTATGGTCGCCCTGGGAGCTAAGGTGAAACTGGTTTCAACTCTCGGCGAGCGAATGGTCGATGCATCAGGACTCTACAACAACGACGGCATTGATTACCTGCGCAAGCGGGCGGATGAATTGCTCACAGAAATTCACCTGCCGCCCGTAGGCACGATGCGCGCCGTGTACAAGAAGTTGCGGCGGCGAGGCTCGTTCGATTTCCCCGTGCTTGGAGTCGCCGCCGCGATTGATTTCGCTGCCGACGGCAGCGCGAGACATGCCCGATTGATACTGGGCGGAGTCGCGCCGTCTCCGGTAGAGGTAAAAGAAGCCGAGGAGTTGCTTGAGGGGTGCAGGCTTGATGAGGAGAGTATGAGCGCGGCGGCTGAAGCTGCCTATATCAAGGCGCGACCTCTGGATAACACGGATTTCTGGATGAACTGGCGCAAGCAGATGACGCGGCCTTTCGTTCTTCGCGCGCTCGAAGAACTGAAGCGATTGAGTTGATGTACAACAGGCTGCCAGCCTGTTGATATCCTGAAAGTATAGAGATTTGGGAACTCCGCAGGCTGGCAGCCTGCTCTACCATTTTTGAGGAGGTGAAGGGTGAGTTTCGGCTCTACGGAAATAATTCTGCTGCTGCTCCTGCCGCTTGCCCTTATGGTGGGACTTGGAATTTTCTTCTTCGTCCTCGTTGGAATGAAAGGGAAGCTTACAGGAGCGATATTGACGAAGATGGCAGACCCGCATTGCTCGTTTTGCGGCAGGCCGGAACGTGAAAGCGAGAAGATCGTCCAGGGCCAACTGGCTTTCATCTGCGCCGAGTGCGTCACTTATCTCCATGAGCAGATCGAAAACGAGCGACGGACGGAGCCGATGAATGTTGATTCGCAATCAGCAGACGCCAATTCTCAATCAGCCTGAAATTCAGTATCAGTTACCTGCTACGCTATTCATATCTCAGCGCTTCTATGGGATTGAGTCGCGCTGCCTTCATCGCCGGCCACAGTCCGAATATGAGACCTATGCTCATTGAAACCGAAAGACCTACTATCGGCGCCCACGTGGGGACGTGAACCGGGAGTATCAGATTCACGAGCAGACTCAAACACCAGCCGATCAGAATTCCAAGCACGCCGCCTGAACCTGTCAGCGCGACAGCTTCTATGAGAAACTGCGAAAGGATGTCCCGCTTCTTCGCGCCAATGGCTTTGCGCACTCCTATCTCTTTCGTCCGCTCGGTCACGCTTACGAGCATTATATTCATCACACCTATTCCGCCTATGAGCAGTCCGACGCTCGATATGGCGAACATCAATATGGCTATGCCTCCGGTGATCTGATGAAATCGCTCGGTTATGGAATCGGGCGTCGAAAGCCCGAAATTGTCTTCCTTGTCGAAAGGCACCTCGCGGCGGATTCTCAGTTGCGCGCGAATCTCTTCCATAGCCTCAAACATGCGCCCCTCGCGCGCCTGCGCCATCACGAAATGATCCTTCTCCTGCGGGTACATTTTCTTCATCGTTTCATACGGGGTATAAACGGCGCGATTCTGATTGCCGCCGTCGTTTTCATTCATGAAGAAATTGTCCTGCTTCTGAAGCACGCCGATCACAGTGAAAGGTTTTTCGGCGACGAGTATTTCTCTGCCGACCGCCGTCGAGTGAGGAAAGAATTTATCGGCGATGTCCGCGCCGATGACGCAGATATCAGAGCGCCGCTGATTCTCTCCCTCCGTAAAAAAGCGGCCTTCGCTGATGTTGACCGAAGCCATTCGCTCATAATCGGGAAGCGTACCCTGCACCTGCGTCACATAGAGTTCTTCGCTTTGATAGCGCACCTTCAACACATCATCGGGACTGAGCATGGGGGCGACATATTGAACTGACGGGCAGTTGTCGCGGATGGCTATCGCGTCTTCGTAAGAGATGGGCTTGCGCATACGAAGCTCAGGCGGAATGCGGCCCATGTTGAGACCGGGCGTGAATTTATAAATGAAAATAGTGTTGGTGCCGAAGACTTCGATTTCCTGCTGAAATTTTTTATCCAGCCCCGAAATGAAAGACGCTATCACCATAACGGTGATCGTGCCTATGACGACGCCAAGCACCGTGAGGAACGAACGGAATTTGTGCGCCCGCAGAGTGGCGAGCGCCATTTTGAAACTTTCGCTTATATCCTGTCTCTTCATTATATCTGTCAATCAGCCCGCAATGCCTCGATGGGGTCGAGTTTTGCGGCTTTCCACGCCGGATAAATTCCAAAAAACAGTCCGATGCTCGCCGAAACCGTCAGCGCGATTATAGTCCAGGCAATGGGCAATGCGGTCGGCAGCGAAAAGAGCGCGGTGCCGAGTTTGGCCAGCCCATAGGCGATCAGCACTCCGACTATTCCGCCGAAGAGCGAAAGCGCGGTCGATTCGGCGAGGAACTGTTTGAGTATGTCCGTGCTGCGAGCGCCGAGGGATTTACGCACTCCTATCTCGCGCGTGCGCTCGGTGACTGAAACCAACATCATGTTCATAATCACGATGCCGCCAACGATGAGAGCTATCGAGGTCACGCCGATGGTGACGATGGAAATGGTTCCGAACACCTGCTCGCGCAATTTGTTTATCGCGTCGGAAGTGACTATGCCGAAATTGTCCGGGTCATGATAATTGAGATGGCGACGCGCTCTCAGCGCCACGCGGACTTCATCCTGCGCCTGTTCGAGCGTATCAGGGCCGGTTGCGGCGACCCTCATCGAAATCGATCCGCGAGAGCCGTAGATGTTTTGATAAGTCGTGATAGGGATTATCACGAAGCTGTCGCGGGGATTTCCGAAAACGGTTCCGATTTCTTCGGCCACGCCGACTATCTGGAACGGGCGGCCATCGATGCGAATCTCGCGCCCCAAAGGGTCTACTCCGGGAAAGAACTGTTTGACGATCTCGTATCCGACGAAGCAGGCGGAGCGGCTGTGTTCCTGCTCCTGAAAACCGATGTAGCGACCCTGCCCGACCTTCACGGTATCGATGTCGACCATGTTATGAGTGACGCCGAGCAATTCGATTTCGCGAAGCGACGTGGAATTGTGTTTCACATCGGCGCGGCGTCTCATCACTCCAGCCGCATCGCGAATATAACGGGGATGCGCTTTGATCGCTTCGAGGTCATCCATGTGAAGGTCTTTATTTTTCTTGCTGCGCTCGATCCACTCCTGAAGGCTGGTGACGATTCCCATTTTGTTGACGACGAAAGCGTTCGATCCGAGGTCGGCGATTTTTTCATCGACGTAGCGGTTGAATCCTTCGATCAGAGTGACGACGACTATGACCGTAGCGACGCCGAATATGATTCCCAAAAGCGTCAGAAACGAGCGCATCTTGTGCGCGCGTATTGCGTCGAATGCGAGTCTCAACCCTTCAAGAAAACTCATAAGATGATTCCGAAAACTTTTATTAAGCAGGCAGCCCCCCGACCGCCTCAACCTAAAACGAGAATCATCAGGATAAGTTCTCAGTTTTTGAAAAGGCGCAGGCTTGAAGCCCGTGGCCTGCTCATATAAGATTGCTGGTCGAAAAATCAGTTCTCATTAAAGCCGCCGCAAATCTCTCGAAAGGCATCAAGGGTATGAAAACAACAGAATCTCCTGTCAGCTTGACGCTTAAAGGTTGCTGGATGTAGCTTCTACCGTTTAGCCAGCAGTTTCAAAATCCAACGCGGAAAACAGAGTTATGAGGCGCGAGTCAACAAGATGAAAGTGAAAAAAAGCATAAAAAGAAATCCTGCTCCGGGTGAAAAAGACCGGCTCGGCGAAATCTACAGAGAAGCCGCCAAGATCATATTCGAAAAAGGCTATGACGCCACCTCGATGAACGACATAGCCGCCGCCGTCGGCATGACTAAAGCCGGAATCTATCACTACATCGAAGGCAAACAGGATCTGCTCTTCGCCATATACAGCTTCGGATTAGACCGGCTCAATAACAAAGTCATCGAGCCTGCCAGTCAGATAGCCGACCCCGAAGAGCGACTCCGTTTCATAGTGGTCAGTCACGCCAAACTTATCACCGAAGTGTCAGGCCACATCACTATCCTCATCGATGAAGTCGCCGGACTTGCGCCCACTCAACGCCGCGCTATCGATAAACGCCGCCGCGCCTATCTCGATTTCCTTCGCTCGACTCTTCGCCAGCTTAAAGATCAGGGCAAACTCCGCGATATCGATATCACCGTAGCCGCTTTCTCCATATTCGGTATGCTGCTCTGGCTGTCGCGATGGTTCAAGGAGGGCGGGCGACTCACCAGCGATGAGATTGCCCAGGATATGCTCAAGATCGTAGTCAACGGATTTCTCATCACCGAATCACCATCCCTGAATCAACCCTTGTTATAGAGAGGAGCATTCATCCATGAACACACTCGTTGCGTTTTCAAGAGAAGGAGAAGTCGGTGTCATCACCGTAAACAATCCGCCGGTAAACGCGCTCTCGCCCGGAGTGCCTGAAGGCATCAAAGCGTGCCTCGAAGAAGCCAGTACCGATGATTCGATCAAAGCGATAATTCTTATAGGCGGGGGCCGCACCTTCATCGCCGGAGCCGATATCAAAGAGTTCGGCAAGATAACGTCAGGCCAGCGTCGAGAAGGCATAAACTTTCTCGGCCTGCTGCTGGCGATTGAAGACTGCCCTAAGCCGACCATTGCCGCCATTCACGGCACCGCTTTCGGAGGCGGGCTTGAAGTAGCGATGGCTTTTCATTATCGAGTAGCCGATCTCTCATCTCAGGTCGGCCAGCCCGAAGTCAAACTCGGCATCATACCGGGCGCGGCAGGCACACAGCGTTTGCCGAGACTGGCAGGAGTCGCAAAAGCCGTCGAGATGTGCGCGTTCGGCGACCCCATAAAAGCGAAAGCGGCTTTCGAGTGCGGGATCATCGACCGCATCATCGAAGGCGATTTGCTTGAGGGCGCTGTCGCATTTGCGCGGGAAGTCGTTGCCAGCGGCGCTCTTGTTATGAAGACTCGTGATCGTATAGAAAAACTCGGCGACACAGCGGCGAACGCCGCCATCTTTGCCGAAGCCCGCAAACAGGCTGCAAAGCGAACTCGCGGTCAGACCGCCCCCGTTGCGGCAATCGATGCTGTGGAAGCAGCGACGAAACTTTCTTTCGAAGAAGGCTGCAAGCGCGAAGCGGAATTATTCAAAGAGTGTCTGTTCTCGCCTCAATCATCGGCGATGATTCACATCTTTTTCGGCGAGCGCGAGGTGTCGAAAATTCCCGACATCCCGAAAGACACGCGCGCCTTTGAGATTCGCAAAGCGGCAGTCATCGGCGCAGGCACGATGGGCGGCGGCATCGCGATGAATTATGCAAACGCAGGCATCCCGGTCATCCTTCGTGAAGTCGATCAGACGGCGCTTGATCGCGGGCTTGCAGTGATCAGAAAAAATTACGCCAACTCGGTCAAGCGCGGTCGCTTCAGTCAGGAAGTGATGGATCAAAGAATGGCGTTGATCCAGCCGACAACGACCTATGACGGATTCGAGGATGTCGACATAGTCGTCGAAGCCGTCTTCGAAGGTATGGAACTCAAAAAACAGGTGTTCGGCGAACTCGATAAAATCTGCAAGCCGGATGCCATTCTCGCTTCGAACACTTCGACATTGAATATAGATGAAATCGCTTCCGTGACATCGCGTCCGCAGATGGTCATAGGCCATCACTTCTTCAGCCCCGCAAACGTGATGAAGCTTTTGGAAATAGTCCGGGGCAAAGAGACGAGCAAGGAAGTTATCGCGACTTCGATGGCGCTTGCAAGAAAGCTCAACAAAGTTGGCGTGCTTGTGGGCAACTGTCGCGGATTCGTCGGCAATCGCATGGTCGCGCCTTACGGTCGAGAATCTCAGTTTCTCGTCGAAGAAGGCGCGCGCCCGCAGGACGTGGATGACACGCTTTATGAATTCGGACTTGCGATGGGGCCGCTTTCGATGGGCGACCTCGCAGGGCTGGATGTCGGATGGAGAATTCGCAAAGAGTACAAGCACCTCGAAGACCCCAGCGAGCGACACCCGCTCATCGCCGATCAACTCTGCGAGCGAGGCCGTTTCGGACAGAAGACCGGCGCGGGATGGTATCGCTATGATGAAAACCGAAATCGCATTCCCGACCCTGAAGTCGATAAGCTCATCGAAGCGTTAGCAACGGAAGCCGGGATCAAGCGAAGAGAGATCAGCAAGGAAGAAATCATAGATCGAACGATGTATGCGCTCGTCAACGAAGGCGCACGGATTTTAGAAGAAGGCTTTGCGCTCAGAGCCGTGGACATCGATGTGATTTACGTTTTCGGATACGGCTTCCCCGCTTGGCGCGGCGGGCCTATGTGGTACGCCGACACGGTAGGACTCAAGAAAGTTTATGATCGCATCAGCGAGTTTCACCGCGAGCACGGCAAGCAATGGGAGCCTGCGCCACTGCTCCGTGAGCTTGCCGAGCAGGGGAAGAAGTTCTCTGATTTCGATAAAGAGAAGCTTGCGCGCAATGCTTAGAGGAAGTCTGGAGTCTGGAGTCTGGAGTCGAGAGTCAGGATTTGGACTCCAGACTCCAGACTCCAGACTCCAGACTTTAGAAAGGAATAATCATCATGAGAGAAGCAGTCGTAGTGGCAAGCTCGCGCACGCCGCTTGCCAAATCTTTTCGCGGGTCGTTCAACCTGACCCGACCCGAAGACCTGGCCGCGCATTGCATCCGCGACGTTTTGAAAAAAACTCCGGAGCTTGCGAAGGAAGAAATAACCGACGTGATTATGGGCTGCGGGCAGCCTCACGGCAAGCAGGGCAATAACATCGCTCGCGTCTCGGCAGTGCTTGCGGGGCTTCCCGTGTCGGTCGCAGGAATTACGGTGAATCGATTTTGCTCATCAGGGCTTCAGGCCGTTGCGATGGCCGCGCATCTGGTCATGGTAGAAGGCGTCGATGCTGCAATCGGCAGTGGAGTCGAAAGCATCACGATGATGAGCCGCGACTCCGATCCTCACCCGTGGGTCAAAGAGCATGTTCCGGGAATCTACATGGTCATGGGAGATACGGCTGAAGTCGTGGCCAAGAGGTATAAGATCAGCCGCCAGTCTCAGGATGAGTATTCGCTCCTGAGTCAGCAGCGCACAGCACGCGCGCAGGCTGGAGGATTTTTCAAAGAAGAGATCGCGCCTATGGAAGTTGTGCGCGGCATACTCGACAAGAAGACCGGCGAGATAGTGAGCCGTGAAGATCATTATGCGGATCGTGACGAGTGCAACAGGCCCGACACGACGCTCGAAGGATTGCTTGCGCTCAAGCCTTACTTCGATCAGACGAGCGGCGAGGGAACAGTGACGGCGGGGAATACTTCTCAGCTATCGGACGGCGCATCGGCGACGCTGGTGATGTCGCGCGAGCGAGCCGAGGCATTGGGGATCAAACCGAAATTGATTTTTCGCGGATTCGCGGTTGCGGGCTGCGAGCCTGACGAGATGGGCATAGGGCCGGTGTTCGCTGTTCCGAAACTTCTTGAGCGTCACGGTCTGAAGATCGATGATATCGATGTGTGGGAGTTGAACGAAGCGTTTGCGGTACAGGTTGTTTACTGTCGTGATCGGTTGGGGATTGACACGGAGAAGTTGAACGTAAATGGCGGATCGATTTCGATAGGGCATCCATTCGGTATGACCGGATCGCGTATGGTCGGCACGTTGGCAAACGAGATGCTGAGACGAAAAGCAAAGTACGGCGTAGTGACGATGTGCGTAGGCGGCGGTCAGGGCGCTGCCGGGTTGTTTGAGGCGTGTGATTGAGTCATGTCAGTGAATTGAGAGCGCCTGCTTCACGATCACACGAGAGCAGGCGCTTGATTCATTGTTGGGCATATTTAAAGCCAGTCGGCAGAAGTGTTCGGCATAGGAGTTGATTAGATTCGCAGTTCATAACGCTCTTTGACATATACAGAAAATGGTTGCGCCAAACAGTTGGCCAATACTCTGAGCGATTTTCTCAGCATTCGCCAAGTCACTCGGAAGACCTGACTCAGTTGAGCCGTCACACTCTTGCTGCCAGTCTTGGAGCTTTCCTCTTTTCGACCGCTGTCAGCCAATAGCTTGTCACTGTGTTGCTGCAACAGCGCCCAAAGGATTGCTGCCAGTACCAGCATTTGAAACTGGAGGGCAATTCCTTCTTCGCTCAGATTGATCAAGTGTAAGCCTCCGAGCGTGTGTTTCCAGGCTCGGAATAGCAACTCAACCTGCCAACGCCACGCATACAGCAGAATGATCTCGTGTGTGCGCAAGTCAAAGCGATTCGTCAGCAAACAGAATCGATGTTTTCCGCAGGTGAAGCAAACCAATCTCAGCACTGTGCAGTGGGCGTCGCTGCGGAGTTGGACTACCTGATCGCTGATCTCACTCAAGTGGTTCAACACTTCCGAAGCAGCGACCTCAATGTCAGCCAGCACTCGCCAACGCTGATTATTGCGGGCGCGCACAACGAAGAAGGCTCCTCGATCAATCAACTCTCGGCAGGCAGGGAGGCTGATATAGCCTCGGTCGAGAATGTAAGTTACGCCTGCTTGCACTAAGGCCATCAACATCGCTCGCTCATGTGCAGTCGGCGACTTGTCACAGGTGAGAAAGAAAGCGACGCTGCACAGCGTATTGAGCGAGAAGGCTAGATGCAAGCGAACCCCTTTGAGTCCTTGACGGGCGAGCCATCCCAACTGACGCACGAGGGGCCAGAAAGAGGAGTCAACGCACCAGAGTTGTCCGAGAGATGAGAGTTCAGGCAATTGAGCCAACTCAGGAGCAACGTATTGGACAAGACGAATGACCCAGGAGCAGGGATAGCGAACAAAAGCGTCGTGCAAAGTTGACAACCCCAGTGAGGGTAGTCGCAAGAGCTTGGCAGAAGTGCTGGTCTTCAAATCGAGTTGCAGATCGCGAAGAGAACGAATCTGGTTGAATAGGCGAAAGAGCAGGGTACGAATGAAGACCGCAAACTTGAGCTTGCTGGCAGCCTGGGAGAGAGGCTGGTGGTCAAGTTCATCGAGAGGCGCAGCGATG
This sequence comes from Blastocatellia bacterium UBA7656, assembly GCA_002483445.1. GTDB lineage: Bacteria > Acidobacteriota > Blastocatellia > UBA7656 > UBA7656 > UBA7656. Next base: position 41,264 of record DLHY01000028.1, read on the forward strand.
GGTTCGAGCAACTTGTCAAAGAGCAAAGGGTCTGATGTGATAGGGGGTGCGAGACTCATCAGCGTTATCCTCCATCAATGGAATCAACAGTTTTGATAGAGTGTCGCTGATTGGGTCTCGTTCCTCAATCAACTACTGTGCCGAACACTTCTGGAAACAGAGATCAATTTAACAAAGCAGGAGCGCGCCGCGCTTGAGGAAATATCTCGTCGCACCGGCAAGTCGGAAAGCCAGTTGATTCGTGAAGCAGTGGATCAACTCATTGCTCGCTTCCAAAGCAATGCCCGCCCTGACCTGATTCAAAAAGCCAGAGGCATCCGGAAAGATCGACAAGACCTGACTGCTTTGGATGAACTCAGGTCGGAGTGGAATAGACTCTGATTACAGCCATGCCCTTGCTCATAGATACAGATGTGATAATCGCTTACTTGCGCGACAGGCCGGAAGCCGTTTCTTACCTTGAAAACTTAACCGGGCCTTTGTTGATTTCTGCCGTGACAGTTGCAGAACTTTATGCAGGGGTTCGCGATGGAGCGGAGCGCACAGCGTTAGACAGTTTCATTCAGGCATTCGAAGTAGTTGCGGTGGAGGCTATATGAGATACCGAATGAGATGCCAATCTTCCGTTCTGATTCTGGTATGTTTCTGTTTCGGATTGCTGGAAGCATTCAGCTTCATCTCGTTGAAAGTGACCGCCGCTGATAATCCGGCATCGGCCAATTCGCATCCGATTTATCAGGAACTACGCCACGTTGGACTGAGTGGCCATGCTGCGACGGTCAGCAATCTCGTGCTGAAACGGGATGCGGGAACCTTCACTTTCAAATCCGGCAACCTCTACTTCCTGAGTCCAGTGTCAGGCAAAGTTACCGGCGCGGTCTTCCTCGGCGAAGGCAGTTTTACGATGACGCCGCCTATCGAAGTAGAAAAGCGCAATCTGGCTTTGTTGACTAAAGAGCCTCGCATCACGGAAGAATTCAACCAGTTGGTGATGCGCTTTACGGACGACACCCTTACTGAGATCGAGCGACAGACCTCAATCACTCCAAGCGCCCCAAATAATCGGGCGGCTGACCTTCTGGAAGATAATCAAAAGAACCTGCGCCGCAAACTGCGCTATAACCTCACCGGTCGCATCCTGCAGGATGTTCTCTCTGATCAGGCAGGCGGCTTTTTTGCTGCTTTTATCAAAGGCAGGAAGTACGGCGAACTGCAATACTCCATCGACCCATTCGGCAATCGACTCACCGGCAGTCTTTCGGTTGCGCCGGAAGAGGTATCGCTATCAAGCTACGAGGAGAACAGGTATGGAATATGGGCCGCGTTTCATCTGGAACAAGAGTATGCTGCAAAGAGGGCAACCAGCGCGGAGCAAAACTATCCAATCGATGTCGAACACCAGCAGCTTGACACTCAGATCGAAAAAAATGGCAACCTCCACGGGCAAGCCAGAACGACTTTTATCTCCAAATGGAATGGCCTGCGAGTCGTACCCCTCAAGCTCTTCCCGACTCTGCGAGTCCAGAGCGTAACCGACAGTGATGGTCAGGCGTTGGCCTTCATTCAAGAGAGCAAAGATGAAGACTCGCAGTTTTTTGTCATTATGCCGCGCAATCTGAAAGACGGGGAACGCTTTACTATCAAGACGATTTACAACGGCCCTGATGTCGTGGCCAATCAGGGATCCGGCAATTATTATGTTACAAGCTCGGCGCGCGATGAATGGTATCCAGCTACTCACCTGGGGGATTCAGCTTCCTACGACCTGACCTTCCGAATTCCAAAAGGACTCACGATGGTGGCTACGGGTATCCCGGTCAGCGAGGCGACGGAAGGAGTACAGAATGTCTCGGTCTGGCGCAGCGAAGTGCCTTATATAGTGGCTGGCTTTAATTTTGGTCGCTTCAAGAAAGAGGTGGCCAGGAACGAGCGGCTCGGCTTTACCTTCGAGTCTTATGACTTTGCCGATGGAGCCGACGAGAAAGACCTCTATTACAAAAACGCCGAGGGCAAAACTGCGAAGACGACAGTGATGAAGAAGGCATTGGCCGAGGCTAAAGTGGCTCTGGAAATATATACCGATTATTTCGGCCCCAGCCCTTATACGCGGATTGCCATGACTCAGCACTCGGCTGTCAGTTACGGTCAATCGTGGCCAAGTCTGACTTTTTTGCCGCAGAGCGCTTTTTCCTTTCCGTTCGGGGCCATCGGTATACTCGGATACTTCCGGGTCGTCGGCCCTCATGAAATCGCTCATCAATGGTGGGGACACGCCGTCGGCTGGAATTCCTATCGGGATCAGTGGATCAGCGAAGGCTTCTCCGACTTTGCTGCATCACTGTTCATTCAGGCCACCTATGCCCAGCAAAATCAGGATCGCTTCTTCCAATTCTGGAAGGATGAAAAAGAATTGCTGACGGAAAAGAATGACAGGGGAGTGCGAGCCATCGACATCGGCCCTTTGACTTTGGGGTATCGCCTCAGCACGCGCAAAGCCGGATTCGATATTGGCAGGCGGTTGATTTATCCCAAGGGCGCTTTCGTCCTGCACATGCTCCGAATGCTGATGTGGGACAATAAGACCAAAGATGATCGCTTCAAGGTGATGATGCGCGATTTCGTCCGCACTCACTTGAACAAAGTAGCTACTACAGAAGATTTCAAAGTAATTGTTGAGAAGCATATAACCCCGGATATGGACTTACAGGGCAACGGCAAAATGGACTGGTTCTTCGATCAGTTCGTTTATGGCACGGCCTTGCCGCATTACAAACTCAATTATTCTCTGGGCCAGGATGCAAGCGGGCAGGTGATGCTTAATATCAGGATCGAACAATCCAACGTGGATGACGATTTCGTTATGCGTATGCCTGTCTACCTGGAATTCAAAGGCGTGGTCACACGTCTTGGCACAATTGCAATACAGGGAAACAAGGTCTTTGAGCAATCAGTGCCTATCACTAACCTTGCAAACAAACCCCAGCGAGTGGCGTTGAATTACTACTATGATGTGCTATGCACACAGTAGCAGCTTGAGCTATGGAAACTATCTCAGATATCAGATAAGGTACAAGGGCTGCGCGAATCCTGTTTGAATCAAAAATCGCTTTGCGCACTGGAAAACTTATGTTCGTACCCGGAAAAGAATCGCGCTGAATACGTATCTCAGCAGCAACTCTCTATTTGGATCGAATCCAAAGGACTTGGCGGTTCTTCCATTTTCGAGCCATTTTTCAAGGTTTTAGCAAAAGCAGATTTTTGTATTGAGAATTGCCGCTCTGAGTGTTCCTTCGTGTTCCTTCGTGGATCAGAAGAGCTTCCACCATTTCTTAGGCTTGTCATCTCTCGGCTCTTCGACCGGCGGCATCTCAACCTCTTCTTTCACCGGCGGCTTTGTTCGGCGTTCGAATTTGGGCCGCTGCCAGCCGTATTTGTCCATCGCCGCAAGCACACGGCCTTTGAGTCGCGCGCCTTTTTCTCCATCCACCATCGAGACGAAATTTGCAAACCCCAGGAGCGATCCAAGCACATCCTTCGATGCGCCCCATCGCTTCCCTTCCGGCCCGTCCTTTTCTATCTGATACAGCACAGCGCGAAACCGGCGAAGCTCGTCTCTTGAAACAGCAGGCTTGAGGTTGACCACGACTCCTGTGACTTCCTGACGGCGCGAGCGACGCAGCACCCTCACCTTATCGGGATGAATGGTGAAGCCTTCGTGCGCGACTATCGATTCAGTTCGGCGCAGTGCGTTGCAGATATTCCGCAGACTATCGCCTGATGATGAAAACGTCAGATCGTCCGCATAGCGCGTGTAGGCGAACCCTGTTTCATCGGCCATCTTTTTCAGTCTTCGATCAAGACGGCGACACAGCAGGTTCGTTATCGCGGGGCTTGTCGGCGCTCCCTGCGGCAGATGGCGCGCGCCTTTCGCCACAAAATACTTTTTGCCATCAAGCTCGACTTCTTCCGTTTCCGCTTCGGTGCAAATCAATCCGAAGATGGTCGCCGCTGCTTCCGAGTATCCGAGCGAGCGAAAGAGTCCCTTCACCCGTTTGTATTCGACCGAGGGAAAGAAATCCTTGAGATCGATGTTGATGATGCAGTCCGATCCGACGTGAGGTCGGGCGTTCGTGACTATAGAGCGCGCGGCCCGAAATCCATGCGCCGCGTCGTGAAGCTCCACACGTTCCAGAATGTTTTGCAGAATCCAGTGTTGAGCCGCCTTGAGTCGAGGCATCGGCGCAGAGATCAATCTTTCTCCGCCGGTCTTCTTGGGAATTTTGAAACGCACGTAATGCGACACCGTCGATGTCTTTCGATTGAAAGCGAGGAATCGAAGCTGGGCGACCGTTATGCCCATCGCCTCGGCTATATCCTGAGCTGCGGAAAAACGCGGCAAGCCGTGGCTCTTCAATCGCTCTTCGTCGCACTCCGTACTGTTGAGTCCCGCTGAAACTTCCTGGCCGAGATACAGGATTTCTTTTTCTTTTCTCTGTTGCCAGACTTCGGCGCGATCCATTCGTTCGCGCTCGCGGCGCTCTTTGGTCTCCCGACGTTTGCGGCGCGATTCTTCCAGGCGACGGCGGAGATATTCTTTTTTGAGAGCTTCTTCGTTATGAAGCTGGCGGCTCTGTTTGCGCAGTTCTGCAAGCTCTCTTTGAATCTCCCCGCGACGGCGAATCTCGTCCGCCGGGTCTTCGGGCATAGCGCCCTCGGCTGGCCAGAATCCCAGCCGGATCATCTCTTCAAGTATGACTTCCATTCTCGAAGACTGGCGCACCGCCGCGTAAAGCTCTTCTCTCGTTCTCGCTCGTTCTTCCATAGCTCCTGTTTAGGAAAGTGTGGGAGTATGGGGGTGTGGGAGAAACGAATTCATCACTCCCACACTCCCATACCCCCATACTCCCTTACTTCCTTTCACCTCTTCATCCGGCTAAGGCGCGGCAGCGGGCGTCTTCGTAAACTTCCGAGAACTGGGCTGTCTCAACTCAAGCGGGGCACCGCTGGGAGTGAACATTCTACTTGCCAAATACAAACCGGAATATCACTCCCAGCGGTAGACCCGCACAGTCAAGAGCAGACCAGTNNGCGATCCGCCGCCCTTCTGCAAGACTTCTGCTCGCTGCCGCGCCGTGTTGCGCAAGGGTCTACTGTCCTTCGTAAACTTCCCGGAACTGGGCTGTCTCAACTCAAGCGGCGCTGCGCTACCGTGGTTCATTTTCTTTTCGGAATACAAACCGAAACAGCTACGGTAGCGCATTGCGACGCACAGTCAAGAGCAGACCAGTNNGCGATCCGCCGCCCTTCTGCAAGGTCACTTCCCATTGCGCAAACTTCAAAGATCAGTGGGCAGGAGTCAGAAGTCAGAAGTCAGAAGTCAGAAGGTGTGCCTTCTGTTTTCCACACTCCCATTCCCCCATTCTCCTACACTCCCATTCTCCCACACTCCCATTCTCCCACACTCCCATCACTCACCACCCATCCGCGCATACATCATTCTCACTGCGAGTATATGCTCACAGGGGCCTTGAAAAAGTTTGTTCTGCTGATGCCAGTTGCACGAGCAAACAGCTTTCATCATTCGCTCATCGCGATCAATCACCATCGAAGGTGTGAAAGTCTTGTCCTTATCCTTCACGCTTCCCTGAAGAGTGACTGTGCCCGCGTCATCCGTTTTTTTCGACGTTATCTGAACGTTGTTTTGAATCAGAAATCTGGTCGCGCTCTCTTCCCTCGCGCTTGCGAATCGCAGCTTGTCCATAGGCAAAGGCTCGCGGCTCAACTCCCGCACTCGATAAACCTGTTTATTGAGATCGAAGATCGCCCGCCCCGCCTGCGTGTACGCGCCAAGCGCGCCCAATACCACCGAGCGATCAACGTTGAGTCGCGCTGCAAGGCGATCAGGCTTTTCGCTCCATCGCTCGCGGAGCGAATCGAAAACCGCCTGCTTCGTGAATTCATCAACGTCGGCGCGCGGAGCCATCAGATCGAAATTACCAGCCCGCGACCAGTCGTTGGCAGTCCACCCGGACAGCCCCAGGGTGAAAGACATGTCGCCGAGATCGGCTACGTAAAACGATGGCAGGCCCGTGCCGAGCAGATGAACAGTGAAGCGTTTCGCAACGGGGATCAATCGTTCGAGTATGTGAATCCTTCTTCGGCCCCACACTCGAATCTCTTCCGCATCGTCTCCGCGATAGCTGGAGCGTGCGCATAAGATTTCGATATTCCACGGCTCGAATACGACTCTGACAGGCTCACCTGGTCGCAGGTGATAACGCATACTGCGCGGCCCTCGTTTTTCTTTGTGACGGCGCAGCACGAAACAGAGATTGTGAACGTCCATCGGGTGAAGATCGAACGAGACAGCAGGCAACGACATCGCTGAACTGACCTGCAAAAATCCTCTCACCCACGAGTCGGGCAGATCGATTTTGATTTCTTTGTAAGCATCTTCGCCAGTGGTCTGGATGTCGAAGCCGGAAGGATCGATTTCGAAGCGAGTCTGTTTGTATGTGCGAATCTTCTGGAACTCATCGTAGAGCTTCGACGAATAATCGATGTTCGTGGTGCCGCAGGAAAACTCGCCGACGTCGGCGAACACTTCATAGCTCGCGCCCAGACGGCCATAGCTTGATTCGTCGCGGCTGAAGCATTCGAAGAAGACTTCATCAGGATGCACGGTTATTACGGGATCGAGAATGTATCGCACGTCGAGATTCTTCAGCCATGCGTATTGTCTGAATTTCCACATCGCGTCATCGAACGGCTTCATTCGCTTGTAGCTCATTTGAGTGAGCGCGTTTAGTTCCGATTGAAGCTCTTTCAATCGGCGGGTAACTTCCTCGCGCTCGGACACAACCGATTCCCAGTCGATCAATTCCTGCTCGGCGGCCCATTGCTTGTACTCGGTTTTGTCTTTGGGTTGATAGCGAAGGTCTGAGATGACGACATCGTGAAGCGCGCTGATGGCTTCGCGGAATTCGATGCTCTTTCCCAGAAGGCCGAAAAAATAAGTCGGCTCGCGCCTGACATCCGGCGCGAACGACATACGGGTGCGGTCGGCGTAGCTGGTGACCGAAGAGTTTCCCTTGTAAAGATAATCAAACTGCATGTCGCACCTCCGGCGCGCGGACGTTTATCGGCAAAGCGATGTCGGGGTATTTTTCTCTTAATCGAAGCATCGCTTCGATTGCCGCCGCGCGATCTCCTATCGCGATGGTGACCGCCTGACGCGCGAAAATCTCGGCGACGATGTGAGCGGCTTCTTCGCTCTTTTCGGCTTCGACAGCGAGGAAAGCCATAACGCGATTCTTCGCCGTCCGCGCTTTGTTCACGCGCGAAAGCACGCTGAGAAAATAGTGCCTCAGTTCTTTGAGTCGCGCGGGGTTGTCCTTCGCGTATCGCTCAAGATAATTCGTCGCGAACAGTTGCAGGTCGGCGGACGGATGCTCGCTCAATTTGAGCAGATACTCATCGCCGTTTTCATCCTTGAAGAATCGCGTTATCAGTTCGCGGCCAAGCTGCTGCACATCTTCGCGCACGCTGTCGCAGACGCTCACAAGCAGGGCGGGCGTGAAGTCCTCGGCGGTGAAAAACATTCGAAACGTCCTGATCCAGAAAGTGCGCGAGTCTTCCCAGGGTGAATCGAGAAGGCGGACGGCTTTCGACATCTCTTCGAGAGCATTCGGGTTCATCGCGTGTTGCAGGCGATGAAGCATCTTCGAGAACATCATCCACGCCGATTCGCGGACGGCGCGCACTTCATGGTTTGAAAGCTCGGCGAGATCGTCGAAGTCGAATCCTTCCGTGAACAGAGCCTCGGAGTTGGCTTTGTATTGAATCAGTATGCCGCCAAGCTCCTGAGCCGAGGGCGATTCGGCTTGAACAAGTTTCCATGCAGCGCCTCTGGTGGCCGCTTGCATCCAGCCGATCCCCATATCTTTCTGAAGCATGAGCGCGAGGCTCGTGTGAACTCCCTCGTGAGGTTCAGGCTTGAGCATCGCTTCGAGGAAAAGCGAAGAAAGCCCTTCGGCGAGAGTCGCGCTCGACTGGCAGAGAGTTTTTATCAGCGGGCGAATGGCATCGCGCACATCGGCGTATCGGTGCATAGAGAGAGAAACTAACTGATCTTCGCGACTGGCAAACTCAGTGAGCGGAAGCCCTGCGATGAGCTTGATGCCGATGCCGCGCATCGCTTCGAATCCCGAATCCACGAGAGAATCGATCACACCTGCGGGCAGATTCTCCGGCTTCGTTTCGTGAATCAGGAGTATATCGCCGCCAAGCTCCTGCACTTCGAGCATGGGGTGAGAGAGCAGATCGAGAATTATCTCGATTCCGATTGATCGCAGTTGCGCGCCGAAGCTGTTGAGAACAATGTCGGCGATGTCGCGCGCTTCATCCGCTTGCGTCTCACCAAACGACACGAGATGAGCGATCAATCGCGCGATGAGCGTCCGAGCAGTCGCATCCGAAAAAGTCGACGAGCGCAAAAGATTTCTGGCGAAGGCTCGCACATCCGCGTGCTTACTGGTAACAATCGCGGTGATGAAATCGCCGTCGGCCAGGAAAAACGCGCGGCTCTCATCTATCCATTTGATCGCCTCGGCTCGCGCTTCCCTGAGAGCGCAACCTGCGACGGCAAGCGCAAGCTGGCGGTCGGGCGACTCTTTCCGGTAGCGATTCTTGGCAAGCTCGAAGCCGAGTCGCGCCGCCTCTTCATAAGGCCGCGAGAGGATCATTGACACGGCTTCGGTGTCGAGCGCGGCGCAGAACTCGCGGCATTCTCCGAGCGAGCGCGCAGCGAATTCGATGACCGGGCGGCATTCGCTTTCCGAGATCAGATGAAGCAATCCGACAGGCACCTGTTTCCATAGATCGGGAAACGCTTCTTCGCTTGCGCTGGGCGCGGCATCTCCGGGCTTGTAGTTGTCGCGGCATCTCCAGAACCAGGTATTGGGCTTCAAAAAATAGCGCGGGCTGTGGCGATAGAGAATGAAATTGAAAGGGTAATAAGGCGCGTAATCGTCCCAGTAAATTTTTCTGAAATCGCGAATCGCAGGCACATACAGGGACGCCTCTTTGACCGCAACGGCATCGGCGTCGGTGTAAGGCAGCAACGTGCCTACGGCCATCTTCACATAATCGCTGTCGCCCTGCTCTCCAAGCTTTCTCAGCCCTCGCCACACACGACGGCGCAGATAATCGCGAGTCCTTGCGCCAAAGCAGATGCGCGACTCAGGGCGGAGGATTTCCGTCCTCGCGTCCTGAATCCAATCTTCGTCCACACTCAGATAAATCGGCCAGCGAGATTCCTTGTTCATAGGAAAATAAGTGTGTTGGAATGCGCGTGGCGATTTCTCGAATCGATAAGCCAGAAGGCCGAACACTTCCGGATCGCGGCGATACTCGGCGGCCTTGAAGATGTGACGGAATCTTTGAAAATAGTTCGCCCGCATCGGAGCCGTTTTGATCATATCGATCAGAGCAGGGCGCGTATTTTCGTTATCGATCAGATAGATCGTATCGAGGACTTCGAATCGCTGATAGTCGCCGCCTTCGAGATAAGCTTTCAGCGCGACGGAAAAATCTTCTGCCGTGCCGCGCTGCGCCGGTTTGCGCAACTCAGCGGGGAGTTTTTCGATCATGTCCGATTTGAATTCCGCCCGCATTTCTTCGCTCGAAAGTTTGAGCAGGGCTTCAACGGCTATGCGTCGCACGAAATCAGGCGACTTCGAATCCTCGAGCAGGCGAGTGAGTGATGCGACGGCAGTTTCGTCGCCGCACCAGCCCAAAGCCGCAGCGATGCAATAATCCCTGAGCGCGTCTTTGCTGCCGATGAGATTCATAAGCAGCGGCGCGGCTGCGCTTAATCTCAATTCGCCCGCCCGCCAGATGGCCCGTTCAAGCGGCCACTTGTGTTTGTTGTTCTGCCATTCTGCCAGTCGATTCAATACAGCCTGATTGCGTGCATCACTGTCTGAGGGCGCGGCTGTTTTTTGAGGCTTTGAAGTCTCGCGCGCGGGCTGCGTGTCAGCGTTGCGATAGCCTTTTTTAGTTTTCGACTCTACGAGATCGTTGAAGATTTTTTCCGCCTGCTGTCGAGGAAGAGGCTTTGCGGTCTTCGCGCCTTCTTTGAGAGTCGAACCGCGTCGCCCGTAGCGGAAGCTGACGGTGTATTGATTCGCGCCGACTTCGCACAGATCGACTTCATAGACCTTGTCTGATCGGCCTTCCTGAAATACAAGACGGGTTTGTTGAATCAGTTTCATCGAGCGATCTTTCCTCTAATCACAAATCGTCTTCAGAGATGCCTCCGAGTTTCATCATGTGTTTGAGCAAGCCCGCTTTCATCGGTTTGTTGCCATGAATCGGAACTGAGAGCCTGATGTTGATTCCTGCTTTTCCATAAATATGATGGCTTCCCTGCACGCGCAGCAAAGACCAGCCGTGACGTTCAAGCACTCTGGCAAATTCTTTACCCGACAGCGATTTCATACCGCAATTTCAAATACACGGTCGCGCTCGGAAACCTGCGCAGGAGATACATCGACCGAAAGGCAGCCTTCAACCGCTTCATAAATATTTTGAAGCAGTTCCTCGAATGTATCGCCCTGTGTTGCGCAGCCCGGTATTGAAGGAACCTCTGCCCAGTATCCGCCTTCTTCAGCTTCGTGAACTATGACTTTGATTTTCATGCCGTCATTATACGGATGATCGAACAGAATTTCGATCATCGCTCATCTCAGCTTTCTGATATTGCCGCGCACGCGATAAAAGCCTCCGCGCGCCTCGCGCACTTCGTCGACGACGTAGCGCGCGCCTTCTTCTCGAATGCCTTTCGGGAACTGACATTTCCAGTTTCGATTGAATCCTTCCGACACCACCCGCACGCGAAGATTGCTCCCCTCGCGGAAACACTCGACAACCACCCCGCCGCTCGAATCGGAAGTCGTCTCGATATGAGCAGTCGCCTCTTCGACCTGCGGAGCTTCGAATGTAAGGGCGACAGGAACGCTTCCTTCCTGCGCCGCTTTGATGGCCGCTTCGCTCGCATCGATGCAGGCCAGGTGTCCCATCGTAGTCACGATGTAGAGTCGATCTTTGTAGAACTGCATCGAGTAAGCGGCCCCGCACCCTGAAGCCAGCTTCCAGAGCCTGTTCCCTGTCTCGTCGAAGCAGTAGATATTGCCCGAACCATCGGCGGCGAAAATGTACTTGCCGTTCTCGGCTGCCGCGCATGAGAAAAGAACTCCGTCGCATTGATAAACGGGGCCGACTTCCCCGTTCTTCGAGAACGCATGAACCACACACCCGGAGGTGCAGGCATAGACGGTCGCTTCTTCCTGCCAGCCGAACAAGACCGCGCCGCGAGTTTCGCGCGTCCAAAGCGCGCGCCCGTCTTCCCAGTCGTACATAGTCACGCCCTGACCGTGGCCGTGATAGACGCCTATTTCGTCGCATCTCACCATCCAGCCGCGGTCGCCCGCGCTCTGCTTCGTCCACTGCGATTCATCTTCGTGATTGATTACCGTGACGCTTCCATTCGCATCGGAGACGGCAAGCACTCCGTCGCTTATGTCGAGCCAGAGTATGTCCACATTTTCAGCTATCTCGTAAGCGACGAGCGGCTGTTTGCTCGTCAGGTCATAAACCTTGCCGTCATCGCAACCGGCATAAAGCCAGTCGTCGTCTGCCACTATGCATTTGACTCCATCGGGAAGTTTGAATTTCGCGCGCACGGCTCCATTGTGATCGAGGGCGAATATCTTGCCCGCTTCGTTTGCGACCCAGCAGAGCGATTCATCGACGAAGATGCCGAAAGCGTTCGCGGAGGAATCGAACTTCCACAACACGGGAGCCTGACGCGACAGGGGAACGTCTCTTGCGGGCGAGGTCGAAGCCTGCGCAAGCATAGCCGAGCGGCGAGTGACGGCGCGTTTTTTGCGCGCTCCTACGACGGCGCGCTCGTAGCCTTTTTTGATCTTCTCGTTGATTTTCTTCTGAGCATCGGCCTGAGCTTTTCCCGCGTCTGCGAATCGGGTGGTCTTGGCTTGGCCCTGATCGCCGATGCGCCCGAAGCGAATAGTCACTTCCGCTCCATCGATTGTGACTTCATAGAATTTGTGCGAGCTTCCGCTTTCCTCGGAAAGCTCCAGATAGGTCTTCTCTTCAGCCATAGAAACTCCTGCGGGTCGGGCACACACACTCAGGGCAATTCAGGATGTAAAAATGTCGGGGAACCGGATTAGAACGAGAAGGGGCCTAAACTCTGCTGCGATGTTTGGCGGAACCATTATATATTCGAAGCTCGACAATGCAAGAAAAATTTTTTCGCCTGTGTGCGGAGTGCGCGATTAGAAGTGAGATATGAAAAGAAGTATGTTCAGGCGATGGCGTTTCGTTTGAAACGGTTCGGAGAAAATTGCCGCGCGCTAACACCCAACTGAAGTTGGGTGTTAATGAAAAGCTGTCAGCAACCTTCTCTTCTGATTACGCTCTATTCCTGTTCAGGCTCCGAGTACTTTCGCCTGCAACCTTCTCATGCCGCGAAGCCAGCGATCATAATCGGTCGCCTTGCGAAGAAAATAATCGGCAACCTCACTGTGCGGCAGAATCAAAAACCGCTCTTCTTCAAGGCCGCGCACGACGATATCAGCGACCTCTTCAGGATCGAGCGCGCCGGAGACGAGAAAGTTCTCGCCCTTCCCGTCTTCGCCCAAAAGCATTCGCGTTCGCACGCCCTGCGGACAAAGGCACGAAACTTTTATGCCCGCCTCGCCGTGAGTGATCGCAAGCCATTCGGCAAAGGCGAGCGCCGCGTGCTTAGTCACCGAATACGGCGCGGAGCCTACCTGAGTGAGCAATCCGGCAGCCGACACGGTTTGCAAAAGATAGCCTTCTCCTCTTCGGAGCATGAAAGGAAGCACGGCTCGCGCAGCATAAATATGGGCCATCACGTTGACATCGATAATTTCGCGCCACGCTTCATTCGAAACTTCCGCTCCGCCCTGCACTCCGCCTATTCCAGCATTAGAGCAGAACAGATCGATATGGCCATAAGCGGCAATCGCCTTCTCGACCAGCCGGACGATATCAGATTCCCGGCTCACATCCGTCTGAACCATCAGCCCGCCGATTTCTTCGGCTACAGTTGCCGCTTTATCCGATTCGATGTCGGCCACAACGACGCCCGCGCCTTCAGTGGCAAAGCGACGGCACAGGGCGCGGCCTATGCCATTGGCTCCGCCGGTAACAACGACGACTTTATCTTTTAACTTCATAGCCTTCTCTTTCGCGCTGAGGGATGAGCATCAAACCCCATCCCCCATCTCCCATCCCCTATCTCGACAGCCACAGTTTCATGGTCTTACTGACGAGTTCAGCCGCGTCCTGTTGAACGAAGTGGCTCGCGTCGGGGATAGTCACAAGCGTCAAATCTTTTTCAAGCCACTCCCACGTCCCATTGAGCGCCGGGTGAAGCAAGGCCCAGTCCTTGAGTCCGTGAAACATAAGCACCGGGCATTTCACCTTGATGACGGGCGAAGGGTCTTCCCTGTAAGGCTCGCGCGGATAGTTGCGCTTGTAGTAGTTGAGCATCGCCTCGAAGTCCGACCGCTTGAAGGCTTCGATGTATTTCTTCTTCGCTTCCGGGTCAGTGACCCACCCGGCAAGCCCTTCTGCGGTCAGTTTCAGATGTGCGCCTTCCTGTTGAAAGTTGCGCGCATACTGGCTGTTCTTCTGCTGCTGTGGATTATTGGCAAGCTCACGCCCGATTCCGCGCGGGTGCGGCAGGTTGAGAATGATTAGTTTTTCAGTCATCTGCGGCAGATTGATCGCAAACTGCCACGCGACGGCTCCGCCCCAGTCGTGACCAACGATGATGGCTTTGCTCTGGCCTAGATGTTTTATGACCGCCGCGACATCGCCGACGAGCAATCGCATATCGTAATTCTCAACTCCCTTGGGTTTGTCGCTCAGGTTGTAGCCGCGTTGATCTATGGCGACGACCTGAAACTTATCCGAGAGAGCTTCCATCTGATGCCGCCACGAGTACCAGTAATCAGGGAAGCCGTGAATCATCACCACAAGCGGCCCCGCGCCGAGCGAGGCGTAATGAATTTTCACGCCGTTGCTGTCGGCGTAACCGTGTTTGACGCGCGATTCCAAATCCTGCGCCGCAGCCGAAACTGACAGCGCGAGCGTGCAGCCTGCAATCAAAACGATAGCTGAAAGAATTCGCTTCATAATAAATCTCCCCTTCTCTTTTTTCTCCAACTGACCACTGAACAAGGCAAAAGTAAAAAGTAAAAAGGCAAAAATGGAAGTCCGGGCTAAGAAAGAATGTTTGATCTGGAATGGCTTTCTTACTTTTACCTTTTGCCTTTTTACTTTTGCCTTCCTGTTTATCTCGCCGTCGCGCCTCCATCGACGACGAACGTCTGCCCGGTGACGAATGATGATTCGTCCGAAGCAAGGTAAAGAGCGATGCCGCCCAACTCTTCCGGCAAGCCTATGCGCGGGAGGGGCTGAGATGATTCAACCCTTTTCACATGCTCTTCGTTCTTCCAGAAGAATTCCGAGAAGTCCGTCTTGATGAGTCCCGGCGCGATGGCATTCACACGCACGTTATGTTTGCCGAATTCGAGCGCGAGGCTGCGCGTCATCATAATCAGCGCGGCCTTAGACATGCTGTAGAGCAGGCCTTCCGTCTGCGGGCGAATTCCGGCAATTGAGACTATGTTGATGATCGATCCGCTGTTGCGTTCGATCATTCGCGGCGCGACGAGTCTGATCAATCGAAACGCCGACAGCACATTGATCTCCATCATCTTTGCGAACATCTCGTCTGTCACGTTGAGCGACGGCCCCTGACCGATATTCGTCGCGCTGTTGTTGACGAGTATATCGACGGGGCCGAGGCGGCTTTCAGTTTCTCGCGCGAGGTTTTCCAGATGATCGGCGCGGCCAACGTGACAGGCAAGGGGTATGGTTTTGCCCGGAAGAGAAGCGAACTCAGAGGCGGTCGCTTCGAGGTTTTCGATTTTGCGGCTGGCTATAGCGACATTCGCGCCTGCCTGAGCGAGACGGAAAGCGATGGCTTTTCCTATGCCGCGCCCGCCGCCCGTTACAATCGCAGTTCTGCCTTCGAGATTGAATGACAATTCGGTTCCCTTTCTGCGGATGGCGCGTTTTGGAATATCTCAAACCTCGGCGAGTCCTTCAAGGTGAAAAAAGAAAAGGCGGCTATCGGGCCGCCCTGTCGTTTTATGCGAAACAATCAGACGCGATCAGTTCGTTTTGAGATAGTCCCACATCGCATCGACGAATTTCCGATGCTCGCGGCTTCCGATGAAGCGATGCGGAAGCGTGGCGGTCAGATACTCAAGATATTTATCCGGCGTGTAAGGCTTGCCGTCTTCGGTCAACAGGTTGCCCCGCACGTCGAACGGCTTGAAGACATATTCCTCTCTACCGCGACGGCGGAAGAATTTCACGCTGGGCAAAAAGAGAATGTCTTCAGGTCGGATGCCCTCTTTCACATCGCCGCTGCGAGAGATTTCTTCAACGAGCGCGCGAGCATCCTGACGTGACAGCCTCGGCGCGCGCTCCTGAATTATCGCCACGTTGATGTTATCGACCACGCCGCGGACTTCTTCGATGTAGAGGTTCTGGGCCTCGGCGTTGGTCTTGTCCTTGAAGCCGAACGTGACGGCGGTCGCGCCCCCCTCTTCGCTGCCGAACATCTCAAGCCCGCGCGGGAACCATAGGTTCAAGGCTCTCTGCACATCATCCATGCTGTAATCGCCCTCGCCTCGCGCCGCCATCTGCGCGATTTCTTTCAACAGCGTCCGCCCGCTGCCGAGATGAAACGCTTCTTCCTGAAGCATAGGCCCCATGCTGCGGGCCATCGGCGAGTAGCAGAAAATCTGCATCATCTCCAACTGATACTTGCCGACGAGATCGATTACGGTCGCGTAGGTCACGTTGTCGAGGAAGTCGTTGAAATCGATGTTGAATGCGTCTAAAACGTGCGTGCCAAGCTCCATCGAAAGTAGTTCTTCCATCGTTTGTTTTGCAACGTCGCCGAGTCCGGGTTTCTTCCACGATTGATCCTGATCCAGAACCCAGAACATCTGATATGCGTGTCGAAGTTCTTCGGCCATTATGCGAAGCACGGCGAATTTGCCTTTGTCGGTCACGGCGCGGTCGAGCGTGAGGCGATGCTGCTGGATGGAGCCGAGTTCTGTAGAAGCCTGCGCGCGAATGATATCGCGTGCGGAGAAGAACATATTGCCGACCATCTGTTTTGCGCGTTCGAGGCAGGGCCGTCCGGCATACTGACCTATTTGAATCTCATCGCTTTTCACATCGCCCACTTTGGCGACGAGTTGAAAAGGGGGCTGTCCTTTGAAATAGTCGTCCCAGTATTTTTCCAGTATCGATAGTTCGGGAAAATTGCGTTGCTGCCAGCCGACTATAGCATCGTGATAATTTTTGCTGATCGTCTCAGTGGTGTAATTAGCCATGCGCTCCTCCGGTTCCGTTTGAACTTCAGAAACCGGATTATCGAACAGTTGTTCGAATTAGTCAATCGGGACTTTGGAGCAACGCTACACAATCGTCAGTCCGCCATCGACGGCTATGGTCTGACCGGTGATATAACTCGACGCCGGGGAGGCGAGAAATAAAACCACGCCTTTCAATTCTCCCGGCTGGCCTATGCGACCCATCGGCGTTGCCGCTTCGACATCAGACAGAGTTTTTTCAAGAGCCTTCTCCGTCATCCTCGACAGAAAGAACGCAGGGGCAACTGCATTGACCCTCACTCCGCGACTCGCCCACTTCGCGCCAAGCTCGCGTGTCAAAGCTATCAATCCGCCTTTTGCCGCGACGTACCCGCTGATGTGCTGCCCCGTTTCCATCGTACCCACGAGTCCCGCTATCGAGGCGATGTTGACTATCGTGCCGCTGCCCTGACGGAGCATCTCGCGCCCCGCTGCCTGACAAAACAAGAACGCGCCCGTCAGATCGATGTCGATGACCATCTTCCATTTGTCGAGCGGCATCTCTTCGGCGGGAGTCCCCCACGTCACCCCGGCATTGTTGATGAGTATGTCGATTTTGCCGAAAGCTTCTACCGTGAGGCTTACCGCTTTTTGAGCATCATCCGGGTTTGCCACATCGCAAAGCGCAGATTCGCAGCGAAACCCGCGAGAGCGAAATTCTTCAATAGTCGGCGTGAGCCATTGCTCGCGGCGCGCGACGAGCATCAATGAAGCCCCGGCTTCAGCCAGACCTTCGGCCATCTCTTTTCCCAATCCTCGTGAGCCGCCCGTAACGAGCGCGACTTTTCCTGTCAGATCGAACAACTCTTTGATAGTCGGCATTCAGTTCTCCTTATCTGTAAGTCCACATCGCGGGGTCATCGAGATGAGGCAGTGTGTTGAACACATCGAGCGTGAAGCGTTCGCGGCTGAAAACTATTTCCGTCAGCGACGAGTTGCGGACTCGCCAGTTCAGTTCCATCGCCATCGCTTCAGGCGCGCGCGCGGCAAGCTGAACAGCGACAGATGTCGGGCCGCCTGAAGTGAACGCCGCGACCCGTCTTCCGCTGCCCTCTCCCGAAGTGATCAACTCAAGCCCGCGACGCACGCGCGAATGAAAGCTCTCAAAAGGTTCGACATCGGACGATGTGACTTTGCCCTGCACCCAGAGCGAGGTGACGGCTTCGAACATTCTCTGAAAACTACGGTAGCGATCCGCTCCCTCGGAAGATCGCTCGTACTCTTCGGCCAGCCGTCGCACTCGATCATCTCCAGCGACAAGCTGAGGCAGCAATTCCTTGATGATGCCGTCGCCGTCGTATTCGCGCATCTCATCTATGACGACTATCTCAGGAAATTTCAAACCCGCTTGCGCGTAACGATCCCGAACGATCTCGGCGGTGTGAAGTTGTCGTTTCTGCGGGCCGGAGTAGATTTCATCGAACGCGATTT
Source organism: Blastocatellia bacterium UBA7656 (assembly GCA_002483445.1). GTDB lineage: Bacteria > Acidobacteriota > Blastocatellia > UBA7656 > UBA7656 > UBA7656. The sequence continues at coordinate 59,266 of DLHY01000028.1, forward strand.
TTCTCTCGGCCCAGAACCTGCCCAAGCGACGGGACTGCTCTTCTCCGAGCGGGGAGAGGCGGTCGTAATCGTCGTCGAACATGCTGGCCTGTCCGTGTCTTACAAGTGTGAGTGTACTCATTTTGATCGGTCAGTTTAAGTTTCGACTGCGGGGCTGTCAATTGAAACCCAAATTTGAAATTCCAGATTTGAGATT